>NZ_JAHVJR010000001.1:2400000-3147194 GCF_019801175.1 Vannielia litorea
GCATCTCGATCGTCGAGTGGCGCACGCTCTGGGATCTGTGCGAGGCCGGGCCGATGACGATCCGCGATCTTGCCGCGATCCAGCGCGCCGATCACTCCCTGCTCAGCCGCGCCCTCCCCGACATGCGCGACAAGGGTTTCGTCACCATGACCCGCGACGAGGCCGACAAGCGGCAAACCGTGGTCGAGGTCACGGGCAAGGGCCGCGCCGCCTATGAGGTCGCCGCCCCCGTCATGGCCCGCCGCCGCGCCGCGCTGCGCGAAAGCATGACCGAAGACGAGATCCGCGCCTTCATCACCCTGCTGACCAAGCTCGAAGATTTCCTGCATACCCCGGCGGACCAGCTGCTGGAGAGAGAGACGCATCAATGACCAAACGCCCCAACGTCCTCTGGATCATGGCCGACCAGCTCCGGTTCGATTACCTCAGCTGCTACGGCCACCCGCACCTGCACACCCCTCATATCGACGCGCTGGCGGCGCGCGGCGTGCGCTTCACAAATGCCTATGTGCAATCCCCGGTCTGCGGACCCTCGCGGATGTCGGCCTACACCGGGCGCTATGTGCGCTCGCACGGCTCCACATGGAACGGCATGCCGCTCCGCATCGGAGAGCCGACACTGGGCGACCACCTGCGCGAGGCCGGGGCGCGGGCGGTTCTGGTCGGCAAGACCCATATGACCGCCGACGCCGAGGGCATGGCATGGCTCGGGATCGACCCGAAGAGCGAGATCGGCGTACGCCGGGGAGAATGCGGCTTCGAGCCCTTCGAGCGAGATGACGGGCTGCACCCCGACAGCCCGCGCCAGAACTGGTCCGCCTATGACGACTACCTTGTCGCACACGGCTACTCCTCCGAGAACCCTTGGGAAGACTTCGCCAACTCCGGCCTCGACGAAGATGGCGAGTTGCTCTCGGCGTGGTTGCTTAAGAACTCCCGCCTCGCCGCCAACGTGCCCGAGGAGCATTCCGAAACCGCCTATATGACCGACCGCGCGATTGCCTTCATGCAAGAGGCAGAGGCCGATGGACGCCCGTGGATGTGCCACCTCAGCTACATCAAGCCGCATTGGCCCTACATCGTGCCCGCGCCCTACCACGACATGTATGACGAGAGTCACATCGTCCCACCGGTGCGCTCGGAGGCAGAAAAGGCCACCGACCACCCGCTGGTCGCCGCCTACCACGCGGCGCGGGTCTGCAAGAGCTTCTCGCGCGATCACGTCCGCGAAACGGTGATCCCCGCCTACATGGGCCTCATCAAGCAGCTCGACGACAACCTCGGGCGGCTCTTTGCATGGATGGATGAGACCGGCCTGAGCGAGAACACCATCATCGCCGTCACCTCCGATCACGGCGATTACATGGGCGACCACTGGATGGGCGACAAGGATTTCTACCACGAGATGGCAGTGAAGGTGCCGCTTATCATCGCCGACCCTCGCCCCGAGGCCGAGGCGTCGCGCGGCATCGTCTCTGATGAACTGATCGAGATGATCGATCTCGCCCCCACCTTCATGAACGCGCTCGGCTGCAAGCCAAAGCCACATGTGATCGAGGGCCGCGACCTCACCCCCTTGCTCCACGGCACCGAGGGCTTCTCTCGCCGCTACGCGATCTCGGAGCATGATTACCACTGGTCCGACATGGCCCGCACCCTCGACCAGCCGCAGGAACACGCCCACACCACCATGATCTTCGATGGCCGGTGGAAGTACATCCGCTGCGAGGGCTTCCGCCCCGTGCTCTTCGATCTCGAGACCGACCCGCAGGAGCTCACCGATCTCGGCGCGTCCGAGGCCGCAGAGCACGCCGCCGTCCGCACCCGGATGGAAGCCGCCCTGCTCGATTGGGCCACCCGCCACCACACCCGCATCACCGCCACCCCCGAGGTGCTTGCCCGTCAGAAGAAAGCCGCCGAAACCGGCATCCTGATCGGCTTCTGGGACGAGGCGGAATACGAGCAAGCCACCGGCAAGGCCTTCAGCGACCTCCAGCCCATCGGCCGGCCTTAGGCTTACCCCATCGTTGGTCCGGGGCGCCGCGCGTGCTGCAGAAATGAACGCGGTTCAGACTCAAGCCGTGCGAGCCTGGGCAACTTCGCGCAGGTGCACACCGAGCAGCACGAGGCCGGGCCAGAGCATGTAGGCTTCGATTTCGATGTTCTCGCCGAACGAGAGCAGCACCATCGTCATCAGGATACCCAGCGGCAGCCTCCCGCGCGGGTGGCGCGCCGCGTCGATGAGGGCGAACCCCACGTGCCATGCGAGCGGCACCAGCAGCGCGAAGAACCCCACCAGCCCCTTTACGAAGAGCAGCCCGAACCACGTGTGGTGGCTGCCGATCGGCATGTATTCCACCGCGTGCGAGCCGGGATGCACCGTGCCGTGGCCGAACCAGAGCGCCTCGTTCTCCCAGCGTTCTCGGGCAATCCGCTGGAGGGTCGCGCGCACCCGCGTGCTGTCAGCCCGCGCGCCCTTGAAGGCCGAGACCGCATCACCCGCCATCGTCGCCAGCGTCGTGCCCACCACCGCAAGCGAGGCGGTCAGCGCCGCCGTTACCTGCCAGGCCCAGCCGCGCAGAATGAGCGGCAACATCCGCGGGGCGACCGTGCAGGCCACCAGCCCCACCAGCCCCATGCGCGACTTGGAGGCCAAGATCATCAGCACCCCCGCTGCCACGCCCGCCGCCATCCAGCGCCGGTCTTTTTCTTCGAGTGCGAAGAGCACCATGATGACCCCGAGCAGCGCCGCGAAGGGCGACCATGGGGCATAGAACTGCCAGCGCGGCGTCCAACTCGCCGGATCCCAAGTGAAGAAGAACACGCTGAAGTACTCCGGCCCCGGCCCGCCGATGGCCTTGAGCGGCGAGGTGAAAATCCGCTCGGGCAGGCCGATGTAGGGCGCGGCCAGCAGCACCGGCGCAAGCGCCAGCGTCCAGAGCCCGACCACGCATTGCCCGCGGATCAACACCTCCCGGCGGATCTGCAACACCGCGCCGGCCAGCGGAAACAGCGCCAGCAGCGCCCAGCCCTTGGCCCAGCCGATCGAGCTCTTGATCGTCTGCTTCAGCCCCAGCCCCCAGTCGAGGTGCCCGGCCCAGAGGGCGACGAGCATCACCGCCATGCCGATGAACCACGCCCAGACGAGCGGCGGCACTGGGCCGGTCGGGCGCAGGTCTTCGCGCATCGCCGGCCCGAGGTAGAGCGCCAGCGCCGCCAGCCCGCCCAGCAGCCAGGCCAGCACCGGCCCCACGACATAGAGCGCACCCACCGCATAGAACGGCCAGGTCCAGATCAGCGTCTTGTAGACCATCCGCTCGGGGCCGGTGAAGCCTGTCATGAGGTTTGCTCCGGGCGGGACAGCAGGCGGCCGATCAGGGCGCCGCGCATCCAGCCCAGCAACAGGCCGAAGAGCATCATCAGCGTCGCCGCCACGCCCGCGGCCAGCGCCAGCTTGCGGTTGGGCGACGAGGGCTTCTCGGGCAGCGACGGGTTCTCCAGCACCTGCACCAGCGGGTAGGAGGCATAGACATCGGACTTGGTCGACTGGGTCTTGGCGATGGCGCTGGCAAAGACCGCCTCGGCCACGGTGAAGTCGCGCTGCAGGTCCTGCAACCGGGCAGCGGGGGCGGCCAGCCGCTTCTGCTCGGCCAGTTCGGCGTCGAGCCGGGCCGAGAGCGTCTCGTGTTGCCGGGCCACGCCCGCACGCTCCGCCTCCATCCGCACCAGTTGCGCCAGCAGCTCGGCCCGGGCGCCATCGGGGGCGAGGTCGAGCGCAGAAAGCGCGGCGGGATCGAGGCCGGTCACCTCGGCGGCGCGGGCCAGGGTGGCGGCCTGCGCCGAGGCCTGCGCCCCACGGGCCACCTGCACCTTCGGGTGCCCCTCGCCATAGGCCGAACGTGCCTCTGCCAGCGCCGCGGCGTGGGTGGCGGCCTCTTCGGTGAGCGCGGCAAATTCGGCATCGGCGTAGAGCTTCAACGTTGCGGCGGCGGCCCGCGCGGGCACGCCCAGCGTGGCCTCCAGCGCGGCGACGCTCTGGGTCTTCTCGCTCAGCGTGGCCTCCACGTCGCGCACCCGGCTCTGCAGCTGGCGGGTCTCTTCCACCATCGCATCATACTGGTCGGCCGAGATCAGACCGGTTTCGCCCTGCAGCGCGGCGATGTCCTCACGGGTGGCGGCCACCGAGCTCCGATACTCGGAAATCGCAGCCAAACCGCTGTCCTCGCGCGTGGCCATTTCGTCGGCCCGGAGCGCGTCGATCTCGGCAAAGAAGGCCGCGATCAGCGCATCGCCCCGCGCCTGCGCCGTCTCCGGGCTGCCGCCGGCCATCTCCACGTGGATCAGGCTGGTCTGGTCAACGAGGTTGATCCGCGGCGCGCCGAATTCGCGCCGCGTCATCCCCATCGCGCCCGCGGCGGCATCCACGATCCGGTCGGCCCCGATCAGGCGCTTGTAGGTCTCGGTCGGGCTCACCGCGTTGCTGGCGAAGGCGGAGTTGGCATAGGACGAGGCCTGCCCGATCCCGTTGAGATTCATCGAAGCCGAGGCGCCCGAGCCGGGCAGGATCAGTGAAGCCGTGGACTTGAAGGTGAGCGGCGCGGTCCGCAGGTAGCCCGTGATCGGCGCCCAGATCGCCGCCCCGCCCATGAGCGCAAAGGCAAGGTAACGCGGAAACCGCCCGAGGTCGCCGATCCGCCCGCCCAGCAGGATGCGCTTGCCAGTCAGGCGGCGCTTGCGGGCGGGTTTGGCGGTGTGAAACGTGTCTTGCAGGGTCATCGAGCATCTCCTTCAGGGCAGACCATAGAAGGAGTGGCCCTGCCCCGCCTCCGCGCGGGCGGGGAGGTGCGAGGGGCATCAGGGCGTTTGGGCTATCCGATGGGGTAGGTTAAGGGGGAGCGAAGCCTCAGGGTTCGCCGTATGTTAGGAGTGACGGCTCTTCTGCCGCTCTTAATGGACCCCGAAGGTCGCCTTTCTCAGATGCCAAGTTTACACAAATTCGCCGCGAGCCTACCGTTGGTCCGACTCTACTGAACTAAGCTAGGTATTCTCGATGGATTGGAACCTTGTCGCCGTCATGGTCGGGATACATGCGCTCATGTTCCTGACACCCGGGCCAGACAGCATTGTCGTGGTCTCTCGCGCGACCTCTCAGGGAATGCGGCACGCTTTTGCAGCCATTCTCGGCGTTATCTCCGCTGGCCTCTTCTTCGTTCCTGCCATCGCGTTCGGCATGGATTTCGTGAACACCCTCTCCCCCGCGGTCTGGATGGCTGTCCGCGCGGCTGGTGCTCTCTATCTCGTCTACATCGGGCTCAAGATGCTGCGTGCTTCATTCGCTTCGCGCACCGTTGACATTGAAACCAGTGAGATCCGGAGCTTGCGGTCCGAGGAGCCTCTCTTCGCGGCATATCTCCAGGGTCTCCTCACCAATCTCGGCAATCCGAAAATGATCGTCCTGCTAACGTCGTTCCTACCGCAATTCGTGGCGGTCGAGCTAGGAAACGTGAGCACTCAAATTCTGGTTCTCGGCGTCTTCATGTACCTGAACGGGTTTGTCTGTTTCAGCTTGATTGCCCTGTGCGCGGTCACAATCAAGAACCAGATCGTCAGTCGTTTCGGCTCTGAAAACCTGTCATTCTTGGGCGGAAATCTTGCAGGTGGCACGATGCTTGGGGTCGGCGCATGGATGCTCGTCGCTCCCGTGAAGTTTGTCATGGGGCATCGTGCGACCTGATCACTTCCCGGTGGGTGGTTTCACAAACAAGATCGACGTTCACGCATGCGCAACATCGGTCACCGTGAACTCGCAGCGGAATTTCTTAGGTTCGCTCGCGCCCCCTCAAAACAACCCCGCCTCCCGGGCCATCAGCGCCGCCTGGGTGCGGTTGGAAGCCCCCACCTTCCGATAAAGCGTCTTCATGTGCAGCTTGATCGTCGGCTCGGTGATGTCGAGGTCGCGGGCGATTTCTTTGTTGGATTTGCCCTCGGTCAGCCCCTTGAGCACCTGCAACTCGCGCGGCGTCAGCTTTTCGGCCATCGGGTGGGTCGGGGTCTCGTCGGCGGCGGTCATGAAGTCGATGGGGGCATATTGCTCACCCATCGCCATGAACTTCACCGCGTTGATCATCGACTTCGCGGGCAGGGTCTTGGGCACGAAGCCCGCCGCCCCCGCCTCCAGCGCCTTCTCGGCGATCTCCTTGGTGGCCTCGCCCGAGAGCAGCGCCACCCGCTGGCCCGCGCCGAGCGCCATCGTCGCCTTCAACCCGTCCAGCCCGTTCATCCCCGGCATGTTCAGGTCGAGCAGCACGAGGTCGAAGGGCGTGTCGGCCGTCTCGATCAGCTTGTGGGCCGCGGGCAGGTCGGGCGCGGTTTCGGTTTCGATGTCGCCCTGGCTCTGCAGGAACATCACGAGGGTGTCGCGCAGCAGGTCATGGTCATCGGCAATCAGAACGCGCATCGGAGGCTCCCGGGTTTCCGCACTGGTAGAACGCTTTCACCCATATCTAACCTGCGCGCCAACCGAAAGGCACGGAGAATTCGGCCAGCCACTATCTCCTTCGGATAGGTTTCCGCGCCGCTGGTAATAACCGGTTAACCAACGCGCCGCGCGCCTCTCCTCCCGCTCCGTTGAGCCGGGGCAAGGTCAGCAGGCATCAGAGGGCAAGTTCCTGAAGCACAAGGATTTGCCCGATGAAAGCCGCCACGTTCGACCTGCCCTGCACCGCCGTCACCCCGGCCCTGCCCACCGCCAATCTGCCCGCGCTCGGCCTCGACCTGGTCGACGCCACGCCCGCGCAGACCATCGCCGCACTGCTCGCCCCGGGCCGCCGCCGCGCCTTCTTCATGAACGCGCATTGCTGCAACATCCGCCGCCGCAACCGGGCCTACCGCGAGGCCGTGGCCGGTGCCGACGTTCTGCTGCCCGACGGGATCGGGGTGGAACTGGCGGGCAAGATGACCGGCCAGCGCCTGACCGCCAACCTCAACGGCACCGACCTCGTGCCGGCGCTGCTGGAACAGGCCGCCGAGCAGGGCAAATCTGTTTACCTCTTCGGCGGCAAGCCCGGCACCGCCCGTGCCGCCGCCGCCGCACTCCAAGCCCGCATCCCCGCCCTGCGGGTCGCCGGCACCCGCGATGGTTTCGATGGCGCAGCCGATGCCGACACCGTGGTGGATGACATCAACGAGAGCGGCGCAGACATCGTGCTCGTTGCCCTCGGTGTGCCGATGCAGGAGCTCTGGCTGCACCGCCACGCCTGGCGCCTGAATGCCGACCTGACCCTCGCGGTCGGCGCGCTCTTCGACTTTCTCGCAGGCAACGTTACCCGCGCACCCCATTGGGTGCGCAAGGCACGAGCCGAATGGATCTGGCGGCTGGCGCAGGAGCCGCGCCGCCTTGCCAAGCGCTACCTTGCGGGCAACCTCAGCTTCCTCACCCACGCCGCCTTCAAGGCTTGGGGGCCGGAGAGCTTTGCCGCCGTTCAACGCCGGTTTCTCGACGTGACCCTCTCGATAACCGCACTGGTGCTGCTCGCCCCGGTGCTGGCTGCCACTGCCGTTGCCATCAAAGCCGACAGCCGTGGCCCGGTGCTCTTCCGCCAAACCCGCGTGGGCCGGAATGGCCGCACCTTCACCATGCTGAAGTTCCGCTCGATGGGCGTGGATGCCGAGGGGCGCCGCGCCGCGCTGCTGGCCACCTCCGACCGCGAGGGCGTCTGCTTCAAGTCCAAGGCCGATCCGCGCATCACCCGCGTCGGCCGCTTCATCCGCCGCTTCTCGATCGACGAGCTGCCGCAGGTCCTCAATGTGCTGAAGGGCGAGATGGCCATCGTCGGCCCGCGCCCTGCCCTGCCGACCGAAGTGGCCGCCTACCCGCCCCGTGCGCTTGGCCGCCTCGCCGTCAAGCCCGGCCTCACCGGGGTCTGGCAGGTCTCGGGCCGCGCCTCCATCGGCTTCGACAAGATGGTCGAGATGGATCTCTCCTACGCCGCCTCGCGCACCCTGCTGCTCGATATCTCCCTCATCGCCCGCACCTTCGGCGCCGTACTCGGCGGCCGGGGCGCCTACTGACCCTACCCCACCCCACTCTCATCTGCTCACCGAAAGGACCCCTGCCATGACCCACGTTCGCAAAGCCGTCTTCCCCGTCGCCGGAATGGGCACCCGCTTCCTGCCCGCCACCAAGTCGATCCCCAAGGAGATGCTGCCGCTGGTCGACCGCCCGCTGATCCAATACGCGGTGGACGAGGCCCGCGAAGCCGGGATCGAGGAGTTCATCTTCGTCAGCGCCGCCGGCAAGGGCGCGCTGGAGGATTACTTCGACACCGCCGCCGCGCTGGAGCAACGTCTCGAGGCCGCCGGCAAGGCCGATGCCCTCGCCGCGCTGGAGCGCACCCGGATGCCCGAAGGCGCGCTCAGCTTTCTGCGCCAGCCCAACCCGCGCGGCCTTGGCCACGCTGTCCGTCTGGCCCGCAAGCTGGTGGGCGACGAACCCTTCGCTGTACTGCTCCCCGACGACGTGATCCGCGCCCGCCGCGGCGCGCTGGCACAGATGGTCGAGGCCCACGCCCGCACCCGCGGCCATATGGTCGCCACTATGGACGTGCCGCGCAGCAAGGTCTCAGCTTACGGCGTGCTCGATGTGGCGGGCCAGAATGGCCGGGTCTCCGTGGCCCGCGGCATGGTCGAGAAGCCCCGCGCCGACGTGGCCCCCTCCACCAGCGCCGTGATCGGCCGCTACATCCTCGAGCCCTCGATCTTCGAAAAGCTCGAAACCCTCGGCCCGGGCGCAGGCGGCGAGCTGCAGCTCACCGATGCCATCAACGCCGACCTGCCGCGCGCAGGTGTGTACGGCTACGCCTTCGAGGGCGAGCGGTTCGATTGCGGCTCGATCCAGGGCTTCGTCCAGGCCACCGCCGCCTTCGCGCTCGACCGTCCCGAGCTGGCAGGCGAGTTGCGCGGCTTTCTCGCCGAGCGCAGCGCGCAACTGCGGCAGGTCGCCTGAACCGGACCTATCCCAAAGGATAGGTCCCTATCCGCCTGACCATTTGGGCCTCCCGGCCCATCCATGAGATAGAGTGCCACAGGAAACCAAGGAGCAACCGACATGCTGCGCAAACTCATCCAGTCGCTGGCGATTGCCGCGCTCACCACCATGCCCCTCGCCGCGCAGGATCTGGCCGCGCCCGAAGGCGAGGTCATCCTCACCCTCTCCGGCGAGATCGGCACCACCAACGCCGGCGACACCGCCCAGTTCGACCTCGCCATGCTCGAGGCACTTGGCACCGAGACCATCGAAACCACCACCATCTGGACCGAGGGCACCAATACCTTCGAGGGCGTCTCGCTGAAGGTGCTGGCCGAGGCAGCGGGCATCGAAGGCGGCACCCTGCGGGCGACCGCCATCAACGATTACGCCGTCGAGATCCCGTTCGAGGACGCCGTAGAGGGTGGCCCGATCGTAGCTTACCGGATGAACGGCGCCGAAATGTCGGTGCGCGACAAGGGGCCGCTCTGGATCGTCTATCCCTATGACAGCAGCGCCGATTACCGGACCGAGGTGATCTACTCCCGCAGCATCTGGCAACTCGACCGCATCGTGGTCGTCGACTAAGCCTGAAGGGGCGCCGGGCCAGCACTGGCCCGCGCCCGCCCGAGAGGAGAGCCCATGGAAGGCCTGTTCAGCCGCTGGCGCCGCCCGCGCCTTCTTGCCACCGCCATCGCGGCGGGTTTTTGCGTTGCGGCCCTTGTCTATCTCTCGGTCCACGTCGCGCGGGACCTGAAGCTGCTCAACTCCGCCAGCTCCGACAACGTGCAATGGACCCTCTCGCAATCCGAGGTGGAGTTTCTGGAGTTCCAGATCCACCTCGCGGCCCTGCCGACGCCTCCGGGTGATGAGCTCAGGCAACTGCGGCGCGAGTACGATATCTTCTACAGCCGGATCACCACGCTGGAGCAAAGCTCGATCTATGCCGGGCTGCGCGATGAGCCGGAGTTCTCTCGCAACCTGCGGATCGTGAAAACCTTCCTCGACCGCACCGTGCCGCTGATCGATGCGCCCGATGCCGAACTGGCCGCCGCAGCGCCCGAGCTTCTGGCCCGCACCGCAGAGGTGCGCCCCAACGTGCGCGCCCTGGCCAACTCCGGCCTCAACTACTTTGCCGTCGAATCCGACCAGCGCCGCAACAACGTTGCCGTCACCCTCACCCAACTGGCCGTGGGCGTCTCCGTGCTGGTGCTGGCCCTCCTAGGCTTCGCTGCCTACCTCAACCACCTCAACCGCCAGAACGTGCGCCGCCGCTGCGAGGTTCTGGAGAGCGCAAGCCGGATGAACGTGGTAACCTCCACCGCGCTCGACGGGGTGATCGTGGTCGACAAGTCCGGCGCCGTGCTCGACTTCAACGCCGCCGCCGAGCAGATCTTCGGCTACAGCGCCGAAGAGGCCGTGGGGGCGAACCTTGGTGACCTAATCGTGCCCAAGCAATACCGCGCGGCCCATGACGCAGGCATGCAGCGCATGCGCGATGGCGGCGAGCAACGGGTAGTCGGCAAGGGCCGGATCAAGCTGGAAGCACGGCGCAAATCGGGAGAGGTCTTCCCGGTCGAGTTCGCCATCCAGTCCGCCAAGACCGCCGAGGGCACGATTTTCATCTCCTTCCTGCGCGACATCTCGCACAGGGTCCAATCCGAGAAGGAGCTGGTTGAGACCCGCGACAGGGCGCTGGCAGGCGAGAAGGCCAAAACCGACTTCCTCGCCACCATGAGCCACGAGATCCGCACGCCGCTGAACGGCCTTTTGGGCAACCTCGAACTTCTGCAGGACACCTCGCTCAACGCTCGGCAGGCCCGCTACATCAAGAACATGGACACCTCGGGCAAGCTGCTGATGAGCCACATCTCCGACGTGCTCGACATCACCAAGTATGACGCGGGCAAGCTCCAGCTTCGGCCCGTGGCGATGAACCTCTCCACCCTGTTGCAAGACATCGTCGACAACCAGAGTGGCGCGGCTCTGGCGCAGGACACCACGCTCGAGTGGGGCTGGTCCGGCCCGCAGCTCGACTGGATCAGGGCCGACCGTGACCGGCTTCAGCACGTGTTGATGAACGTGATCGGCAACGCGGTGAAGTTCACCCGCGGCGGGCGGGTCAGGGTGGAGGCCGAGCGTTTGGAAGGTGCAGCCGGGCCCGAGGTGCAGATCACCGTCAGCGACACCGGCATCGGCATGAGCCCGGACCTGCAGGCACATATCTTCGACGATTTCCTGACCGGCAACACCGCCTATGATCGCGAGGTCGGCGGCACCGGCCTCGGCCTCGGCATCGCCAAGCGCTTCATCACCGCTCTGGGTGGTGAGATCGAAGTCGAGAGCGAGGAAGGCGTGGGCAGTAGCTTCCTGATCCGCCTGCCGGTCGAACCCGTGGCCGCGCCAGACCCCGAGGTCGCGGCCCGCAAGCCGCGCAGCACGGCCGCGGCCAGCAAGGTGCTGCTGGTCGAGGACAACGAGATCAACAGCATGGTCGCGCGCGAAATGCTGGAGGCTGCAGGCCATACCGTGACCCACGCCCCGAACGGGCGCGAGGCGGTAGAGCGGGCCGGGGCCGAGCCTTTTGACCTGATCCTGATGGATATCTCCATGCCGGTGATGGATGGCCGCGAGGCCACCCGCGCCATCCGCGCGGGCCACGGCCCCTGCGCCCGGGTGCCGATCATCGCCCTCACCGCCAATGCGGTCGCCGAGGAGCAAGAGGCGTTTCTCTCCGACGGGATGGACGACATCGTAACAAAGCCGCTCTCCCGAGCCGCGCTCGACCGTGTGCTGGCCGATCACGCAGGCGCCGACACGCCCGAGCGCGCGCCCGAAAACCCTGCCGTCGCAGGCAGCTATCTCGACGAGCTGCGCGAGACGCTGGGGGTGGAGGCGCTGGCCGGCTTGCTCGACCGCTTCGGCACCGAGGTGGAGGCGCTGATTGCCTTCCTTGGCACCTCAGCCGAGGCGGATCTCACAGACACCGCCGCGCGGACCCACAAGATTGCCGGCAGTTCGGCCACTCTTGGCGCCGTTGCTTTGCGGGCTGCTCTGGTAGGTATCGAGGATGCCGCAAAAGCCGGAGAGGTCGCCGCCATGCAGGAGGGCATCGCCGCCCTGCCGCAGGTCTGGGCGCAAACCCGCGCCGCCTTGGTGGCCGAGCGCCGCAAAGCCCCCCGCCCTGCGACGCAGTAGACAGGCTCAGGGCCGGAGCAGCCCCAGCACACGCCCGATCTCGCCCACGTTTGTCACCGTGCTGTCATAGCAGGCGATGGAGTCGCCCGGCAGCAGGAAGGGGTCGTAGTCATCCCGGTCGGCGCGGCGCAGCAGGTTCTCGATATCCCGCTCGATCACAACGGAGACCTTGGTGATCGGGTTGCGCGAGAACAGCACCGACGAGCGGTTGGCGCTGGTCGCCCGCGCCCCGCCCACGCAGTTGGTGTTCACCACCGCCTGAAGGTAGCGCGTGCCATAGGGCACCTCGCGGGTTTCCCGCCCGATCGCCGAAGGCGCGTTGCCGGTGGCGGGCTGGGTGAGGTTCGACAGGAAGAGCGAAATCCCTGGCGGGCTGATCGGGCTGGGGCGCATCAGGTCTTCCTGGAAGCAGCCCCGGCTCGGCACGTTCACCTCGTCGCCGGTGAGCAGCATGATATCCACCGCGTTCTGCCCCTCGAACACGCCGCGCATGTCCAGCGTGTAAAGCGTGCCGCCCCGGCGCACCTCGACGGCCGAAATATCGGCATCGGGCCGCACGCCCCCTGCCGCACGCAGCGCGGCAGAGAGGTTGCGCCCCTCGGTCGAAGCACCAAGCGCCTGCTGGCGGCGGCTGTCGACCTGGTCACCCGGCACGCCTCCGATCTCCACCGCGCGGGGCTCGAAGACGGCTCCAGAGACCCCCAGGGTGACAGAGGCAAAATCGGCCACCCGCACCGAGATGCGCGGCGTTTCGGCAAAGAAATCTCCGGCGAGGAGCTGGCGGGCAATGTCGGCCTCGACCTGCGAGGTCAGCCGCCCCTGCGCCGGGATCGGCGCAAGAAAGGGCAGCTTGAGCGTGCCGTCGCGCGAGACGACGTAGTCGCCGTTGAAGGTCTCGTCATCGCCGACGCGGATATCCACCAGATCGTTCCGGGTGAGCCGCTCGCCGCGCAGCGCTGCAGCCGCCGTTGCGCCACTCGCCTTGCCGCCCGCACCACCACGCGGGGCGCGGCACTTCTGGGCGTTGATCGTGGCCGACCGCAAGAACTGCGCTTCATCCCGGCTCACATCGGGCTGGCGGTACTGCGCCTGATAGGCATCGCCCTGCGCGACCGGTTCGAGGTTGTCGGGCGTGTCGAGTGCGGCGCACCCGCTCATTGCCAGCGCGGCAACCAGCGCCGTGGAAGACTTGAATACCTGCACCATCACTGCTTTCGCCTTGTCGCCTGCGGTTGAGTGATTGTTACGTCCTTCCCCCGCCCCGGTCGAGGGAGCGTCGGGCGCGGGCACCCTATCCGTTGGGATATGATGCACAACTGTTGCGCCCTTCGCCTCTCCTTGGGCGCGCAAGACGGCAGCAAACCGCTGGCCTAAACCTTGGTTACCAACCGCCAAGGGACCAGACAGATGCTTACCACTCACGGAACATCTCGTATCGTGCAGAACCTCCTCGCCTACGGGGCGTCCGAGGTCGCTGCCAAGGTCTCGCGGCTGTTGGTGGTCGTCGCCGTCGCCCGAACGCTTGATCTCGAGCAGATCGGTGTGGCGGCGGCGGCTCTCGCGGCGGCGGACATCCTGAAGTCCCTCACCGAGAACGGCGTCGGCCAGCGCATCATCGCCGCCCGAGACGACGAGTTGGAGGCCACCTGCTCAACCGCCCACCGCATCTTCTGGGCCTGGTGCCTCGGGCTCTTCTTGCTGCAATCGGCGGTGGGCTTCGCGCTCTACGCTGCGGGCGGCGGCCTCACCCTCCTGCTTCTGATCCTCCTGCTGGCGGGCGAATACCTCTTCATGCCGGGCGGGCTGGTGCAGACGGCGCTGGCCATGCGTGCTGGCAAGCTGCGGCAGACGGCAGCCATCTCGGGCGGCCAGATCGTGGCGGCCAACTTCATGTCGGCGGCACTGGCACTGGCCTGGCCCTCGGCACTGGCGCTGATCCTCCCGCGCCTGCTCACCGCACCCTTCTGGCTCGTCGCCATGCGCCGCCTCCACCCGTGGTCGCCCAACCCGTCCGCCCCCCGGGCTCCGCTCGCGCCCTTCGCTCGTTTCGGCGCGGCGGTGCTCGGGGTGGAGCTGGTCAAGGCGCTCAGGATGCAGGCCGACAAGCTGATCGTCGGCACGCTGATGGGCGCCGAGGCACTGGGCCTCTACTTTATGGCCTTCAACGCGGGCCTCAGCCTCGCCACCTCTTTCTCCACCGCCTTCTCCACCGTGCTCTTCCCGCACCTCTGCACCAGCACCGACCGGGCGCAGGCGCTGCGGCAGGCGATGGTGCTGGGCCTCGGCCTCATCACCCCCGCCGTGCTGGCGCAGGCGCTGCTGGCCCCGGTCTACGTGCCGCTGCTGCTGGGCGCGGGCTGGGAGGAGCTGCCTCAGATCGTGTCGATCCTCTGCCTCGTCGCCATCCCCACCACCCTCTGGGCCGCCGCCGCCGGCTGGATGCGCGCTCAGGGCCGCGCTGGCGCCGAGTTCCGCGTGACCGCGCTGATGACCGCCGCGCTCATGCTCAACACCGCCGCCCTCGCCCCGTTCGGCCTGCTGCCCGTCGCCACCGGCTACGCGCTCACCGCCACCGTGGTGATGGTGCTGGCCTCGCTTCCCGCCCTCCATGCGGCCTTCGCCCGCCCCAACTTTGCAAAGGTCTGACCCATGCCCGCCATCTCCATCGTCATCCCCTGCTACAATGCCGAGGCAACCATCCTCGCTACGCTCGAAAGCCTGCTGCGCCAGAGCTTCATCGATTGGGAGGCCATCTGCATCGACGACGGCTCCGCCGATGGCACCATGACCCTCGTGCACTCCGCCGCATGGCAGGATCCGCGCATCCGGCTCGTGGCCAACCTTGGCAAGGGCCCCAGCGTGGCCCGCAACGCCGGCGTGTTTCGCCACGCCACCGCGCCGCTCGTTGCCTTCTGCGACGCCGATGATCTCTGGCACCCCCAGAAGCTGGCGCAGGTCGTGGCGGCTTTTGAAGACGAGACCCTTGAGGCCGTCTACGGCCAGATCGAATTCTTCCGCCATGTGCCGGGCGACAGCCGCGTGCGCTCCACCGTGCCCGAAGGGCCGCTCACCATCCCGATGCTGCTGGGCGAAAATCCGGTCTGCACAATGTCCAACCTCTCGGTCCGGCGCGAGACCTTCGCTGCCACAGGCGGCTTCGATAGCGCAATGGTCCACAACGAAGACCTCGAATGGCTGATCCGGCTGGTGGGTGACGGCGCCCGTGTCATCGGCCTGCCCGCGCTCCACACCTACTACCGCACCAGCACCGGCGGCCTCTCCACAAACCTCGTTGCCATGGCCGCAGGCCGCGCCACCGCGCTCGAAACCGCCGCCCGCTACGGCTTTGAACCGGATGAAGAGAGCCACGCCGTCCACGCCCGCTACCTCGCCCGCCGCGCCCTGCGGCTCGGGGGCGACCCGCGCGAAGCCCTGCGCCACGCCCTTGCCGGCCTCCGCCACAGCCCCGCGGGCTTCTTCTCGCCCGCGCGCCGCGGCGCGCTCACCCTCGCCGGGGCCGCACTCGCGCCCGTCCTGCCGCGCCTCCTGCGCCGCGCCCTCTTCTCTTGATCGCCCGCCAGAAAGGCCCTCCCATGACCCTTGCCACAATCATCGTCCCCGCCTTTAACGTCGAAGCCACTCTCGCTGAGACCCTGACCGCGCTGCTCGTCCAGACCCATCCCGACTTCGAGATCATCGTCGTCGATGACGGCTCGACCGACCGCACCCCGTTGATCGCCCGCCGCTTCACCCGCGATGCCCGTGTGCGCATTGTCCGCCAAGCCAACCGCGGCCTCGCCGGGGCCCGCAACTCCGGCATCCACGCCGCAAAGGGCGAGATCATCGGCTTCTGCGACGCCGACGATCTTTGGCACCCCGAAAAGCTGGCCCGCCACGCCGCCCATCTCGCGGCCAGCCCGGAGGTCGGCATCAGCTACTCCGGCTCCGCGCTCATCGACGAGGCCTCGCGCTCGCTCCGCACCGCCCAGCGCCCGCGCCTCGAAGGCGTCGACGCCAGCACGATCTTCAAGCGCAACCCCATCGGCAACGGCTCCGCACCGGTGATCCGCCGCGCCGTCTTCGACGAGATCGGCTACAGCCCCCGGCAGGAACCCTCCCGGACATGGTATTTCGACGAAACCTTCCGCCAGTCGGAAGATATCGAATGCTGGCTCCGCATCGCCCTCTCCACCTCCTGGCGCTTCGAGGGCATCGAGGGGCTGCTCACCCGCTATCGCGTCAACTCCGGCGGCCTCTCCGCCAACACCGAGCGCCAGCTTGCCGCTTGGGAGCGGATGGTCGACAAGCTCGCCCCCCTCAACCCTGCCTTCTTCGAGGTCAACACCCGCGCCGCCCGCGCCTACCAGCTGCGCTATCTCGCCCGCCGGGCCATCTCCGACCGGGACGGCGCGCGCGCCCACAGGCTGATCCGCGCCGCGCTCTCCAACTCGCGGCTGCCGCTGTTCGAAGAGCCGGGCAAGACCCTCACCACCCTCGCGGCGGCCCTCGTGTTTCGCCTGACCGGCTCCGGCCGAAAGCCCGCCACGCTCAGCGCCGAGCTCGCCCGATGAGCCGCCCCCGCATCCTCCACCTCGTCGATGACGCTACCGCCGGCGGCGTCATGCGCGTGCTCGACTACCTCGTCACCTCGCCCGAACTGGCGGAACAGGCCGATCACAGGCTCCGCCACGTCCCACGTGGAAGCCTGCGCCTTGGCCGTCTCGAGGCAGATATGATCGTCTCCCACCTCGCGGTGAGCTGGCGCACCCTGCCCATGCTGACCCTGCTCCGGCTGCTGCCCCCCCGCGCCCGGCTCATCCATGTAGAGCACAGCTACACCGAAGGTTTCGTGGCCGAATGCGTCAACCGCAAGGGCCGCTTCGCCCTCCTCCTCCGCACCGCCTACCGCCTGTTCGACCGGGTCGTCGCCGTGAGCAAGGCGCAAGGCGCATGGCTCACCCGCAGCGGCGCCGTCGCCTCCGCCCGCCTCTCCGTCATCCCGTCCTGTGTCGATCTCTCCGCCTTTCGCGATCTTCCCGCCCGCACCGGTCCCATCCGCACATTCGGCGCCATCGGGCGGCTCGACCGGCAGAAGGGGTTCGACACTCTGATCACCGCATTTCGTTCGGTCAGCCGCGCCGACCTCTCCCTGCACATCTACGGCGAAGGCCCGGAGGAAGCCCGGCTGCGTGCCCTCGCTGGCGATGATGCGCGCATCGTTTTCAAAGGCCTGGCGACCGACCCGCGCGAGGCCTTCGCCGCCGTCGATGCCGTCGCAATGCCCTCCCGCTGGGAGGCATACGGCCTCGTCGCTATCGAAGCCCGCGCCGCAAACCGCGCCCTCTTGTTGCAGGCGGTTGACGGCCTGACCGACCATACACCCCTCGGCGTTCACACCGCACAGGATTGCACCACCGCCGCATGGGCCGAGTTGATCACATCAGTCGCATCAAACGAGGCGCCCGCTGCCCAGCCCGCACCGGGCCCTGTGCAACAACTGGAAACACGCTTTCTGGACGCATGGAAAGCTCTCGTCACCGACGCCCGGATCGGGGTGTCTGCCTGAGGTTACCTGCGTCGAGACGCATCAGTGACGCCATGGAGGTGGTCTCATTACCACCCAAAGCGGCTGCGAATTTTCCGTCCTGGTCGCCGCAAACGACCTGCCCAATCTGCCCCTAAAAACTCGCCACGAGGTTCAGGAAGGCCCCGCTCTCATCGTACTCGATGTCCGTCAGGTCGCTGGAAACGGAGCCAAAGTTGTAGCCCACCCCGAGCTTCACGTTTGGCCCGATCTGCCGGTAAACAGCCCCGAGCCCGCCGAACTCCGTGGTCCCGGTCTGCTCGAAGTGCATGGCCCGGACCTCAAACAGCGCGTCCCAGTTGTGGACGAAGTGATAGCGCAGGTTCGCGACCGCGAGAGTTGCGTTGTTCTGCTCCCACTCGCTGTCGGCATCGGCCGCCGTCTCGCTGAAGCGCGCACCCACCTTCACCCCGAGGGTCCACTCGGTATTCAGGTCATAGGAAGCCTCGGCAGAGAGCACGTGGGTCCGCTGTAGCGCACCCGGCTCGTCATCGTTGTCGAGCTGCTCGCCATAGGTGTCGAGCAGGTAGCGGTAGCGGAAGAGAATGTTCAGCTTCTCGTTGTCGACTGGGCGGAAGGCATAGCCAAGCTGCAGGTCCACGAGGTCGCCGCTCTCCACGATCACCCCTTCGCCCTCGGTGGTCGAGGCGTCGAGGCTGAACACGAGCCGCCGCGTGTCGTCGATCTCATGCCGCGCGTCGGCCACGAAGAGCAGGGTCTCGCTGTCGCGTAGCGAGCCGGAGATAGAGCCGTCTTCCTTGCGATACTCCAGCCGCGCCGAGGCGGTGGTGCGCTCGTTCTGATAGGCCACACCAAGGCTCAGGGCATGGCGCTCAAAGTCGCCGTTTACCGTGTCGCGGATCTGGCCGTATTCGAACGTGCCCGAGTAGGTCAGGTAATCGGTGTGCTTGTACTGCGCGCCGTAGCTCGAGGTCAGCGCCCGGTGTTTGCCGAACATGTCGTAGGTGTTCTCGCCAAAGGCGGTCAGCCCGTCGCCCAGCTCACGGGTGCCACCAAAGACGAATTGCCCGTTGTCGGTGCCATCAAGATCCACCCCGGTCAGCTCACGATCCGGGTCCAGCTCGTAGCCGAAATAGGTGGTCTCGTACTCGCCCTTCTCGTGGCGGAAGAGCAGCCGCCCACCGCGCCCGAGGTCGCCGTCAGAGATCTCGCCTTCCAGCGTCCAGTTCCGGCCCAGCTCGAACGTGCCGCCCACGCCGTAGCGGTCATTGCGGGAAAGGTCGCCCGAGCGCGAAAGGGTTTTCTGAACGTAGCCATAAACCTCGGTCTCCGGGCCTGTGGCATAGGTCAGGCGCACCGCCGCATCGGTGCGGTTGCCATCGTCGCTGCTGTCACGCCGGTCAAGATGCTCGAGGCCCACGCCAAGGGTCACGCGCTGGCTCAGCGCATATTCCAGCTCAACCCCGCCCTCCTTGTCATGCTCGCCCGCGTCGTTCTCGTAGCTGTCGTAGTAGAACGCCAGATCGAGCCGGTCGCTGGCCTTCATGTCGAGGCTCACGCCCCACAGCTCTTCATCGCTCGTAGTATCGTAATCGAGGGTCGAAAAGCCCGCAGTCCGCCGCTCGAAGTAGGCCGCAAAGAACCCCTCGGCGCTGAGGCCGAGATCCTGCAGGTCCACCCGCGTGTCGAGCCGGAAGGCCTCGCCTTCACCGCCCGCGCCGTCTGAAGTGTCAAAGACCAGCCCGCCATCGGTAGAGAGGTTCGAGCTGAAGCCCGGCCCCTCGCTCATCGCGTAGTCGAGCGAAACGAAGGTGTTCTCGCTGTGCCGCCAGAGCAGGTCCACCCCTGCCGCGCGCTGGTCGCCATCGTCGGTGTCTTCACTCATCACCGTCACGCCAACGCGCACCTTGTCGCTCACCCAGCCTTCGACGCGCCCGCCATAGGCAAAGGTGTCCACATCTGTGGAGGTGGGCGAATACTCGTAGTTCACCACGAGGTTCACATCGTTGGAGCCGCCGGGATCAGTGATGACCAGCCCATTGCCGCTGCCGTAAGACGAAAGCGGCGCAGCCAGCGTCACAACGCCCTGGATGTAGTTGATCTGGTAGTCCTGCCCGGCGATCAGGCGACGAGTCTCCAGCACCCGCCCGGTGGAGGCATCGCGGATCTGGATGGTCACCGTCTCGGTGCCGATCCCGATATCCTGCCGCCGCAAGAAGTAGACCGAGCCGCCGGTTCCGCGCAGCACGTCCCGCTGGGCAATCCGTTCGGGCTGGGCCGCGTACACATCGACGGTCGCGCGCGGTTCCCCGTGGCTGGTGGCCGCCGGGGTCTCGTAATGGCCGTAAAAACCGTAGAGCGTGCGCTCGTTGCGCAGATAGCCACCGTTCACATCGGCCTGAAAGTCGCCCCAGGTCAGGTAGCTGTTATCGCGTTCGACCCGGAGGTAAAACTTACCGGAAGTCGGCGTGTCATCCACCAGCGTGCTGTCGTCACCATAGGTCGGGTACAGGTCATCCGGGTCCACCCGCAACAGCACCGAGCGCGGGTCGCGCTCGTCGAGGTCGCGGAAGATATCGCCGATATCGCCCTCGCCGGTGTCGAGTTGCAGCGTCAGCTCGGTACCGCTGGCGTAGCGCCTGTTCAGATAGCCCGCAAAACGCCCGATGGTGTAGGTCTCGCGCTCTTCGCCGGAGACCTCGTTGAAGCCCCATGTCACGTCGCCGGTCGCCACGTAGAACTGCTCGGATCGCGGCACGGTGATATCGCGCACGATATCCACGTTCTGCCCGCCGCCCTGCACCGCCACCTGCACCGGGTAGCGGCCCGGCGGCAGGATGCGCTGCACCACGAAAGTGCCGGAGGCATCGGGGCGGATGGTCTCAGCCAGCGTCAGCACCCGCGCGCCCGGCGCCACGCTGCTGCCCGAGACGGTCACCGCCCCGCCATAAACCCGAAAGCCCTGCCGCGCGGTGGCGTCGGTGCCCTCTTCCACGCCATCCTCCCGCGCCCGGCTGTCCGCCGTGTGCAGGGCCAGCGGCGCGGTCTCGTTGAAGCGGCCCTTGGCGTCATAGACCCGCAGCACCGCATAGGCCTCTTCGCCCGGCACGGTCACGCTAGCCGCGCCGTTCACCGCCACCGCCTGACGGCTCGCAAGCCGGGGCGCGCCGCGCGTTGTGGCGTCGTAAACGAGGATCTCGGCGCGCTGCACGAAGGCCGGGTAGTTCAGCGCCGTCTGCAACTGCACTACCGGGCCCAGCGTATCGCCCACGATCTCGAGGTCGAGCCGCGGCGTGACGGTGAACCCGTCATACTGGATGCGCAGATCGGCCTCGGCCAGTTGGGCATCAGGCCGCGGAACCGTCCGCTGGATCACCGGATCGCCCGCCACCGTCGCCCCGTCGATGGAGATCGCAAAGCCCGAGCCGTCCTGCGCGTGCAGCGGCAGGGCCACGAGCGCGGTGGCGCCAAGGAGAAGGCTGCGAAGACCGAACTTGCTCACTGTTCCAAACATCACTGAACCCTCGCAATCGTCGTTTCGATCTGGAGCTTGTAGCTGCCGCGCCAGCGCTTGCGGATCAGCGCCTCCACCGCCCTCAGGCGGGCGCGGGCCAGATCGGGGCTTTCGCCCGCCCGGTAGTAGGTGACCCGCAGGACCGTTGGGGTCTTGCCGATCTGCTTCACCAGCCCGTCCACGCCCTGCGCCAGCGCCGCCGAGGGCCGGTTGGTGCCGCGCTCGAAGGCCTTGGCCGTCAGGTCCACCTCAACCAGCTTGCCCAGCTTCGCACCGAAGTTCAGCTCGGTCATGATCCCCGCCGTCAGCCGCATCACCCGCGGGTTCTCGGTGGTCACCCGGTAGCCGGTCGGCAGCGAGCGCTCATCGAGCTTGAGCGTGAAGTTGGAGCCGATTTTGGCCGGCAGCAGCGCACAGGGCACGTGGTAACGGCCGAACTCGTCGGTGGTGATAATATCGCCGCGCACCGTGACAAGGCGCACGCCCGGAATGCCCGGCTCACCCTTCTGTTGTTGCTCGACAACCTCGGGCGCGATCTGGAACTTGCCCTTGGCGTAAAACTCCTGATTGCTCACCGCCGCAGACCGGCCCGGAGGCGGATCCTGATAGCCGTTGCCGTTGCGATCATCAAAGACCTTGCCGATCACGTCGCCGCAATCGAACACCGGCTCCGGCGCCACATCAATCGTGGCCTCCGCGGTGTTGGAAACCTGCACGCCCCGGTCATCCAAGGCGAAGGCGAGGTTGGTGAACTCCCCTGCCCCTTCGAGCAGCAGCGCCGAAAGGCGCAGGGTCACGGTTTCACCGGGGGCGAGGTCGATATCGTCCCAGCGCAGGGTGCGGCCACTGACCACCGGCGCAGGCGTCTCTGCCCCGTTGAAGGTGGCGCTGCCGGTCACGTAGCGCATGCCGCCGGGCAGCTGGTCCACCAGCGTCAGCCCGCTCTCGCCGGTCGTGTTGTTGTTGGTGAAGGTCACCTCGTAGCGCACGATCGAGCCCGCGCGGAACGGCCCGGCCGAGAGCACCGATTTTTCGGCCAGCAGGTCCGGCTCCTCTTCCAGCCCCGGGATGCCCGCCGCCGCCGTCACCGGCACCGTCAGACGATCGGTCGTGACCTCTGCCACGTTATCCTGAGCCGGGCTGCCATCCGCAATGTCAAACTCGACTGTAAAGGTCACCGTCCCGGTCTGGCCGGGCAGCAGCACCGCTCCGGGGGCCAGCGTGGCTGTTTCGCCCGAACCGTCGAACCCGGTGTTGGGGCTGGCCGCCTCGAAGCCGGACACGGCGGGCACCGTCACGCTCGAAAGTTCGGCAGGCACGACCCATGCAGCAAGATCGTCCGAAACCTGCACGTTCTCCTGTGTCACGTTGCCCGCGTTCTCGACCGTGATGGTGAAGGTCACGCGGAACAGGCTGCCCGCCACCCGCTCAGGCGTGGAGGCCGTCTTTTCAACGTTCAGCGTGTTGTCGGGCGCCACGATCACCTGCGTCGGATCGTTCAGCGCATTGCCATCGCCATCATCGCCATCGTCCGACACATCCGATACTGGCAGGCCGCCGGGGTTGGTGCCCGTCGCGGTGGCCGTGTTCTCGATACCGCCTGCGTCCACATCCTCCTGCGTGAGCGTATATGCCACCTGCCAGCTCGTGCTCTCATCCGGCCCGATATCGCCACCCGCATCCAGCGCGGGGCTGATGCTATCCGGTGTGAGCACGGTGCCGTCGAGGTTGGTCAGCGTGTCTTCCAGCGTCACGCCCGAGAGGGTCACGTTGCCGGTGTTGGTCGCCACAATTTCAAAGGTCACGCTGTCGCCCGCCGCCGTTGGCGCACCGGCGATGACCGTCTTCACCGTCTCGATGCCCGGCGCGGCCTGGATCACCAGCTCAGTCGGGTCTAAGGCCGGGTTTCCATCGCCCGGATCATCGTCGCGCGAGACATCGCTCACAGGGTCGCCCTGCGGCCCCTCGGCATCAACCGTCGCGAGGTTCGAGATACCGCCTGCGTCCACATCTTCCTGCGTCAGCGTGTAGCTCACCTCCCACTGCCAGCTTTGGCCGGGTTCGATGGTCTGGGCGGTGGCATTCGGCCCCACCCGTACCGGCGCCGAAACCCCGGCGCTGATGTCGGTGCCGTCACGCCGTGTCAGCACGTCACTCGTCACGGCATTGAGGATGCTCACGTTGCCCCGGTTGAAGGCTTCGATAAGGAAGATCACCTCGTCGCCGGCCACGGCCCCCGCCTGCGAGATGGATTTGACCACGTCCAGCACCGGCTCGGCGATGATCTCCACCAGCGTCGGGTTTGCGTCGCCGTTGCCGTCCACCCCGTCATCCGAAACACCGGTGACCGGCGTGCCGTTCGGGTCGGTCGCCGTGACCGTGGCGGTGTTGGAGACTCCGCCCGCGTTCACATCGGTCTGGGTGATCTCGTAGGTCGCCGTGTAGACCCAGATCTTGCCCACATCGAGCAGATCGTCGGTGTCGGCATCGCCAAAGGCATAGACGAACGGCGTGGTCAGGAAGGTCGGTCGACCGGTCGCGATCCGCTCCATCTCGTCACTGATGCCCGATATATCGAGCGTCACGTTGCCAGTGTTCTCCACCGCCAGTTCGTAAGTCACGACCGAGCCCACCGTGGTGGCGGGCACGATGGCCGTCTTGATCACGTCAATCGCCGGGGCCGCATTGGGGCCTGGCGTGGTGATCTCGTCCTCGGCTTCCGAGGTCTGTCCCGTAGTCGTGGTGCCCGTGGCCGAGGCGCTGTTGGTGATCTCGCCTGCATCCACGTCATCCTGCGTGACGGTGTAGGGCATGGTGCAGCTCGAGCTGTTGGTCTCGCCCACCGCGATGCTGGCCACGGTGCAGCTGAAGCCCGGCACCAGCGGGTCTGTCACCGTAACGTCTTCCAACGTGAAGGGGCCGTTGTTGGTGAGCGCGAAGCCGTAGGTGATGGAGCTGCCGACGCCGCCGAAGGGGTCGGGCGTGGCGGACTTCACCAGCACCAGCTCGCTCGGCACTGCGGGCGCAGTGGAAACAACCGGATCGCTGGTGTCCTCCACCCCGCCGCCCTGCGGTGTGATCGCCTCAACCGAGGCCACGTTTTCCACCTGCCCCGCGTCCATCTCTTCTTGGGTGATGGTCAGCGTGCCGGTGCAGCTCTCTGCCGCGCCGGGTGCGAGGCTTGCAAAGCTGCAGTCCAGATCGGCCAGCAGCGGGTCGGTCACTTCGATGCTGCTGAGGGTCTGGTTGCCGGTGTTGGTGACCGTGAAGGTATAGGTCAGCACGTCACCCGGCTGGGTGTAGCTGGCGCTGTCGACCTCCTTCAGGATCTCGATCTGCGGATCGGTCGCCGCCTCGGTCAGCTCCGTTTCGGGCGGGCTGGTCACGATGGTCGGGATCGAGCCGTATTCGGTTTGCGCATAGGCCGAGTTCAACACTTCACCCGCGTCGAGATCCTCCTGCGTCACCTCGTAAACCGCCGAACACTCGGCCACTTCACCCGCGATCAGGTCGGGGTTGGTGGCCGGGTCGGGGATGAAACAGGCAATCGGATCGGGGAAGTGGTCGTCATACACATCCACCGGTCTGGCAAAGGCCACGGTGCCGGTGTTGGTCACGGTGAAGTTGTAGGTGATCAGGTCGCCCACCTCGGCAAACTGGTCGCCCGCACGCGGGGCGCCGCCCGCATCGGTGACGGAGCCGAGGTCTTTCACGATGGTCAGCGCCGGTGTGCCGTCGAGCGGAATGGTCTCCGACACCTGCGGCGAGTCCGTGCCGCCGCTGCTCGCGGTGGCAAGGTTGGTGGTGCTGGCCAGTTCCACATCTTCCGAGGTGATCGTGTAGGTGCCGTTGCATTCCAGCGTCGCGCCGGGGGCAAGCCCGCCTGCGGGCAGCGCCGGACAGGTCACATCGGGGATCAGGTTGTCAGAGATGGCGACCGGCTCGGTCAGCGTCACATTGCCGGTGTTCTCAACCGTGTAGGTGTAACTCACCTCGCGCCCGGTAACGAACTCCTCCGAAGGCAGCTCCTCGGCCACCTTGTCGACCGTCACGGCAGGCAATTGCTGGGCCGGAACCGTTTCGTCATCGGTCACCGGATCGGCATCGCCCGCGCTGGCGGTGGCGCTGTTGAGCACCTCGCCCGCGTCGATGTCGTCCTGCGTGACGGTATAGCTGCCGGTGCAGACAACCACGGCGCCCGGTGCATAGGGCGGCACCGGGCAGGAGATCGTGCCACCCGCATCGGTAATGAGCGGGTCGTCGATCACGATCTGGTCGGTCAGGGTGATGTTGCCGGTGTTCTCGACGGTGAACTCGTAGTCCAACACGTCGCCCACGGCATCAAAGGTCGGCCCGCCCGCGGCGAGCGCCTTGCTCATGTCGATGGCGGGGGCCGGAGCGATCTCGTTCACTGCAGGCGTGTCTGTCGGGTCGTCCACCCCTGCCCCGCCCGGCGAGGTCGCCGAGCCGGTGGCCACATTCTGCACGCCGCCCGCGTCAATGTCGTCCTGCGTCAGCACGTAGGTCGCGGTGTAGCTCGCCACCTCGCCCACCTGAAGTGTGCCCGGGCCGGAGCCCAGCGTGGCACCTGCAAAGGTCGGACCGGAGGCCAGCGTCAGCGGGGTGCTGTCGAGCCGAGTAAGGCCATCATCCGTCACCGCAACATCGGTGAGGGTCACGTTCCCGGTGTTCTCCACGGTGATGGTAAAGGTCACCACCTCGCCGACCTCTTCCGCCGGGATCGTCACCTCTTTCAGCGTTTCCACCGCTGGCGTTTCGGGGATGGCAAAGGGCGTGGGGCTGCTGCCGTTGCCGGCGCCGTTGTCGGACACGTCGCTCACCGGGTCGCCATCCGGCGCGGTGCCGGTGGCGGTGGCCGAGTTCACCAGCCCGCCCGCGTCGATATCCTCCTGGGTCAGCACATGGCTGACCTCGTAGGTCCAGATCTCGCCGGGAGACAGCTCTGCGCCGTCACCCGCTGCAAGCACCGGCGTGGGCGCAGGGGTGATGTCGGTCGCATCCTGCCGCCGCAGCCTGTCGTCCAGTGTCAGGCCTGTCAGGGTCACGTTGCCGGTATTCTCCACCGTGATCTCGAAGGTGACGGTACTGCCAAGCGTGGTGCCGGGCGTGCCCTGCACCTGCTTGATCACCTCCAGCTCCGGTACGTCCGGCGCAACGGTGACCACCTCGTCATCACTGGCGGTGGGCGTGCTACCATCGGGGCTGTCGGCGGTGAGGCTGACGGTGTTGGTCAGGTCATTGCCCGCGTCGATATCGGCCTGCGTCACCTCGTAGGTCGATGTCAGGGTCACCGGCACACCCGGCTCCAGCGTGGCGATCACGCCACCGCTTTCGATGGTGAGCGCGGCGGTGCCGCTGGCGCTGGTGTGGGCATCGGTCAGGGTCACGTCCGTCAGGCGGACGTTGCCGGTGTTGGTGACCGTGTAGTTGTAGGTCACCACTTGCCCCACGACCACCTCGGTCGCGTCATCGGCCACCTTCTCGATGGTCACCGCAGGGGTCTGCACCGCAGGCACCGTCTCGGTCGCGCCCGCATTGCCGGGGTTGGCCGGGTCAAACGGCGCCTGTGGCGAGGAGACCGAAGCCACGTTGGTGATATCACCTGCGTCGAGGTCATCCTGCGTGACTGTATCGGTCCCGGTGCACTCGATGAACTCGCCCGGCAGCAGGCCATCCACAGGCATAGGCTCACAGGTGACCGTCGCGATCCGGTCATCGGTGACGGTCGGCGCATCGGTCAGCGTCACGTTGCCGGTGTTCGCAACCGTGTAGGTATAAGTAATCACCTCACCCACGGCGCTGAAGCTGGCGAGATCGGCCACCTTGTTCAGTGCAAACTCCGGCTCCTGCTCGGGGCCGTCGCCGGTGAGCGTGTCTTCCCCGGTCACCGGGTCGCTGTCCGGCGTGGCGGGCTGGGCCTCGGCGCTGGCGGTGTTGTCGATGAAACCGCGGTCGATGTCGGCCTGCACCACCGTGTAGGTGAACTCGCAGGTCGCATCCTCCTCACCGGGCGCCAGCGGGCCAACAGTGCAGGTGCCGGGCACGAGGCTGTCGGTCACGTCGATGGTGTCGAGGGTGATGTTGCCGGTGTTCTGCACCGTGATGAGGTAAACAACCTCCTGCCCCACGGCAGAGAAGGCAGCATCCGGTTCGGTGTCGCGCAGGTCCTTGATCACCGTCACCTCGGGGTCAAAGGCCTCCAGCGGGTGCGTGGTGGTGGCGCTGTCCGTCACCGGGGTGCCTTCCGGGTTGGTGGCGGCGACATCAGCGGTGTTTTCCAGCTCCTGCGCGTCGATATCCTCCTGCGTCACCGTGTAGGTGCCCTCGCAGACAAGCGATTGCCCCACCTCCAGCGTCACCGGCGCCGCGGCAGGCGCAGCATTGACCGTGCAGGTCAGCGCCGGAATCCGGGCATCGGTGATCTCGACGCCCGAAAGCGTCTGGTTGCCGGTGTTCTCGGTGGTGATCTGATAGGTCAGCTCATCTCCCGCAGCCGCCGGGTTCGGGCCTGCGATCACGGCCTTTGCGGTGGTCAGGGCGGGCAGCTGCTCGCCGGTGACGGTCACGCTGTCGGCAGGTGAAAGCACCTGTGTCTGGTTGCCCGGCGGGCCATAGGTGGCCTCTGCCACGGCGGAGTTGGTCACTTCGCCCGCGTCCAGGTCTTCCTGAGTGATGAAGTAGGTTGCCGTGCAGGTGGTGGTCTCGTCCGGGTCCAGCACGCCAAGATCGGTGGCCGCGCAGCTGATGGTGGCGGCAAACTTGTCATCCTCCACCGTGATCGGCTCGGGAATGGCCGGGCGAATGAGGCCGTTGCCCTCCGAAGAGTTGGTGACAGTGTAGGTGTACTCGATCGGGTCGTTCAGCGCCGAGAAGGTCGTCTGAAGCGCGGTCTTTTCGATGGTCAGCGCCGGGTCCACATCCTCCGGGGTCGTCACCGAAGAGGGGTTGGAGGTGGTGCCATCGCTGCTGGCGGTGGCGGTGTTGGTAACCGAGCCAAGCTCCACATCATTGACCGTCACCGTGTAGGTGCCGGTATAAACCAGCACTTCGCCCGGCAGCAGGCCGCCCGCCGGGAAGGTCGCCGGAGTCGTGAGGCTGATGTCGGCGGGATTGGTGATCACGTTGTCCGACACCACCGGCTCGGTGGTGATGGTCGTGTTCCCGGTGTTCTCGACCCGGTACTCGTAGGTAATCACCTCGTTGACGGTGAAGGTGTTGTTCGTGATCGAAACGAAGGTCTTCTCCATCAGCAGTTCGGGCTGCTGCACGGCCAGCGCAGTCACGCTGTCACTGCCCGCAGGCACCGGCACGCCGCCGAAGGTGGCCACCGGGCTGGCGGTGTTGGTGATCTGGCCCGCGTCGATGGCAGGCTGATCCGCCGTCCAAGTGTGGGTGCAGGTCACGCTGGCACCGGGCGCAAGCGGCCCGGCGGCACATGCGAGGCCCGTTCCGATCTGGTCGTCATCCACGGTGATCGGGCCGGGGATGGTGACGTTGCCGCTGTTGGTGACGATGAAGTCGTAGCTCACCTCGTCGCCCACGTCGCGGAAGGTGCTGGGCGTACTCGGCGTGATCCGCTTGTCGATCGAAAGCTCGGGGCCCTGATCGGCAAGCACGGTCGCGCTTTCCTGCGCCGACGTCACCGAAACGCTGCCACCGGGCGTGACCGACTGGGTCACATTGGCGGTGGCAAGGTTGGTCACCTGCCCCGCATCCAGATCCGCCTGTGTCACCGCATAGGAGGCAGTACAGGTCAGCGTGTTGCCGGGCGCGCTCACGGTCACACCCGAAGCAGGGGTGACCGGGCAGCTTACGGTCGTCTTGTCATCGGCCACGCTGAACGGGCCGGTGAGGGTCACGTTGCCCTCGTTGGTGATCACGTAGTCATAGGTGATCAGGTCGCCCACATCGGTAAAGTTCGCACCCGAGGTCGGCGTCTTCACCATCGAGATCGCGGGGGCCTGCGAGGGGCCGGAGAGGGTCACGCTGTCAGTCGCCGTCAGCGTGCCATCGGTCACCGTCACGGTGTTGATCAGCGAGCCACGGTCAATGTCGCCCTGGGTGATCGTGTAGGTCACCGCCAGCGGGTCGCCGTTCAGGCACTGACTCACACTGGTGCCCGGCGCGATGTCGGGCAACACGCAGCCCGGCTCGCCGGGAACGAGGCTGTCTTCGATGGTCAGGCCCGAAAGGGTCACGTTGCCATCATTGAACACTTCGAAGGTGAAAACCTCAGTCGCAGGCAGGTTGCCGTAGCTTCCGTTGCCGTCATCCTCGGTCTTCACCACGCTGAAGGCCGGGGCGGCATCTTCGAGGTCCACCACCTCGTCATCACTGGCAACGGGGTCGGTCACACCAGCCGGTGCGGTCGCCGAGCCGTTGACGGTGTTGGTCAGGTCATTGCCGGCGTCGATATCGTCCTGCGTGACGGTGTAACTCGTGGTCAACGTCACACTGTCGCCCGGCTCCAGCAGGGCGACGACGTTGGAGGGCACAAAGGCCAGCCCAGTGGTGCCCGAGGCGCTGGTGTGCGTGTCAGTCAGCGTCACATCTTCGAGCGTGACATTGCCGGTGTTGGTGACCACGTGGCTGTAGGTCACCACCGTGCCCTCGGCCACCTCGGTGTCATCGCTGGCGGATTTCTCGATGGTGAAGGCCGCGTTGCGTGCGGGGCCAGTGATGGTGGAGGTGCTGGGCACCGGCGCTTCGCCCGGAATGGTCGCAGTGGCGGTGTTCTCCACCGAGCCCCGGTCGATGTCGGCCTGCGTGATCGTGTAGGTGGTCGAGCAGGTGGTATCGTCGGTCGCGGTCACGGCAAGGGTGGCGATGGTGCAGCTGTAGCCCAGCAGCGTGTCGTCCACGACGATGTCGCTTAGGGTCACGGTGCCCGTGTTGGTCACGGCAAAGCTGTAGGTCACCACATCGCCCACAGCCGCGAAGGGGTCGAGGTTGGCTGTCTTGTCCAGCGAAAGGGCGCGCACCTGCGCCGCCGGGTCGGCGATGACCGTCTCGCTCGCCGTGGCGCTCAAGCTCTCGCCCGTGGGGGCAAGGCCGGTGGCGCTGGCGGTGTTGTCGATCTGGCCGCTGTCGAGATCGGCCTGCGTCACCACGTAGTCGCCCTGGCAGGAGACCACGCCATTGGGCGGAATATCGGTAAAGCTGCACACAAGGCCCGGAATCTTCGGGTCGGTCACGCTCGCCGAAGAGATCGTCTGCGCCGTCTCGTTGGTGATCTCGAAGGTGTAAGTCACCGTGCTGCCGACCGCACCAAAGCTGGCAGGGCCGGTCTTGGTGAGGCTCATCTCGGGGGTGATATCGGCCTCAACCGTGGCGGTGGAGCTGGGCGAGGTCAGGCGGCCTGCTGGCGTGTCGATGCTGGCGGTCGCTGTGTTCACCACCTCGCCCGCATCCACCTCGGCCTGTGTGATCGGGCTGTAGGTGCCGGTACAGGTGATCGACTCACCGGGCGCAAGCTGCACAGGCACGGCCGGGCAGGTGATCGACGGGATCTTCGGATCGTCGATCGAGAAGTTCTGCAGCGCGAGCACGAAGAGCGTTTCGCCTGTGTTCGTCACCTCGAAGTCGTAGGTGATGCTGTCGGTCGTCTCGTCGAAGGTGGCGCCAGGCTGCGGCGTTTTCACCAGCGTGATGCCGGGCGTGCCATCCTGCGGCACGGTCGCCGTGTCGGAGTTGGAGGTCGTCGTGCCATCGCTCGCCGTGGCGGTGTTGGTCACCGAGCCGGCGGTAAAGTCGGCCGGCGTGACGGTATAGATCGCCTGACAGGTCCGCGACGCGCCGGGCGCAAGCGGGGCGCTGCCGCAGTCGATCGGGCCGGGGAACTTGTCATCCGTCACCTCGATCGGGTCGGTGAAGGTCACGTTGCCGGAGTTGGTGATCTCGTAGGTATAGGTCACCGACAGGCCCGGAGCGTAATCCGCCGGGTCCACCGCCTCGGCGGTCTTGGCGAGGGTGATCTCAGGCTGTTGATCGGCGTTGATGGTCAGGCTCGTCTCGTCGCTCTCCACCGGCGCGCCCTGCGCGGTCGCGGCCTCGGCGGAGGCAGTGTTGGTCACCTCGCCCGCGTCGATATCTTCCTGCGTCACAAGGTATGGCGCATCCGAGGTACAGGTGATCGACCCGCCGGGCGGGATGCTTGCGTCGGCACAGCTCACGCTCACCTTGTCGTCGGTGATGGTGGGTGTCAGCAGGGTAACATTGCCGGTGTTGCTCAGCACGTATTCGTAGTTCAGCCCCTCATCGACCGCGTCGAAGGTGGTCGCGTCGCCCGCAGGCTGGCGCTTCAGAATCTCTAGGCCGGTGGTCACCACGGCAGGCACGGTCACATCGGCTTGCCCCGTCTCGGTCACGCCGCCCACGGTGATGCTGGCCTCGGCGATGTTCTCCACCTCCTCGGCATCGAGGTCTTCCTGCTGGATCCGGTAATCTGCCGTGCAGGTGATCGACGCCCCCGGCGCCACCGGGCCGGCCGGGCAGGTCACCGCATCGCTCACCAGTTCGTCGGCGATCGTCGGCGCAGCGGGCCACGTGACGTTGCCGGTGTTGGTGATCGCAATCTCGAACTGGATCAGGTCATCGACCGCATCGAAATTCGCCTGCAGCGCCGATTTGGCGATGGTCAGCGTCGGCGTCGCCGCAGGGCCGTTGAGCGAAACGATATCGACCGGGCTGGTGACGATGGCACCATTCGGGTCTCGCCCCTCGGCCTCGGCCTCGTTGGTCAGCTGGGTGCCGCTGTTGATGAAGGCGTCGATATCGGCCTGTGTCACCGTGTATTGCGCGGTGCAGCTCTGCGTATTGTTCGGTGCCTGCGGCACGAGGCTGGCGATGGTGCAGATCGTGCCGGGGATCCGGTCATCGGTCACCGCGATGTTGCTGACCGTGGCATCGCCATCGTTGGTCACCACATAGGTGTAGGTGATGACCTCCCCCACCGTTGAAAAGCTGCCAACGCTGGCCGACTTCTCGATATCGAGCGAGGGAGCGAGCGTTGCAGGGCCGGTGGCCGTCCACGTATCGGTCACCGCACCGAGCGAGCCGTATTCAGGGTCACCCTGCGCCCGCGCGATGTTCACCACCTCCTGCGCATCATAGTCCTGCTGCGTGACCACATAGGTGCCAGTGCATGTGGCCACCTCTTCTTGCCCGCCGCCGGTGGTCTGGTTGATCGTGGTGGTGTCACAGGTGACATTCGGGATCTTGTCGTCGGTCACCGTGAGGTTGTTGATGTTCACCGACCCGATATTGGTCACTTCGTAGGTATAGGTGATCACCTCGCCCACGGCGGTGAACTCGGTCTTGTCCGCCGTCTTCTCGAACTCGTAGCCCGGCGCGATGGTCCGTAGCCCCTCGTCGCCAAGGCTGTTGCCGCGGGTGAAGTCCCAATAGTTGTCGTTGGGGTCACGGTCGAACACCTGCGTGCTGGTCTGGCCGCTGGTGAGGATGTTGTTCAGCAGGGTCTGGTTGGTCGAGCTGAACCAGCCGGTGTTGAAGGTGTTGTTGCCGAAGCCGGTGGCAAAGCCAAAGCTCGTGGTGCCCGCATTGTTGGTGATCTCGGTCGTCAGCCCCGACCAGCTGCCCACGTTGGTGCCGTTCAGGATGAGACTGATGTCATTCTGGTCAAAGCCGCCGGGCTGGGTGTCGCCGTCATAGGCCGAAAAGCGGATGTAGACCTGCGCAATCGACCCACCGAAGTAATTGGTGCAGGAGCGAATGCCGCAATCGAGCGGAATCGGGTTGTTGATGGTGAACGGATTGCCCCTGAAGGCCGCTGGCTGGCCGTTGTTCTGGAACCCCACAAAGGCCCCGTCCGGGTCGGAGAACTGGTAATAGATGTTGCCGTTCACGCCAACCATGACAATGGCGACACCGCCCGCCTCGGGGTAAACTGACGGCAACGGAATGCCGGCACCCGGCACTGTCATCGTGAAAGTCGTGGCAAGCGCGCCCGAAACCGACCCCAGAACCACACCAGCTGCCACGCAGGCAGACTTCAACCAACCGAACGAGACCGGCAAGATACCCTCCCAGATTGCACACCCTATCCAGCAGACCAGACACTACCTGTCTCCGCCCCCCGAAAACAGGGCCGTCACCATCACAATTATCGCGCTCAAGTAGTGTGATAAAGTAACCACAGCGGAGTTGCGGACTTCCGCTCATTCCGAGCATTTTGCAACGCACACAGAGGTTTCCGCTGGGTAATCTGCTACTCTTCGACTTCGATCAGCCGGGCGTCTCCACGGTCTGTGACGCCGGAAGTTGGGAAGGCGGCACCCCGCGCGAGTGCCCAGTGCAGACTGAGGTCAGCGGTCCGGAACACTCGGCGAGAAGAGCTTCAATCCGAGTAGCGGATCCAGGCCCAGAGCTCGTCCGGGTTTCGTGAACAAACCAAGCCAGCTACGTTGAGTTTGGTGGCGGAGACGAAGGGATTCGAACCCTCGAGACGGTTTCCCGCCTACTCCCTTAGCAGGGGAGCGCCTTCGACCACTCGGCCACGTCTCCGCCGGCGGGTTTATCGGCCAAGGCTGCGGGGGGCAAGGGTGAAATCGCGCTACTTGATCGGCGGCACCGGCAGCCGGGCCTCGCCTTTCTGCAAGACAAAGCGATGGGTCAGCGAGAACCACTCGCCTGGACCGTCTGCCTCGGGGTGTGGCCCCTCGTGCCGCTCCAGCTTGCCGATCAGCGCCTCGGTCACGCCGAACTGCACATCCGTGCTCAGCCACTCGGTGTCATCCACGTAGATCTGTGAGATCAGGGTCTTGAAGCCTTCCTTGAAGGCCAGCACGTGCACATGGGCGGGGCGCATCGGGTGGCGGCCCTGCACCTCCAGCAGCCGGCCCACGGTCGTGTCGGTCGGGATCGGGTAGCCGATGGGCCGGACCGAGCGGAAGTGCACCATGCCATCGGTCCCGGTGCGGAACTTGCCGCGCAGATTATAGGGCGCCTGATCGGCGTCCTGGTTCTCGTAGAGCCCGACCGGCGAGGCATGCCAGACATCCACCTCCAGCCCCTCCACCGGCGCACCCTCGGCATCGGTGAAGGCAAACTCCACGAACATCGCCGGCCCCGGCGTGCTGGAGCGCACGATCGAGGCGCCCTGCTCCGTCTCCGGGTGATTCAGCCGCCAGAACGGACCGAGCAGGGATTGCGTCGTTTCCGTCGTCCCGCCGTCGCCGTTGTTCTGAAGGCAGACGAGGGACGACACGCCGAGCGACCCGGCCATCAGCACGAACTCGTTGTGGCTGTCGGTGGTCTGCTGGCCCATCGTGTTGAGGATCGCGGTGGCCGCCCGGAACTCCTCCTCCGTCAGCCCGGTCTCCCGCACGAAGCCGTGGAGGTGCCGCACGAGGCTTTCCATGATCTCCCTGAGACGCGGCTCCCGGGTCTGGGCCATCACCTCGAGCACGGCAGGCGTGAGGGCCTCAAGGTCACGAATGATCGGCATGGGCGGTCTCCTCCGGTGCGGTTCGAATGCGGGCCTCAGGCGGTCCGTTGCGCGGGACGTTGCGTTAACTTAACCACGATCACCACTATCGCGTATGCATGGGATGTGCATCAGTTGTGCATCACTTGTGCATGTTGCAGATTTACGGTTAACGCCTGAAATCGTTCGGTTTTCTCCGGAAATTAAGCATCGGCCCCGCCAGACGCGGATTCCGCCATCACGCAAAGCAATTCGAACATAACCGACATCCCGAGGTAGGCCGTTGCGCCGCCCACATCGAAGGGCGGGGACACCTCGACCATATCTGCGGCCACCACGTTCAGCCCGCGCAGGGCCCGTACAACCTGAAGCGCCTGATAGCTGTTCGGCCCGCCCACCTCCGGCGTGCCGGTGCCCGGGGCATAGGCCGGGTCGATGAAGTCGATATCATAGCTCACATAGGTCGGCCCCTCCCCTACGATCTCGCGCGCCTCGGCCATCAAGTCATCCACGCCGCGGGCATGGAATTCCTCGATCGGGATCAGGCGGATACCGACCGCCTTGGCAAAATCCTTGTCCTCGCTGTCATAGGCTGTGCCGCGAATGCCGATCTGCACGACCCGCTCCGGCTCCAGCAGCCCCTCCTCCACCGCCCGCCGGAACGGGGTGCCGTGGGTGTACATCGTGCCGCCGAAGTAGGAGTGGTAGAGGTCGGTGTGGCTGTCAAAATGCACCATCCCGACCGGGTCATTCGCCGCCACGGCACGGAGCACGGGCAGCGAGGTCAGATGGTCGCCCCCCGCCGTCAGCGGGATCACCCCGGCGTCCAACACCTTGGAATAGAACGAGGTTATCCGGTCCATCGTATCGGCAATATCCGCCGGGTTGGGCGCGACATCCCCCAGATCGGCGCAGTTCACCAGCTCATAGGGCCGCACGCCCGTCGCCCCGTTTTCCGCCCGGATCATGGTGGAGGCATCCCGCAACGAACGCGGCCCGTGGCGCGGGCCGGGCCGGTTGGTGGTGCCGGAGTCCCACGGCACCCCGATCAGCCCGATCTCGACCTCCGCGAGGCGCGGATCGTCCAGCGGAACGTGCGGCAACCGCATGAAGGTCGGAATGCCCGCAAAACGCGGCAACTCAAAGCCCGAAACGGGCTGGAAAAAGGGGTTGGGCATGGTGGGGCTCCCTCGCTGAAACTCCCGCCAACTGTGGCGAGGTTTCGCGAGGGCTTGAACCCCAAATCACCACCTGCCCGTCAGCAGGTGAGGGCAGCCATCACTCTGCGTCGATCAACAGGCACTTGTAGCGTTTCTCAGTCTCTTCCACGGTCGCTTCCGCCTCGGAGTTGATCCGCCGCGAAATCTGGGCGCTGGTGGCCGTCCCGTTGACGATGTGGTTCGCCGCCCAGTCCGCCACCTTGCCGAGCCGCGCCTCTGTATACCCATGTGCCTTGGCCGCCCGCGCCTTGGCATCCGCCCCCGGGGCGCAGAGATACACACTCCGCTCACCCTCGCTGTTCTGAAAAGCAAAGCGCTCACGGTCCGGGAATGCGGTGTTCACGACGGCATCGGTCGAACAGGCCGAGAGCAGCGCGGCGGCGGTGAGCAGCGGGAGGAGACGGGTCATCAACAAGGGTCCTTCGGTTCAGTCACGTGACTGCCCGAGGCGGTGATGCCCCAAGGCAGCTCCGGTCAGCCGGAATGGAGAAAATGCAGCACGTCGCCGTCCTGCACAACATAGGCTTTGCCCTCGGCGCGCATCTTGCCCGCCTCCTTAGCGCCCTGTTCACCATTTCCGGCTATGTAATCAGCGTAGGCGATCGTTTCGGCCCGGATGAACCCTTTTTCGAAGTCGCCATGGATCACGCCCGCCGCGCGCGGGGCAGAGGTGCCCTCCGGGATCGTCCAGGCGCGGGCTTCCTTGGGGCCGACGGTAAAATAGGTTTGCAGGTGCAGCAGCTCGTAACCCGCCTTGATCAGCCGCGACAGGCCGGCTTCTTTCAGGCCCAGTTCCTCGAGGAACATCTCGGCCTCTTCGGCATCGAGCTGGCTAATCTCTTCTTCGATCTTCGCAGAGATCACCACCGCAGCAGCGCCCTGTTCGGCGGCCATCTTCGCCACCGCCTCGGAATGCGCGTTGCCAGTGGCCGCCTCATCCTCGGCCACGTTGCACACATAGAGGATCGGCTTGGTGGTGAGCAGCTGAAGCTGCCGCCATGCCCGTGCGTCTTCGTCGGAAACCTCAACCGAGCGCGCCGGTTTGCCGTCTTCCAGCGCCGCCTGAGCCTCGGCGAGCAGGCGATCCTGCAGGGCGGCTTCCTTGTCGTTGCCCTTGAGCTTGCGCACCAGACCGGCGCGGCGCTTCTCGATGCTCTCGAGGTCGGCCAGCATCAACTCGGTCTCGATGGTCTCGGCATCGGCCACCGGGTCCACCCGGCCTTCGACGTGGGTCACATCGCCATCCTCAAAGCAGCGCAGCACATGAGCCACCGCATCGCACTCGCGGATGTTGGCCAGAAACTGGTTGCCCAGCCCTTCTCCCTTGCTCGCGCCCTTCACCAGCCCGGCGATATCAACAAAGGTCATCCGCGTCGGGATGATTTGCTTGGAGCTCGCAATCGCGGCGAGTTTGTCCAGCCGGTCATCCGGCACCGCCACTTCGCCCACGTTGGGCTCGATAGTGCAGAACGGAAAGTTCGCCGCCTGCGCCGCCGCCGTGCGGGTAAGCGCGTTGAAGAGCGTCGATTTGCCCACGTTGGGCAGCCCCACGATACCGGTCTTGAAGCCCATTGCCTTGCCTCCGATTGTCCGAGCCGCCTTCTACGGCGGGCCGCGCGGGAGGGCAATGGCCGCTTGCCGCTTGCGCCCACGGCCCTGCGGCTTAGAACGGGTGAAACAGCCAACAAGCCCAAGCAAGGCCAAGACCGTCCACATGCTTCGCCCGATCCTCGCCCTCGCCCTGCTGGCTGCTGCGCCCGCCGCCGCGCAACAGGACGAAACCTTCTTTTTCCTGCTCACCGCGCCGCAACTGACCTGCCTGCGCGACAATGCAGAGACCTACGCGCCAGCCGAGGGCCAGACCGCCTTTGTCACGCTGGCCGACTGTGGCAATGGCAGCCCCGCCCCGGCGCCGGATGCCGCGCAGTTCTCCACGCCCGACATTTCGCTCTTCGACGGCACGGAAGCGCCCGATGCGGTGGTCGCGCTTTCGGCGCAGGATTTTGCCTGCCTCGCCAAGCTGGAGATTCCGCAAGAGGCTGGGCTGCTCGCCTTCTACCCGGAGCGCTGCAATGTCGAACCCCGCTGAAGAGGCTGCCCCGCCTCGCTCGCGCATCCGCCGGTTCTTCAAGCCCGAGATGGATATCGACACGCTGGCTCATATCTTCACCCTCGTGGTGGCCGTGGCCGGTATGGCGAAGTTCTTCTACGATCAGGATCAGGCCACCAAGGCCGAGAACCGCGAGCGGGCGATCACCTATATCAACGCCTATACCGAAGACCCGCTGCTCGGCACGCGGCAGTCGCTCTATGATTTCTGGGCCGGTCAGCCTGAGCTGGTGGCCATGATGCGCGGCCAGCAGATGACGCCGCGCAACTATGCAGCCATGTTGCAAGCCTCGGTGTTCCGCACCGGCGCCGCCGAGCCGATCCGCGAGCCGCTTCTGGTGCTCGACAGTTTTTACAGCCAGGTCAGCTTCTGCGAGAGCGCGGGCCTCTGTGACACCGCCATCATCGACCGCTACTTCTGCGAACACGCCCGCCGCGACGCGCAGGCCTACGCGCCCTTCTTCGCGCATCTGCGCACTCAGAGCGGCGACACGCGCATCGGGGTTGAGCTGGCCAATTTCGCCGGGCGGTGCACCCCTACAGGCGCGGAGCCGCCCACAGGCTGACGCGGGATCGCATCAGGGTTGACCCTCCGTCGATCGCTCTTTTATGTTGATATCAACTCACAAAGGAGACCCGACATGGAAGCCACCCCCTATCTCTTCTTCAAAGGCACCTGCCGCGAAGCCTTTGAAACCTATGCAAAAGTATTCGGCTCCCCCGCCCCGGACCTGATGACCTACGCAAACCTGCCCGAAGCGGACAAGGCCCAGATGCCCGACATCCCCGCCGACGCGGTGATGCACGGCAGCATGAAAATCGGCGAAAGCCTCGTCTACGGGTCCGACGACATGATGGGAGAATTCATCCCCATGGCCGGCTGCTCCATGGCCGCAACCCTCCCCGACGAGGCCACAACCCGCGCGGCTTTCGAGGCCCTCGCCGAAGGCGGCGAAGTGCGCATGCCGCTGATGCCAATGTTCTGGACCCCGCTCTTCGGCACCCTGACTGACCGCTTCGGCATCCGCTGGATGGTCATGGCCGAGGGCGACCAAGGCTGATCTTGCCCGCCGGGGCGGGCGGCCCACCTGCCCCGGCTATGTCTTTCTGCATTGCCCTCCCGACCCTGTGACTGGCATGTTCCGGGATAGGAACATATACAGAACATCATGGTCAAACGCACGCTTCAAGACAAGCTGGCGATCCTCGCGGACGCCGCCAAATACGACGCCTCCTGCGCCTCCTCAGGCGGGGAGAAGCGCAACAGCAAGGATGGCAACGGCCTCGGTTCCTCCGGCGGCGCGGGCATCTGCCATGCCTACGCGCCCGACGGTCGTTGCATCTCGCTGCTGAAGATCCTGATGACGAACTTCTGCATCTACGACTGCGCCTATTGCGTAAACCGGGTCAGCAGCCGGGTGGAACGGGCGCGGTTCTCGGTGGAGGAGGTCGTGCATCTCACCGTCGAGTTCTACCGCCGCAACTACATCGAGGGGCTTTTCCTGTCGTCCGGCATCATCAAGTCACCCGATGACACGATGGCCGACATGGTTCGCATCGCTAGAACCCTGCGGGAGCAGGAGAACTTCCGCGGTTACATCCACCTCAAAACCATCCCCGATGCCTCGCCCGAACTTCTCGACGAGGCAGGCAAATGGGCCGACCGGCTCTCGATCAACGTCGAGCTGCCCACCGAGCAGGCCCTGACCTCGCTCGCACCTGAGAAATCCGCTCAGCAGATCCGCACCGCCATGGCAGGTGTCCGTGCCCGCCGGGAGGCCGCGAAAGAGCCAAGTTGGAAAGGCCGCCGCGGCCGGTTTGCGCCCGCCGGACAGAGCACCCAGATGATCGTCGGCGCCGATGCGGCGAAAGACAGTGACATCCTCGTCAACTCCTCCACGCTCTATGCCAGTTACAAGCTGTCCCGTGTGTACTACTCCGCCTTCTCCCCCATCCCAGATGCCTCGAAGGCCCTCCCGCTCATCCGCCCGCCCCTGAAACGCGAGCACCGTCTCTATCAGGCCGACTGGCTGATGCGGTTCTACGGCTTCGCCGCGGATGAGATCGCCCCCGCCTCCGGCATGCTCGACCTCGAGATCGACCCCAAACTCGCTTGGGCGCTGCACCACCGCGAGGCCTTTCCCGTCGACATCAACCGCGCCTCTCGTGAGGCCCTGCTGCGAACACCCGGCCTCGGCACGACCAGCGTAAAACGCATCCTCGCCGCCCGGCGGCACCGCACCCTTCGCTATGACGACCTCCTCAAGATCGGCTGCAACCTGAAGAACGCGAAGCCCTTCATCACCTGCCCCGGCTGGTCCCCCCGTGGACTAACCGATGACGCCAACCTGCGCGCCCGCTTCGCCCCGCCGCCCGAGCAGCTCTCGCTCTTCTGATGCTCACCGTCCGCCTGCCAAAAATCGGGTCGGTCGCCGCCTGGCGCAGCGAGGCCAGGAGACTCGCTGCTGAAGGGATAGGGGCGGAACATGTGCGCTGGACACAAGACAGCGAGCAGGATCTGTTTGCATCCGACAAAGCGCCGCGCGGCGCCCCGGTGGAAATCCGGCTCTCCAAGCAGGCGCTCTTCGATATCGAAAGCAGCCTGTACCATCGCGACCCCGAGCGATTTGCCCGCGCCTACGCGCTCGTCCTCCGCCTCGGTCGCGGCGAAATCCGCTGGGGCGACCGAGCCGATGATGCGCTGCGCAAGCTCCTGCATCAGCGCAAGGAGGTGGGCCGCGACATCCACAAGATGCACGCGTTTGTCCGCTTCAATGAGGTCACCGAACCCGGCGCAAACCGCCGGGCCTTTGCCGCTTGGTTCGAGCCCGACAACCCGATTACCGAGGCCGCCGCGCCCTTCTTTGCCAAGCGGTTCGGAGATATGGACTGGGTGATAGCCACGCCTGACCTGACCGCCCGCTTCATCGCCGGCCAGCTGTCGTTTGAGGAAACCCGGGCAGACGCTCGCCCGCCCGAGGATGCCAGCCATGAGCTGTGGCGGACCTATTACGCCAACATCTTTAACCCCGCGCGCCTGATGCCCGAGGCGATGCGCTCGGAGATGCCCAAGAAATACTGGAAGAACCTGCCTGAGGCGCGGCTTATCCCCGATTTGATCCGCACCGCCCCGGCCCGTGCGGCGGAGATGCATGCCAAGATGCCTTCCATCCCGCCCGCCTTCGCCGCTAAGGCCGTCGCAACCCGTGCACCGATGCCGGAGGGTGTGACGCTCGAGACCTTCAAGCAACATCTCGATGCCTGCACCCGCTGCCCGATCGGGTGCCGCGCCACTCAGGCTGTCGCGGGAGAGGGCCCTTGGACTGCGCCGCTGATGGTGGTTGGTGAGCAACCGGGCGACGCCGAGGACTTATCGGGCAAGCCCTTCGTCGGGCCGGCTGGCCAGCTCTTCGGTACCTGCGCGGCAAAGGCCGGTCTTCCGCTGGAGAAGGTCTACGTCACCAATGCGGTGAAGCACTTCAAGTTCACCCCACGCGGCAAACGCCGCATACACCAGCGCCCTGACGCCGGGGAGGTCGAGATTTGCTCATGGTGGCTCGATCTCGAGCGGCAATGGGTGAAGCCGCGATTGCTTCTCGCAATGGGTGCTACCGCCGCGCTGGCTCTGACCGGGTCGGCAAAGAACATCACCGCCCGGCGGGGGACGGTGGAGGCCACGAAAGATGGCACACCGGTTCTGCTGACGACCCATCCAAGCTATCTGCTACGGCTGCCCGACCAGCCAGCGCGGATTGCCGCCGAGGCGAAATTCACTGAAGATCTGAGGGCGGCCAAAGCAATGCTCGCCTGACCGCCCTTTGAGGCGTTAGCCGTGCTCGGTGCTCACATCTTTCAACGCAGCTTCAACGCCCGTCAGAATCTCGGCCACGCCTTCCTCATCGATGATCATCGGCGGGCAGAAGGCGATTGTGTCACCAAGGTTACGGGCAATGACGCCGTGGTTCATCAGCGCCACGTTCATCGCTGTGCCGAGCGCGCCAACCGGCTTTTCTTCCTTCGCCTTTGCCGGGTCCATCTCCAGCGCCGCGATCAGTCCGATGCCGCGCATTTCACCCACAAGGCCGAACTCGTCAGCCAGTTTCTTCAGCCCGGCCCGCAGCGGCTCGCCCTGTTTGGCGGCATTGGCGACCAGCCCGCGCTCTTCAATGATCGCAATGTTCTCGAGCGCCACGGCGGCCCCGACCGGATGGCCGGCGCCAGTGACACCGTGGCCCAGAGTACCGATCCGCCCCGACTCGTCCTGAATGGGCGCATAGGCGCGTTCGTTCAGCAGCACGGCGGAGAGCGGGAAGTAGGAGGAGGTGATCTGCTTGGAGGTCACGAGGATATCGGGCTTGATATCAAAGGTCTGACTCCCCCAGAGGTTGCCTGTCCGGCCAAAGCCACAGATCACCTCGTCAGCGACCAGCAGGATGTCATACTTGGCCAGCACCTCTTGGATCTTCTGCCAGTAGCCTTTGGGCGGCACCACCACGCCACCTGCCCCCATCACCGGCTCCCCGATGAAGGCGGCAATGGTATCCGGGCCTTCGGCCTGGATCATCGCGTCGAGATCTGCGGCGCAGCGAGTGGCGAACTCCTCTTCGCTCTCGCCGTCCTGCCCTTCTTTCCAGTAGTGCGGGCAAGTGGTGTGGAGGATCTGCGGCAGCGGAAGATCGAAGCTCTTGTGGTTATATGGCAGGCCCGTCATCGAGGCCGACGCCACAGTAACGCCGTGGTAGCCGCGCAGACGGGAGATGATCTTTTTCTTCTCCGGCTTGCCCAGCGCGTTGGAGCGATACCAGAGAAACTTGACCACAGTGTCATTGGCCTCAGAGCCGGAGTTTGTGAAATAGGCCTTGCTCATTGGCACCGGCGCAAGGCTCACCAGCTTCTCGGCGAGATCAATCGCGGGGCCGTGCGAGCGGTGGGCGAAGGTCTGGTAGTAAGGCAGCTTCTGCATCTGCTCGGTGGCAGCCTTCACCAGCCGCACTTCGCCAAAACCCACAGCCACCGACCACAGGCCGGCCAGCGCCTCGACGTAGCGCTTGCCTTGGTTGTCAAAAACATGAACGCCCTCGCCCCGTTCGATCACCGTGGGGCCGACCTCCTGATGCAGCTCGGCATTGGTGTAGCTGTGCAGGTGATAGGCGATGTCGCGGGCTTCGGGCGAATTCGGCGAGTGGCGATTCATGGCAGGGCCTTTCCGTAGGATTTCGCGGCCCAGCATCCACAGGCGCTGGCGGATGTCACCCCCCAGAAAGCGCAGGCTGAAAAACTAGCGTATCGGCGCGGCCAGCGGCAGTCCGAGGCCCTTCAAGGCTTCCGGGGTTTCTCGGGGCAACTGTTGTGCTGCCGTGTACTCACCCACACCCGGCCGGTGGGCGAGGTACCGGGTGAAAAGGCCCACGTAGAACTCCAGATCGTGCCTCTTTTCCTGCAAGGTCTCCAGCCGCGCCTGCACCCGTTCAACCGGCCCGGCATCGTCATAGGATTTGGGAAGTTCGAAACGCAGCATGTCCAGACAAGGCAAAAGCAGGTCGAGCAGCGCCATCGCCGCCACCGAGTGGAGCGCATTCTCGGCAGCATGCTCCGTTCGATGGCGCGGCAAGAGCAGCGCCTGCACCGAACCAAAGGCCCTCATGAACCGGACCCAGACCTTTTGAATCCCGTCGATGGCGGTTTGCGCGGCGACCCGGATCCCCACAAGCGAGAGATGGGCGATTGGCACATGGACATCGGCATCCGCAATTAGCCCCCGGTCATGTGATGCGGGCAGGTGCAGTTTCAACTGTTCCAGAAAAGCGGGGGTGAACGCCTGCTCTACCGGCTGAGGAACAGCGAAACTGGTCTTCGTGCGGGTTGCGCCGAGATTGAACTCGACCCGGTCTACGAACCACTGGTTGGTGGTTGTGTCGCGAAAGATCGACAACGCAATTTGACTCGAATTTTCAGCACCTTCCGTATCCGCACCAATCCACATCTTGCAGCCCTCGTCGCAACCTTTTCGGGAACACGGCATTATCGGCCGGAAATCGTTACCTTATGGTTAACGGGCGGTGGACGCGGGTAAGGATGCGGCAGTCAACCGAGCTTCGTAAGAGTCACGACGACGTGGCTGACTTCTCCTGCCTCGTCCCGATACGCCCGGCCCGAGACCTGACACATCGTTTCGGAGCCATCGTCGCGTCGCATTTTTCCCTCAAATTCAAATGGCTGGCCGTTGGAAGTGGCCGTATCTAGATGCTTACGCAAAGTATCGCGGCAATCTGCTTCGAACGCTTCCAGAACCCGTTCGATGTCTGGCTGATCTGACTGGTTCAGGCTCAAAAGCTTGAATAGCTCCGTGTTCCAAAAACAGACGCCATTCTGCACATCATATGAGAGCACTCCGACCCCTTTTTCGGTAGCAATCTCATTGTAATGGCGCAGCAGCACGGCTTCTGTCCGTACCCGCGAGTAATCCCGCAGCACTCCGACGATCATGACCGCATTGTTCAGCCGGTCGGTGATGACCGTTCCCCCGCTTTCGACCACGATCACCTGACCATCCGCGCGGATGATCCGTGCTCGGAAGTCGAAGCTCCCCTGTGCCTCGACCGCCTTGTCCAACTTCGCCTTCACGGCGGCACGGTCATCGGGTTGGTAGAACTCCAGCGCGCGCGCAAGCGGAAAGGCCGCCGCCTCGGGTGCCATGCCGTGTATCGCGAAGGTTTCATCGGACCAGGTGACCTCCTTCTCCGGAAGGGCCACCTGCCATGTCCCGATCTGGCCAAAACGGCGCAGGGTGTGGTTGAGCGTCGTCTCGATAGAAGACTCCAGCGACGTCACCATCAGAACGAGGCCGATCAGATCGTCGCTTGAGCTGAAGAGCGGCGCGATCGTGAGCAAAAACCGCCGGTTATCTCGTCCGAACTGGCGCGAGGTGAACTTGCGGCTGAGAAGGGTCTGCGAGCAGAGATCCACCAGTGAGGGGAAGCCATCTGGGAGATCAGCCTGAGAGATATGCCCCATCGACTGACCGCGCGTCCGCAGCCCAAACTCCTCTATCGCGCGGCGGGAGGCGTGTCGAATGAGCAGACCTTGATCGAGCATGAGCATAGTCGTCGGCAGCCCGTCGACGATACCATTAAGCTCTGCCGTGGTGCGCTGAAGCTCCGTCGAGTTGACGATGAGTTCTTCGTTGACGGTGATCAGCTCTTCGTTGGTGGATTGAAGCTCCTCGTTCGAGGTTTCGAGCTCTTCATTCGTGCTCTGCAACTCCTCGTTGGAACTCTGCAATTCCTCGTTCAGCGATTGCAGCTCTTCGTTCGAAGTCTGAAGCTGCTCCATGGTCACGTTCAGTGCTTCGCGTGTTCGGCTCAGCTCATTTTCCACATAGGTCAGGTAATCGCTGCGCTCTTCCTCATTCGGCTCCGGCGCGCTCCGCATTTCGGTTTCGATCGTGACCAGAACATGTGGGTCTTCGTGGTCACCGGTGCGCAGAGGATAGGCCACGAGGCGCGCGTAATTGAAGCCACGGCCTTCCATCTCATGCCACTGACCCGTTCGGGTTTTCATGTTCTTGAGCGCTACCAACGTGAGGGTGGTGCTCTCATTTGCGAGCGGGGCCTTCAGCAGCCGAAGAGAAAAACCTTTGAACACTGCATCGGTGATCTGGCTGAACGGCGCGAGATCGCCATAAACCTTCAGCACTGTGCCCTCATGGTTCACCAGCACCGCATTCTCCGCCACGGCCTTTACCAGTGCATGGAAATGCTCCCAGTCGTCCGGATGATCCGACGGATGCTGCTTTTGCTGATCGAGGATCCGGCGGCTGGCACGAATAGCATGGGTCGACCCGATGCTCGCGGCATCCAGTGGTGGTGAGGTCCGCTTGGCATAAATCTTGGCTGAGCCTTCGTATTGCACGAAATGGCTATCCATCGCGCCCGTGGTTTCCGACGTGCCCAGAAAGAGCAGGCCATCGGGTGCCAGCGCATATTGGATGCGGGAGAGCACCCGATCTTGGAGATTGCTGTCGAAGTAGATCAGGACGTTCCGGATGCTCACCAAGTCGATCGACATGAACGGCGCATCCTGAAAGATGTTGTGCCGGGTGAACATGACGCAATTGCGCAGCGCCTTGTTCACCGTAAGCCTGTCGCCGGAGATATCGAAGTATTTGGCCAGCAGATCTGATGGTATGTCATCGGCCGCGCTGCGCGGATAGGTGCCCTTTCGGCCGATAGCGAGCGCGTGCTCGTCGATGTCGGTCGCAAAGATTTGGAGCGTTTCCTTGCCAAGCGCCTCCGGCCCACCAGCCGCCTCGGCATAAAGCGCAGCTATGGAATAGGCCTCTTCACCAGTGGCACAGCCGGCCACCCAGATCCGCATTTTGGCCCCCGGTTTGGCCTTGACTCGATCGCGTATCACGTCACCCAGCACCGAAAACTGCTCGCGGTCCCTGAAAAACCGGGTCACCGAAATGAGCAGATCCTTGTAGAGTGCCTCGACCTCCTCCTGACTGCGGCGGCAGAAGTCGATGTACTCAGCGCGGGTGGCAATGCCCTTGGCCACCATCCGCCGGTGCACCCTGCGATTGATCGTGCTTTCTTTGTATTGGCGAAAATCGACCATCGTGTGGGCGAGCAGGATCTGAAAGAGGTCGGCGTTTTTAGTTGCCTCTTCGCCCATCCGCTTCAGTTCTTCGAGATCACGGGGTTTGCTGAGGATTTCTTCGAGATGCTTACCGATCTGCTGCGGCGTCAGCACGAGATCAATGCAACCGGTACGGATGGCATAGACCGGCATGGAGTCGTATTTGGCTGAAGTCGGCTCCTGCGCGAGCGTGATACCCCCCACCTCGCGGATCGCCTGCACCCCATAGCTGCCATCACTTCCGGTGCCGGAAAGCACCAGCCCCATGCAACGCGACCCCAGCCCTTCGGCCAAAGCCTTGAACAGCCGGTCGGCAGAGGGCTTGGGCGTGGCCGGGTGCCCCGTGGGCTTCAGGACTTCCAGCATGCCGTCATGAAAGCCCACATCACTGCCCGGCGGCGGAATGTAAATTGTATCCGTTTGCGGCACGGTAGGCTCTCGAATTTCCTTTACGTCCAGAGAGGTCTCACGCCCAAGCAGCTTAACCAGCATGCTCTCATGGCTGGGCGACATGTGCTGCGCCAAAACGAAGGTGCAACTCAACCCCTTGGGGAGGCTCTGCAAGAACAGAGACATCGCTTCGAGCCCGCCCGCCGAGGCCGCAATGCCAACAACTATGGGCGTTTCTGCTGTGACTTCGGCCATATGTCCCCCGGCAAATTCCATAACTCAATGCAGAAGCTCCGTACCGAATTTCTAGCACCGGTTGTATGGGGTTGCCATGTGTTTAATGGCTACTATAAGGCCGAAATTCGAGACTATCTGTCCACTTGCGGCGCCTGTGCGCAGCGCGGCGTGGGCGCACTCGCGGCCGTATGGGTGAAAAGCTCTTCCAACCCGGTGTTGCCGTCGATCAGGTCTGCCAAGTTCACCGTGTCCAGCGCCGCATAGAAGGCGTCCAGCGCCTTGAACAGGGCGGGCCGAAGGCGGCATGAGGCCGTCAGCGGGCAGGTGTTTTCTGCTCCTTCGAAACACTCGGCAAAGGGCAGAGCCGCTTCGAAGCGGCGGAACACTTCGCCCACGCTGACACGCTCAGGCAAGGTCGCAAGCCTGACACCCCCGGAGCGCCCGCGCGTTGCTTGGATGTATCCCAGCCGGTTCAGCACCGGTACGACCTGCATCAGGTGGTTGACCGAAACATTGCAGGCCAGCGCGATATCGGCGGACCGATGCAATTTTCCGGGGTGGCAGGCGCAGAACATCAGCACCCGCATGGCAAGATTTGTTCGTGTCGTCAGACGCATTGACGGCTCGGGCTCCTGTCGTTTTCAGGAGCCTATAGAAATTTCCGCTCCACGTCCCATGACATGGATCAAGGCCGTCAGGTGCTTAGTAGGTTTGCGTGCACTGGCCTTTCGGGCTTCAGCCCTCGATCATTTTCACCCGGGTCGCATGCCGCCCGCCCTCGAACTCGGCATCTAGGAAGGCATCGACGATATCCAACGCCAGCCCCTCTCCGACCACGCGAGCACCGATCGAGAGGATGTTGGCGTCGTTGTGCTGGCGGATCATGCGGGCGGAGAAGGTGTCGGAGCACACACCACAGCGGATCCCGGGCACCTTGTTGGCCGCCATCATGATCCCCTGCCCCGTACCACAAAGAATGATGCCAAGTGCGCAGTCGCCCGAGGCGACCTTTTCGGCCGCAGCCTTGCCGTGCAGCGGATAGTGGGTGCTTTCGGTCGTCACCGGCCCGATGTCCTCCACCTCCCAGCCCTTCTCGGCCACATGGGCGGCCACGGCCTGACGCAGCTCGATGGCGGCGTGGTCGCTGGACAGGACGATACGTTTGCTGGCGGTCATTGTGGCTTCCCCGAAGAATGGCGCTGTAGCGGCCCGAAAGCGGGCCGCATTCGCGGCGAAAATACTCACCTTTGCCTCAAGGTCCAGCGAGTCTAACGCGCCGTTCAGCTCACCGGGGTGACCTCACGCGCGGCCAGCCCCATCAGGATATCGTCCTTCGAGAGTTGCCCGACCAGCGTGCCGTTTTCCACGACCCCCACTGGCTCAGCCTGTGCCGTCACCGTCTCCAACCCGTCACGCACGAGGCTGTCGGCGTCGATGGTAACGGCAGGTGAGCCGGTGGCCGGCTGCATCAGATCACGAGCCCTGAGCACCCCGAGGGGGTTCATGTGCTGGACGAACTCGGCCACATAATCGTTCTTGGGATCGCGGAAAATGTCCTGCGGCGCGCCCGTCTGTACGATCCGTCCGCCTTCCATGATCGAGATCTGGTTGCCGAGTTTGAAGGCCTCGTCGAGGTCGTGGCTGACGAAGATGATGGTGCGCTTCAGCCTCTGTTGAAGCTCCAGCAGTTCGTCTTGCAGCTTGGTCCGAATGAGCGGGTCGAGCGCCGAGAAAGGCTCGTCCATCAGCAGGATCGGCGCTTCGGTGGCGAAAGCGCGGGCAAGGCCCACGCGCTGCTGCATCCCGCCCGAGAGCTCGCCCACCTTGCGTTCTGCCCAGTCGGTCAGCCCGACGAGGTCGAGCTGAGTGTCGATCCGCGCGTTTGCCTCGGTACGGGGCATCCCTGCCAGTTCCAACCCCAGGCCAACGTTTTCGCGCACCGTCCGCCATGGCAGCAGCCCAAACTGCTGGAACACCATCGCGACGTGGTGCATGCGAATACGCCGGAGCGTGGGTTTGTCGGCGTTGGTCACGTCGACCATGCTTTGCCCGTCATTCACGTGAACGGCGCCGCGCACCACGGGATTGAGCCCATTGACGGCCCGCAGCAGCGTGGATTTCCCCGAGCCGGAGAGCCCCATCAAAACGAGGATCTCGCCCTCTTTCACATCCAGCGAGCAATTGTGAACGCCCAGAACCTGGCCAGTCTCCTGCTGAATCTCACCTCGTTCCTGACCCGCATCCATAAGCGGCAGAGCACGCTCGGGGTGTTCGCCGAACACAATGGAGACGTTGTCGATTTTCACAGCGGTGGTCATTTGCGCGCCCCCACGTTCAACATCCGATCAAGCATGATGGCAACAACGACGATCACGAAGCCGCTCTCGAAGCCCAGCGCCGTGTTCACCTGCCCCAGCGCCCGCATCACCGGAACACCAAGGCCGTTGGCCCCCACGAGGGCGGCGATAACGACCATGGAAAGCGAGAGCATGATGGTCTGGTTCAGGCCCGCCATGATCTGCGGGAAAGCGTAGGGGAGTTCGACCTTCCAAAGTGTCTGCCGGGGTGTCGCGCCAAAGGCACGTGCTGCCTCCAGCAGCGCCTGCGGGGTAGAGGCGACGCCGAGATAGGTCAGCCGGATCGGCGCGGGCAGCACGAAGATCACCGTGGCGATCAGGCCCGGCACCATGCCGATGCCGAAGAACACGATGGCTGGGATCAGGTAAACGAAGGTCGGCAGGGTCTGCATGAGGTCCAACACCGGGCGCAGATAAGTGTAGAGCTTGGGCCGGTGCGCGCAGGCAATGCCGATGGGCACGCCGATGGCCATACAGACGAGGCAGGCCGAGAGCACCAGCGTCAGGCTTTCAGTGGTTTCATCCCAGTAGCCCTGATTGAGAATGAAGAGGAAGCCGACGAAAACGAAGAGGCAGATCTTCCAGCTTTTCTGAAGGAACCATGTGGCCGCAACGAAGGCGGCGATGACGAGAATCGCAGGAGGCTCCTGCATGATCCACAAGATGGCGTCGATCATCGTCTCCATGATCGAGGCAAAGCCGTCCAGCAGCACCTCACCGTGATCGCGGATCCAGTCGAACACGACCTTGGCGCCCTTGCCCACGGGTATCTTGTAATCTTCCAGCCAGTCTTCCACGGCTCAATTCTCCCCATTGTCCCTGCTTGGCCGGCGCTCGCGCGGCGCCTTTTCCTCGGGCCAAAAAAGAACCGCCCGCGGCATGGCGGGCGGTTCGGTCTTGCGGTTTCGATCAGAGCCCCAGCGCGGCGCTGACGGCGGCCTTTGCGTCACCGCCATCCTTGGCGGTCACACCCTCGAGCCAGGTGTCGAGCACATCGGCATTCGCCTTCAGCCACTCTTCGGTGGCATCCGCCGGATCGGCACCATCATCAAGGATCTGGCCCATGATGCCGTTTTCCATCTCGAGCGTGAAATCCATGTTGGCGAAGAGCTTGCCGAGGTTCGGGCACTCTTCGGAGTAGCCCTTGCGGGTCACGGTGTGCACCACGCCCTCACCGCCAAAGAAGTCTTCGCCGCCGGGCAGGTACTTGAGCGAGAAGTTCGCATTCATCGGGTGGGGTTCCCAGCCGAGGAAGACGATATCCTGCTCGTCTTTGTAGGCGCGATCGACCTGCGCCAGCATGCCCTGCTCGGAGCTTTCGATCACTTCCATCTCGGCATCACCGAGGCCCATCTTGTTCTCTTCGATGAGCGACACGAGGTAGCCGTTTCCCTCGTTGCCCGGCTCGATGCCGTAGATCTTGTTGTCGAGCGATTCGGCGAACTTGGCGATATCGGCGTAGCTCTGCAGACCTTTCTCGAAGGTGTAGGTCGGCACTGCGAGCGTGTACTTCGTGCCTTCGAGGTTCACGTTGATCGCCTCGATCTCGCCCGACTCGATGTAGGGGCCGATGGCGCCGGACTGCGCCGGCATCCAGTTGCCCAAGAACACATCCACGTCGTCGCTCTCAAGCGAGGCGAAGGTCACGGGCACCGAGAGGATCTTTACATCCACGTCGTAGCCCAGCCCCTCGAGCACATGCTTGGCAGTGGCCGTGGTGGTGGTGATGTCGGTCCAGCCCACGTCAGACATGACGACGGTATCGCACTGGGCCCAGGCCGCGGAGGCGGCGCAGATGGCAAGCGCGGAAACGGCTGCGGTGGTTTTCATGTTGGTCTCCCTGTTCGTCGGAGTGGTAGGTTCATTTTGTTGATTGACCAATCAAACAATGACCGTTTATCCCCGTATTGCAAGCACTTTTGGAGTCGGCGATGAGCGTGGAACCCAAACGCAGAGCCCAGTTGGTGGAGGCGACGATACATGAGATCGGCGCGAATGGCTCGCTCGATGTGACGGTTGGCAAGATTGCCAAGCGCGCAGGCGTCTCGGCAGCGCTGGCCTTTCATTACTTCGGCGACAAGGACCAGCTTTTCCTCGCGGCCATGCGTCATGTGCTCAGCGTATATGCCGCCGAGGTCCGGGGTGCCCTGCTGGTGTCGGACGGGCCACGCGAACGGCTTGAGGGCATTCTGCGGGCCAGCTTCTCAAGCTGCAATTTCCGCGCCGAGGTAATCTCGGCATGGCTCAACTTCTACGTTCTGGCCCGCCGGAACGAAGAGGCCCGGCGCCTTCTTTCGGTCTATCACAGGCGGCTCCGCTCGAACCTCGTGCATGACCTGCGCCCGCTGGCGGAACAGGAGGCCACCGAGATCGCCGAGCGCATCGGCGCGGTCGTCGATGGACTCTACCTTCGCTACGCCTCCAACCCCGATGACATGACCGGCCAGACCGCGACCGACCATGCCCTCGCCACTTTGGCCAATGAACTCGGAGCCCTGGCATGAGCCGCCCCAATTTTCTCATCATCATGGTCGATCAGCTGAACGGCACGCTCTTCCCCGACGGGCCGGCGGACTGGCTCCACGCCCCCAATCTCAAGCGGCTGGCGGCGCGGTCGACGCGGTTCAGGAACGGTTACACCGCCTCGCCGCTGTGCGCGCCCGGGCGGGCGAGCTTCATGTCCGGCCAGCTTCCGTCGGTGACCGGCGTCTATGACAACGCCGCAGAGTTCCCCTCCGACCTGCCGACCTATGCCCACCACCTGCGCCGCGCGGGCTATCAGACCTGCCTCAGCGGCAAGATGCACTTTGTCGGACCGGACCAGATGCACGGGTTCGAGGAGCGGCTGACGACCGATATCTACCCCGCCGATTTTGGCTGGACCCCGGACTACCGCAAACCCGGCGAGCGGATCGACTGGTGGTATCATAACATGGGCTCGGTGACCGGTGCGGGCGTGGCCGAAATTTCCAACCAGATGGAATATGACGACGAGGTTGCCTACCACGCCACGCGCAAGCTCTACGATCTGGCACGCGGGCATGACGAGCGCCCTTGGTGCCTGACAGTGAGCTTCACCCATCCGCATGACCCCTACGTGGCCCGCAAGCGCTTCTGGGATTTGTATGAGGAGTGCGAGCATCTGGCGCCAGAGGTTGGGGCCTTCGAGTACGAGGAGCAGGACCCGCACTCAAAACGGATCTTCGACGCGAACGACTGGCGCAGCTTCGACATCACCGAAGAGGATATCCGCCGCTCCCGTCGTGCCTATTTCGCCAATATCTCCTACCTCGACGAGAAAGTGGGGGAGCTTCTGGACGTGCTGGAAGCAACCCGGCAGGAGGCCACGATCCTTTTTGTCTCCGACCACGGTGACATGCTCGGAGAGCGCGGCCTCTGGTTCAAGATGAACTTCTACGAGGGCTCCGCACGGGTTCCGGTCATGATCGCCTCGCCCGAGATGGCGCCGGGGCTGGTCGAGGCCCCGGTCAGCAACATCGACATCTGCCCCACCCTCTGCGACCTCGCCGGCGTGAGCATGGAAGAGGTCATGCCCTGGACGGCGGGCGAAAGCCTCAAGCCCCTCGGCCAAGGCGCAGAGCGGCAAAGCGCGGTTGCGATGGAATACGCCGCCGAGGCCAGCTACGCGCCGCTCGTCTCGCTCCGCAAGGGTCGCTACAAGCTGAACCTCTGCGCCCTCGACCCCGATCAGCTCTTCGACCTTGAGGCCGACCCGCACGAGCTGACCAACCTCGCAGGTGACCCGGCGCACACCGAGGCTTACGAGGCTCTCAAAGCAGAGGCTGCCGCGCGCTGGGATCTCAAACGGTTCGACGATGAAGTGCGCCGGTCTCAAGCCCGTCGCTGGGTTGTCTACGAGGCGCTCCGCAACGGCGAATACTACCCGTGGGATTACCAGCCGCTCCAGAAGGCCTCCGAGCGCTTCATGCGCAACCACATGGATCTGAATACTGTCGAAGAAGACGCCCGCTTTCCGCGCGGCGAGTGAGATATCAATGACTTACGAAACACAGCCCAAAGCCAGCCACTACGTGAACGGCGCCTATCTCGAAGACAAGAAGGGCGAGGTGATCAAGGTGATCTACCCTGCCACCGGTGAGGTGATTGCCAAGGTCCACGCCGCCACGCCCGCCGTCATCGACGCCGCGCTGGCGGCGGCAACCAAGGCGCAGAAGGTTTGGGCCGCGATGACCGGCCGCGAGCGGGGCCGCATTCTGACCGATGCAGCGCGGCTCATGCGCGAGCGCAACCGCGAGCTATCGGTGCTCGAAACCTACGACACCGGCAAGCCCATGCAGGAAACTCTCGTGGCCGACGCGACCTCTGGTGCCGATGCTCTGGAGTACTTCGGTGGCATCGCTGGCAGCCTGACGGGCGAACACATCCAGCTGGGCGAGGATTGGGTCTACACAATCCGCGAGCCGCTCGGCGTTTGCGTCGGCATCGGTGCGTGGAACTACCCTACCCAGATCGCCTGCTGGAAGAGCGCGCCCGCACTCGCCTGCGGCAACGCGATGGTGTTCAAACCGTCTGAAACGACGCCGCTCTGCGCCCTCAAAGTGGCCGAGATCCTCACAGAGGCTGGCGCACCTCCGGGCCTTTTCAACGTGGTGCAGGGCATGGGCGAAGTGGGTTCGCGGCTCGTGACGGACCCGCGGGTCGCCAAGGTCTCGCTCACCGGTTCCGTGCCCACCGGCCGCAAGGTCTATGCCGCGGCAGCAGGCGAGATGAAGCACGTCACGATGGAACTGGGCGGCAAATCCCCCCTCATCGTCTTCGACGACGCCGATCTCGACAACGCGGTGAGCGGCGCGATCAACGGCAACTTCTATTCCTCCGGTCAGGTCTGCTCCAACGGCACGCGAGTCTTTGTGCAGCGCGGCATCAAGGGCGCCTTCCTCGCCCGTCTCGCCGAACGGCTGAAAGACGCGGTCATTGGCGACCCGATGAACGAGGCGACCAACTTCGGCCCGATGGTCAGCGCCCGCCAGATGGAGATCGTGGAAGGCTACATCAAGAAGGGTGTGGCAGAGGGCGCGCGGCTCGTTGCGGGCGGCAAGCGGCTGGACCGGGAAGGCTTCTTCCTCGCCCCCACCGTCTTTGCCGATGTGAAAGACGAGATGACCATCGCGCGAGAAGAGATCTTTGGCCCGGTCATGGCCGTCCTCGACTTCAAGAACGAGGCAGAAGTGATCACCCGCGCCAATGATACGGCTTTCGGCCTCTCTGCCGGTGTTTTTACCCGCGACATCAGCCGCGCTCACCGAGTCATAGGTCAGCTGAAGGCCGGAAGCTGCTTCATCAACTCCTACAATGACGCCCCGGTCGAGGCCCCCTTCGGCGGGGTCAAGGCCTCCGGCGTCGGGCGGGAGAACTCCAAGGCGGCCATCGAGCACTACAGCCAGCTGAAATCTGTCTACGTCCGTATGGGCGATGTCGAGGCCGCCTTCTGATGCAGGCCGAATACGTCATTGTCGGCGCAGGCAGCGCGGGCTGCGCCATGGCGGCGCGGCTCTCGGAAGCCGGCCGCAAGGTGCTGGTGATCGAGCACGGCGGTTCTGACTGGGGGCCGTTCATCAACATGCCCGGCGCACTCAGCTACCCAATGAACATGTCGCGCTACGACTGGGGCTTTCAGTCCGAGCCAGAGCCCCACTTGGGCGGGCGCCGGATGGCCACGCCGCGCGGCAAGGTGATCGGCGGGTCGTCCTCCATCAACGGCATGATCTACGTGCGCGGCCATGCCCGTGACTTCGATCACTGGCGCGATGAAGGCGCCGAGGGCTGGGGCTATGCCGATGTGCTACCCTACTTCAAGCGGATGGAACACTGGCACGATGGCGGCCACGGCGGCGATCCGGCCTGGCGCGGCACCGACGGCCCGTTGCACGTGACCCGCGGCGCACGGATGAACCCGCTGGTGAAGGCCTTTGTCGAGGCGGGCGTGCAAGCAGGCTATCCGCGCACCGGCGACTACAACGGCGAGCAACAAGAAGGGTTTGGCCCATATGACATGACCGTCTGGCGCGGCGAGCGCTGGTCGGCGGCCAAGGCCTACCTGAAGCCTGCGCTCAAGGGGCCGAACTGCGAGCTTGTGCGCGCCTTCGCGCGGCGTGTCGTCATCGAGAATGGCCGTGCCGTAGGTGTCGAGGTGGAGCGCGGTGGCAAGGTCGAGGTGGTCCGTGCGGAGGCGGAAGTCATTCTGGCAGCCAGCTCGATCAACTCGCCCAAGCTGCTGATGCTCTCCGGCATCGGTCCGGCTTCGCATCTGGCCGATCACGGTATCGAAGTGGTCGCCGACCGCGCCGGGGTGGGCCAGAACCTTCAGGATCATCTCGAACTCTACGTGCAATACGCCTCGGCGCAGCCCGTCAGCCTCTATCGCTACTGGAACCTGCTCGGCAAAGCCTATGTTGGCGCGCGCTGGCTCTTTACCCGCAGCGGTCCGGGCGCGAGCAACCAGTTCGAGAGCGCCGGGTTTATCCGTTCTGATGCCGGGGTAGACTACCCCGACATTCAATTTCACTTCCTCCCGATCGCTGTTCGCTACGACGGCCAAGCCAGCCCCGAGGGCCACGGGTTTCAGGCCCATGTCGGCCCGATGCGCTCCCCCTCCCGCGGCGAGATCACCTTGAAATCCGCCAACCCGGCAGACGCGCCCCGGATATTCTTCAATTACATGAGCGAAGAGCAGGATTGGGTCGATTTCCGCCGCTGTATCCGCCTCACCCGCGAGCTGTTCCGTCAGGAGGCCTTCAGGCCCTTCGTGAAGCACGAGATCCAGCCCGGCGATGCAGCGCAGAGCGACGAGGCGCTCGACGAGGTTATCCGCGAGCACGCCGAAAGCGCCTATCACCCCTGCGGCACCGCGCGGATGGGCCTGGTGGACGACCCGCGCTCGGTGGTTGACCCGGAATGCCGGGTGATCGGCGTGGACGGGCTGCGGCTGGCTGACAGCTCGATCTTTCCGCGCATCACCAACGGCAACCTCAATGCGCCCTCGATCATGGTCGGTGAGAAAGCCGCAGACCATATCCTCGGACGCACGCCACTCCCCCCGCAGAACGTCCAGCCGTGGATGCACCCCGCGTGGGAAACCGCCCAGCGGTAGGGAACCGTCGGCGGCGGCGGGCCGTTGTCATCCGAGGTGGGGCGCAAGCTGCGGGAAAGGCATCAAATCGCGATGAGTTTGGTTGCAGCGACGCGGCTTTTGCCTATGGTTTGGCGAAGTCGAGGGAGCTCAGCAACACCGTGAAAATTCGTCAGTCTATTTGCCTGTTCGTAACCGCTTTCTCCTTTCTTTTCAGCAGCCTACCCGGCGCCGCGCAAACCAAGATCGGCCTGTCCGTCAACGGTGGCAACGACGATCTCCGCGAAGAGATCATCGCCGTTCTCTCCACCCGATCACTGCTTGTTGAAGGCGAGACAGACCCTCAGGGCCTCGTTGCCGCTGCACAGGCGGATTATCGCCGCATCGTCGCGGCGCTTTACGGCGAGGGTTACTACGGCCCGGTCGTCTCGATCCGGCTCGATGGCCGCGAAGCCTCCGAGATGTCGCCCTTCGCGGTGCCCGCACAGGTTGGCAGGATCAACGTGCTGGTCGACCCCGGCCCGCTCTTCCGCTTTGGCCGCGCCGAGATCGCACCGCTTGCCCCCCGCACAGAGTTGCCGCCGGGCTTTCGCACAGGCGAACCTGCCAAGGTGCCTGTAATCGAGGAGGCCGGCACAGCCGCGGTCGACCGCTGGCGCGAATTGGGCTTTGCCAAGACTGAGGCCACGAGCCAGCGTATCACGGCAAGCCATCCGGCCCGCCGGCTCGATGTTTCGGTCGGCTTGAACCCGGGCCGCAAACTTCGCTTCGGAAGGCTCATCCCCACAGGAAATGAGCGCTTGCGCAGCGACCGGATCATCGAGATCGCAGGCCTGCCCACTGGCGAAACCTTCCACCCCGATGAGGTCGATAAGGCCTCGACGCGGCTTCAACGCACCGGGGCCTTTCGCTCCGTGACCCTGAGCGAGAAGCTGGTGGCCAACCCGGACGGCACGCTGGATATCAATGCCGAACTGGTTGAAGCACAGCGGCGGCGGCTCGGCGTGGGGGCCGAACTGACTACGCTGGAGGGCGCCACGCTCTCCGCTTTCTGGCTCCACCGCAACCTCTTTGGCGGCGCCGAGCGGCTGCGCTTTGACGGCGAAATCAAGAATATCGGCCTCGGCGACGAGAATGGCGTCGATTACAGCCTCAGCGTCCTCTACGGACGTCCCGGCACCTTCAACGCCGATACCGATCTCTACATCCGCGCCGCGATCGAGCACGAGGACGAGCCACTCTACCTCTCACAAAGCTTCGAGATCGAAGGCGGCGTGACCCGGATCGTGAATGAGGAATACGAGTTTCAGGCCGGGCTCGGGCTGCTTTATTCGCACACCGAAGACGATATCGGCATCCGTGATTTCACTCTGCTGACCCTCCCCTTCAGTGGCACACTCGACCGGCGGGACAACGAGCTGGACGCGAAGAACGGCTATTTCCTGAACGTCGATTTCACGCCATTTGTTGGCATCTCAGGCTCTGGCAATGGTGCCCGCATCTATGCCGATGCACGCGGCTACCGCAGCTTTGGCGCGAGCGAAAACATTACGCTGGCCGGGCGGCTCCAGCTTGGCTCGGTAGTCGGCACCGATGTGACGGAAACCGTGCCCGATTTCCTCTTCTACTCCGGCGGCGGCGGCACCGTGCGCGGGCAGCCTTACCAATCGCTCGGGGTGACGCTTCCGGGCGGCGAAGAGATCGGCGGTCGCAGCTTCCTTGGGGCCTCGGTTGAGCTGCGCGGTCAGGTGAGTGAGAAAATTCAGGTCGTCGGCTTTTACGACTTCGGCCTAGTCAGCGCCGAAAGCTGGCCCGGTCAGGAGGGCGAGAGCCATGCGGGCGCGGGCCTCGGCATTCGCTATCAAACCGGCCTTGGCCCGATCCGTCTTGACGTGGCCACACCCGTCGGCGGCGACACCGGCGGTGGCGTCGAGCTCTACATCGGCATCGGGCAGGCATTCTGATATGCGCCGCTTCGCCCTCATCCTCCTCCTGCTCCTCGCCCCCTTCTCGGCCCTCGCGCAGGAAACCGCATCGGAAGAAGCCGATAAAGGCTACCTGACGAACCTTCTGCAAGACGTGCTCTCCGACGCGGGCCGCGCCGTTGTGATCGACGGTTTTCAAGGCGCCCTCTCCTCCCGCGCCACAATCGAGCGGATCACCATCGCCGATGACCAAGGCACCTGGCTCACCGTTGAAGGCGTGGTGCTGGACTGGAACCGTGCGGCCCTGCTCCGCGGGCGACTCGAAGTCTCGGAGTTTTCCGCCGAGCGCATCGTCATGCCCCGTGGCCCGATCACTGAAAGCACGCCTTCCCCGGAGGCCACGCCCTTCGCGATCCCCGACCTGCCAGTCTCTGTAGATATTGCCAAGCTGGCGGTGGACCGTGCCGAGATCGGCGCGGCGCTTCTTGGACAAGATGCGGTGATGCGGCTTGCGGGTGACGCGCACCTAGACGGTGGCGGGGTCGATGTGGACCTTCAGCTCGACCGGCTGGATGGGAAGGAGGGCGACATTACCCTCATCGCACGCTACGACCCGGCAACAGAAGAAGCCGCCGTTAACCTCGCCATGCGTGAAGGCCCGGCGGGAATTGCCGCGGGCAAGCTCAACATCCCCGGCGCACCCGCCCTCGACGTGACGCTGCAAGGCGAAGGCCCGGTGAGCGACCTCACCCTCCGGCTTGCCGTGGCCTCCGATGAGGAGGAGCGGCTGGGCGGCACAATCGCACTCTCTGCCAGCGAAGAAGCGGACGCGCCATTTACAGTCTCCGTCGATCTGTCCGGTGACGTGACCCCCCTATTCGCCCCCGACCTGCGTGATTTCTTCGGGCAAGACATAAGCCTCGCCGCCACCGTAGCGCGCGACGCAGAGGGCGAGCTTTCGCTCTCCGGCCTGTCGCTCGGCGCGCGGACGGCCACAGTTGAAGGTGATTTTCTCTTTAGCACCACAGGCTGGCCCCGCCGGATGGACCTTTCCCTCGCCTTGGCGGACCCGGCGGGCGCTCCCGTCGTTCTGCCGTTCGGCGGCGGCGATACCTCTGTCTCCCGCGCCACGCTCCAGCTCGACTACGACGAAGCCAACGGCCGTGGGTTTACCGCCAACGCCGAAGCTGCGGGCCTGCGCACCACCGGCTTTGTCGCCGAGGCCATCACCTTAGGCGCGCAGGGCAACATCACCTCCGGCGAGGCGGAAGAGATCGGCGCAGTCGCAGCCAATGTAACCCTCGATGCGCGGGGCCTCACACCCGAAGACGAGGCACTGGCCCGCGCAATGGGCGAGGCTATCAGCGGGCAGCTCACGCTCGCCTACGACGAGGGCCAGCCGCTCCGGCTTTCGGGCCTGAACATCGCAGGGGCAGACTTTGGCCTCACTGGTGAAGCCACCCTGGATGGCGTCGACACGAACCTGCTAACCGGTCTCGACCTGCGCCTCGCCGCAGAAGATCTCACCCGCTTCGGCCCGCTCGCCGGGGTCGACCTGCAAGGCGCCGCTGCACTCGGGATCAAGGGCACCGTGGCCCTGCTGTCGGGCGCCTTCGACCTCGGACTGGAGGGCACCACGACCGACCTCGCCATCGGTCAGGACACTGTCGACAACCTGCTGGCCGGCGATGGCCGTATCAACGTCAGCGTGCTGCGTAACGAAGAGGGCATCAACCTGCGCCGCGCCGAGGCGCGCACCGAAGTGGCGGCGATCACGGCTGATGGGACCGTGGCCACCAATGCCTCCGCCCTGAATTTCACCGCCGACCTGCCCAGCCTCGCGCCGCTCTTCCCCGAAGAGCAGGCTAGCGGCGCGGCACGCCTGAGCGGGCGGGTCGCACTCATCGGGACAGAGCTGCAAACCGCCTCTATCGCGGCGCAGCTCTCGGATGACAGCGGAACTGTTCTTCTGCCCGTTGGTGGCGGCCTGCAACTCTCCGGCGGCACGCTCGACCTAGCCTACGGCGCCGAAGAGGGCCGCTGGCGGCTGAACACGGTTTTCCGCGATTTCTCTACAGAGGGCTACGGCGCCGAGGCATTTACCTTCCAAGGGTCGGGGACGCTGGCGCAAACGGAGGCTGGCGGTCTCGCTCGCGCCGACGGGAAACTGGTGCTTTCCGGCGAAGGGATTACGGCGGCGGATACCGATATGGCCCGCGCCATTGGCGAGGCGGCGCAGCTCGAGACCACCTTCGACTTCGCCGCAAACGGCCCGCTTGAGCTGACCGACATCCGCTTCACGTCCGCCGATACAACGCTCACCGGCACTGCGACACTTGCAGCCCCAGTTGGCCAAGGCCCAATCAGCTTTGACACTTCGCTCACCACGCCCGCTCTCACCCGCTTTGCCGGGCTGGCGGGGATCCCGCTGACAGGCGCGGCAAATGTGACCGCCAAAGGCACCTACCAACCAGACGCGGGCAGCGCCCAAGTCCGGGTCGATGGCACCACGCAAGGGCTCGGCATCGGCAACGCGCGCCTCGACCCGGTGCTTGGCGGCGCGGGCAGGCTCGGGGCCGATTTGACCTACGCGACGGGCGATAGTCTCACACTGACCAACCTGATCGTAGCGCTTGATGAAACCGAAGTGACTGGACGCACCACGCTTTCCGACCCACTCGGAAAGGCGCCAATCACCTATGATCTCACCGTCAACGCGCCGGCTCTTTCGGGTTTTTCCTCTCTCGCGGGCCTTCCCCTCACCGGGGCAACCCAAGCCACCGCGACCGGGCTCTTCGACCCGGCGACAGGCGCGCTCGACCTCGCGCTCGATGGCACCGCGCAGGGCCTCGGCATCGGCAATGCCACGGTCGACAAGCTCACCGCCGGCATCTCAAGCTATGGAGCCCAGATCAGCCGCGCCAATGCTGAAAGCGAGATCACCATTGAGAACGGCCGCTTCGACGGCCCCAACCTTGATGTGACGGCAAGTGGCACGCCCAGCCGGATCACGCTGGATGCGCGCCTTGCCAACCTCGGCCTCCTCGCGCCGGACTTTGCGGGCCCGGCAACAGCAAGCGGTACCATCACCAGCGAAGGCGGCACCACCGGGCTCGATATTTCCGCCACCGGGCCGGGCGGCACCACGGCTCAGGTGAACGGCACGATCACCGGCAATCAGGGCAACCTCGCGATCACCGGGCAGGCGCCGCTCGGTCTGGCAAACGCCTTCATCGCCCCGCAGCGCCTGAACGGACCGGCAACGATCGACCTGCGGCTCGATGGCCCGCTCGCGTTGGAGAGCCTCACCGGGAGCATCCGCGCCTCAGGCGCCCGCGCCGTTGCGCCTGAACTCGGGGTGTCGTTGGAAGGCATCAACGCCAACGTCATCCTCTCCGGCGGTTCAGCACGGGTGGAGGTCGCCGCAACCGGCGGTCAAGGCGGCGGCGTGGCGGTGCTGGGCAGCATCGGCCTCTCCGCGCCGCAAAGCGCTGATCTCACAGTCACCTTCCGCAACTTCGCGCTCCGCGACCCCCAGCTATATGACACCTCCGTCAGCGGCGCGATCACCCTCGACGGGCCGCTCTCTGGCGGGGCAGGCATCACCGGGCGGCTGGAGCTTGGCCGCACCGAAATTCGCATTCCGTCTAGCGGCATGACCGGGATCCATGACATCCCAGACATCACCCACGTTGGGGCCACCCCGGCCGTGCGCAACACGCAGGATCGCGCGGGGCTGAACGAAGGCGGTGATGGCTCCGGCGGCGGCTCAGGCGGCGGCGGGCTGGCATTGGATATTACCCTCGCCGCACCCAATCAGGTGTTCGTTCGGGGCCGCGGCCTCGATGCCGAGCTTGGCGGATCGCTGCGGATTACCGGCACCACCAGCAATATCGTACCCATTGGCGCTTTCGAGCTGGTGCGCGGGCGCCTCGACATCTTGAGCCAGCGGTTCCAACTCACCGAAGGCGCCGCACGCCTCACCGGCAGCTTCGACGCCAACCTGCGCCTCGTGGCGACCACCGAGAAGAATGGCTACACGATTTCGGTTATCCTAGAAGGCTCGCCCTCCGATCCGCAGATCACCTTCACCGCCGCGCCCGACCTGCCGCAGGACGAGATCCTTGCCCAGCTGATCTTTGGGCGCGACCTCACCACGCTCTCGCCGCTTCAGGCGCTTGAACTGGCCAGTGCCGTCGCCACGCTGGCCGGGCGTGGGGGCGATGGCATCATGGGGCGGCTGCGCGATCAATTCGGGCTGGACGACCTTGACGTGAGCCAGAGCGAAGAGGGCAACACCGCCGTCCGCGCGGGCAAGTACATCAGCGACAACGTCTACTCGGATGTGGTGGTGGAGAGCGACGGCACCACGGAGCTGAACCTGAACCTGCAGATCGGGCCCAACGTGAACGTGAAGGGCTCCACCTCGTCGGACGGCAACTCCGGAATCGGGATTTTCTTCGAGCGGGATTATTGAGCGGCGGACCGGTTGGCACCCACCCTACGGCCTGACCGACGGGTAGGTGCAACTTCACGGATGCCAGTGCGTTACCCGTCGATCCGGATCACCGCGTTGGTCGGGTCGTACGGGCTATCTTCGGTCACTTCGACATCCCAGAGCTTGTCCTGCATCTTCACCTTCAGCTTGGTGCCCGGCTTGGCCAGCTCGGGTGAGACATAGCCCATGCCGATGCTCTTGCCGAAGGCGACCGAGTAGCCGCCCGAGGTGAGACGGCCCACCTTGGTGTCACCGTCATAGAGCGCCTCGCGGCCCCACGGGTCGGCATCCTCCGGGCCGTCCACAAGCACGGTCACGCACATCGAGCGAATGCCCTTAGCCTCCATCGCAGCCTTGCCGTGGAAGTCCTTGGAGAGGTCCACGAAGCGGTCCAGCCCGGCCTCAAGCGGGGTCGCGTCGCGGCCGAGCTCGGTGCCGAAGGCGCGGTAGCTCTTTTCCTGCCGCAGCCAGTTTTGCGCCCGTGCGCCCACGAGCTTGATTCCGTGCTTCTCGCCTGCCGCCATGAGTTGATCGTAGAGGTAGGTCTGCATCTCGATCGGATGATGCAATTCCCAGCCCAGCTCGCCGGTATAGGCCACGCGGATCGCACGAACAGGGCACATGCCCAACTCGATGTTGTGCATCGACAGCCACGGGAAGCGCTTGTTGGAAAGCACCGTGGACGGATCGGCATCTTTCACCACCTCGTTCAGCACATCGCGACTCTTCGGCCCGGCGATGGCAAAGACGCCCCACTGGGTGGTGACATCGTGGATATCGACATAGCCACCGCCCGCAGCCATGAAATCCTCCGCCGATTTCATAAGAAAGTCAGCATCATAGGCCGTCCATGCGCCTGCGGAGACAAGGTAGTACTCGTTCTCGGCAAGCCGGACGATGGTGTATTCGGTCCGGGTGGTGCCGGCGCTGGTGAGCGCATAGGTCAGATTGATCCGCCCCACCTTGGGCAGCTTGTTGCAGGTGAAGTGGTCGAGGAAGGCAGTCGCCCCCGGCCCCCGCAGCAGGTGTTTTGTGAAGGCGGTGGCGTCGATCAGGCCCACGCCCTTGCGGATCGCCTCGGCCTCAGCCTTGGCATACTCCCACCAACCGCCACGGCGGAAAGATCGCGCATCGTGGTCAAAGTTGTCCGGCGCATCCAGCGGTCCAAAGTAGTTGGGCCGCTCGAAGCCGTTCACGCAGCCAAACTGTGCTCCCGCCGCCTTTTGCCTGTCATAGGCCGGGGCAGTGCGCAGCGGACGGCAGGCCTCGCGCTCTTCGTCCGGGTGGTGGAGGATGTAGACGTGCTCGTAGCACTCCTCGTTCTTGCGCGCCGCATACTCGGTGGTCATCCAACTGCCGTAGCGCTTGGGGTCGAGGCTCGCCATGTCGATCTCGGCCTCGCCCTCCACCATCATCTGGGCCAGATAATAGCCGGTGCCGCCCGCCGCCGTGATGCCAAAGGAGAAACCCTCGGCGAGCCACATATTGCGCAATCCGGGCGCGGGGCCGACTAGCGGGTTGCCATCGGGTGTGTAGCAGATCGGGCCGTTGAAATCGTCTTTCAGGCCCGACTCGGCGCAGGAGGGTACGCGCTCGGCCATGGCCATGTATTGATCGGCGATCCGGTCGAGATCGAGGGGGAACAGATCGGCGCGGAAACTGTCCGGCACGCCATATTCAAACCGCGCCGGGGCACCGTGCTCGTAAATGCCAAGAATCCAGCCGCCCCGCTCCTCGCGGGCGTAAGACTCATTGTCGGCATCGCGCACAACAGGGTGCTCCGGGTTGCCCGCCTCGCGCCATTTGACCAGCTCAGGGTCCTTGTCCATTACGATGAACGTGTGCTCGACCGGGATCGCGGGCATCTTGATGCCCAGCATCTTTGCCGTGCGTTGCGCGTGGTTGCCCGAGGCGGTCACCACATGCTCGGCGGTGATGACCACCTTCTCGTCGCTCTCGACAAGGTTGCCACCCTTTTCCAACATCTTGGTGCAGGTGACCTCCCAGTGGGTGCCGGTCCAATCGAAAGCGTCCGCCTGAATCTTCCGCACGATCTCGACACCGCGCTGACGGGCGCCCTTGGCCATCGCCTGGGTCACGTCAGCGGGGTTAATGTAGCCATCTTCGGTGTGGTAGATCGCGCCTTTCAGATCACCCGTCTCGATCAGCGGCCAGCGCTCCTTGATCTGCTCGGGCGTCAGCCACTCGTACTTCACGCCACAGGTTTCGGCCGTCGAGGCGTAGAGCATGTACTCGTCCATGCGCTCCTGCGTCTGCGCCATGCGCAGGTTGCCGACCACGGCGAAACCCGCATTCAGCCCGGTCTCTTCTTCCAGCGTCTTGTAAAAATCGACCGAGTACTGGTGGATGTGGGTGGTGGCGTAAGACATGTTGAAAAGCGGCAGCAGCCCCGCCGCATGCCATGTTGAACCCGAGGTCAGCTCATCCCGCTCGATGAGCATGACATCGTCCCAGCCCGCCTTGGCAAGGTGATAGGCGATGGAGGTTCCGACGGCGCCACCACCGACGACTAGGGCTTTCACATGGGTCTTCATTGAGGGCACGCGCTCCGGGCTCAGGTTGCTTGGCGCCACTGTCACCAAATCCCACGCGCCGTGCCACGGGGTTTCGACACCTTGCAGCCAAAAGCGACATTCGCCGCCCCTTGCGACCTTTGTGCTTTTGCCTTTTGCCCCTGCATCCTCTACCCAGCCCCGCATGGACGTGTGCACCACCATTCCGGACCTGCGCCGGGTTGTCAGGGGCTTGCGCGCAGGGGGGAGCAAGGTGGGCCTCGTGCCGACCATGGGATACCTGCACGCGGGCCATATGCGGCTTGTCGAAGAGGCACAGGCGCGGGCCGAGGCGGTTGTGGTATCGATCTTCGTGAACCCCACCCAGTTTGGCGACCCGAAAGACCTAGAGACCTACCCACGCAACACCGAGCGCGACCTCGCGATGCTGCGCGAAGCTGGGGTGCAGGCGGTGTTGATGCCACAGGTGGCCGATATCTACCCTGAAGGCGCAGAGACCATCGTGGAGACGGAGCGGCTCGCAGGCATGCTGCACGGAGCGGTGCGGCCGGGCCACTTCAGGGGCGTCTGCACCGTGGTCGCCAAGCTCTTCAACATCGTCCAGCCCGATTTCGCCTGTTTTGGCGAGAAAGATTATCAGCAACTCCAGATCATCCGGACGATGGTGCGCGACCTGCACTTTCCTTTGGAGATCGTCGCCGTGCCGACTGTGCGCGAGCCGGACGGGGTTGCGATGTCATCCCGCAACGCCCGCCTCACGCCTGAATACCGCGCCGCCGCCGTCGTGCTGAGCCGGGCGCTGGATGCCGCTGAGGCCGGGGGTGGAACGGTCGAGCAGATGGCCGAGGCGATCCGAAAGGTCATTGCCACCGAACCACGCGCCGAGCTGCGCGGGCTCGACATCACCGAAGCCCGCAGCCTCGCCCCTGTCACCGGCCAGCCGACAGGCCCGATCGCCGTGATGATCTCCGCCGAATTCGGCGGCATCCTGTTGATCGACCAGAGAGAAATCACGCCCCAAGGAGCACGCCGATGAGCACCCAGGCCCCGATCCGTCGCATGACCGTTCCGGAGATCGCCGCCCGCAAGGGGGGCGAGCCGATCGTGTCGCTCACCAGCTACCACGCCCACACGGCCGCCATTGTCGACAACCATGCGGACTTCATACTCGTTGGCGACAGCCTCGGTATGGTGATGCACGGGATGGAGAGCACGGTGGGCGTGCCGCTCGACCTGATGATCATGCATGGCCGCGCCGTGGTGCGGGGCACCAAGCGCGCACTAGTGGTGGTGGACATGCCCTTTGGCAGCTACGAGGAGAGCCCCGCCGTCGCCTTCCGTAATGCCGCGCGGATCATGAAAGAAACCGGCTGCGGCGCGGTGAAGCTGGAGGGCGGCAAGCGCATGGCCGAGACCATACGGTTCTTGACCGAGCGCGGCATCCCGGTGATGGCCCATATCGGCCTGACCCCGCAAAGCTCGCATGTTATGGGCGGGTTCAAGACCCAAGGCCGGGATGAAGACACATGGCCGCTGCACATCTTGGATGCCAAGGCGGTGTCAGAGGCCGGAGCCTTTGCACTGGTTGTCGAAGGCGTGGTGGAGCCGCTGGCGCGGGAGATCACGCAGGCAGTTGAGATCCCCACCATCGGCATCGGCGCCTCGGCGGAGTGCGACGGGCAAATCCTCGTGCTCGAAGACATGCTGGGCCTTAACCCTTGGGTGCCGAAATTCGTGAAGAAATACGGCGCCTTGCACGAGGCCATCGAGAAGGCCGTGGGGGAATATGCCGAAGAGGTGAAATCCCGCGCCTTCCCCGGCGAGGATCACATCTACCGCTGAAACCTCAGAGCATCGCCGGAACGACCTGATCGGGCGGGCGGTGGCCATCGGCGAAGGTCTTGATGTTGATCAGAACCTTCTCGCCCATCTCCACTCGCCCCTCCTCGGTGGCTGAGCCCATGTGCGGGGTCAGCAGCACATTGGGCAGCTCGTAAAGGCGTGGATTCAGTTTCTGGGTCTTGTCGAACACGTCGAGGCCTGCGCCTGCGATCTCTCCAGCACGCAGCATCCGGGTCAGAGCATTCTCGTCGATCACCTCACCGCGGGAGGTGTTCACGATCACTGCGGACGGTTTCAGCAGCTTCAGTCGGCGGGCCGAGAGCAGGTGAAACGTCGATGGCGTGTGCGGGCAATTGACCGAGATCACATCCATCCGGGTGAGCATCTGGTCGAGGCTCTCCCAATAGGTCGCCTGCAACTCGTCCTCCACCTCAGGGCGCAGCCTGCGGCGGTTATGGTAATGCACCTGCATGCCGAAAGCTGCGGCCCGGCGGGCCACGGCCTGCCCAATCCGGCCCATGCCGAGGATGCCCAGCCGCCGACCGGCAATCCGCCCGCCAAGGTAGCCGGTGGGCGACCAGCCCTCCCATTTTCCGGCCGTCATCACAGCGGCGCCCTGCGGAATTTTCCGTGTGACTCCAATGATCAGCGCCATTGTCATATCTGCGGTGTCATCGGTCACCACGCCGGGCGTGTTGCTGACGAGAATGCCGCGCTGGCGGGCGGTAGCCACATCGATATGGTCGAAGCCCGCGCCGTAGTTGGCGATCAGCTTCAGGCGGTCGCCCGCCTGGCCAATAAGGCCGCCGTCGATGGTGTCGGTGATGGTTGGCACGAGCACGTCGGTGTCTTGCATGGCGGCCACCAGCTCCTCGCGGGTCATCGGCGCGTCGCCCTCGCGCAGGCGCACGTCGAAGAGTTCGCTCATCCGCGTTTCGACCACCTCGGGCAACCGTCGCGTTACGACAACACTCAGCCGCTCTGCGCCCATGGCTCTCATCCTCCCGCTTCTCAAGGACCATCCTTGCGATAGAGTGTGCGCAAGAAAAGGCGCGGGATACAAGCGCCGGATGAGGCAACGAGTGGTGAACCCCATGGGGCGGCTGGCAGGCGCTTCCCGAGGCAGTCGGGCGATTTTTCACAGCGTTATCGGATGCTTGGCTGGCGCAGTACTGGCCAGCGCCCTGCATGCGGCGGAAGAGCGCGGGCCGGTGACGAACCTGCCCCTGCCCCGCTTCGTTTCGCTGAAGGCCGATGAGGGCAACGTGCGGCGCGGGCCGTCGCTCAGCCACCGGGTCGACTGGGTTTTTGCCCGCCGGAACATGCCCTTGGAAGTTACCGCTGAATACGGCCATTGGCGCCGGGTGCGCGACCGCGAAGGCGCGGGCGGATGGGTCCATTACTCGCTTCTGTCGGGCGTGCGGACAGCGCTTGTGGAAGAAGACATGGTAGCGCTCCGGATGAAGCCCGATGACGAGGCGCCGGTGAACGCACGGGCCGAGGCGGGCGTGGTGGCACGGGTCAGCGAGTGCAACCTCGACTGGTGCTGGGTCATTGCCGGAGGCGAGCGCGGCTGGGTCCGGAAAGCTGCGCTTTGGGGCGTGAAACGGGAAGAAATTCTCGAGTGATCGCCGCGCCTTAGCGGCAATAAGACCCCGAGCGATACCGCGCGGTATCGAAGTGGAAATGGTCGCGGTGATAGGCGTTCGCATTCGGCCCGAGCACCGTGCCGAACGGCCCGCAGGCGGCCTTGTGCATCTTCTTGAGCGCCGCGGCCCAGGCCTTTGAGCCCCAGCCCTTGAGGACCGACACATAGGTGCCATCGCGCAGGGTGACCCCCGCGATATCCACCGCCCGTCCTTTGGCGTGCTCCGAGAGCCGCCCGGACTTGGCGTTGTTGCGGTTGCGGCAGGCATAATGCGCCACAACCTTGATCTGCTTCACCCCGCCGCCCTTGCGGCCGATGGCGGGCTTCAGCCCTTTCTTGACCCACCGGTCCAGCGCCTTGGCTGTGCCGCAATCCATCGTGGCGGTGCTGGAGAGCGAAATGCCCTGCACCGAGGTGACCTGCACCGGGTTGGCAATGCCGCAGCCCTTGCCCGGCCGCCCGAAGCTGCTGACGGACTGGCCCTTGATCGAGTTGATCCCGCAGACCGAGCCTTTACGCCCGAACTTTACCTCACTGAGCGTTGCCTGTTCCTTAACGAGCCGGTCAATGTGCGGCGGACGGGGCTGCGCCTGAAGCTGGGCATGGGCGAGCGGGCCGCGAATGACGCGAACAATTGTCAGCTGCTCAGTCTCCGCCGGGGGGCGTGTGGCCGGGCGCAGCCGTGCGGGCTTGGGCGCTGCGGCAATGGGCTCGGCACTGGCCTCAGCCTCAGGGCGCGGCTTGGGGCGGAGCGGACCTGCTGGCATGACACCGCGCGTGGAAACGACGGTTTGCGCTGCTTCTTCAGTGGCTTCCGAGGGGCGCGGCAACGGCATGAGGCTTTGCGCCGGCGCTTCTGCCAAGGCCGGAGCGGCCAGCAGGGCAAGGGCTGCGGCGAGTCGGATCAACGCTTCGCCCCGCGCCCGAAGTCCGGCGCATCGGTATCCTGCCCGGCCTCGATGATGCCGCGGCGGATGGCGCGAGTGTGAGTGAAGTAGTCGAACAATTGCTCGCCGTCGCCGGTTCGGATGGCGCGCTGGAGGGCAAAAAGCTCCTCGGTGAAGCGGCCCAGAATCTCCAGCGTGGCTTCCTTGTTGTTCAGGAACACATCGCGCCACATCGTCGGGTCGGAGGCGGCGATGCGGGTGAAATCGCGGAAACCGGCGGCGGAGTACTTGATCACCTCGCTGTCGGTCACGCGGCGCAGATCGTCGGCCACGCCGACCATCGTGTAGGCGATGAGGTGGGGGCAGTGAGAGGTAACGGCGAGCACGAGGTCATGGTGCTCGGGGTCCATCTCCTCGACGTTGGCGCCCATGCCCTCCCAGAGTTTGCGAAGCTTTTCAGTCGCTTCCGGCGGCGTGCCCGGCGTGGGCACGAGGATGTTCCAGCGGTTGTCGAAAAGCTCGGCAAAGCCGGAGCGCGGGCCGGAATGCTCGGTGCCCGCGAGCGGGTGGCCGGGGATGAAGTGAACGTTTTCAGGCAGGTGCGGGGCCACCGCATCGATCACCGCCTTCTTTACCGAGCCGACATCGGTGATGGTGCAGCCCTCGGAGAGGTGCGGCGCGATCTCTTCTGCGACGCCGCCCATCGCCCCGACGGGCACGCAGAGCACGACCAGATCGGCCCCCTGCACAGCTTCGGTGGCGGTATCGACCACGCGGTCACAAAGGCCGATTTCGCGAGCGATTTCGCGGGTTTCGGCGGATCGGGCGGTGCCGATGATCTCGCCTGCGAGGCCGCCCCTGCGGATGGCGTGGGCCATGGAAGAGGCGATGAGGCCAAGGCCGATGAGGGCGACGCGTTGGTAGATCATCGGGCGGCCTTGAAGGTTTGGAGCGCGGCGAGGACGGCGCGGCAGTTGTCTTCGGTGCCTACAGTGATGCGCAGGCACTCCGGCAGCCCGTAGCCGCCGACCTGACGCACGATAAGCCCCTGATTTCCAAGGTGATTGAAGGCAGCATCCGCCTCCTCGGCACTGGAGAAGCGGGCGAGGATGAAGTTGGCTTGCGAGGAATCGGCCGGAATACCGAGGGCGGCGAGACCACGGGCTAAAAGTGCGCGGTTGCGGGTGTTTTCGGTGCGGGATTTCTCAGTGAATTCGGCATCTTGCAGGGCAGCCACGGCCCCGGCGATCTGCATGGCGCTCAGGTTGAAGGGGCCGCGGATGCGGGTGAGCGTGTCAATGATCTCGCGGGAGCCGAAGCCCCAGCCGACGCGCAGCCCGCCGAGGCCGTAGATCTTGGAAAAGGTCCGCGTCATCAGGACGTTATCGCGGGTGGCAGCGAGAGAGGCCCCGCCGTCGAACCCTTCGACGAACTCGGCATAGGCGCCGTCGAGCACCAGCAGGCAGCCCTCGGGCAGACCATCGGCCAGGCGCACCACCTCGTTGCCGCCGATCATGGTGCCGGTGGGGTTGTTGGGGTTGGCGAGGTAGACGATTTTTGTCTTTTCGTTGCACGCACTTAGGATGGCATCGACATCGGCCACGCGGTCCCGCTCGGGGGCCGCGACAGGCTCGGCACCGGCGGCGCGGGCAACGATGGGATAGACGGAAAAGCCGTGCTCTGTGTAGACGACCTCATCCCCCGGTCCGGCATAGGCCTGGGCGGCGAGGTGGAGGATTTCATCAGAGCCGACCCCACAGATCAATTGATCGGCGGGCAGATCATGCGCCTCGGCAATCGCATCGCGCAACATCTGGTGGTCGGTGCCGGGGTAGCGGTGCAGGGTGCCAAGCTCGGCGGCAATAGCCTCGGCCACGCGCGGCGAACAGCCGAACGGGTTTTCGTTGGCGGACAGTTTCAGAGGGTTTTCAACACCTTGGAAGGTGCTCTTACCGCTCTGGTAGAGAGCGATCTCTGAAATGCCGGGTTGGGGAATGGGTGCAGACATCACTTCCTCCGGTCGCAGCGTCATAGCAATCCGGGGGAAACATGCAAGATCGGAAGGGCTGAGGCCGTTAACCATGCGAGTCCGGCCATGCACAACCGATGCACAACCGATGCACACTCCATACATATGCAAAAAATGCATAGCTCGTTATAGGCCAAACCGTTACCCCATAGTGCGCCGCCCCTCTTCCCTCCTCGCCGCGCAGGCTCTAGGAGTGGGCGCGCGGGAGGACAGACCGCATTGAGACGACACCCCACGCCATGAAGACCGCCCCCACCGAACCGCCGCACCGCTGGGCCATGCTGGCGCTTGTCACCGGCGTGCTGCTGCTTGCGGTCGTCGCGCTGAATTTCATCCACGGCTTGGGCGTAGAGGCGGGAACGGTGCCGATGGCCGCCGCGCTTGCCGTCATCGCCATAGCCCTGCTGGCGCGCGGGCTGCGCGGCTCACGGCTGGTGTTCCTCGCAATCTCGCTGGGCCTCACTGCATGGTGCCTCGTGATGGAGGACGCGCCGGGCGAGGTGCTCTGGCCCGCGCTGGAACGCGGCAGTTTTATCATCGCCTTCTTCTGCGCCCTCGCCAGCTTGCAGCATGTGGCAGGCCGGTCGCCGATGATCGCGCGGGCGGCGGCCTTTCTGGCCAACCAGCCGCCGGGGCGGCGCTACCTTGCGCTGGCCTCGGGCACGCAGGTGTTTGCCTTGATGCTGAACTACGGCGCGCTCTCGCTGCTGGGGACGATGGCGATGCGCTCGGCGGAGCGGGAGACGGACCCGGCGATCCGCACGCTGCGGGCAAGGCGGATGCTGCAGGGCGCGCAATGCGGCTTCTCGGCGTCGCTCTGCTGGTCGCCTCTGGCTTTTGCCACGGTGATCACCACGGCGCTGGTGCCGGGCGTGAAGCTGGGGACGGTGGTGCTGACCGGGATCGGCTCGTCGCTGATCATCGTGACGGTGGGCTGGTTGGTGGACCGGCGACTGAAGGGCAGCCTGCCGGCAGGGACGGTGGTGCCGAAGCGCGACGAGGTGGCCGCGCATGATACCCGCTCGCTCTGGCCGCTGGGCTGGCTCTTGGCGGCGGTGGCGGTGCCTGCACTGGCGGTGGATGCGATCTGGCATATCCCGCCGTCGCGCACGGTGCTGGGGCTGGTGCCGCTGATCGCCATCGCATGGGTGCTGATCGAGACCTTGCGGGGCGGCAAAGTGAAGGAGTTGGCGGAACGGAGCCGGGATTTTGCCTTTGGCGACCTGCCCTCCTACCGCAGCGAGTTGGTGCTGCTCAGCACCGCGGGCTTTATCGGGACGGCGGCGGGGGCGCTCTTGGCGGAGGTGTTGGCCAGCTCGGGCTTCGACCTCGGCGGCGTGCCTGAACGGCTGGTTCTGGTGCTGCCGATCCTGCTCATTCCGCTCGCCGGGCAGCTGGGGCTGAACCCGATCCTCTTTGTCTCGCTCTTCGCCCAGCTTTTGCCGACGCCGGAGGAACTTGGAGTGTCGACTATCTCGCTGGTCATGGCGCTCATCAGTGGCTGGACGCTGACCGCGCCGACCTCGCCCTTCACCGCCTCGGTGATGATCATCTCGCGCCTGGCAGGGGTCAGCCCGCAGACTGTGGCCTTCAAATGGAACGGCTGGTTCGTGTCGCTGACGGCGCTCGCGCTGGGAATCTGGGTGCAGATCCTCGCCTGAGGCGTGGTGTGATGGCGGCGGGTGGGCCGGCGCTCGAAGTGGCGCAAGGCGAGCCGGGACGAGCCCGGCCTACGACTTCTTCGAGCGGGCGGTGAGGTAATCCATCAGCGCCATGAGCACGCCGGAGGTGACAAAGGTGAGGTGGATCACCACCAGCCAGAACAGCTCGTGCTCGCCATAGATCGCATCGGCCTCCTCATTGCCGATTTCCATGAAACGTTTCAGCAGGTGGATGGCTGAGATGGCCACGATGGAGCCGATCAGCTTCATCTTCAGGCCGGAGAAATCGACGGTGCCCATCCATGCCGGGCGGTCTGCCGGATCGCCGATGTCGAGCTTGGAGACGAAGTTCTCGTAGCCCGAGAAGAGGACGATCAGCAGGAGGTTTCCGGCGAGCGAGAGGTCGATCAGCGAGAGGACCACGAGGATCGACTTGTCGGCGCTCATCGTCATCACCTTGGGCAGGTAATAGATGAGCTCCCGCGCGAAGATGAAGGTGAGCATGGCGAGACAGATGGCGAGGCCGAGATACATCGGCGCCATCAGCCAGCGGGCGGCGAAGAGCGCGCCCTCGAAGCGGCGTTCGATGGGGTGGGTCTCGTCGTGGGTCGGCTCGGGCATGGGCGGCGGCTCGCGTGGCTTTGAATTCGGAAGGGTTGTAGCGGCGCAGGCGGGCGGGAGGAAGATGCGGGGTGTCGCAGTCGCATCGTGCGGGGCTGGCCACCCGCACGGAATCAAGCCGCAGGCGCCGTGCAGCGCCGACCCGGCCCCCGGGGCGGCGCTTTGGCTAAGTTGGGACTGACCAAAAAGGTCGCGCTACCATGGCACAATAAAGTGCCACGCATCGCCGTCGCGAGCGCCACCCCGCAGGTCGGCGCTGCACGCCGCGGCACGGTCAGGCTTCAGGTCGCGAGCACGTTGCGGAAGGCCCAAGGCACGCTTTCGTCGATGTCCTCGGGGAAATGCTCCCAGCGATCCTGCAGGGGGGTCCAATCAGTGTAGTGCGCCTCGACCGGGCCGAGGTAGGGGCGTTGCACCTCGAGGCAGCGGGCGTGGTCCATCTCGTCGGCCTCGACGATGCCAGCCTCGGGGTTTTCCAGCGCCCAGACCATGCCGGCGAGTACGGCGGAGGTGACCTGGAGGCCGGTGGCGTTCTGGTAGGGGGCGAGATCGCGTGTCTCTTCGTTGGAGAGGCGGGAGCCGAACCAGAGCGCGTTTTTCTCGTGGCCGTAGAGCAGGACGCCCAGCTCGTCGATGCCTTCAACGATCTCATCCTCGGTGAGGATGTGGTGCTTGGTCTGCTGTTTGCCGGAGCCGAACATCTCGTGGAGGCTCAAAACGGCGTCATCCGCCGGGTGGTAGGCATAGTGGCAAGTCGGGCGATACTCGGGTTCGGCCCCCTGCCCCACGGTGTAATAGTCGGAGATCGAGATTGCCTCGTTGTGGGTGACGAGAAAGCCGAACTGCGGGCCGGGCGTGGGGCACCATGTGTGGACGCGGGTGATGGCACCGGGACGGTCGAGCCAGATGGCGGCCTGGCAGCCGGTCTCTTGCCGGTGGCCGTTTTCGGGGAACCACGGCTCATGGGTGCCCCAACCCAGCTCGGCGGGCTGGAAGCCCTCGGCGATGAAGCCCTCGACCGACCAAGTGTTGACGAAGACGTTGCGGGGGCGGGGCACGCGGCGGGCCTGAGTATCACGCTCGGCGATGTGGACGCCTTGAACGCCGAGGGACTGCATCAGCTTGGCCCAGCCTTCGCGGTTGGTGGGCGGGGTGGCATCTGCGCCGGTATCCTTGGCCAGCGTCAGCAGCGCCTCCTTGACGAACCAGCTGACCATGCCGGGGTTGGCGCCGCAGCAGTTGACGGCGGTGGGGCCGCCGGGGTTGGCGGCTTTCTCGTCACGCACCGCCTGACGGAGCGCGTAGTTGGTGCGGGAGGCGTTGTCTTGCGTGTCGAAGTAGAAGCCCGCCCAAGGCTCGGCCACGGTGTCGATGTAGAGCACGCCGAGTTCGCGGCAGTGCTTGAGGATATCCAGCGAGGAGGTATCGACCGAGAGGTTGACGCAGAAGCCCTTGCCATCTGGGAAGAGGCCGGAGAGCACCTCCTTGTAGTTCTCGGGCGTCAGCGCCGTGTCGATGAAGTTGAGCTTGTGCTGGCGCAGGAAGTTGTGCTGCCGGTCGTCGGGCTCGATGACGAGGAACTGGTCGGCGTAATACTCGAAGTGGCGCTCGATCAGCGGCCATGTGCCTTTGCCGATGGAGCCGAAGCCGATCATGACGATGGGGCCGTCGATACGGCCGTAAACGGGGTGGGACATGGGCAGGCTCCTTCTCTTGGCTGTCCCTGCATCGCAAATGCGGGGCGCGAGGCCAAGGTGCTGGGGGAAGTTTCATCTGAGACGCGTGTGAGATCACAGCTGCGTGATCCGGGCAGATGGGCTGAAACTTCGGGTGCCCTGCTTTCGTGTCTTCTGATGCAAACGCGGGGCAATGTCGCCCTGCTTCATAGTGACAGAGGACTTCATGACCAAATCCCTTCTGACCTCCGCCGCAGCCCTCCTTGCCCTTGGTGCTGCTCCTGCCTTCGCCGATGGCCACGCTGGCAAGATGGGCTACGCCCTTGCCAATGATGGCAGCACGCTTGTTGTCATGGCTGACATTGCTTCTCCGGGCGATGTGCAGACCTTCGACCTTGCGCAGCCGCTGCGGGCCATTGCCTACCGCCCGGTCACAGGTGACCTGCTCGGCTTTGCCGACGGCATGATCGTGACCGTGAACCCGGCGAGCGGCGAAGTGACCGACCTGGGCGCGGCCTTTGACGAGAACGCCATGATCGGCGCCGATGGCTACGTCGCCTTCGACTTCAACAACGCGATCGACGCTGTGCGGGCCGTAGGCTCGGACGGGGCGAACCTCGTGTACTTCCCCGAGGGCTTTGGCGACAATGACCCGAAGGCGAACACGGTGAAGCGCTTCACCGATGCGGCCTATGGCGAGGGTGATGCCAACGCCGGCACCACGCCGATGATCTTTGCCAACGCCTACACCAACGCGATCTCGGGCGAGACCGCGGAATCGACCGCGCAGTTCGCGCTGGATGCCGCGACTGACTCGCTGGTGACGCTGGCCAACAACGACGGCACGCTGGGCACCGTGGGCAAGGTGATGGTCGACGGCGAGGCCGTGGACCTGAGCGCCTGGGGCGGGTTTGACATCATCTCCCCCGAAGAAGGCACCGACATGGCCTATGCCGTGCTGCAGATGGAAGGCGCGGAGAGCGCCGGGCTCTACTCCATCAACCTGTCGAGCGGCGCGGCCACTATGATCGCCGATCTCGGCATGGGCGGCTTCTCGGGCTTCGCCGTCAGCCCCGGCATGTGATTGCTCTGACAGATCGAGCAGGGAGGGCCGCCCGAGAGGGCGGCCCTTTTTGCTGCTGACACCTACCGTCAGGATCGCAAGGGCACCGGGCTGGCATGGCCAAGGGGCGGCTCCAGATTGAGGGGCAGAGCCGCGAAGGAGCATGCAATGACCCATCCCCTGCCCGCCCCGATTGCGGGGTACATCGAAGAAGACAACGCCGGGGGCGACACGGCCCGCTGGTTTGCCGAGGACGCAGAGGTGCGCGACGAGGGTTCCACGCACGAGGGCCGGGAGGCGATTGCCACGTGGAAGCGGGCGGCCCATGCGGCCTACGACTACCGCAGCGCGGTGACGGGCGTGGAGCCGGGAGCGGCGGAGGGGCAGCTTATTGTCACCTGCCATGTGACCGGGAGCTTTCCGGGCGGCGAGGTGATGCTGCGTTACAGGTTCACACTGGATGATGGACTGATTGCGCGGCTGGAGATTGCGCCGTGAACGGAGAGGGGAGCGGGACAAGTCCCGACTTGCTAAATCAAAAGGGCCGCACCTTGGGGTGCGGCCCTTCCTGTCCCTCGAAAAACGTGCCTTTGCGGCTTAGTTCTGAGCGTAGAATTCGATGACGAGGTTCGGTTCCATCTGCACCGCGTAGGGCACGTCCGACAGGCCGGGGGTGCGCACGAAGGTCGCGGTCATCTTGGAGTGGTCGGCCTCGATGTACTCGGGCACGTCACGCTCGGCGAGGCCGACGGCCTCGAGCACAACGGCGAGCTGCTTGGACTTGTCGCGGACCTCGATCACGTCACCCTCTTTCACGCGGTAGGAGGGGATGTTGACGCGCTGGCCGTTCACCTTGACGTGGCCATGGTTCACGAACTGGCGGGCGGCGAAGATGGTCGGCACGAACTTGGCGCGATACACCACGGCGTCGAGGCGGCGCTCGAGCAGGCCGATGAGGTTTTCACCGGTGTCGCCTTTCACACGGGCGGCTTCGGCGAAGATGCGCTTGAACTGCTTTTCGGTCAGGTCGCCGTAGTAGCCTTTGAGCTTCTGCTTGGCGCGGAGCTGCAGGCCGAAGTCGGAGAGCTTGCCCTTGCGGCGCTGGCCGTGCTGGCCGGGGCCGTATTCGCGGCGGTTTACCGGGGACTTCGGGCGGCCCCAGATGTTTTCGCCCATGCGGCGGTCGATCTTGTACTTGGCAGAGGTGCGTTTGGTCACCGTCTGATCTCCTTCTGTAAGGCGTTCCCTGCGGCGGGAACTATGAAGGGCGTTGTCCTCTCTCTTGCGAGCGACAGGGCATCCCCTTGCGGGGGCCACCAACACCAATTGAAACACCGGGGCGCGAACCCCGGTGGATGGCGGGCTTATACAGGCCCGGAGGCCCGAGTCAACAGGGGCTCAGGCCGCCAGTGCCGCGTCGTGGCGCAGGATTGCCGCCTCAGCCCCGGAGAGGGTGCGGCGGGCGGGGGCGCCATAGTCGTCAGGGCGCTTCTTCAGCCATGGAAGGCCGCCCAGCAGGCGATCCCGGTCGCCCGCGTCGAGCGTTCCGAAATCGGCCTCGGCGGGGTGGAAGCTCTCGGTCTCGACCCCGTTGGCGAAGAGCACCTGGTGCCGGTCCATCAGGATATGCACGTAGGTGGCCTCGGTCAGGTGGTGGTCGGTGGAGATGCCGCGCAGGCCGGACAGATCGCGCGCGCGGACCAGCACCTCGGGGGTGTTGTAGAGCGCCTGTGCGGCCGGGCCGCGCAGCAGGAGGCGGTGGTTTGGCGAGACCAGCAGGTCGCCATCGGGAATGTCGGGCCCGAGCACGCCAGCGCGGATGCGCATGGGGCGCAGGTGGGGCATGGCGAAGAGGCGCGCGCCGGTCATCCGGCGCTGACCGGCCCACATGACCGGCTGGGCACCATCATCGGCGGTTTGCACCATGTCGCCCTCGCCCAGTTCCTCGACCAGTTTGTAGCCCTCGGGTGTGGCGATGCGGGTGCCTGCGGTGAAGCAGATCACCCCGCCCTGCGCGGTTTCACCCGGCCTCGGGGGCGTATCGGAGGCGCTTGCCACATGGCTGACCCAGAGGTCGGCGCCCTCGGGCGGCACGCCGCCTGCGAACATCAGCAGGCCGGAAGCGCCCGGCACGGTCTCGATCCAGCTCGCCATCCAAGCCTGCTGGCCGTCAGTCACGGTGAAGCTGGCATGGGCCAGAAGCGCCTCGCCCTCGGCCACCTGCGCGATGGCCTCGGCCCGCGCCAGCGCCTTGCGGGCATCTGCCCCGCGCGCAAGCACCGCAAGCGCCTCGCCGTTGCCGGTGATCATCCGCCGCACCTTGCGTGCCGCACGTTTGTGAAGGTCTGCCACGCCCTCCGCACTGCCGAGCGATAGCACATCGCCGGGTCCATCGACCCGGGTGAGCGCCCCGCTCCAGCGCCAGATCGCGCCCGGACGCAGGCTTTCCACGGCTGCGCCGGGGTGCCCATCTGTTTCCGTGTGCGACCAAGGGATGACAAACGTGCCGAGAAAGCCCGTTTTCATGCCTGTATGCCTGCCGATTTTCTTTTTTATTGCAGATTCGTTAACACGCGATCTCGCGCGTCACCAAGAAAAAAGTGCAGGGGAGTCAAAGGCGTGGCGCGGGGGTCACGCGCAAGGAAGGTAGCGCATAGGCGCGGGCCGGCCCCTCTTTGCGGCTGCGGTGAGGGGCCGAGGTGCGGCGCTCAGAAGAACAGCCGCAGTTGCAGCGCGCCGACCAGCTGGCCCTCGGGCTGAGTCTCGAACTCCTCGGAGAGGTAGGTCAGGCCGTAGAACAACCCGCGGTTCTCGCCCTGCCAGTTCATCCCGGCGCGGATGCGGGTGCGGGTGTCTGTCAACTCGATGCCGTCTTCCTCGGGCAGGTAGGCCGAGGAGAAGACCTTGGCGAAGTCGCCGCCGAGCAGGAAGGAGAAGCCGGAAACGGCGTTGGAGCGGATCACCTGATAGCGATGGCCGGTGGTGCTGTCGCGCGCCATCAGCGCGCCTTGGCCATAGCTTCCGAAGGTCACGTCGGCACCGACGCGGGCAAAGCTCTCAACGCCGTGCTGCAGTTCGACGAAGGGGCGCAGGCGGGCGTTGCCGAAGGCCAGTTCGCGGGAGAGTTCGGCGGAGACGGTGGCATAGCTGTTGTTGGGGATCTGGTCGCCCAGCACGGTGGTTTCCTCAAGGCCGAAGGTCTTGTGGATCGAGTTCTGCAGCTCGCCCAGCCCGGTCTGGGGGCCGGTGAGGGTGAGGTCGACCCCGGCGCGGAAGTCGGCCGCGCCCATCTTGGAGTAGCTGTGCACGCCGAAGGTGAGAGCCCCGGCAAAGCGGCGGTCGTCGGCGGCGGGCGAGGTGAGGCTCTGCGGCGCGATCAGCTCGGAGCGTAGACGAAACTCCAGCAACTGGCCGAAACGGTCAGGCGCCGCGCCCTCCCAGTCGGGGCCATAGGCGATGCTCAGGGTGTAGGCGCCGGTGCGCCAGCGGTCGTAGCCATCGCCCAGCACGTCGTTGGTAAAGAGCCGGCCCCAGCCCAGCAGCGCCCGGTCGGCAGCCTGGGCCGGCGCAGCGAGACCGGAAAGGGAGGCGAGAAGAGCGATCACTCGGAGGGCGGATTTCATCGTTTCAGACCGTGTTGGAGAGCTTTTGCCCTCAATACGTGCAACCCCGGCGTGTCAGAAAGAGGAAAGGTAAAAGCTGAGTGTGAAACGCAGTGTTTCCGCAACAGCGCGGCGGCGCTAGGGTGGCGCGAACAAGCAAGGGAGGCAGGATGAAACCGCTGGAAGGGCTGAAGGTTGTCGAGATGGCGCGAATCCTCGCCGGGCCGTGGATCGGACAGGCGCTGGCCGATCTGGGCGCGGAGGTGATCAAGCTGGAGAGCCCGGAGGGGGATGACACCCGGCGCTGGGGCCCGCCTTTCGTGGAGCGGGACGGCGACGTGAGCGCGGCCTATTTCTACTCAGCGAACCGGGGCAAGGTGAGCGAGGTCGTGGACTTTCGCACGCCCGAGGGGCAGGCGCGGGTGCGCGAGTTGGTCGGCAGCGCAGACATTCTGATCGAGAACTTCAAGGTTGGCGGGCTGGCGAAATATGGGCTTGATTACGCCAGCCTGGCGGAGGTGAACCCGGCGCTGATTTACTGCTCTGTCACCGGCTTCGGGCAGGACGGCCCTTATGCCAAGCGGGCGGGATACGACTACCTTTTGCAGGGCATGAGCGGGTTGATGGATATCACCGGCGATCCGGAGGGAGAGCCGACGCGGTTTGGCGTGGCGGTGACGGATATCGTGACCGGGCTTTACTCCACCATCGGTATCCTCGCCGCGGTGGAGCAGCGGCACCGGACAGGGCGGGGGCAGCATATTGATATGTCCCTGCTGGACTGCGCGGTGGCCATGCTGGCGAACCAGGGGATGAACTACCTTGCCACCGGGGTGCCACCACAGCGGACCGGATCTTGGCATCGCAACCTCGGCCCCTATCAGGTGGTTCCGGTGAAGGACGGGCATATCATCATCGCGGTGGGCAATGACGGGCAGTTCCGCCGGTTTTGCGATGTCCTTGGGCTGGACGGGCTGGCCGATGACCCGAGGTTCTCGACCAATCCGGGCCGGGTGACCAACCGCGAGGCACTGACGCCGCTGATCGAGGCGGTTACGGCGGGCTGGGAGAAGGCGGCGCTGCTGGCGGCCTTCGAAGCGGCCACGGTGCCGGCCGGGCCGATCAACGATGTGGGCGAGGCGCTGGCCGACCCGCAGGTGATGGCACGCGGCATGCAGATCGCGCCCGAGGGGGTGCCGGGGCTGCGCGGGCCGTGGAAGTTTTCGGACGCGGAGCTGGCGCTGGAGCGCACCGCACCGGTGCTGCCGAAGGCCGAATGAGCCATCGGCCCTTGCCACCCGCGCGGCCTTGCGGCAAACCACCCCGAGCACGAAGTGGAGCCCAGCAATGACCCGTATCGACGACACCTTCGCCCGCCTCAAGTCCGAGGGCAAAAAGGCCTTTGTCGCCTATGTCATGGCCGGTGACCCGGATTTCGATACCTCGCTGGAGATCGTGAAGAGCCTGCCGGGCGCGGGGGTGGACATCATCGAGCTGGGCGCGCCCTTCACCGACCCGATGGCCGATGGACCGACCATCCAGCTGGCCGGCCAGCGCGCGCTGGAGGCCGGGATGACCATGGACCGGACGCTGGAGATGGTGCGCGCGTTCCGGGCCGAGAACACGACCACCCCGATCGTGCTGATGGGCTACTACAACCCGATCTACAGCCGGGGCGTGGACACCTTCCTCGCCGAGGCCAAGGAGGCGGGCGTGGACGGGCTGATCGTGGTGGATCTGCCGCCGGAGGAGGATGACGAGTTGTGCATCCCGGCGCAGGCGGCGGGGCTCAACTTCATCCGGCTGGCGACGCCCACGACCGACGACAAGCGCCTGCCGAAGGTGCTGCAGAACACCTCCGGCTTTGTCTATTACGTGTCGATCACCGGGATCACCGGATCGGCCGAGGCGCAGGCGGGAGATGTGGCCCCCGAGGTGGCGCGGATCAAGGCGCAGACCGATCTGCCGGTGATCGTGGGCTTCGGGATCAAGACCCCCGAGACCGCCCGTGGCATCGCCTCGGTCGCCGATGGCGCCGTGGTCGGCTCGGCGATCGTGGCGCAGATTGCCGAGGGCAAGCCTGCGGCTGAGGTGACCGCCTTTGTGAAGAGCCTTGCGGAGGGCGCGCATTCGGCCTGAGGTCTGAGCGCGTAGCGGCGAGTTTTAGGCCCGCGCCTGATGGCGCGGGCTTTTTGCATGTTGGAGCGGCGGTCAGGCGGGCTGGAACTTCTTGCGGGCGTGATAGGTCAGCGCACTGGCCATGAGCATTCGCAGCGCGTCGGTCGGCAGCGCCTCGCCCGCCTCAAAGAGCACGCCGCGGTTGCCGTCAAATCGGAAGCCCTCGGGGAAGAGCGCGCGAAAATCGGGGATGATCCGGGTCGCGCAATGTACGAAGACCCCGAGACTACCCTGTTTTGAGACCGCCAGCCGCAGTGGGGAGCCTGCTTTGGTTTCAGCCGTGACATAGGCGGGCTGGCCCCATTTCAGGCATTCCTCCAGCGCCCCCACCCCCGGCGTGGCCTCGGCCACCTCGAAGACCAGCGCGCGCAAGTTGAGCAGCGCCTCGCGCACGGCTTCGGGAAAGCCCTCGTAAACGGCGGCGACATCTTCACTGGCAAAGGGGGGCTGGGCCTTGAGCATGGCACCACTCTTTGCCTGCCGCGGGTGTCTGGCAAGAGAATTCAGAGCTGGAGGTGGATGTGATCATCATGCCGGGCGGCGCGGCAGCCCTGAAAGCGCACCTTGGGGCCTGCGCCGTGGCGCGCGGCCAGATGCGGCTCGACGAAAACCTTGCCAACGCGCGGATCCGCCTCGAGCAGGGCGAGAGCTGTGGTGAGGCGCGGGCTGTCGAGCGCCATGTCGCGCCAGAGCGGCTGGAGGAGGGAGAGGTTCCAGCGGAGGCTGGGGAAGCCGGGGGTGCAGCTGGTCGGGCCGTCCTCGAAGGCGAAGTAGCCCAGTGGAGAGCGGGTGCGGGCCGGGGCGTAGCCTTGGGCATTGCGATAACAGAAGGCGAGGTCGGCCTTTTCGCCATCGTCATGGGAGAGGTGCGGCAGGAGCGGCAGGCCCGTGGCGGGGAAGCCCGCATCCAGCATCAGGGTGACGGTGCCGGGGTGGGCGCGGGCCATGTCGGCGGCGAAGCGCTCCAGCACATCGGCCAGCTCGGGGGTAACATAGGTGCGGTTCATCGCACAGTAGAGGCCCTTCGCCCGCAGCGGCTCGCCCCAGCAGGGTACGGGCTGGCGGCCCCAGAGCGGCGCGGCGACCCAAAGGGCGGCGGAGAGCGCGAGGTAGAGCGCGGCGAAGGCCAGCCAACGGCGGCGGAAGAATAGCGCTGCGAGCCAGGCCGCGCCGCCGGTGAAGGTGAGCGCGGTGAGCAGGAGGGCGGCAGCGAGGTGGAGTGCCGCGAAGGCCCAGCGGCTCACAGCCCGGCGGCCTCGGCCTGTGCGGTGATTATGCTTTCGACGAAGGCATCGAACTCCGGGCCTGGTTGCCGCTTTGCGAGCGTTTCGGCCAGTGGGTCGGGCACGCGGATGGCCGAACCGGAGAGCGCCTCCAGCGTGGCGTGGCCGAGGAAGGGGACATGCGCCTCCGAATAGCCGCCCTCGTGGACCAGAACGAGCTTGCCGCCGCAGATCTCCCCGGCCAGCGCCTTCACCCGCAGGGTCATCTTGCGGAAGGTCTCGGAGGTGCAGAACATGCGGCCCAGCGGGTCCATCGCGCCGGCGTCATAGCCGCAGGCCACGATGATCAGATCGGGGGCATGGGCGCGGATCGCTGGGAGGGCCAGCCTGTCGATCGCGGCGAGATAGCCCGCGTGGCCCACGCCGGGCGGCAGAGGAATGTTCAGGTTGGCCCCCTGCCCTGCGCCCTCGCCCCGATGAGTGGCGCTGCCGGTATCGAGTGGGTAGTTGCGCTCCTGATGGATCGAGACGGTCAGCACATCGCCCCGGTCCCAGAAGCAGGCCTCGGTTCCGTTGCCGTGGTGCACATCCCAGTCGAGCACGGCCACGCGCTGCGCCCGCCCCTCGGCCTGCGCGGCCTCGATGGCGATGGCGATGTTGGCCATGAGGCAAAAGCCGTTAGGCCAGTCGGGCTTGCAATGGTGGCCGGGCGGGCGGGAGAGGCTGTAGGCGTTGTCCAGCTCGCCCTTGCAGACGGCGCGAACCGCTTCAGTGGCCAGCCCGGCGGAGAGCGCCGCCACCTCGTAGCCGCCGCGCCCGAAGGGGGTGCGCAGGCCAAGCTCGCCGCCGCCCGCATCGGACATCGTCTTGAAGGCATTGAGGTAGGCCGCGGGATGGACGCGCAGGAGCTCCTCCCGCGTGGCTTCCGCCGCGCCGCGCAGTTCAAGCTCGGCGGCAAGGCCCGAGACGCTCATAAGGTTCTTCAGCCGCCGCTTGGTCTCCGGCCCGTCGGGCAGGCCGCCCGCGCCGGGCTGCACGAAGCCGCCGACCGGCAGCGTGAGGGCATAGTCGCCGCCGTGGTGCCAGAAACACCGCTCATCCCAGAAAAATCCCGTTGCCATATCGCCCTCCGTCGCGGCCCGTGGCACTGAGTGCCATGGCCAAACCGCGAATGCAAAAGGGCATGCTCGCCCGGCGCGCCACCCCCGGCGCCACCTTCGCGGTGCGGGTGACACCCAATGCGCGGGCCGATGCGGTGATCGTGGAGGGCGACCGGCTGAAAATCACCACCACCGCCACGCCTGAAGGCGGCAAGGCCAATGCCGCGGTCACCAAGCTGCTCGCCCATGCCCTCGGCGTCGCCCCGAGCCGCCTGACCCTCACCGCAGGCGCCACAAGTCGCGACAAGACGTTCAGGCTGGACTGAGCCTGTTCATTTTCTTGCTGAAAATATTCCCGGGGGGTGTGGGGGGCTGGCCCCCCACTGAAAGACGCGGTGTGGGGGCTGGCCCCCACTGCTTACCGGAACTTGTCCACCAGCCGTTGGAGGGGCGAGCGCGCATCGGGCTCCGGCTCAGGTGTCGCCTCAGGGGCCTTCTCCACCACCGGCTTCTTCTCCGCCTTGGCGGGCTGCATCCGCCGGGCCACGGCGTTCATGAAACGCCCGGCATCGCCCGCCGCCAGCTCGCCCGCGCCGTCGGAGATGCCGCGCAGCATGTCGTCGAGCCACTCGGCGTCGTGCTTGGCGAAGTCTTTCAGCACCCAGCCCGGCACCGCCTCCTTGCGGCCGGGGTGGCCGACACCCATGCGAACGCGGTCATAATGCGGGCCGATGTGATCGTGGATCGAGCGCAGCCCATTGTGGCCCGCGTGGCCGCCGCCCGCCTTGCAGCGCAGCTTGCCGGGGGCGAGGTCGATCTCGTCGTGGAACACGGTCACATCGGGCGGCTCAAGCTTGAAGAAGCGCATGGCCTCGCCAACGGACTGGCCGGAAAGGTTCATGAAGGTCATGGGCTTCAGCAGCACGATCTTTTCGGAGCCGAAGCGTCCCTCGCTCATCTCGGCCTGAAACTTCGCCCGCCACGGGCCGAAGCCATGATCCGAGGCGATCCGGTCCAGCGCCATGAAGCCGATGTTGTGCCGGTTGCCTGCGTATTTTTCGCCCGGATTGCCGAGGCCGACCCAGAGTTGCATGCTGTGCTCCCTTTGCGGCGTTCAATGCCTTGCCTGCGCGGGAAAATCTACCCTTCGCGGGGCCGGAGTGCCGCCGGTCAGCCCGGCAGGCCCGGGTCGGAGGCCGTGACCACGGGATGCTCGCGCATTCGCGCCCACCAGTCCGAGAGCGCCGGGAAGCGCCCCAGCATCGCCGCCCCGGCCTCGGCCCGGGTGAAGGCGTCAATCATTGGGACGAGGTGGCAGTCGGCACGGCTGAGCGGGCCAGTGAGCACCATGCCCTCGGCGGCGATGGCCTCCAGCGCCGCCAGCGGGCGGGGTGCCACGCGCAGCCCTTCGGCCACAACCTCGGCGCTGCCTTGGTGGCCCTCGGCGGGGCGGAACACGGCGTGGGAAAAGACCTGCCGGACCAGCGGCACATAGGCGTAGGCATCGACGATGCCGATGACCTGCGTTGCCCGCGCCGCGCCGCGCGCGCCCTCGGGCATCAGCGGCGGGCCAGCGAAGGCGCGGTCGACGTAGCCGGTGATCGCCGCTGTTTCGTAGAGGGTGAAGCTGCCGTGCGCCAGTACCGGCACGCGGCCAAAGGGGTTGAGCGCCATCAGCCCCGCGCGGCCCGCTTCGTCGAAGGGGTTCACCTCGACCTCGGCCCATTCCGCGCCCTTCAGCGCCAGCGCCATCCGGGCGGCGCGCATGTAGACGCTGAAGTGGTAGCCATGCAGGGTGAGGTCATCGGCCATTGGCAACGCTCCGTTTTGCCCTACCCTAACGCCGCGCGGGACCGCCGCGCCAGCCCCGGCGGAAGGAGCCAGAGAGATGACGATCACCCATGAGGACGAGCTGGACGGGCTGCGCGAGATCGGCAGGATCGTGGCCGAGGTGCTGCGCGACATGGGCCGCGCGCTGGAGCCGGGCATGACCACCGCCGAGCTGGACGCGATCGGCGCGGCGCAGATCGAGCGGGAGGGCGCTGTCTCGGCCCCGAAGGCGGTGTACGGCTTTCCGGGCGAGACCTGCATCAGCGTGGGCGCGGAGATTGCCCACGGTATCCCCGGCAGCCGGGTGATCGGTGCGGGCGATCTGGTGAACATCGACGTGTCGGCCTCGAAGGGCGGGTTCTTCGCCGATACCGGCGCGAGTTTTACCGTGCCGCCGGTGCGGCCCTCGCTGGAGCGGCTCTGCCGGGATGGTCGAAAGGCCTGCCGGATCGGGGTGGCGCAGGTGAAGGCCGGGCGGCCATTGGCGGGCATCGGCAAGGCGGTGGGGCGGTTTGCCGAGGCGGGAGGCTACACGCTGGTTCAGAACCTCGCCAGCCACGGCACCGGGCGGGCGCTGCATGAATATCCCGAGGAGATTGCCACATGGCCCAGCCGCGACCGGCGGAGGATCACCGATGGGCTGGTGATGACGGTGGAGCCGTTCCTCTCACGCGGGGCACTCTGGGCGGAGGACGGCGGCGATGGTTGGACACTACTGAGCCACCCCCGGGCGGAGACTGTGCAATATGAGCACACGGTGGTGGCGACGCGCGGCAAGCCGGTGGTGGTGACGCTGCCGGGGTAAGGCGTACAAGCGGGGCCGCTCTGTTGGCTCGCCAATGGGGACTGCGGGCCATGGAAGCCTGACATCCCAAGCAAAAAGGGCGCTCCGAGGAGCGCCCTTTCGTATTCCGTCATCGCGGGAGGATCACTCCTCTGCGGCGGCCTCTTCACCAGCGGTGGGCACCTCGTCGGCGGCCACGTCTTCACCTTCGTCCTCGTCGTCAGCGGCGCGCAGGCCGGACGGGGCGGAGATGTTGGCGATCACGAAGTCGCGGTCGATGGTCGGCTTTGCGCCTTCGGGCAGGGTGATCGACGAGATCGTCACCGTGTCGCCGATGTCCAGACCGCTGAGGTCTACGACCAGCTTCTCGGGGATGTCACCGGCGGTCACAACCAGCTCGACCTCGGGCCGCACAGCGTTCAGCACGCCACCCTTCTTGAGGCCGGGCGCGGCGTCTTCGTTCTCGAATTCGACGGGAATGAAGAGGTTGACGCGCGAGGTGCGCTTGAGGCGCATGAAGTCCACGTGGGTCGGCAGGTCTTTGACAACGTCGCGCTGCACCGAACGGCAGATCACGCGCACGTCTTCCTGGCCTTCGACCTTCATGTTGAAGAGCGTCGACATGAAGCGGCCGGCGCGCAGCTGGGTGAGCAGCTTGTTGAAGGGAAGGTTGATCGCCAGCGGGTCGGCACCGCCGCCATAAACGATACCGGGCACCATGCCATCACGGCGTGCTTGACGAGCGGCGCCCTTGCCTGTCCCCGTCCGGGCCTCGGCGTGAAGATCAGGGATCTGTCCAGCCATTTTGAATTCTCCTAAGTTGGTGCGGACATCCTCCAAGGCTGTATGCCCGCGTGAAGGCGCTCCCTTAGAGGGGGATCGGCCGTTTGGCAAGGGGTTTCAAGCCAGTTTCAGCTTGGTTAGCCTCGCGCCATGCGTGCCCTGCTGAACCTCGCGTATCTCGCCTGCTGCGGCTGGATTACCTTCACCGGCTACTGGTGGCCCGGCCGGGCGGTTGGATTCGTGTCCGGCCCGACGGGGGGCGAGCCGTTCTACTGTAACCAGCTGATGAGCTCGGGCGGAGAGGACGACCTGATGGTGGCCCTCTTCGTGGTCTTTGCCCTGCCCTTCGCGGTGCGGGCCATCGCCATGTGGTTCTCGCGGCCGGGGCGAGTGGAGCTGGCGATCTGGGGTATTGCCGCCGCCCTTGCCTGCTTTGGCCTGTTTCTTGCCTCGCTGGACTGCGCCGCCATCTTTTACACCGCCTTCCGCCTGCCCGCGCCGGAACTGGCCGCCGCGCTCATTGCCCTGCCGCTCTCCGGCCTTTTCCTTTGGGTCCTGCGCCGGAGCGGCACTGCCCGGAGGCATCGGTAGCCGGGCCGTTTGAAGCGGCTTTCAAACGACTTTGGAGATTGCTTTGGGCGGCGGCGCGTGCTCCCCATCGCGGCATGAGCCTGACCCATGCCATCCGCCTCTCCCGCCGGACCCTGCCGCCCTTCGCCGCGGTGGGCATTTTCTGGGGCGCCTTTGCTGCCTATACGCCGCAGTTGAAGGCCGGAATCGGCGCGGATGACGGCACTTGGGGCCTCGTGCTGCTGGGCGCGGCGGTTGGGTCGATCTCGGCGATGTGGCTGGCTCCGCGATTCGATGCGCGCTTCGGGCGGGCGGCGATGGCGCTGGGCTGCGTGATCATCGGGGTGCTGTTTCAGGCGCCGATGTGGGCGGGCAATGTGCTGGCCTTCACCGCCGCGATGGTACTGGCGGGCGGCTCGGCGGGGCTGCTGGACGTGGTGATGAACGCACGCCTCTCGGCGGTCGAGGCCCGGACGGGCGCCTCGCTGATGAACCTAAACCACGCGACCTTCTCGCTGGCCTATGGCACCTCGGCCCTCGTGGCCGGGCTGCTGCGCGATGGCGGCACGGCCCCCGCGCTCACCTTTGCCGGGCTCGGGCTGCTTTCGGCCGGGTTTGGCGCAATTGCCCTGCAACGGGAGTTGCCGCCGCCGGTGAAGGGCGAGACCCGGCCCGCCCGCGTGACCCTGCCGCCGGTGGCGCTCTGGGGCGGGATGATCATTCTGCTGGCCTTCCTCGCGGAACAGGCCACGGAGGCATGGTCGGCGCTTCATATCGAGCGCACCCTCGGCGGAGGCGCGGCGGAGGGGGCGATTGGCCCTGCGATGCTGGGCTTCACCATGTGCGCGGGTCGGCTGGCCGGGCAATTCGCCACCGCGCGGGTGTCGGAGGCGCGGATCACCACGCTGGCCGCGCTGGTGACGGCGGCAGGCGCGGTGCTGGCGGCGATGGCGCCTACGCCGCTGGTGGCCTACGCGGGCTTCGGAATTCTGGGGCTTGGCGTGTCGGTCATCGCGCCGATGGTCTTTGCCCTCGCTGGCCGCCTCTCCCCGGCGGATCTGCGCCCGGCGGTGATCAGCCGGGCGGCGGTGATCGGCTACAGCGGCTTCTTCATCGGGCCGCCCTTGCTGGGCGCGATCTCGGAGGCCGCGGGGCTGCGGATGGCCTTTGTAGCAGTGGGGCTGTTGGTGGCGGTGGCGCCGCTGCTGCTGATCCCGCTGCGCGCCTCGGCGCGGGGCACCGAGGCAGAGGCAAACTGAGCGCGGATCAGGCCTGCCAGCGGCCGCCGAAATCCTCGGGCACGAGCAGCATGTCCCGCCCGAACTGGCCGGGGTTCTGCTTGCCGCAAAGGGCCATGGAGATATCCATCTCCTTTTGCAGCACTTCCAGCGCTTTCTCGACACCCGCCTGCCCCATCGCGCCGAGACCATAGACGTAGGACCGCCCGATCATCGTGCCCTTGGCGCCGAGCGCGAGTGCCTTGAGGATATCCTGCCCGGAGCGGATGCCGCTATCGAGCCAGACCTCGGTTTTGGAGCCGACGCGTTCGACGATCTCGGGCAGCATGCGGATGGAGGAAAGCGCCCCGTCAAGCTGCCGGCCGCCATGGTTGCTGACCACGATAGCGTCGGCGCCGAGCTTGGCAGCCTCTTCGGCATCGTCGCCATCTAGGATGCCCTTGAGGATCACCTTGCCGCCCCATTGGTCCATCAGGCGCTTCACCTTGTCCCAATCCAGCGTCTGGTCGAAGTTCGCGGCGGTCCAGTCGTGCAGGCTCCGGGTGTTCTCGACGCCCTTGGCGTGGCCGACGATGTTGCGGAACTCGCGGCGCTGGGTTTGCAGCATCTGCAGGCCCCAGCGCCACTTGGTGGCGAGGTCCAACATAACCGGCACCGAGAGCTTGGGCGGGGCGGTGAGACCGTTCTTCAGATCCTTGTGGCGCTGGCCGAGGATCTGGAGGTCGAGCGTAATCACCAGCGCCTCGCACTTGGCCTCCTTGGCCCGGCGCACGAGGTTGTCGGTGAAATTGGTGTCTTTCTGGGTGTAGAGCTGAAACCAGAAGGGCGCGGAGGTGTTCTCGGCCACATCCTCGATCGAGCAGATCGACATCGTGGAGAGGGTGAAGGGCACGCCGAACTTTTCGGCCGCCTTGGCCGCGAGGATCTCGCCATCGGCGTGCTGCATCCCGCAGATGCCCACGGGCGCGAGCGCGGTGGGCAGGGCCACCTTGCGGCCGATCATGGTGCTCTCGGTCGAGCGGCCCGACATATCGACGGCCACGCGCTGGCGCAGGCGGATCTTGTCGAAGTCGGAAGTGTTCTCGCGGAAGGTCTGCTCGGTCCAGCTGCCGCTTTCGCAATAGTCGTAGAACATCTTCGGCGCGCGGCGCTTGTGGATGCGCTTGAGGTCGTCGATGCAGGTGATGACGGTCATGATGCTGGCTCCCGGCGTGGTCAGGTTTGTTTACCAATCGCAAGGGAGGGAAGGCAAGCGTGCGGGGCGGGAAAGACGGCGGGGGCTGTTGCCCGGCGGCGAAGGGCGTTATCCCTCGGCGCGGACCGTGCGAAGGAGACCGGGATGAACATGCTTGCGAAATTCGTGTCGATCGTTGGGGGCTCGGTGGCCCTGCTGCGCCGCTTCGGTGCGCCGACGACACAGGCGATGGGCGGGGAACCGGAGATTCCGGAGGCGAAGAAGCAGGGGATCATGACCCTGAAGCTGCCCACCGCCGAGGGCTGGAAGAACGGGCGGCTGCCGACCTGCGCGCCGGGGCTGAAGGTGAATGCCTTTGCCGAGGGGTTGGACCATCCGCGCTGGATTGAGGTGCTGCCGACAGGTGACGTGCTGGTGGCCGAGTCGAGCCAGATCGAGACCCCGCCGAAGAATTTCATGGATGCGGCGGCCCATGCCACGATGAAGGCGGTGAAGGCGATGGGCCAGAGCGCCAACCGCGTGACCCTCTGGCGGGATGCCGATGGCGACGGGGTAGCCGAGCATCGCGAGATTTTCGTTGAGAACCAGCGCCAGCCCTTCGGGATGGCTGTGGTGGGCGAGACCTTTTATCTCGGCAACACCGACGGGATCGTGGCCTTCCCCTTTCCGCCCGGGACGACGCGGCTGGATGAGGCCGCTGCGCGCAGGCTGGTGGAATTCAAGCCCGGTGGGCATTGGACGCGGAGCCTGATCGTCTCACCCGATGGCAGCAAGATTTACGCCGGCGTGGGCTCGCTCACCAACATCGCTGACGAGGGGATGGAGACCGAGGAAGGCCGCGCCGCGATCTGGGAGCTGGACGTGGCCAGCGAGGAGGCACGGATCTTTGCCGCTGGGTTGCGCAATGCCGTGGGCACCGCCTTTGAGCCCACAACGGGCGCGCTCTGGACGGTCGTCAACGAGCGTGACGGGCTGGGTGACGAGACGCCGCCGGATTACCTGACCACGGTGGTCGACGGCGGGTTTTACGGCTGGCCCTACTCCTACTGGGACCGCATCGTGGATGACCGTGTGCCGCAGGACGCCGCGAAGGTCGCCGCCTCGATCAAGCCCGACTATGCGCTCGGCGGCCATACCGCCTCGCTGGGCCTGTGCTGGATGCCGGAAGGCACCCTGCCCGGCTTTGGCGACGGCATGGTGATTGGCCAGCATGGCTCGTGGAACCGCTCCAAGCTCTCGGGCTACAAGCTGCTCTTCGTGCCTTTCGAGAACGGCAAACCCAGCGAGACCGAGGCGCCGCGCGACATTCTCTCGGGGTTCCTCTCGGAAGACGAGAAGCTGGCCTATGGCCGGCCCGTGGGCGTGTGCATCGGACCGGGCGGCAAATCGCTGCTGATGGCCGATGACGTGGGCGATGTGATCTGGCGGGTGACCGGGGCCTGAGGCGGCGGTGAGCCGCGATGACGCTCATTTTCTGCGCGTCGCAGGGGAGGCGATAGAGGCCTTTCCGCCGCCCTTGCGTGCGGCGGCGCGGGAGGTGGTGGTGCAGGTGGCAGAGTGGCCTACGCCGGAGATGATGGCCGAGTTTGGCATGACCGACCCGCGCGAACTGACCGGGCTTTACGAGGGCACGCCGCTGCCCGAAAAAACCGCCAGCTTCCCCTCGCCCTACCCCGATACTGTATGGCTCTTCCGCCAGCCGATCCTTGCCGAATGGCGCGACAGGCCGGGACAAGACCTCGACGAGCTGATTGCCCATGTCACGGTGCATGAGTTTGCCCATCACTTCGGCTGGTCGGATGACGACATTGCCGAGATTGACCCTTGGTGGGAGTGAGCCGCAAAAGGCAGGGGCCGTCGGATCACCTCCGACGGCCCCTGCCCCGGTCCCGCTTGTAGCGGCTACTCGGCCGCCAGCGCCATCGCCTTGATGTCCGCCGCGCTGGGACGGTTGCCGCCGATGCCCCAGTGGCCGCTCTTCACCTCCTTCACCCGGACCCAGGTGACGCCGCGCATGGCCTCGCCCTCGATCGCCACCATCGCGTCGGTGACCTTCTCGATCATCTCCGCCTTCTGCCCGTCGTCGAAAACACCTTCGATCAGTTCGATATCCACCAGCGGCATGTCTCTCTCCTTTTCGGTTCAGCCGTTTCGGTGAGGAAGAAGTGCCACGAGGCTGCTCCACCGCTCCACTTCGCGGCGTGAAGCAAACCCGCTACAGAGTCTGAAGTGGACGCGCCGGGGGCGGGGGTGAGACACTTGCCCATCAGGAGGTGCTGCCGATGACCGATCAGACCTATCCCCGCTTCTGCCCCGTTGCGATGGCCGCGAGCCTGCTGGAGCCGCGCTGGACGATGCTGGTGCTCTGCGAGATGTGGAACGGCTCCACCCGCTTTTCGGAGATCCAGCGCGGGGTGCCCGGCATGTCACCCGGCCTGCTCTCCAAACGGCTCAAGGAAATGGAGGCGAACGGGCTGGTGATGCGGCACGAGGGCAGCGGCGCCCACGGCGAGTATCTGACCACCGCGATGGCCGATGAGTTGCAGCCGCTGGTGCGGGGCTTGGGCGAATGGGCGCACCGGCACGTGGATTGCGAGGTGTCGCTCAAGGGGCTCGATGCCCGGATGCTGATGTGGAACATCCGCCGCAAGGTCGACACCTTGCAACTGCCGCGCCGTCGCAGCGTGATCCAGTTTATTCTCAAGGACACGCCCGAGGGTGTTGCGAACTACTGGTTGGTGACACGGCCCGGCGAGGAGACGGACCTGTGCCTGACCGACCCAAAGCATGATGTCGACCTGTATCTATCTGCCTCCCTGCGCGACCTGACCGCCGCCTGGATGGGCCACTCGAGCTTCGAGGCCGAGATTCTGGCCGACCGGATCCAGCTGACCGGCCACGAGCTGATGGCCCGGAGCCTCACGCGCTGGCTGATCCGCTCGAGCTATGCCGAGCTTGATGCGAGCGGAAGCGGGTCCGCAGCGCGGCGGGTGCGCGGCTGCTAGGGCACCTGTCGCCGTTACCTGATCCTCGCCTTCGCCACCTTGAAGTTGCGCATTTCGACGTGCAGGCCCGATGCTGGCAGTCGCGGGCGGATTGATCTGCCGTTGATGAATTCGGCATCGAAGAACAGCCCGAAGCCCGCATTGATCCGCTTGGGGTGCTTGACCTTGCCCGGTTCGCAATGGCTGGCGACGTGGCAATGCGGGTTCTGGTCGGTCGGCGCCCCCTTGACCGCATAGATGGTGCGCTCGTTGCAGCGGGCTTGCATCACCCCGTCGCCCTTGGCCGACCATTTGACGAGCAGTTCGAAACGGGTCCAGTTGCCAAGCTGCCCCGGCGCGGCGCAGCGGCGGCCCATGAAGGTGAGGCCGCGGGTACGGTCCAGATCGAGCCAGACGAGGTGGTTCTTGATCAGCTCGCCCTGCCAGATCGCCACGGCGAGGCGGCTGTCGGGCCCGCCGGTGAAGGGCACGGCACGCGGGTTGTGGAAGGCGGCATGGGTGAGACCGCCTGCCACGCGCACATCGAAGGCATAGAGCATGGAGCTGCCTGTTCTGACGTCGCCCGCTGCGAGGTAGGATTTGGCATTGCGGTTGCCGCAGTCGCTCTCGCCGCGCCCGTCGCCGTAGCTGCGGGCCTGGCAGTCGCCGGGCAGGAGACTGAAGCGGATCACCCCATCGCCCAGAATTTGCGGGGCGCGGGCGCTGTTGCGCCCCTCTGACATGCCCTTGGGGTAGCGCTGCGCCTCTGCCGGTGCTGAGGCGAGGCAGAAGCCGAGAAAAAGGGCGAATACGGCCATCAAGGGTCTGGCGACTCCGGTCATTCAAATACCTCCCGCTGCAATGGTCCCAGCATATCACGCCGTGGCCATTGCCCAAAGCCACCACCCCATTGAACCTGCGCGCAAAACACCCGACATAAGGGCCAACTGCCAAGGAGGCCCCATGACGCAGAAAAGCCCCGCCGCCCTCGAATTCCTTCTGACCCGCCGGTCGCGCCCCGCGAAGACGCTGACCGCGCCGGTGCCCACCCGCGAGGAGCTGGGGCCGATCCTTCAGGCCGCCGCCCGCACGCCGGACCACGGCAAGCTGGAGCCGTGGCGGTTTATCGTGCTGGAGGGCGCGGCGCTGGAGCGGCTGGCGGAGCTGGCCGGTGAGCGCGGCGCGGCGCTGGAGTTGGAGCCGGAGAAGGTGGAGAAGTTCCAGAACCAGCTGAAGCAGCCGGGGCTGGCGGTGGCGGTGGTGTCGTCACCGGTGGAGAGCGAGAAGGTGCCGTTTGTCGAGCAACTCTATTCGGCGGGCGCAGTCTGCCTTGCTATGCTGAACGCCGCGCTGGCCTCCGGCTGGGGCGCCAACTGGCTCTCGGGCTGGGGCAGCCATGACCGGGAGTTCGTGACCAAAGGGCTGGGCCTCGCGCTGCACGAGACGGTGGCGGGCTTCATCCACATCGGCACCGAGACGGTGCCCGCGCCCGAGCGCCCGCGCCCTGACCTGACCAAGATCACCGCCTGGGTCTCGGAATGATCTTCTCCGACTTCGGCAAGGCCGTGAACCAGATGTTCGACGGCCGGTTCCTACGGGTCCTGGCGATGGGGCTGGGGCTGACGATCTTGCTGCTCTTCGGCGTTTACGGCGTGTTCCTGTGGTTTCTGGACTGGGTGACGCCCGACAGCTTCACCATCTTCGGGCGGGAGGTGACGTGGATCGACGACCTGCTCTCATGGGCCTCGATCGCGCTGATGGCGCTGATGTCGATCTTCCTGATGGTCCCGGTGGCCTCTGCCTTCACCGGTCTCTTCCTCGAAGACGTTGCGGCGGCGGTGGAAGACAAGCACTACCCGCACCTGCCCGATGTGCCGCGGTTTCCGTTTTCGGAGGCGCTGCGGGATTCGCTGGGGTTTTTCGGCATTCTCATCGTGGTGAACGTGCTGATGCTGGTGCTCTACCTCTTTGCCGGGCCGCTGGTGCCGCTGCTGTTCTGGGGCATAAACGGGCTGCTGCTGGGGCGCGAGTATTACCAGATGGTGGCGATGCGGCGGATCGGGCGGCAGGCCGCCAATGAGTCGCGGCGCAGGCATTTTGGCAAGATCTGGTTTGCGGGCACGCTGATGGCGATTCCGCTGAGCTTTCCGCTCATCAACCTGTTCATCCCGCTGCTCGGCGTGGCGACCTTTACGCACCTGTTCCACCGGCTTGAGCCGGGCGCCTGACGCGGGGCGGCTACTGACCTTCGGTGATCGGCCCTTTGGGGCCGAACCGCTCCAGCAGGTCGAAATCGGAGACCCCGATGACGCCGGAGATGATGATCGCGCAGATCACCCCGGCCACGGGCAGGGCGATGAGCGTGGTGATCTTCAGCCGCTTGCCCAGCTTGAAGTCCGCCGGGGCGCCGGCGTGGGTGCCGGGCACCACTTCGCCCCTGTCGCCCTGGGTTTCGAGCCGCACCGGCAGGACGATGAAGAGCACCATGAACCATGTCACGGCGAGCACGACGAGGGCGGCGGAAATGCTCATCAGACCTGCTCCAGCTCCACGAGGCAGCCGTTGAAATCCTTCGGGTGCAGGAAGAGCACCGGTTTGCCGTGAGCACCGATCTTGGGCTCGCCCGTGCCGAGCACGCGGGCACCTTCGGCCTTCAGCTTGTCGCGGGCGGCGAGGATATCATCGACCTCGTAGCAGATGTGGTGGATGCCGCCGGAGGGGTTCTTCTCGAGAAAGCCCGCGATCGGGCTGTTCTCGCCCAAGGGGTAGAGCAGCTCGATCTTGGTGTTGGGGAGGGTGATGAAGACCACCGTGACGCCGTGATCGGGCTCGTCCTGCGGCGCGCCAACATCGGCGCCGAGCGTGCCGCGATACTGGGCCGACGCGGCCTCGAGGTCGGGCACTGCGATGGCCACGTGGTTGAGCCGTCCGATCATGTCATTCCCCTCCATAGGCAGGTGTCGGGCGGTTTATGACGCCCGGCCAAGCGCGGCACAAGCCGCGCCTTTGTCGCATTCCGGCAGGGGCGTTTACGAAGTTTTAGGGAAGGTGGTGTCTTCTCGGGGGGTAACGCCTTGAGGGAGGCCTCCATGACAGACGATCTTCCGCAGTTCGCAATCCCCGCGCAGAAGCCCACGCGCGACCGGCCCCTGTTGGGCGCTACCGTGCTGGTGGTGGAGGACAGCCGCTTTGCCTCGGAGGCGGTGCGGCTGCTGTGCCTGCGCTCGGGCGCGCGCATCCGAAGGGCCGATACGCTGGCCTCGGCGCACCGGCACTTGCAGGTCTATCGCCCGACGGCGGTGATCGTGGATCTGGGCCTGCCGGACGGCTCGGGGCTGGAACTGATCGCCGAGTTGGACCATTCCGACACCCGCGTGCCCGTGCTGCTTGGTACCAGCGGCGACCCGGCGAGCGAGGATGAGGCGCTGGAGGCCGGGGCGGACGGGTTCATCCAGAAGCCGATCACCTCTCTGGCGGAGTTTCAGCAGGCGATTCTCACCCGCCTGCCGGAGGCGGCGCATCCGGTCGGGCCGCGAGCGATGTCATCTGACGTGGTGGCCCCCGACCCGCTGGCGCTGCGCGACGACCTCGCCCATGTGGCCGACGTGCTCTCGACCGGCGAGGAAGACCCGGACATGCTGGACTACGTCGCCCAGTTCCTCGGCTCGGTCGCGCAATGCGCCTCGGACGCGCCGCTCGCCGCCGCCGCGCGCGGGCTGGCAACGGCCCGGGCGGCAGGCCAGCGCGGCTTTCCGGAGGCGGCAGTGATCTCGAAGCTGGTGGCGAACCGGCTGGAGGGCAATATCGCGCTATAGGCGGGTTGAGCTGCGGTGTGCATACGACCTAGGCGGGGGGCTTCCGGCCCTTAGAGGCGAGCTTTTGGCTCGTCCGGCGTTGGGTGAACCGTGCTCCTAGCGGGCCAACCACAGATTTACGTTTATTGCAGCGTTTCCGCGGCTCAGAGAGCCGGGTCGGAGGCAGCGCGGACGAGAGAGGTGAGGTCGCCCAAGCGTTCCTTCTGGCGGCCTTCGGCATCGAAGTTCTCGGGCCGGAGCCAAGCGCGGTAGGCCTCGCGCAGGGCGGGCCATTCACTGTCGATGGCGGCAAACCATGCGGTATCGCGGTTGCGCCCCTTCACCACCTGAGCCTGCCGGAAAGTGCCTTCGTAGGACAGGCCGAGCCGCTGGGCGGCGCGTCGGGAGGGCATGTTGAGGGCGTTGCACTTCCACTCGAAGCGGCGATAGCCGGCCTCGAAGGCCCATTCGATCAGCAGCAGGAAGGCCTCGGTGGAGGTGCGGGTGCGTTGCAACTCGGGTGCCAGCGCGATGTAACCCAGTTCGACCGATCCGGCCTCGGGCGCGATACGCAGGAGGGCACAGGTGCCGCCCCATCGGCCAGTCTCGCGGTTCTGGATCGCGAAGTGCAGCGGATCGGCACTGGCCTCGGCCTCGCGCGCCCAGCGGTGGTACTGCGTGGCAGAGGAAAACGGCCCGTTGGGCATGTAATCCCACAGCGCGTCATGGCCGGAGTAGGCGCGGAAGAGCGAGGCGGCGTGGGTATCGGCGGAGAGCCTCTCGAGCCGGGTCCACTGGCCATCGAGCGCGTCGAAGGCGGGCCGGGGCGGCGGGGTCCAGCCTGTCAGCTCTTCGCCCAGCATTCGCGCGTCGCTCATCAATTAACCCCTTTGCATCTCTGCCATTTTCCTAGCCCTCCGCAGGAAGGAGGAAAACCCGCAAAATGGCGCGGCCCTTCCACGCGAGCGCCGCATTTGCCCGAGAGAGTAGGCACTGAGCAGAGAAAAAAGCCTGGGAGCGGCACATGAAACGGATCGCAAACGCCTTTTGGTCGGAAGACGAGGGCAATGTCACCATCGACTGGGTGGTGCTGATGGCGGGCATCGTCTCGCTGGGCTTCGCCGTGGCGGCCACCGTGGCCACCGGGGCCAAGGACGTGACCGCCGACATGGTGGAGCAGATCGATGATATCGAGGTGGCGAGCGGGGCCTGAGCCCTGGCCCGCTCCCCTCAAAGCACCAGGCGGGGTGCCTGCGACATGTCGAGCCCCGGAAACACGCTTTCTGACAGCACAGTCCCCGAGAGGCCGAAGAGCCCCTCCATCGCGCGGGCCGCATAGGCGCGCACGTCTTCGGTGGGCATCAGGTCGCGCCGGTCGTAGAGCGCGGCCTCTTCAAGGCCCGGCCAGCGGCCATAGACCTTGCCGCCGCGCAGCGCCCCGCCTGCCATGAGCATCAGCCCGCCGGTGCCGTGATCGGTGCCGCGAGAGCCGTTCTCGCGCACGGTGCGGCCAAACTCCGTCATCGCCAGAATGCCGGTTTTGCCCCAGAGCGGGCCGAGGCCGACGCGGAGCAGTTCGATGGTTTCTGCCAATTGCTTCAGCGCCTTGGGCAGCCCGCTGGCCTGATTACCGTGGGTATCCCAGCCAGAGAGGGAGAAGGCGGCGATGCGGGTGTCGCCGCGCAGCCGCTGGGCGGCGAATTCGGCCATTTGCAAATGGGCTGCATTGCCGGAGCTGGCCTCCATCATCGCGGCCATGTCTTCATCTTCATCCGTCTCGGTGGCGGCGGCCTCGGAGGCGGCGATCTGCTCGGTAAGGTCGAGCGCTTCGAGCACGGCGGCCTGGTAGATCGGGTGCTCTTCGTAGACCAATTCGATAAGCCGCCGGGCCTGCGGAGAAAGCTCCAGCCGGGTGCCGGGGGACCAGTTGGCGACTGGGGCGCCCCCGGCGAGCATCAGCAAGTCTTCACGCCCGATGGCGTAGGCGGTGTCGGCTTCGATGCCCGGCACGGCCTGAAGCATGCGATTGAGCCAGCCGTCGCGCAGGGCGCCGGTTTTCACATCGAAGCCGGTGCCGGCCTCAAGCAGATCCTGCCCGTCGAAATGGCTGCGCTTGTCGCGGTAGGGGGTGGAGGTGGCATGGGCAAAGCCCAGCTCGCCCTTGGCCCAGATCGGGTGCAGCGGGGCGAGCGCGGGGTGGAGGGTGAAGAACCCGTCAAGCGGCAGACCACCGCCTGCGGCCAGCGTGGGCCGGGCGGCGGCGAAATGCGGATCGCCCACCGGGCGGACCACATCGAGCCCGTCCATCGCGCCGCGCAGGATGAGCACGATCAGCCGGGTGTCCCACGGAGCCTGGGCGAAGGCCATCGGGGTCATCAGCGGCGCGGCGGCCACGGAGCAGCCCGTGGAGGCAAGAAACCGGCGCCGGGTCATCAGGAGCTTGCTCATCGGGTCATCTCCGTTGGAAGGCGGGGGAGGCGAGGACGATCCCCACCCCTTCGGCGCGGCTTTCGGCGGCCTTGGCGGCAAAGAGCAGCCGCTCACCGGCCTGGCTGCCAAGCGCGGTTTCAACCAGATCGCGGGGGTCGGGTAGATCGAGCCCGTCGACCCGGCCCGCCGACATGGCCCAGTTGATCCGCACGGCGAGGCCCTGCGGGGTGAGCCAGTGCTCGCCATCCTCGGGCCAGCCATCGGGGCCATTGGGGCGCTCCCACTCCTGACCCATCAGGCCCATCGGGCGGATGATGATGCGGAGGGTGGCCTTGCGGTCCAGCGCAGCGAGTTGCGACCCCGTCACCCCGAGCGCGCGGAGAGCCGAGGTGACAAAATCGAAGGGCTGTTTGATCTTGGCGAGCGGCCCCCAGGCCTCGGGGTGCGAGAGCAGGGTTTCGATCACCGCGCCGAGGTTGCCGCCGGTCTCGGTGTAACGCAGGCGCAGGGCCTCCACGAGGGCGGGCGGCGGCGTGTCGGAGACGAAGTGGACGGCCAGCTTGCGGGCAAGGTGCGCCGCGGTATCGGGGTGCAGCGCGATGGCATCGAGCGCGGCGTGGATATCTTCCAGCTTGGGTTTGCGGCCGCCGTAGCTTTGGCCCAGCACCTCCTCCGCCCCCGGCTCGCCGCGCTTGGGCTCGAAACGGACGCCTTCACGCAGGTTCAGCGTCATCCCGGCCATGAGCTCGGCCAGTTGCCGGACATCGGCCTGGCTGTAGGCCCCGCCAACGCCGAGGGTGTGGAGCTCGAGCACTTCGCGGGCGAGGTTCTCGTTCAGCCCGCGCCGGCGGCCCTTTTTGGCGTTGCGTTCGGCCACCGGCGAGCCGGGGCCGATGCTTTTGTCCTGATCGAGGTAGATCAGCATCATCGGGTGGGTCACCGCCGCCTTCAGCATCTCGGAAAACGGCGCGGTGATGTTCGGGCGGATCGCATCTTCGACGAAGCGCTGCACCATCCGTTGTGACACGCCCTTGCCGCGCACCGTGAAATGATCAGCCCAGAAGCGGGTGAGGCGCTCGCGCAGCGGGTCGGGCGCATCGAGCGCGCGAGCGATGGTGTGGCGCAGCATCCGGGCGTGGTCGCGGCGGTTCTGGCCGCGCCAGTTGCGGTACTTTTTCTTGGCGGTTTTGTCGCCGTCCAGCTCGGCCTTCTTGAGATCGCTCAGGTATTGGAAATCGGCGTAGGTCTCTGCCATCGAGCCAATCGGGAAGGCGCGCGCCATGCTGTCAGCGGCCTGCAGTGCCTCTACCATCGCCTCGGGGCTGGCCGGGGCCGGGTGGTGCGGCGAGAGCCCGTAGCCAAAGCGGATGGCGGCGATCTCGGGGGTGAAACTCACGTGGGAGTGCTCCGGGTCAATGGGCGGCGCGGGACGGCCGGCGGTGCGGGGGCCTTTCTTCAAAGATAGGGGATCGCGGGCCACCTTGCGAGGCCCCCTGCGGTCACGCTTTTGCGCGGCGGCGGAGGGGCTGCGGGCGGGCGGGAACCTTCGCCCTGCGCCGGGCGTTTTCTGGCAAATCCTTCCAACCCAGTCCGGAGCCACGCCGATGACCGACATCTACGCAGCCATCAAGACCGACCACGACCGCCACCGCGAGTTGCTTGCCACGCTCGAAGACACATCGGGCGACAGCGAGGCCCGCCGCGGCGCGTGGGAGGAGTTCTATCACGACGTAAAGGCCCATGCCGCCGCCGAGGAAGAGACATTCTACTCCGTGCTGCTCGGCAAGACATGGGGGCAGGAGCACGCCCGGCATTCCGTGCATGAGCATCAGGAGCTGGATGACATCATGGAGGAGCTGAACGAGATGGAAATGAGCTCGCCCGGCTGGCTGACGCGGTTCAAGACGCTGAAGCACGATTACGAGCACCATATCGAAGAAGAGGAACAGGAGATCTTCGAGCGCGCCCGTGAGGTGATTTCTGAGCGCGAGATCAGCGGGTTCGGCAAGAAGTTCCTCGCCCGGAAGGAAAAGGAAGCCGGGTTGATCGAGAAGAAAAAGGCGAACGCGTTGGAGGAGTGAACCCGTAGGGCGGGGCTTGTCCCGCCGTGCGGGGAGCGGGCGCGGAGCTAGGCCCCGAGGCCCTTCAGCGCCTGCCGCAGCGCGCCCTCCAGCGCATCGATCGCCGCAGACACCCGCTTCGGCCGATCCCGCGCTGCGTGGCGGATCAGCCGCACCGGCTGCGGCGGCGGTCGCCGTTCCTCGAAGAGCGACACCAGGCGCCCGTCGGCGATCGCATCATGGACCTGGTAAAGGTAGAAAAAGCCCAGCCCCACCCCCGCCTCGCAGGCCGCCCGCGCCATCCGCACCTCGTTGACGTAGAGCACCGCCTTGCACCGGAACGTGCGCCGTTTGCCGTCCGCGTCGAGGTAAGGCCACAACTGCCCGGTCCGGCGCCCGGCAATGTCGACGCAGACAGCGGGCATCCCGGCCATGTCCTCCGGTCTTTCTGGCCGGCCGACCCTTTCGAGAAAGGCAGGGGCGGCGCAGTGCCGCGTGGGCATCTCCCCGATCACGGTGGCCCGCATCTCGCTGTCGGGCTGCGGCCCAATCCGGACCGCGAGGTCGTAACCGCCCTCCACGAGGTCGAGCGGCACGTCGGTCAGCGTTACGTGCGGCACGAGGCTCGGAAACCGCTCGCGGATGTCGCGCAGGCAGGGCCAGACGAAGCGGTTGCCAAACTCCACCGGCGCGGTGATCCGCACTTCCCCCGCCGGTTCGCCCTGCTGCGCGGCAAGGTCCTGCTCGGCGGTGTCGATCTCGGAAAGCACGTGACAACAGGTCTCGTAGTAGGAACGACCCTCCGGCGTGAGGTAGGACTGCCGCGTCGACCGCTCCAGCAGCCGCAGCCCCAGCGACTCCTCCAGCCGCGCCAGAGAGCGCACCACGCTGGGCAGCGACTTTCCCAGCCGCCGCGCCGCCTCGGTCAGCGTGCCGCCATCGACGATGGCCACGAAGACCCGCATGGCCGCCAGCTTGTCCATCAGCCCTCAGCTTTCCGCAGGAATGTTCTGCCATTCGGAGCATATATCGCGGCGCCCACGCAGCGCTACCCTAGGGTCAACGCCGGGCTGAACCGGCATGATTCCCGACACGGAGATGACCGATGACACGTGCCCTTGCGCTCGCCTGCTGCGCTGTTCTTACCGCCCCCACGCCGCTTGCCGCGCATGACACCACGCTGGGGGAGGTGCGTTTTGAGCTTTCCTGCACCGAGGCAGCGGCGGGGCCCTTCACCGAAGGCCTGAAACTGCTGCATCACATGATGTATGTGCAGGCCCGGCAACGATTTTCCGAGGCCGCAGAGGCCGACCCGGCCTGCGCCATGGCCGAATGGGGCAAGGCGATGAGCTACTTCCACCCGGTTTGGCCCGGTGGTCCGACCCCTGCGGAGATGGAGGGCGGCGCAGCCTCGGCGACGCGGCTGACTACCCTCACGCCGGGCAACGCGCGGGAAGCTGCCTATGTGGCGGCGGCACTAGCCTTTTGGGAGGGGGCAGACACCCCCTACCCCGCCCGGCTGGCCGCGTGGGCGGGCGCCCAACGGGAGATCGACGAGGCCTTTCCCGATGATATCGATGCGGCCGCCTTCGACGCGCTGGCGCAGATTGCCCTCACCCCGCCCGGGCCCGGCGCGGCTGAGAGCCTTGCCGAGGCCGGAGACAGGCTCGCCGCCCGGCTGCCCGAGGCGCCGCTGCATCCGGCGATCTTTCATTACGTGATCCACGCCTATGATCACCCGGCCTTGGCCACAAAGGCCCGCGCCTTTGCCAAGGGCTATGACCGGATCGCGCCTGAAGTGCCCCATGCGCTGCATATGCCCAGCCATATCTTCACCCGGCTCGGGGATTGGGAGGCGTCGGTGGCGTGGAATGCCCGTTCCGGCACGGCGGCACTGGCTCAGCCGCTGGATGGCGGTGTGGTTTCAAATCATTACGCCCACGCTGTGGACTACGGCCTCTATGCGCTGTTGCAATTGGACCGGGTTGCCGAGGCGGAGGTGCTGCTGGCCGAGTTTCAGGCGGTGGGGGCGCTCGAAGACAGCTTTGGCACCGCCTACGCCCTGGCGGCCAGCCCGGCCCGGGTGCCACTTGAGCAGGGAGATTGGGCCGGGGCGGCTGCCCTGCCCGCCGAACTGCCGGCGCTGATCGGCTGGGAGAAGTTTCCGCAAGCCGTCACAATCCACTGGTTCGCCAAGGGGCTGGGCGCAGCGCGGTCGGGCGATACCGAGGCCGCACGGGCGGCGCTGGAGGAGATTTCGGCACGGACGGCCACGCTGAACGAGCGCGGCATGGGCTATTGGGTTACGCTGGCAGAGGCGCAGAGCGGCACCATTGAGGCCTGGCTGGCTTGGGAGGCGGGCGAGGCCAAGGCGGCGCTGGCGGAAATGCGGGCGGCGGCAGAGCTGGAGGATTCGGTAGGCAAGGCACCAGTGACTCCTGGCGCGGTGCTGCCGGCGCGGGAGTTGCTGGGCGACATGCTGTTGCTCTCCGGTGACCGCACAGGGGCTGCCGAGGCCTACCGCGCCGCGCTGGCGATCTCGCCGGGCCGGAAGCGCTCGGTCGAGGGGCTGGCAGAGGCGGAGGGCGGCTGAGGGCTCAGTTGCCGGCCCGCTCCATCATCATCTCGTGCACCGCCTGCATGCCGCTGTCGGCCATCCGACTGACCTCCCCGGCATGGGTGTGCAGCGCCTCCACCACCTCCGGGTCGGTGGAGGTTTGCGTGACCACGATGCCCGCGTCGGTCACCTCGACATCGGAGGCGATCGCGCCGGGGCGGGCGAAGAAGATATCGAGCGTGGGGGACTGGATGAAGATCTTCGGGTCGCGCCCCTGCCCTACCCGGTCGATCATGCCGACGACATGGCTCACCAGTGCGTCCATCACCTCCGGGTCGGAGGAGCGGGTGACAGTGCGGATGCCGTCCGGCAGAAGCTCGACCTCGCGGGAGAGGGTGGCGAAGTTGCGGAAGAGCGTGGCCAGTTCGGCGCTCTCCTCCTCGGTGGCGTCCTCGCCGCGCAGTCCGGGCATGGCGGCCATGTCGTGGCCGGTGCCATCGGCCCCATGCCAGTGCATCCCGCCTCCCCCGTGCATCTGGGCCGTCGCCGGGGTGAAGGCGCACAGGGCGGTGACGAGGACAAGGGTGACGCGCAGCATGGGAGATCTCCGGTGTGTTAGCCCGGAGCATAGCTGCAAACACATTCAAGATCACGCATGAATGCGGTCGTGTGCCTGCGCCAAAACGCCCCGGACCTTGCGGTCACGGGGCGCGTGGTGGTTCAGGCGCGGCGGCGCTTGCGCAGGAGTTTTTGCGCCAGCTTCCAGACGGCCCAGTACTTGAAGAGCTTCTTCATGGGTCGGTCCTCCATTTGCAGGATCAACCCGTCAGGGCCCCCGCGGTTCCGCGCGGGCGGGCAGGCTCAGGCCGCCTTGGCGCCCTTCTTCTCCCAAGCGAACTTCTGCATCACTTCGTCGACCGGGGTGTCGGCGAGGTGGTTGGTGTAGTTCGACATGACCTTCTGCGCGATGCCCAGCACGATCTCGAGCACGTGGCGCTTGGTGTAGCCTGCGTCGAGGAAAGTCTGCAGCTGGTCGTCGCTCACCTCGCCGCGCTGGCGGACCATGGCGAGGGTGAAGGTGCGGAGGGCTTCGAGATGCTCGGTGGGCAGCGGGGTCTCGTTGCGCAGCGCTTCGGTGATGGCGTCATTGACCTTCATCATCTTGGCAATCCCGGTGTGGGCGGGCACGCAGTAGTGGCAGGCGTGCTCGACGTTGATGCTCTGCCAGACGACGGTGATCTCATCCTTGTCGAAGCTGGTGGCGTTCTGGAACAGCCCGTGCAGCACTTGGTAGCCCTCCATCAGCGCGGGGGCCTCAGCCATGACCTTGTGCAGGCCCGGCAGGCGGCCAAAGGCCTGTTTGGACTTTTCAATCAGCGGCAGGCTCTCGGCGGGGGCGGTGGTTTCATCGTGCAGGGTGAAGGTGGTCATGGGCGCTCCGTTGGTTGGCATTGCGGGCCGGGGTGGCCCGTGGGGGCAAGATGGCGCATTTGAGTGATCACTCAAGGCGTAAATTGAGCAATCACTCAAACGTGAGGGAGACACCGGCCGCAAAGGCGCCTATATTCACCGCATGACCCGTGCCGCTCCCTATGACCGCGAGACCGCCCTCGATGCCGCGCTGACGCTATTCTGGCGCAGGGGCTTTCACGCGACCTCTCTGAAGGATCTGGAGGCCGCGCTTTCGATGAAGCCCGGCTCGATCTATGCCGCTTTCACCAGCAAGGAGGCGCTTTTTCGGGAGACCTTGCGGCGCTACCGTGATCGCACTGGGGCCAAGGTGGCGACCCTTGCGCGGGAGTCCGCCTCGCCGCTCGAGGCACTGGCCGAGCATGCCCGCCGCAGCGGCCGCCCGGAGCAGGGCCGCCCGCTCGGCTGCATTTTGGTCAAGACCGTGCTCGAACTGGCCGACTCAGAGTCGGAGGCCGGAGAAGATGCCCGCCATTACCTCGCCGAGGTGCGGAGCCTCTTCCAGTCGCTCTTCGAGAAGGCCCGCGCCGCAGGTGAGTTGCCTGCGAGCGCTGATTGCCGCCGCCTCGCCCGCCGGTTTCAGGCAAATATGTTCGCCCTCGCGGTCGAGACCCTGCGCGGCTCGGACCCGGAAGAGCTGGCGTCTCTTGCCGATGACATTGCGGAGGAGGTGCTGCGGCTACGGCAGCCGCAGTAGGCAGGATCGCGGGCGTGGCCCTCTGGCTTTTCGTCAGGCCGGATCGACGGGGCCGAAGCTCTCCCAGTTCTCGCCCATCGCGACGATGCAGGCCCGGCCGTCGGTGTAGTTCTGCACCATCGTCCAATCGCCCGAGGCTTGCGTGACCCAGAACTCGATGAAGGCATCGGGGCCGCGCAGACCGCGCCCGGCGAGGGTGGCGCCAAAGCGGCTTTCGAGCTTTTCTACGATGCGGGCGCGGTCATCGCAGAACACATCGCCCAATGGCCCGCCCGCCGTTGCGGTGAGGGGCGCGAGGGTGAGTGCGATGGTGAGCATGGCCCGCGTCATGGCAGAATCGTAGCACGGGGATGCAGGACTGCGTAACAGTTTTATGACGGTCTGAGATGTGGCCTCACCGGGCGTCAGGCGAAGAAGCCCGACACCCCCCGCCGCGCCTGCCAGGCTGCAATGACGCGGGAGGCATTGGCTTCGGCCCCATCCTCGCCCCGCAGGTCGAGATCGTAGCGCTTGCATGCATGGACATGGGCGGCATCCCGCGCCGCATCTCCCGGCCGTCGGTCCCCGCGGGCCGCCTCGCGCCGCTCCAGCTCGGCAAGATCGCAATGAAGCCCGATGAAGAAGAGATCGCGCCCGGAAAAGAGTGCGCGCAGATCACTGTGCCACGCCGGGCTCTCGATGATGTGGTCCCAGATCACATCAGCTCCGGACTCGCCGAAGGCGGCCACGGCGCGGTGCCAACCGTCGAAGGCCTGGCCGCGCACCGCCGCCCATTCCGGGCCGCTGGGCAACGCGCCGCTGTCGATCAGATGGTCGAAGGTGAGGTGGGTGAACGGCTCGGGCAGTGCCGCCTGCACTGCCCGAGCCAGAGTGGATTTGCCCGCACTGGAGGCGCCGTGGATCAGGATGACCCGCCCCGGCGCCTGCACGATCAGTCCTCTTTCACCACCCGCAGCGAGAGCTCGCGGAGCTGCTCGTTGGTCGGCAGCGAGGGGGCGCCCATCATCAGATCTTCGGCGCGCTGGTTCATCGGGAACATCACCACCTCGCGGAGGTTTTCCTCGTCGGCCAGCAGCATCACGATCCGGTCGATGCCCGCCGCGCAGCCGCCGTGGGGCGGGGCGCCGTATTGGAAGGCGGTGTAGAGGCCACCGAAGCGGGCCTTCACCTCATCTTCGCCGTAGCCGGCGATCTCGAAGGCCTTCAGCATCACCTCGGGCTTGTGATTGCGGATCGCGCCGGAGACCAGTTCGTAGCCGTTGCAGGCGAGGTCGTACTGGTAGCCCTTCACGGCGAGCGGATCGCCCGCCAGCGCCTCGGCCCCGCCTTGCGGCATGGAGAAGGGGTTGTGCTCGAAGTCGATCTCGCCGGTCTCGTCATCCTTCTCGTAGATCGGGAAGTCGACGATCCATGCAAAGGCGAAACGCTCCTTGTCGGTCAGGCCCAGCTCGTCGCCGATGACGGTGCGGGCACGGCCCGCGACGGCTTCGAAGGTCTTGGGTTTGCCGCCGAGGAAGAAGGCAGCATCGCCCACGTCGAGGCCGAGCTGCTGGCGGATTGCCTCGGTGCGCTCAGGGCCGATGTTCTTGGCGAGCGGGCCTGCCGCCTCCATGCCGTTGCCCTGATCGCGCCAGAAGATGTAGCCCATGCCGGGCAGCCCTTCCTTTTGCGCGAAGGCGTTCATCCGGTCGCAGAACTTGCGGGAGCCGCCGGTGGGGGCGGGGATGGCGCGGATCTCGGTGCCCTCCTGCTCCAGCAGCTTGGCGAAGATCGCAAAGCCGGAGCCGGCGAAGTGCTCGGACACAACTTGCATCTCGATCGGGTTGCGCAGGTCGGGCTTGTCGGTGCCGTATTTCAGCGCGGCCTCGGCATAGGGGATCTGCGGCCAGGTCTCGGGCGCATCGACCTTGCGGCCCCCGCCGAACTCTTCGAAGACGCCCGCGATCACCGGGGAGACGGTGTCGAACACGTCTTGCTGCTCGACGAAGCTCATCTCGAGATCGAGCTGGTAGAAGTCGGTCGGCGAGCGGTCGGCGCGCGGGTCTTCATCGCGGAAGCAGGGCGCGATCTGAAAGTACTTGTCGAAGCCCGACACCATGATCAGCTGCTTGAAGAGCTGCGGCGCCTGCGGCAGGGCGTAAAACTTGCCGGGGTGCAGGCGGGAGGGCACGAGGAAGTCGCGCGCGCCCTCAGGCGAGGAGGCGGTGATGATCGGCGTCTGATACTCGCGGAAGCCCTTGTCCCACATCCGGCGGCGGACGGAGGCGACCACGTCGGAGCGCAGGGTCATGTTCTGCTGCATCGCCTCGCGGCGAAGGTCGAGGTAGCGGTACTTGAGGCGGGTTTCTTCGGGGTAATCCTGATCGCCGAAGACCATCAGCGGCAGCTCGCCCGCCGAGCCCAGCACCTCCATGTCGCGGATATACACTTCGATCTCGCCGGTCGGCAGCTTGGTGTTCACGAGGCTCTCGTCGCGCGCCTTCACCGTGCCGTCGATGCGGATACACCACTCGGAGCGGACCTTCTCGACCTCGGCAAACACCGGGCTGTCGGGGTCGCAGAGCACCTGGGTGACGCCGTAGTGGTCGCGCAGGTCGATGAAGAGGACGCCGCCGTGATCTCGCACCCGATGCACCCACCCGGCGAGACGCACGGTCTCCCCCACGTTCTCCTTGGTCAGCTGGGCGCAGGTGTGGCTGCGGTAGGCATGCATGGTTCGGTCCCTTCCGGTCGGACAATTCGGTTCGGGCCGATACACCGCCTTGGCTGGGCAAAGTCAACCCGGACTGGAGGGCGCGGGCCGGAAAGGCGGCGATTGGGCGGCGGGGTTGATGCGTGGCGGGGCTTGGCGCAGGCTTTGCGGGCGGGGGTGGAGAGTGCGGATGCGCGGGCTGTGGCGAAGGTTGAGAGGCGCGAGCGGGCTGCCGGAGTTGCCGGAGGAGGTGGAGCGGGCGGTGCTGCTGGTTGGGAGGCTGGCGCGGCGCTGGCCCGAGCTGCGTAGTCGGAAGCTGGCGGCGAGGGTGGAGGCGATGATCGCGCGGTGCGACGCCCGGATCGCGGCGCAGCTGGGCGAGATTTATGGCCATCCCGAGATGGAGCGCCTTGAGGGTGCATGGCGCGGGCTGCATTGGCTGGTGCGGGAGATGCCGCCGCGCGAGGATATCGCGCTGGCGGTTATGAATGTGGCCAAAGCGGAAGTGGCGAGCGGTGAGGCGGAATTGCGCCACGCGGCTTGGGCGAGGGTCTATGCCGAGCGGCAAGCGCCGCCCATCACCCTGCTTTTGGTGGATGTCGCTTTCGACCATGCGGGCACGCAGGCCCTCACCGCCCTCGCCCGCCTTGGTTCCCTTGCGCAGATGCCGGTGATTGCCGGAGCCGCGCCCGCGCTTCTGGGCCTTGCCGAACCACAAGACCTCAGCGCCATACGCGACCCGGAGGCCGTGCTTGCCTCGCCCGCACACGAGGATTTCACCGCCCTGCGCCGCGCCCCGGAGGCTCGTTACCTTGGGCTCTGCGTCACGCGCTTTGCCTATGCCCCGCCCGGCGACCTGCCCCGCCCGCCTTGCCCCGTGCCGGGCCAATATGCCATTGCCGCCAACGTCGCCCGGTCGGTCGCCAAATGGGGCTGGCCGCAGGATTGTCGGGGCGTGGAAGGCGGCGGGGTGGCAGGGCTGGGGCCAACGGAAGCGGCCATCGACGAGCGGCAGGAGAGCCACCTCGCCCGCGCCGGGCTGATTGCGGCGCTGGACGCCAAGAACCGGGCCTGGGCGGGGTTCTTCTCGCTCACCTCGTTGTCGCGGCGGGATGACCTTGCAGGGGATGCGGCGGGCAACTGGCGGGTCAGCACCCAGCTGCCCTACCTGATGGTCGCCACCCGTTACGCCCAGCACATCCTGCGCCTCGCAGCCGACTGGCCCGGCCCGCGCGAGGCGGGGTTCGAGGCCCACATCCGCGACTGGCTGGAGCGCCAGACCGACCGAAGCATGCAGCTAAACGAAGCTGAGATGGCGCAGCGCCCGCTTTGGGGTCATCAGTTTGACCTCACGGGAGAGGCCAGCGCCCGGCTTTCCTTCTCCCCAGGTTTCAAGCTGGAGGGCGTTCCGGGCGCCATCGAGCTTGATCTGACCCTGCCAGAGCGAGCGCAGCAGAGGCCACCGAGCGCCAGAAAATAGACGGAATGCATCGCAAGGCGCGCAATTGGATCGCGCGGGGTCTTAGCCAGGCTTGCGGTAGAGGGAGACGTGCATCGAGCTGGCCCCGGTGAAGGGCTCACGCCGCCAGCCACCCCAGCGGTGCTCAAGTTCCAGCCCGACGAGGCGTGCCATCAGGTCGATCTCCGGCGGGGCAGCCACCCGCATCACCAGCGGCACAAGGCGGGTGCCCTCGGCACTGAAATGGATGCGCTGCATATCGAGCCGTTGCTCCAGCGCGTCCCACTTGGCGGCCTCGATGACTGCGCTCTCCATGCCCAGCGCCTTGGTCGACACCCGCTGGCCGCCCGTAAACCCGGCAAGGTCGGGCACGAAGGCCTCGACCAGAAAGCTGCCGCCCGGCTCAAGGTGTCGTGCGGCATTGGCGAAGAGGCGAACCTGTGCCTCCTGCGTTGTCAGGTTGAAGAGCGTGTTGAAGACGAGGTAGGCGTGAGAGAAGTGCCCCGGCACCTGCGCCTCGGCCATGTCGCCCACAACCACCTCAAGCGCCGCGCCGCCGGGCTTGGCGCGCAGCTTCTCCACCATCTCGGGCGACCCTTCGATGCCCGCCACCTCATGCCCGCGTGCCGCGAGCGGCAGGGCTACGCGGCCCGTGCCGATGGCAAATTCGAGCACCCTGCCCTGCCCCGCGACGGAGGAGATCAGTTCAACGCTGTCATCCAGCGTGTCGGGGAGTGTGCCTTCGTCGTAACCCTCGGCGTTCAGCGCGCCGAATGTGGCCTCGTCGAAGGTCAGGGTCACGCCCAATCCCAGGGGCGGGTAAAGCTGCCGAGCACCTCGGCCACCTTGGCCTCATCGGTGCCGGAGGTCTTTTTAAGCTTGGCGACGAGGCCGCGCTTCTTGTCTTCGACCACCTCGGCCACCTCTGCGCCACACCCCTCAAGCGCCTCGTTGTAGATGCGGGTGATCGCCATTTTGCGCAGGTCGGGCTTGAAGACTTTGCCCACGGCGGTCTTGGGCAGTTCCGGCAGCACCTCAAGATACTTCGGATAGGCTGCGCGCTCGTGGATGCGGGCGTTGGCGAAGTCGATGAGCTCCTGCTCGGTTACGGTGGCGCCAGCGACCAGCTCGACATAGGCGCAGGGCAGTTCGCCCGCGTGGGCATCGGGCTGGCCGATGGCGCCTGCGAAGGCCACCGCCTCGTGGCCCGCGAGCGCATCTTCGATTTCCGCCGGGTCGATGTTGTGGCCGCCGCGAATGATCAGGTCTTTCGCGCGGCCGGTGATCCAGAGGTAGCCATCGGCGTCGATCCGGCCAAGATCGCCGGTGCGGAGATAGACATCATGGTGGAAGAGTTTGTGGTTCTTGTCCTCCTCCGTGTAGGTCGAGCCGGGGAAGACGCCGGGGGAGGAAACGCAGATCTCGCCCACCTCGTCAGTGCTGCATTCGGTCGGGCCATCCGGGCCATCACGCAGGATCTTCACCTCGGTATAGGGGAAGGGCAGGCCCACGGAGCCGATCTTCTTTTCGCCCGAGGGCGGGTTGCAGGCGACGAGGCAGGTACATTCGGTGAGGCCGTAGCCCTCGACCACCTCGACCCCGGTTGCCTTCTCGAAGCGGTTGAACAGCTCAACGGGCAGCGGGGAGGAGCCGGAGAAGGCGGTTTTGACGCTGCTCACATCGGCATTCACCGGGCGCTGCATCAGCGCCGAGAGCGCGGTGGGCACGGTGATGATGAAGCTCACCTTCCAGCGTTCAATCAGCTTCCAGAAATTGTCGAACACACCATCGCCACGGTATCCGGCGGGCGTGGGGAAGATCACATGCATGCCGCTGGCGATGGCGGCCATGAAGATCACGTGACAAGCGAATACGTGGAAGAGCGGGAGCGGGCAGATCACGTTGTCCTGCTCGGTGAAGAGCAGCTCATGGCCGATCCAGCCGTTGTAGACCATCCCCGAGACCTTGTGCTGTGCCACCTTGGGCATGCCGGTGGTGCCGCCGGTGTGGAAGTAGGCCGCCACGCGGTCTTCCTTGGGGTCGTCGAAGGTGAGGGCATCCGAAGGATGCTTGGCCAGCTCGGCGTTGAAGTCGAGCACCTTGGCGTGGTGGACGGTCTCGGTCTTGGGGCGGATGAATGGGATGATGAACTTCTTCAGGCCGGTGACGTAGCGCAGCAGGTCGATCTCGAGCACATGGGTGACGTTCGGCGCGTGCTTCACCGCCTCGGCGGCCTTCTGGGCCACATCGGACTTGGGGAAGCTCTTCATCGTCACCAGCACCTTGGCGCCGGTCTGGCGCAGGATGGCCGAGATATGGTCGGGCTCGAGCAGCGGGTTGATCGGGTTCACGATGCCCGCGACCGCGCCGCCGAGGAGGGTCACGACGGTCTCGTTGGCGTTGGGCAGCAGGTAGGCGACCGTATCGGTCGGGCCAACGCCGAGGGAGCGGAAGAGGTTGGCCGCCTGGGTCGTTTTGGCGTGCAGCTCGTTCCAGGTGAGGGTCTCGGCATGGGCGCCGGGATCGGAGAAGATCTGGTAGCTCAGGGCAGGACGGGCGCCGTGGTTGGCCTTAGTCTTCGAGATGAAGTCATAGATCGTGGTCGGCATGCCGCGCTCTTCCCAGGTCATCTGGTTCTCGATCGCGCGCAGGTCCGCAGTGCTCTGAAAGCTCATGGTCATTCCTCCCCTTGGCCACGGGCCGCTCTCATGGCGGCTCCGCGACGTGTTGGGAGATAGTGAGCGAGAGCCGCGCGGGGATCAAGCGGCATGGGGCTGTGACGTGGGGTTGCGAAGCGGCAGGGGCGCCGTAGTGCCGTGCGCAAGCCCGAGAACCGGGCGCGTTGAACAGCACCACCGGCCCGATGGGGTGAAGGCGCCCGGCGGGATTGCCCGCCGGGCGCCGGGGCTCAGGCGGTTTCGCCCAGCGCCTTGATGTGCTCCGGCAGCCGCGCGTTGCTGCCGTACATGAAGTGGTTCTCCATCCGCTCCGAGAAGCGGCTGGCCTCTGTCACCCGACCCACGGCCTCGGCCACCTCGCGGATCAGCATGGGGTTCGCGCCGCAGCAGACGCCGAGGTAGTTCACCCCGAGTTCCTGCGCCTGCCGCGCGAAGGCGCCGACCTCGTAGCGGTTGCAGAACATCGGATCGAGCGCGGTCGGGAAGGCCCGCCCATGCGGCGCCGGGCAGGTGCAGCCGCTGTCATCACTGAGGTTGAAGAAGGTCGGCTCCGCCTCGGTGGTCCGATAGGGAATCGGCAGCGCGCCCACATGGCACGACACCGCCGCCCGCACGGCCCGTAGCCAGGGCATCATCGTTTCCGGCCCGCGGAAGCAGTTGAGACCGACCACATCGGCCCCGCCCTGCTCCAGCGCCTGACAGGTTTCGACGATGCCACGACCGTCGCGCATCTCTTCGCCCGCCATCGGGGCCAGCGTCAGCACCACCGGCAGGCCGGAGGCCTTGGCGACATCCAGCGCGCAGAGCGCCTCCCCGGCGTAGTAGAAGGTCTCGCCGATGATCATGTCGGCGCCCTCCTCGACGGCCCAGCCGACCATCTCCTCGAACATCGCACGCACCTCGGCCTGCCGCGCCGGATCGTCCGGTGCCCAGATGTTGGTGTTGGAGATGTTGCCCGCCATCAGGTTGCCGGGCCGCTCGTTGGCCACCTCGCGGGCGATCCGCAGCGCTGCCCTGTTCAGCGGCTCAAGCAGATCCTCCTTGCCGATCACGCGCATCTTTTCGCGGTGGCCGTTGTAGGTGAAGGCCTCGACGATATCGCTGCCCGCGCGCTGGAAATCCACGTGCAACGCGCGCAGGGCATCGGGATGTTCGAGCGCCACCTCGGGCACGAACTCGCCGGCGCTGAGATAGCCCCGCCGCTCCAGCTCGAAGAGGAAGCCTTCGGCGCAGATTACCGGCCCTTCGTCGAGCCGTTTTGTCAGTTGGTTCTCACTCATGGATCAGTCCTTTCCTGTCGATCCGTCCGTGACCATCGTTGGGAACGCCGAGCCTCGCGGGTCCGCCTGGGCGGCCCGCTGCAATGGTCCTCGGCCTGACCGCGCGGGTGCCGCGCGGCCGGGTTCGCAAGATGTCAGAGAGGCATTCGCAAGCTGCGTTTGGCCGCCGCCCCGCCGCGCCGCCGCTGTGCCGGCATCGCCAGCGACAGCGGGGCAATCGGCCCGCAGAGCGAGGCCGTCAGCAGCGCGCAGAACTCCGCCAGCGCTGGCGAGCCTGCGGCGAAGGGCGTTGCCCGGGCGTGGGCCGCGCGCGCTGCGCTCGGGTAGTCCGCCGCGCCGGGCAGCCCCGCCAGCCATTGCATGAAGCCAAGTTGGCCAAGCTGCCGCGCCTCGTCTGGCGGCAGCGGGCCTATATCGAGTTGAATGATCGTCCGTTCCAGAAGCATCGCGCCCTCCGCGCAAGAAGGCGGGGGCTGGTGGCGGCTGGCGATGTGAAAGGCCTTGTTGGCTTCATCCCGTCTCTCCACCCCAGGGCACCCCGCCCGGGTCTCAAGGTGACTGCAACGCGTGGACCACGCGCTGGTGATGGCAGGTCTCCTGACTTGCGGGTCGTCACTTCCCCCGACCTTCCCGGGCCGTTGGCCCAGTGGTCATTTCGGGGGTCGCTCGCCGCTCACAGTTGCGGGGGCAGTCGCGGATTAGGGCTTTTCGCCCGCACCGCGTTCCCTTTTCAGCCGGCCTTTCGGGGCCGGACACCATCGGGGCGGAAGATGCGGGATGTGGCGGGCTGTGTCTAGCGGATTCGCGCGGGGGTTGTAGGGTGGCGCAACGCGTTGCGCCCTACTCCGCCGCCAGCCCCTCGGTGAACTGGAGTCGGGCCAAACGGGCGTAGAGGCCGCCCTGTGCCACGAGGCTGTCATGCGTGCCCGTCGCGACGATCTGGCCCTTTTCGAACACGAGGATGCGGTCGGCCTTTTTCACCGTGGCCAGCCGGTGGGCGACGATGAGCGTGGTGCGCTCGGCAGAAAGCGCCTCGACCGCCTGCTGCACCAGTTGCTCGCTCTCGGCATCAAGCGCCGAGGTGGCCTCGTCGAGCAGCAGCACCGGGGCGTCACGCAGGATGGCACGGGCAATGGCGATGCGCTGCTTTTGCCCGCCCGACAGCATCGCCCCGCGCTCGCCCACATAGGTCTCGTAGCCTTCGGGCAGCTCGGTGATGAACTCATGGGCGGCGGCGGCGCGGGCGGCGTCCTCGACCTCGGCCTGCGTCGCTTCAGGGCGGCCGAAACGGATGTTCTCGGTCACGGTGGCAGCAAAGATCACCGGGTCTTGCGGCACCAGCGCAAGTTGGGCGCGCAGGGCCTCACGGGTGGTGGCATCGAGCCGGGTGCCATCCAGCGTGATCTCGCCCGAGGCGGGATCGTAGAAGCGCAGGAGCAGCTGGAAGATCGTGGACTTGCCTGCACCGGAAGGGCCGACGAGGGCCACGGTCTCGCCCGGCTGAACATCGAAGCTGACGCCCGAGAGCGCGGCCTCGCCGGGGCGGGTGGGATAGTGGAACACCACGTCCTGAAAGCCGATGGCGCCCTTGGCCCGGCCGTCCAGCGCCAGCGGCTCTGCGGGGTCTCTCACCGTATCCTCGGCCACCAGCAGCTCGATCAGCCGCTCGGTCGCCCCTGCGGCGCGTTGCAGCTCGCCCCAGATTTCGGAAAGCGCCGCCACGGCCCCGGCCATGATGCCAGCGTAGATGACGAACTGGACTAGCTCGCCCGCGCTCATCACCCCGTCGCGCACGTCGCGCGCGCCGATCCAGAGCACGCCGAGGATACCGCAGAAGACCACGAAGATGATGATCGCCGTCATCGCCGCGCGCACCGTGATGCGGGATTTCGCACTCTCGAAGCTTTTTTCGGTGACACCGGAAAACTGCGCCTTGGAGGGCGCCTCATGGGTGAAGGCCTGCACTGTCTGCACCGCCAGCAACGCCTCGGATGCATTGCCGGAGGAGGCGGCGATCCAATCCTGGTTTTCGCGGGAGAGCGTGCGGAGGCGGCGGCCCAGAACGAGGATCGGAACGATCACCACCGGAATGATACCCAGCACCATCAGCGAGAGCTTGGGCGTGGTGAAGAACATCAGGATCAGCCCGCCGACGAAGAGCAGGATGTTCCGCAGGAACCAGCTGGCCGAGGAGCCGATCACCGAGAGGATCAGCGTGGTGTCGGTGGTGATCCGGCTCAGCACCTCGCCGGTCATCAGCTTTTCGTAATAGGCGGGCGACATGCCGATCATCCGATCGAACACCGCTTTGCGGATGTCGGCCACCACCCGCTCGCCGAGGCGCGTGACCAGCCAGTAGCGCAGCGCCGTGCCCAGCGCGAAGATCAGCGCGATGCCGATGGCGGCAAAGAAGTACCGGTCGAGCAGGGCCACGTCGGAGGTGCCGAAGTTATCGACCACGCGGCGGGCCGCCATCGGCAGCACCAGCGAGACGCCCGCGGTGAGCACGAGTGCGCAGAGCGCGGCCACGACCATAAGCTTGTAGGGCGCAAAGAACGGGCCCAGCGCCCGGAGTGCGCCCACGCGGCGCGAGCCGGGGCGATCGTCGGTGCTGGTCTGTGGGGCGCGTGCCATGCCGTCTCCTCTTCGCCCGAGGGGCTTACCCGGCAGGCGGACCCCTGCCAAGAGGGGCATTGTGACGCGCGAGGCCCCAAACGTGATGTGCATTGCAGGGCGAGGCTTGGTATAAACCCAGCGAGGCATAAAGCATGAAAACAGCAGGAGACTGATCGTGCGGACAGTGAAATTGAGCGCCCCGGGGCTGGCGGTGCTGTTTGCGTTGATATTGGCAGGCTGCGGCAACCCCCAGCTCGACGGGCCTGCCGCGCCCTCGATGCCGCGGATGGCAGAGGGCGAGAAGGCCACCCAACTCCACGTCAGCGCCAGTGCGGCGCCGGGCATCCCGCGCGGCTTCGGCGATGTGAAGCCCCATGAATGGGGCGCGATCAGCCCGGCCAACTACCAGGTGCACGGCATCGACGCCTCGCGTTATCAGGGCGAGATCGACTTTTTCGCGGCCCGCCAGTCGGGCATCCGCTTTGCATGGCTGAAGGCCACCGAGGGCGGCGATCACCTTGATCCGGGCTATGCGATCAACGCGCCCCGCGCCCGTGCGGCCGGCGTGCCGGTGGGGGCCTATCACTTCTACTATTTCTGCCGCACGCCCGAAGAGCAGGCGGCGTGGTTCATCCAGAACGTGGGCCGCGTGGCGGGAGACCTGCCGCCAGTGCTCGATATGGAGTGGAACCACCAGTCCCGCACCTGCTCGGCCCGCCCCGGCGCCGCCGATGTGCGCGACCAGATCGAGCGTTTCACCGCCATCGTCGGCCGCCACTACGGCACCCGCCCGGTGATCTACACCACGCCCGATTTCTACAAGGACAACGACCTCGGCCAGATGCGCGGGCAGGAGTTTTGGCTGCGTGCGGTCACCAAGCACCCGTCGGAAGGCTACCCGGACGAGCGTTGGAGCTTCTGGCAGTATTCCGGCACCGGTATTGTGCCCGGCGTGGCCGGCAAGGTGGACCTGAATGCCTTTGGCGGCAGCTTCGAAGGCTGGCAAAGCTGGCTGCTCGCGCGGCGTCAGTAGGGCGGTGATGGCAGGAGAAACGGCTGGAGCGGGCGGCGGGAATCGAACCCGCGTCATTAGCTTGGAAGGCTAAGGTCTTACCACTACACAACGCCCGCTCAGCAGGTGTGCGGTCTAGTTGAAGCGGCGGGCAGCGTCAAGGCGAGGCTTGGCGTGCCATCGGATGCGGCGGGCCGGGTTTGCCGCCGCATGCACCCCTGCGTGATCGGGCCGGGTTAATGCTTGTGACCCCACCGGGGCGAGGCTAGGCTCGCCTGCACCCTCACGAAAGCCCCGCACCGGCATGACGGTTACGAGTGATGTTCCAAGGGCCGATCTGATCGGCTGCCCCAATTGCGACCTGCTGCACCGCGCGAAGCCTATCGCCGAGGGCGAGCGTGCCGTGTGCCAGCGGTGCCACACGGTACTGATCGCACCGCGGGCGGCGGCCTACAGCCGGGCACTGGCGCTCTCCGTGGCCAACCTCATTCTCGTCACGGCTGCCGTCTTTCACCCGTTCCTCGAGATCCACGCCGCCGGGATCGTGAACCGCGTGTCGCTGCTGGATGTGGCCACCAGCTTCGGCACCGGGGCGCTGGTTGTGGTGACCGTGACCTCGGTGGCGATGATCCTGCTGGTGCCGCTCTTGCGGGCGCTCCTGCTGGCCTATGCGCTCACGCCGCTCGCGCTCCAGCACCGGGCCTATACGGGCGCCCGCTGGGCCTTTCGGGTGGCGCAGGAGTTGAAGCCTTGGGCGATGACCGAGATCTTCGTGATCGGCTGCGCGGTGGCGCTGGTGAAGGTGGCGGGGCTTGCCCGGCTCAACTTCGGGCCTGCGTTCTGGATGTTCATCGCGCTCTCGGCCTTCGTGATCCTCGTCGATCGGTCGCTCTGCACATGGTCGATCTGGTCGGCGCTGGACGAGGCGGAGAAGAAGCCGCGCAGGCAACCGGCGCGACGGGTACGGCAATGACCACGGCACGCGAAGAGGGGCTGGTGACCTGCCGCACTTGCGCCCGGGTCTGGCCGGGCATGGCAGAGGCCTGCGGGCGCTGCGGCGCAAGGCTCTCCTCCCGCGATGCGCTGAGCCTGCAGCGGGTCTGGGCGTGGTGGATCGCCGGGGTGGCCTGCTACATCCCCGCCAACCTCTACCCGATGCTGGTGACCGAAACCCTCACCAGCCGCTCCGAAAGCACGATCATCGGCGGCGCCATCGACATTGCAAAGCACGGCGACCTTGGCATCGCGCTCATCGTGCTGATCGCCTCGGTCTTCATTCCGGTGGTGAAATTCATCGCCATCGCCTACCTCGGCCTGTCGGTGAAGCTGCGCTCACAGCAAACCCCGGTGGGCCGGATGCACCTGTTTGAAGTCATTGAGTTCATTGGGCGTTGGTCTATGATCGACGTTTTCGTGGTTGCCATTCTGAGTGCGCTGGTGCAGCTCTCGGTGGTGGCCTCCATCCAACCGGGGCCAGCTGCCCTCGCCTTTGCGCTGTCTGTGATCTTTACCATGTTCTCCGCCAAATCCTTCGATCCCCGCCTGATCTGGGACTACCTGCCCACCCGGGCCGGGAGCCGTGCGCCATGAGCGAGGCGATCGACGAGTTGAAGGTGCAGCCCGGCGGCGGGCGCAGGGGTATCTCCCTTGTCTGGGTGGTGCCGGTGCTGGCGTTGGTTATCGCGGTCGGGGTAGCATGGCAGAACTACGCCAACCAAGGCACGCTGATCGAGGTGGCCTTCCCGAATGCGACCGGCGTGCACCCCGACGAAACCGAGCTGCGCTACCGTGACATTGCCGTGGGGCAGGTCGAGGAGGTGCGATTCACCGATGCGCTCGATCAGGTCATCGTCAGCATCCGGGTGGATCAGGAGATCGCGCCCTTCGTCGATGCAGACTCGCAGTTCTGGCTGGTGCGCCCCGTAGTGACCACGCAAGGGGTCTCGGGCCTCGATACGGTGCTCTCGGGCGTTTACATCGAGGGCGACTGGGATGGCGAGGCAGGCACGCCAGCCGCCCGCTTCGATGCGCTGGAGAAGGCGCCGCTTTTGACCGGCGGGCAGACCGGCACGCTCATTTCCCTGAGCTCCACCGCGGGCCTGCCGCCCACGGCCACGCCGATCCTCTACCGGGGGGTCAAGGTCGGCGAGCTTGGCGAGTCGACCATTGCCGATGACGGCCAGACCATTGTGGCCGACGCGGTGATCTTTGCGCCGCATGACCAACTCGTCTCCACCACCACGCGGTTCTGGGATGTCTCCGGCATCAGCTTTTCGCTCGGGGCCGCCGGGGCGAAGGTGGACTTCTCCTCGCTGGCTTCGCTCATCTCCGGCGGTGTCACCTTCGAGACCCTCGGCTCCGGCGGGGCTCAGATCGAGGAGGGGCGGGAATTTTCGCTCTATGCCGATGAGCAGGAGGCGCGGCAGAGCTTCCTGATCGACAACGAGGTCGGCGGCATCGAGTTTCTGGCGATCTTCGACCAGAACCTTCCGGGCCTGCGCATCGGCTCGGCGGTTCAGCTGGGCGGCGTGCAGATCGGCGAGGTGACGACCATCACCGGCGTGACCGACGAGGCCCGCTTCGGCGATGGCCGGGTGCGGTTGCTCACCACCCTGCGGCTCGTGCCCAAGCGGATCGGCTTTACTGGAAACGATGACGGCAACGACGAGGCCGCCTTTGTCGACTTTCTCGAGCGCCGGGTGAACGAGGGGCTGCGGGCGCGGCTGGCCAATGTGGCGCTGCTGACCAATGAGCTTCAGGTCGAGCTCTTCATCGCGCCGGGGGCGACCTCGGCCATTCTGGACCGTTCGGCAGACCCCTTTCCGCAAATCCCGACCGTCGCGCCCAATGTGACCGATGTGACGACGACCGTGCAGGACCTGCTGAAACGGATCGATAACCTGCCGGTGGAGGATGTGATGTCGAGCGCCATCGCCTTCCTCGATGCCTCCACCAAGATCGTCGCCAGCGAAGACTCGCAAGCCATTCCGACCGAGATCGCCGCCACGCTGGCCGAGCTGCGTGAGACCATCTCAAGCACCCGCTCGCTGGTGGAATCCGAGGAAATCGCCGCGCTTCCGGGCGAGATCGCCGCGCTGTCGGCCAGCCTTCAGGACACGGCGAACCGGATCAACGCCATCGTGGTCGATGTCGAGGAAAAGGCCGTGGTCGCGCAGCTGACCGAGACCATCGCCGCCGTGGGCGCTGCTGCCGATACCCTGCCCGGCCTCGCCAAGCAGGCCAGCGCGGTGCTGAGCGAGGCCGAGAAGCTCTCGTTGCAGGACCTCGCCGACCGCGCCGAGGCGCTGCTCACCTCCGCCGAGAAAGTGCTCGACCAAGACAGCACGCGGGCGCTTCCAGAAGAGCTAAACGCCACGCTGACCGAGCTGCGCAGCACGCTCGCCACCCTGCGCGAAGGCGGGCTGGTGGAAAACGCCAATGCCACGCTGGCCTCTGCCCGGGGCGCGGCCGAGTCCGTCTCCAAGGCCAGCGAGTCGCTGCCCGAGCTGTCGGCCCGGCTGAACCGGCTCGCCGGGCAGGCCGGGGCAGCGGTTGATAACTACGGGCGCGATGGTCAGGCGGGGCGCGAGCTCTCCTCGGCGCTGCGCCAGATCGAGGCCGCCGCGGCGGCGCTCGAAAGGCTGGCCCGCCAGATCGCCCGAAACCCCAACTCCCTTCTGATCGGACGCTGACCCATGCCCCGTTTGCTCGCCCTGCTGGCCGCCCTCGCCCTTACCGCCTGCTCCGGAGACGATATCCGCGTGGCCCCCGGCGGGCAGGTCGCCCCCGCACCGCCCAGCGAGCGTGTTGGCATTCGCTATGGCAGCGTCGAGGTGGTGCTGGTCACCATGCCCACCTATGCCACCACCGAAGAGATCATGGTCGCCGCAGAAGGCGGCACGCTGGTGCCGCTGGGCGCGCTCTGGTCCGATGAACCGGCCCGCGCCATGACGCTCCAACTCGCGCGGGAGTTGGGCGTTGTCACCGGCCGTGTCGTTGCGCCCGAGCCCTGGCCCTTCCGCGACCCGGCGGATGCGCGGATCGACGTGCGGGTGGAAGATTTTCATGCCACACGGCGTGGCACCTTCCGCGTGGCCGGGCAGTATTACGTGGCACCTGAGGATCAGGGCCGCGAGGTTGCCCGTGGCTTTGCCGTGGAGGCGCCGATTCAGGGTGAGCTGACCGCTTCCACCGTGGCCGCCGCCCGCACCGCCGCCGTTGGTCGCCTCGTGGTGGCCCTTGCCCGCGACGGGCTGCGCTAGGCGCCCGTCAGGCGCTCTCGCCAAACTCTGCCCGCAGCGCCGCCGTGTGCTCGCCCAGCGCGGGCACCGGCCCGAACTCCGGCACCTGCCCGTCCGCCAGTGCGCCCGGCGACAAGAGCCGCACAGGGCCTGTAGGCGTTTCGACCTCGACGTAGCGGTTTTGCGGATGGCGAGCGAGATCCTCCATCGTGCTTACGCGCCCATTGGCGATGCCCGCCGCGTGCAGCTTGTCTGACAGGGCGTCGCGCGGCTGCTCGGCAAAGATCTCGCAAATGAGCGCATCCAGCTCTGCCCGGTTCGCCACGCGCGCGGAATTGCTGGAAAACTTCGGGTCGGTCGCGATCTCTGGCCGCTCCAGCACGCCTTCGCAAAACTTAACCCATTCGCGCTCGTTCTGGATCGAGAGCAGCACCAGCTTGTCATCGGACCCGGCAAAGGCGCCGTAGGGCGCGATCGTCGGGTGGCTGAGGCCGTTCCGCGCGGGCTCTTTCCCGCCATAGGCGTATTGCAGATAGGGCACGTTCATCCAGTCAGTCAGGGCATGGAAGAGGCTCACCGCGATGTGCCGCCCCTTGCCGGTGATGCCGCGCCCGATCAGTGCCTGCAGCACCGCCTGATGCGCCGTCATCCCGCAGGCAATATCGCAGACAGACACCCCCACACGGGCCGATCCCGCCTCGTTGCCGGTGATGGCAGAAAGGCCGCTCTCGGCCTGCACCAGCAGGTCATAGGCCTTCAACTTCGCATAGGGCCCCTCGTCGCCATAGCCCGAGATCGACACGGTGATCAGCCGGGGGTTGGCCGCACGCAGGGTCTCCGGCGCATAGCCCAGCCGGTCGATGGCGCCGGGGGCGAGGTTTTGCACGAACACGTCCGCCTTGGCGATCATTACCTCCAGCACCGCCCTGTCGGCCTCCGCCCGCAGATCGAGGCAGATGGATTCCTTGCCCCGGTTCAGCCAGACGAAATAGGCGCTCTCGCCATGCACCAGATGATCGTAGGCGCGGGCAAAATCGCCCTCCTCGCGCTCGATCTTGATCACACGCGCCCCTGCCTCGGCCAGACGGCCCGTGAGGTAGGGCGCGGCCACCGCCTGCTCGATGGAGACGACCAGCAGGCCCTCGAGATCTTTTGTCATGTCAGTCTCCCTGGTGTCACCATCCGCATGCCCGGCACGGGCAAACTGGCCCGTGTTCTGCCTGAAGCACCGGGCGCGGGCAATCTTTGCAGCAGGCTCCGGGGCGGGGGAATAGCCACGCAGGATTGCCGGCATTGGCCGCGCCTATCGCATCATTGCCCATTCGTGGTTTTGACTATGACGTTCCGGCATGAGCAGCTAGGCAAAACGCAGCCGCAATCTGACCGGAAGGCGCCCCTACATGACAGACACCGCCCCCGCACTCGAAAGCTGGGTTGGCCGCACCGAGACGGCGGAAGACACGCTCGATCTGCGCCCGGCCCGGCTGATGCAGAGCATCCTGCCCCACAGCGCGCCGCTCCAGACCGGCGATGTGCTGCCGCCGCTGTGGAACTGGCTCTACTTTCACCAGCCCGCCCCGCTGGACCAGCTCGGGCGCGACGGCCACCCCAAGAAGGGCGGCTTTTTGCCCCCGGTGGACCTGCCGCGCCGCATGTGGGCGGGCGGGCGCTTCGAGTTTCCCGGTGATCTGCGGATTGGCGAGGCGGTGCAAAAACGCTCCGAAATCCTGAAGGTCGCACAGAAGGAAGGCCGCAGCGGCAGGCTCTGCTTTGTCACCGTCGAGCACCGCTACCTTCAGGGCGGTGAGACCCTCTGGCGCGAGGAGCATGATATCGTCTACCGCGAAGATCCCGCGCCCGGTCAGCCCAAGCCCGCCCCCGCCCCTGCGCCCGAGGCGTTCACCGAGCAGGAGGTGGTGCAGCCCTCCATCGTCATGCTCTTCCGCTACTCGGCGCTCACCTTCAACGGCCACCGCATTCACTACGACCGGCCCTATTGCCGCGAGGTGGAGGGCTACCCGGACCTCGTCTTCCACGGACCGCTGACCGCCACTTTCCTCGCCGATTTCGCCCGCCGCAAATCGGAAGGGCGGATGGAGAGCTTCAGCTTTCGGGCCGTCAGCCCGCTGTTCGATACCGCCGACTTCGGCATCTACCTGAGCCAGAATGATGGCCTGACAGAGGCCTGGGCCTGCACGCCCGAGGGCCACCTTGCGATGAAGGCCGAGGCGCGGTTCAGCTGAGCCATCGGCCCGGTGGCCGGATGGGCGCGGTCAGACCACCCTGCCCTGCCACAGCCCTCGCGCCACCAACTCGCGGATGATCCGCAGGGTCACCTCCTCCACCGTGCGTCCGGCGCGGGTAGAAACCCGTTCGGGGTGGTGCACAAGCTGCACCGGGCGGGTCATCACCGGCTGGCAGATCGGCACCTGCAAAAGCTCGCCCCGCTCCACCTGCTTCTGCGTCGCGGCGGGGGCAAAGATCGCATAGCCCGAGCCGCGCGCCACCAGCTCGATGATCTGCTGCATCGCGTCCATCTCGATCACCACGTTCAGCGCCACGTCATGGGCCTCTTCGTAGCGCCGGATGGTGTTGCGCAGCCCGCTGGTCGGCAGGATCATGTCGACCCCGCTCAGCGCGCTGAAGGGGATCGGCTGGTCGGGCGGCTGCTTGAAGGGCCAGGCATCGGGCGCGGAGTAGAAATAGAGCTCCTCGTCGATGACATGGGTTCCCTCGTATTTTTCGATATCCTTCATGTCGTAGATCAGCGCCATATCCACCGTGCCGTCATCGAGCCACGGGGTCAGGTAGCCGCTGATTGCCTCCACCACTTTCAGGCGGATGTCGGGATACTCGAGCCGGATGGTCTCGGCCAGCGGAACGGAGAGGACCATCGAGGCCGAGGGCGGCATGCCGAAGGAGACGGTGCCGCTCACCGTTTCGCTGAGGTCGCGCAAGTCCTGCACGCAGCGCTCCATGTCGGCGCAGATGCGCTTGGCGTGGGCGTGCAGCACCCGCCCCTCCTCGGTCAGCCGGATGCCGCGCGGGGAGCGGTCGAGCAGCCTGACGCCCAGCTCCTCCTCCATCTTCTGCACATTCTGCGAGAGCGAGGGCTGCGCCACGCCCAGCACCTGCGAGGCCACCGAGAGCGAGGGCGCCTCGGCAATGGCCAGAAAGTAACGCAGGTTGCGAATGTCCATGGGCGCTCCCGGCAGGGTCAGAACGAGCGTGGCATGCCGAGGATATGCTCGGCCACGTAGCTTAGGATCAGGTTGGTCGAGATCGGCGCCACTTGGTAGAGCCGGGTCTCGCGGAACTTGCGCTCGACATCATACTCGTTGGCAAAGCCGAACCCGCCATGAAACTGGATGCAGGCGTTGGCGGCCTCCCAGCTCGCCTTGGCAGCGAGATACTTGGACATGTTGGCCTCGGCGCCGCAGGGCTTGCCGGCATCATAAAGCGCGCAGGCCTTCCAGCGCATCAGGTTGGCCGCCTCGACCTCGATGAAGGCCTCTGCGATCGGGAACTGCACACCCTGGTTCTGGCCGATGGGCCGGCCAAAGACCTTCCGTTCGTTCACATAGGCGGTCACCTTGTCGGTGAACCAGTAGCCGTCACCAATGCACTCGGCGGCGATCAGCGTGCGCTCGGCATTGAGGCCGGTGAGGATATATTTGAAACCCTTGCCCTCCTCCCCGATCAGGTTTTCCTCGGGGATTTCAAGGTTGTCGAAGAAGAGCTCGTTGGTCTCGTGGTTGACCATATTGGCGATGGGCTTCACTTCCATGCCGCCCTTCATCGCCTCCTTGATATCGACCAAAAAGATCGACATGCCCTCCGACTTCTTGCTCACCTCCGCCAGCGGCGTGGTGCGGGCGAGCAGGATCATCAGGTCGGAGTGTTGAACACGGCTGATCCAGACCTTCTGGCCGTTGATCACGTAGCGGTCGCCCTTTTTCACGGCCGTGGTCTTTAGCTGGGTCGTGTCGGTGCCGGTGGTCGGCTCGGTCACGCCCATGCTTTGCAGCCGCAACTCGCCCGAGGCCAGCTTGGGCAGGATACGCTGGCGCTGCTCCTCGGAGCCGTGCCTGACAAGCGTGTTCATATTGTACATCTGGCCGTGGCAGGCGCCCGAGTTGCCCCCTGCGCGGTTGATTTCTTCCATGATAACCGAGGCTTCCGTCAGCCCGAGGCCGGAGCCGCCATACTCTTCGGGGATCAGCGCCGCCATCCAGCCCTCCCGGGTGAGCGCCTCGACAAAGTCCTCCGGGTAGGCCTTCTGCTCGTCCACCTTGCGGTGATACTCGGGCGAGAACTGCGCACAGAGCGCCTGCACGCCTTCGCGGATGTCCTGATAGTCGTCTTCGAGAAAATTCATCGCGGCTGGCCTCTGCTCGTCATGCGGGAGTGCCGGTGTTGTGACAGGTTTTGCCTATAGCGCAAATACTTTGGGCCGATCCTTGCTATAAGAAGACCCAATAGCTCACGCCGGGCGTGACAGCGGGCGCGGGCGGTTCAACACACCTCGCGGTGCCTAGCGATGCAGGTTTGCAAAACCTCGTCGATGTCGCGGGTCCACCAATCGTCCTTCGAGAAGATCTCGACCTCATGGAAGCCTGTGTAGCCCTGCGCCTCGACCCAGCCGCGGACCATGGCGATATCGGCCAAGCCATCGCCCATCATCCCGCGATCAAGCAGCAGGTCTTTGGTCTCCCGCTTGAAATCGCAGATGTGCCAGGCGTGGAGGCGGTCCTTCCCGGCCCGCGCGATCTGGGCTTCCAGCTCCGGGTCCCACCAGATGTGATAGATATCCGCCGCCACGCCGATGCCGCCGCCGATCTCGTCGCAGAGGTCGAGCGCTTGCCCGAGCGTGCTGACAACCGAGCGGTCGCCGCAATACATCGGGTGCAGCGGCTCGATGGCGAGCTTCACCCCGGCGGGGCGGGCATAGTCGTTCAGTGCCGCGATCCCATCGCGCACCTGCACCCGGGCGGCGGCAAGGTCGCGCGAGCCTTCGGGCAAGCCGCCGCAGACCAGCACGAGGCAGTCGGCGTTCAACTCGGCTGCCTCATCCACGGCGCGGCGGTTGTCTTCAAGCGCGGCGGCGAGGCCCTCTGGCGTGCTGGCCGGAAACATTCCGCCCCGGCAGACGCCGGAGACCTTCAGCCCGAGGTCGCGGATCTGGCGGGAGGTCTCCGCCAGCCCGGTCTCGGCAATCTGGTCGCGCCACGGCGAGACGGCGGGAATGCCGTTGCGGGCCACCGCCTCCAGAATCTCCGGCAGGCTGTAGCGCGCCCGCACGGTGGCGGTGTTGATCGAGAGTTGCGAGATATCGGGCATCAGGCCACCCCGCGCGTGCGCATCAGGTCCGCCATGCGGGCAGAGGCACGGTCCGGGTCGGTCAGCAGGCCAGCCTTGTCGGCCAGCCGGAACAGCTCTGCCAGATGCAGCGTCGAGCGGGTGCTCTCCTGCCCGCCAACCATGGTGAAATGGCTCTGGTGGCCGTTGAGCCAGGCCAGAAAAACCACGCCTGTTTTGTAAAACCGCGTGGGCGCCTTGAAGATATGGCGCGAGAGCGGAACGGTGGGGGCAAGGATCTCATTGAAGCGGTCGGCATTGCCCGCCGCGAGGTGCTTGAGCGCCGCAGAGGCCGCCGGGGCGATGGCATCGAAGATACCAAGGAGCGCGTCGGAATAGCCGTGCTCGTCCCCCTCGATCAGCTCGGCATAGTTGAAATCATCGCCGGTATACATCCGCACCCCGTCGGGCAAACGGCGGCGCATGTCGATCTCGGCTTCCTTGGAGAGCAGGCTGATCTTGATGCCGTCAATCTTGCCCGCATTCTCCTTGAGGATCGCGAGGCAGGTGTTCATTGCGGTCGGAATATCATCCGAGCCCCAGTAGCCTGCGAGGGCCGGGTCGAACATATCCCCCAGCCAGTGGATGATGACGGGCTCGGTCGCCTCGGCTAGCACTGCAGCATAGACGCGGGCGTAATCCTCGGCGGATTGCGCCGCCGCCGCCAGCGCCCGGCTGGCCATCAGGATCACCCGGCCCCCGGCCCCCTGAACCGCCGCAAGCTGTTCGAGGTAGGCGGCGATGATCGCGTCGATGCCAAGCTCGGGCGATGGGACCAGATGATCGGTGCCCACGCCAGAGAACACCGATGCCCCCGGCACGCCCCTGGCCTCGGCCACCGAGCGGCGGATCAGCTCCTGCGCCTCCTCCCAGCCCAGCCCCATGCCGCGCTGCGCGGTGTCCATCGCCTCGGCCACGGCAAAGCCGTGCTCCCAAAGGTGGTGGCGGTAGGCCAGCGTCGCCTCCCAGTCGATGGCCGGGGTGAGCCACGGGTCCACGTCGGCCAGCGGGTCGGCAACGACATGGGCGGCGGCAAAGGCGATGCGGGTCATCGGCACCCCCGGCGCGGCGAAGTCGGACGCCGCGCCGGGGGTGTAGGGGGCAAGCCCCTCCGGGCCGGGGAGGATGAGGCCCGCCATCTCAGGCCACCAGATCCGGCACGTCGAGCCAGCGCCGCTCGGCCCAGCTTTGCAAGCCCAGCTGCGCCAGCTGCACGCCGCGCGCGCCTGCCATCAAGTCAAACTCCCAGGGCGCATCCTCGGCGACGTGCCGCAGGAACATCTCCCACTGCGCACGGAAGCCGTTGGTGAAGATCTGCGTGGTCGGCACCTCGTCCCAGTTTTTGTAGAAATCCAGCGGGTTGGGCACATCGGGGTTCCAGACCGGCTTGGGCGTGTTGACCCGGTGCTGCGACACGCAACTCGTGAGGCCCGCCACGGCAGAGCCGTGTGTGCCATCGACATGGAAGGTAACCAGATCGTCGCGCTGCACGCGGGTGCACCACGAGGAGTTGACCTGCGCGATGATCCCGCCCTCCAACTCGAAGGTGGCATAGGCGGCATCATCGGCATCCGCCGTGTAGTGATCGCCGTTCTCATCCCAGCGGTCGGGGATATGGGTGGCCCCGAGGCAGCTCACGCTCTTCACCGCGCCGAAGGTATGGTCGAGCACGTAGCGCCAGTGGCAGAGCATATCGAGGATGATCCCGCCGCCGTCGTCTTTGCGATAGTTCCACGAGGGCCGCTGCGCCTCGCGCCAGTCACCCTCGAAGACCCAATAGCCGAACTCGCCGCGCACCGAGAGGATGCGCCCGAAAAAGCCGCTATCAATCAGGCCCTTTAGCTTCATGATGCCGGGAAGGAAGAGCTTGTCTTGCACCACGCCGTTCTTGATGCCTTTCTCGCGGGCCAGCTTGGCCACGGCGAGCGCCTCGCCCAGATCGTCCGAGGTTGGCTTTTCGCAGTACACCGCCTTGCCCGCCTCGATCGCCTTGCGCAGCAGCCCGCCCCGCATCTGCGTGGTGCCCGCGTCGAAGAACAGCGTGTCATCAGAGTTTGCCAAGCAGGCATCCAGATCATCCGACCAGCGCTCGATGCCCTCCTCCTTCGCCAGCCGCTCGATCTTGGTAGCGTTGCGGCCCACGATGATCGGGTCGGGCATGAGGCGGGTGCCATCCTTCAGCACCACGCCGCCATCTTCCATGATCGCCTTCACGGAGCGGACGAGGTGCTGGTTGTAGCCCATGCGCCCGGTGACACCATGCATGATGATGCCGATACGTTTTTCAGTCATTTCAAACCTCTCTTGCCGCCCGCCCTCAGGCGTGACGGATGACTTTTTCATCGGCACCGAAGATGTGGAACTTGCCGCCCTCGAACCCGAGGAAGAGCTTGTCCCCGGCCTCGACGCGGGCCTGGCCCTTGATCTCGACCGTCACGGTGCCGCCGTGGGGGAGGGCCACGTAGACATAGGTTTCACCGCCGAGCTGCTCGGCGATCTGCACTTCGCCCGAAAGCACCGCCTCAGCCTCGGGCACGGGAACGAGGCTCTCGGGGCGGATGCCGAGCGTCACCACCTCGCCTTGCGCAGGCGGGTTGGGGATTTCAGTCGTAAGACTGTGCCCGCCTTCCAGCTCGATCGTGGCACTGGTGCCGCTGACCGAGGTGATCGTGCCGGGCAGAAAGTTCATACGGGGGCTGCCGAGGAAACCCGCGACGAACACGTTGGCAGGCGTGTTATAAAGCTCCAGCGGCGTGCCGACCTGCTCGATCAGCCCCTTGCGCAGCACCACGATCTTGTCGGCCAGCGTCATCGCCTCGACCTGATCGTGGGTCACGAAGATCATCGTCGCCCCGAGGCGGCGGTGGAGGCGGTTGATCTCGACGCGCATCTGCATCCGCAGCTCGGCATCGAGGTTGGAGAGCGGCTCGTCGAAGAGGAAGATCTGCGGCTCGCGTACGATGGCCCGGCCAATCGCGACCCGCTGGCGCTGCCCGCCCGAGAGCTGGCCGGGCTTGCGCTCGAGCAACTCGTTGATCTGGAGGATGTCGGCCGCCTCCTGCACCTTCTGCTCGATCTCCGCCTTCGGCACCTTCATGGTTTCAAGCCCGAAGGCGAGGTTCTTGCGCACCGACATATGCGGGTAGAGCGCGTAGGACTGGAACACCATCGCCAACTCGCGCTTGGCAGCGGGCATCTCGTTGACCACGGCGCCATCGATCAACACATCGCCGCCCGAAATCTCCTCAAGTCCCGCGATCATGCGCAGCAGGGTGGACTTGCCGCAGCCCGAGGGGCCGACGAAAACCACGAACTCGCCGTCTTCCACCTTCAGGTCGATCCCATGGATCACCCGCAGGCCGCCGAATTCCTTGATGACGTTCTGAAGCTCCAGTTCAGCCATGTGCGGTGTCTTTCTTCATCGTGTCGAGCCAGCCGTTATAGAAGGGGTGATCTGCCCCGATGGGCAGGGAAACGCTCTCGCCGCTGCGGGCAGACCAATAGGCCGCCGTGAGCAGCTCGATGGAGCGGCGCGCGTCGGCTAGAGTGACGGGCAGCTCGGTGCCTTGCGTCAGCGCCGCGTGCATCCGGTAGAATTGGCCTTCGAACCGCTCGGGCAGAGGCTCGAAATCCTCCAGTGCGGCCTCGATCTTCGCCGTGGCCTCCGGGTCGTCATGCGGAAAGGTCCAGGGGTCGTGATCGGGGTGATAAGGGCGGCGTCCGCTCTCGGCGGCAAGATCATCAAAGCAGAACCGCAGACGCGACATCTCCTCGCGCGAGCCGAGCGTGACCGACGAAGAGGCCATGGCCCCGCTCTCGAACTCGAGACTCAGCAGCCCCATGTCCTCGGTCTCGTTGCCGTTCACCCGGCGCGAGGTGCGGGCGTTGACCGATTTGATCGGGCCGAGCACCTCGCAGAGGATGTCGTGAATGTGGATCGCATGGGTGGTAAAGCAGCCACCCGTCTCGCCATCCCACGTGCCGCGCCACGAGGCGCGGGAGTAGTAGGTTTCACCGCGATACCAATGAGTTTCGGCGGTGGCCACGGAGGGGCGGCCAGCCAGCCCCTTGCCCACCAGATGATGCAGCTTTTGGAGCCCGTGGCCGAAGCGATACTGGAAGATCGGGCAGGCTCGCTTGCCGGTTTTTTCCGCCGTGGCGATAAGCGCATCGCATTCCGCCAGCGAGCGGGCGACGGGCTTTTCGATCACCACGTCAAAGCCAGCTTCCATCGCCGCCGTGGCCTGATCGAAATGCAGGCCCGAGGGCGTGCAGATGTCGATCAGGTCGAGGCCGAGATCGTAAAGCGCTTCCATGCTGTCCGGGCGTTCGGGGATGCCGAACATGTCGGCCACCTTGTTTTGTCGCTCGGGCGAGATGTCGGCCAGCGCCACCACCTCGTAGAGGTCGGGAAACTCACCGTATCCTTCGGCATGGCTGCGGCCGATACCGGAGCCGACGATGCCGACGCGCAGACGCTTGCTCATGCCGCACCTCCAGCCGGACGGCTGCCGCCGACCCGCTCGGCCATCGCATGGGCCTGCAAGGCAAGCTCCATCGCGAGGAAGCAGTGCTTCTGCGTCATGGCGGTATCGGTCCGGTTGCGCACATCGTCCCGCAGCTTCGCGCCATAGGTCAGCTCGGTATCGGAGGCGTCGATGTAGTGCGTGCCCTTTGCGTCGGTCAGGAACAGGTGGTTATCTCCTGCGCGGCCCTCCACATCCATGTACTTGCGCAGCTCAATCACACCCTCGGTGCCCATGATGAAGAGCCGTCCGTCCCCCCAGACAGGCGAGCCGTTGGGCGTGAACCAGTCCACCCGGATAAAGCCCGTGGCCCCCTCGGCGGCCACGACGGCATGGCCGTAGTCGAGGAAGTCGGGGTGATCCGGGTTGTCGAAATTGTCCTCCACCGCGTGCAAGATCCGCGCCTCGGTGGCCCCGGTGATCGAGAGGAACTGCTCGAACTGGTGGCTGGCGATATCGGTCAGGATCGAGCCGTTGCGGGACGGGTCCCAGAACCAGTCTGGCCGAGGATTGTTGCCCAGCTGATGCGGCCCCAGCCCGGTGGTGGAGATTACCCGGCCAATCGCCCCGGCCCGCACAAGCTCCAGCGCGCGGGCGGTAGATTTCTGCCGGTAGTGCTCGGAATAGAGGATCGAGCAGATGCGCCCGGTCTCGGCCTGCACCCGGCGCAGATCGTCCAGCTGCGCGAAGGTGGTGCAGCCGGGCTTGTCGATCATCACGTCCTTGCCCGCCCGCATCGCCCGCAGCGCCATCGGCGCCCGGTCCACCGGAATGCCCGCGCCGACCACCAGCAAAACGGCCTCGTCCTCCATGATCTGCTGCTCATCGGCCACCCGCTCGGCCTGCGGATACTTGCCCGAGAAGATCGCGGCGAGGTCGTCTTCCACGGCGTAAAACTTGGTCAACCGGCAGCCGGCTCCCAGCATCGCATCCACTTGGCCGTAGATGTGGTTGTGGTTGATGCCGACAACGGCAAAGTCGAAGGGCTCTGAAGACATTGATTTACCTCTTGAGCGCGCCGAGGGCGACGCCGCGGATGATGAGCCTCTGGAAGGCGAGGAAGACGATGAACACGGGCACGAGCGAAAGTGTGGACATGGCAAACAGCTCGCCATAGAGGCTCTCGCCGCCGGAACTGTCGACAAAGGCCCGGAGCGCCAGCGGCACGGTGTATTGGCTCATGTCGTTCAGGTAGATCAGCGGGCCGAGGAAGTCGTCATAGGTCCAGATGAAGGAGAAGATCGCGGCGGTGGCCATGACCGGCGTGGAGAGCGGCAGCATGATCTTCCAGTAGATCCGCCACGGCCCGCAGCCATCCATGATCGCCGCCTCGTCGATCTCGCGCGGGATGCCGCGGAAGAACTGGACCATCAGGAAGATGAAGAAGGCATCGACGGCAAGAAACTTCGGCACGATCAGCGGCAGGAAGGTGTTGACCCAGCCGAGCTTGAGGAAGAGCACATACTGCGGCACCAGCGTCACGTGATAGGGCAGCATCAGCGTGCCAAGCATCAGCACAAACCAGATCTTCCGGCCCCGGAATTCCAGCCGCGCGAAGGCATAGGCCGTCATCGAGCAGGCCATCAGGTTACCTACCACCGCGAAGAAGGCGATGATGAAGGAGTTCATGTAGAAGGTGGTGAAACTCTCCCGAAAGGTGAACCAGCCCTGAAAGTAGCTCGTCAGGTCAAAGCTGGTGGGCAGGGCCGTCGGGTCGGAGAAGATCAGCTCGTCGGGCTTGAAGCTCGACATGACCATCCACAGCAGTGGGTAGATCATGAGGATCGAGGCGAACCCGAGCACGAAGTGCCGGAGCACTTGGCGACGGACCTTTGTGGCGCGGCTTTCGTTGAAGGCTTTCATCGCTGCTCATCCTCGTAATAGACCCAGTATTTCGAGGTGCCGAAGGCGATGGCGGTAAAGATCGCGATGATCACCAGCAGGATCCAAGCCAGCGCAGAGGCATAGCCCATGCGGAAGTTGGCGAAGGCCTCGAGGTAGAGGTAAAGCGAGTAGAACATCGTGCTGTCCACCGGCCCGCCGAGACCGCCGGAGACGATGTAGGCCTGGGTGAAGGCCTTGAAGGCTTCGATGGTCTGGAGCACGAGGTTGAAGAAGATCACCGGCGCGAGCAGCGGCAGGGTGATTTTCCAGAACTGCCGCCAGCCCGAGGCTCCATCCATCGAGGCGGCCTCGTAGAGGTCTTGCGGCACCTGCCGGAGCCCGGCGAGGAAGATGATCATCGGCGAGCCGAACTGCCAGATCGCCAGCACGATCAGCGTGGAAAGCGCGTAGTCGGGGTGGGTGATCCAGGCCGGGCCCTGAATGCCGGTGACGAAGAACAGCAGTTGGTTGATCAGCCCGTCCGCACCAAAGAGCTGGCGCCAGAGCACGGCGATCGCCACCGAGGCGCCGAGCAGCGAGGGCAGGTAGAAGGTGGCACGGTAGAAGGCCACGCCCCGCACCGACCGGTCGAGCACCATGGCCAGCAGGAGCGCGACCGTGAGCTTGAGCGGCACGGACCACAGCACGTAGGTGAATGTCACCTCGATCGCCTTGCCGAGGCGGCGGTCATAGAAGGCGGCGTATTCGTAGTTCTTAAGCCCTGACCAGCGCGGCGAGGTCAGCAGGTCGTAATCGGTGAACGACAGGTAGAGCGAGGCCAGCGTTGGCCCCAGCGTCAGCCCGAGGAAACCCACGAGCCATGGCAGGAGAAACAGGTAGCCCGCGCCATTGCGGCGCCAGATACGGGCAAACCTTCCCTCGGTGGAGGGCGCAGAACGCCCTCCCGGATTGGTGCTGACACTGGTCACTGGAGTTTACCGCTTCAGGATACGCGCGGCGTCGTCATACCAGGCGGTTGCGCCCTCTTCCGGCGTGACCTGGCCGAACGCCACCGACTCCCAGGCCGGCCGCAGGGCGCGGTCGATCTCGCCGGCATTGGCCGGCGGCGGGGGCGGCAGCGCACCCACGCGGGTGTCGACCATGTTGAGGAAACGGATGATCTTCTGCTCGGTCTCGGTGAGGCCGGGGGTGATGCGCTCGCGGATGGAAGCATCGGCGGTCACACCACGCTCGATGAGCAGAATGTCGTTGGCGCCCTCGTCGCTGACGAAGAAGCTGATGAACTTCGCCGCAGCCGCCTTGTCGCCCGCATTGGCCGACATCGAGAAGAACATCGAAGGCTTCATGTAATGCCCCGGGCTGTCGCCTGCGTTGGGGATCATCACGATATCCACCTCGTCGGTCATCAGCTGCTGGTTGCCGACAAGCTGGTTGGAATGGATGAAGCCGAACAGCGACTTGCCGTTCACATGCATCCGCTCTTCCATCTTGCCGCTGTCCTGCGCCTGCACGTCGGCAGGCTGGGTCAGCCCCTCGTCCTGCATCATCTTCCAGTAGACGAAGTAGTCGATCACGTCCTGCACATCGAAGCCGAGCTCGCCTTCGGAGGTGTAAAGATCCTTGCCGCGCGACCGGACCCAAGTTTGCAGCCGTGGCTCCTGGCTGCCCATGTTCTCCGAGAAGGCCATGCCATCGGGCAGCTGATCCTTCAGCTCCTTGCCGATGTTCACAAAGTCCTCGGTTGTCCACGTGGTGCTGTCGGGCAGCTCGTAGCCGATGTTGCTGAGCACGGCCTTGTTGTAGACGTGGGTCATCGAGTTGGCGCCCAGCGAGATGCCGTAGGTCTTGCCGTCGACCATGCCACCCTTGAGCTGGTTCTCGTCGTAGTCCGACACGTCGATCTCGTTGCCGAAGTAGCCGTCAAGCGGCTCAAGCTGGCCGCGCCGCGCCCATTCGAAGATGTAGCGATAGTCCATCTGGAGCACGTCGGGCAGGCTGTTGCCCGCGGCCTGCGTGGCCAGCTTCTGCCAGTAGTCGCCCCATGCGTAGGTTTCGGGCACCACCTCACCCATGCCGCCGCCCTCGTAGAGTTCGACCACGGCATTGGTGCGCTTGTCGCGCTCCGGGTTGCCCCACCAGATCAGGCGCACGCTGCCGTTTGCCTGTGCCAGAGCACCGGTGCTGGCCAGCGCCCAGAGTGACGCGCCGCCGCCCATCAGGCGGCCGAATCCGCGACGATCCATCTTCAGTGTCATGATTTCCTCCCAAATTTCTTTTGAGCAGGCTCCTCCTCCGAGCCCGGCCGGAGGGCCCTCCCAGACCCCGGCAGAAAAAAGGTAACTCGCTGGTTACTTTCTGGCAACTGTTTTGAAGCTGAGGTAGCTCATCGCCACGTCCACGGCGTGAGCACGGCGCTCGGCGAGGCCGACCTCGGAGTTGAGCGAGGCATCGAAAACCACTGAAAGTGTGTGGATATTCGAGAAGAAGAAGTAACTGAGCCCGGCGATGGTGATGTACATCTGAACCGGATCGACCCCGCCCCGGAACACGCCAGCAGCCTCGCCCTCGGCAAGAACATGCCGGATCTGCCCGATGATCGGAGAGTTCATCTCCTTCAGCTCCGGCATCTCGGCCACGAATCGGGCGCGCTGGATGTTCTCGGTCGCCAGAAGCCGCAGAAACCACGGGTTGGCGTGGAAGTGGTCGAAGGTGAAGCCAACGAGCTTGGCCATCGCGTCATAGGGTGGCAGCGCGCCCAGATCGAGCTTGCGCTCGGCGGCACGGATATCCTGATAGGCCTCCAGCAGGACCGCCGTATAAAGCTCGGTCTTGGAGCCGACATATTCGTAGATCAGCCGCTTGTTGGCCCCGGCCCGCTTGGCCACGCGATCCATCCGCGCCGCCTCCAGCCCGTATTCGACAAACTCCACCCGGGCGCTGTCCAGAATGTCGCGCGTGGTCTTCTCGCGGTTCCACTCCCGCTTTTTCGGCTTTGCCGTTTGATCCATGGCCAAACCCTCCTGCCGCAGCATATCCGTTGACACCCCGGATTGACCATACATAGTAACCAGCGAGTTACTTTTGGGAGGAGTAGCATGATCTCAGCCACTAACAAGCGCCGGGTCGCCATCGTGGGCACCGGGCATCGCGGCACCGGTACCTGGGGCACCGATGCCCCCGCAACCTGCGCCGACGAGATCGAACTCGTCGGCCTGTCCGACCTCAACGCCGCCCGCCTCGCCGTGGCGCGCGGGCGCACGGCAGGGGAGCCGCAGGTCTCGACCGATCTCGATGAGATGCTCTCCGCCACCAAGCCGCACACCCTGCTCGTCTGCACCCGCGACGACACCCACGCCGGCATCATCGTGAAGGCGCTGGAGGCGGGGATCGACGTGGTCACCGAAAAGCCCATGGCCACCACCGCTGAAGACGTGCGCGCCATCGTCGAGGCCGAGGCTCGCACCGGCCGCCGGGTGGATGTGGCCTTCAACTACCGGTTCGCACCGACCTCGCGCAAAATCCGAGAGCTGCTCGCCTCCGGGCGTATCGGCAAGGTGACCTCCTGCGACTTCCACTGGTATCTCGACACCTCCCACGGCGCCGACTACTTCCGCCGCTGGCATGCCTACAAAAAGAACTCCGGCTCGCTCTTCGTCCACAAGGCGACCCACCATTTCGACTTGTTGAACTGGTGGATCGATAGCGACCCGAAGCGGGTCTTCGCCCAAGGCGCGCTCAACGTCTACGGCCACAACGGCCCGTTCCGCGGCATTCGCTGCAAGGGCTGTGATCACGCCGCCGAGTGCCGGTTCTACTGGGACATGAGCGCCAATCCCGACCTCGATGCGCTCTACGAGGGGCCCTCGGCAGAGGACGGCTACGTGCGGGATGGCTGCGTGTTCCGCGAAGATATTGACATCTACGACACTATGTCGGCCACCCTCGAATACGAGAACGGCGTGCAGGTGAGCTACTCGCTTAATGCCGCCATGCCCATTGAGGGCTACCACCTCGCCTTCAACGGCACCCATGGCCGAATCGAGGTGCGCATGTATGAAAAGCAGGCCTTCGATGCGCCGTCCGGGCAAGATGAGATCTTGGTGCTCGGTACCGATCGCTCGGTGGAGCGGATCGTAGTGGAGCATGGGCCGGGCGGCCACTTCGGCGGCGACCCGCTGCTGCACCGCGCGCTCTTCACGCCCGAAAAGGACGACCCCGCAGGCCAGCGCGCCGGCTCCCGCGCCGGTGCGCTATCGGTCCTCACAGGCGTCGCCGCGACCCGCAGCGCCGAAACCGGCCAGCCGGTGGAGATCGCGACGCTGCTAGCGGGAACCGCGTAGATATGGACGTGGGTGGGCTGACGCCTCAGCCGACCCGCCCGCGCCAAACCTCCGCATAACGGGCCATCTCCGCCGTTCCGTGGTGAACGCCGCTCGCCTGCCGCCCCGCGATCAGGCTGCGGTCCACACCGGGGTGCAACAGGGCCGCGCCCTCGCTGGTGCCGGTGGCGCTGGTCATCGCATGCACCTCCGCCTCGCTCGCGGCGGCCAGCATGTCGAGATAGCAGGCATTGCGGGCAAAGGGCCCCTCCACATGGATCGGCCCGCGATGCCCGATCAGCCGCAGGCAGGCGTCGGTGACAAGGGCGAGGTAAAAACCCACCGCCGCACTCCGGGCGCCCGAGCCTGCGGGCAGCTCGCCTCCCAGCCACTGTGCCTCATGCCCCTGAAACGGCCCGCTGCCCGGCACCACCGCGGGCAGCAGCATCACCGCCTCCCGCAAGACCGCGTCGCACTCGTCAGCGGAAGGTTCCACCTGCGCCCCCTCCATCAGCAGGTCATGCTCCCGCCCCCCCATGAAACGGGCCGAAGGCACCGGGTCGCCGAAGGCGTTCACGTTCACCAGCGTGTCGCGCGCCGGATCGAGCGCCACCGGCGCACCGCCGATGGCCATGGCGATCACCCATGTGCCGGTCGAGACCACACTGAAGGGCGCCTCCCGCGCCAGCAGATGCGCCAAGAGCGAAGCGTTGGAGTCGTGGATGCCGCAATAGACCGGTGTGTCAGCCGCCAGCCCCGTCTGCGCCGCGATCTCCGGCAGGACCTTACCCAACACCTCCCCCGGCTGCCGCGTCGGCGCCAGCAGCCCGGCAATGCCAAGCCGCTCCACAAGGCTCGATGTTGCGCCGGTAAAGGGGTTCCACAGGTCGGTATGGCAGCCCAGCGAGGTCATATCGCTGGCAGCAACCCCGGTGAGCCGATAGCCCCAGTATTGCGGGTAGGTCACGATATGACGCACCCGCGCTTTCAGCCCCGGATCTTCGCTGAACTGCCAGAACAGCTGGGCGCCGAGGTTCAGCCCCGTCCCGAGCCGGGGCGCGCCGGTTTCGGCAAAATCCGGGCGGATCGCGTCATACTCCGCCGCCAGCCCGTCCGGCCCGGCATGCTCGTAATCGAGGATCGGCGCGGCCAGCACGCCGCCCTCCCCGATCAGCGCGGCGGATGCCCCGTGGGTCGTGACCGAGATCGCATCCACCCCATGCGCGGCCTGAAACTGTGACAGCCCCTCCAGCAGAAACGCCCAATGCCCCTCCACGTCGAAATGCGGCCAGGGCGGGCCGGACAGCACCCTGTTGGGGCGGGTCAGCACCGCCACCTCGGCAAGGCTCTCCAGATCGACCAGCGCCAGCTTGGCGTTGGTCTTGCCAACGTCGATGACGGCGATGTGGCCCGCAGTCATGGCATGTGGAAGACGGGCGTCAACGGCACCGCCACCGGCTCGTTGTCTGGCTTCGTTTCCATGATGTCCGCCATATGCGCCCACCACTTCTGCATGATCTCAAGGCCCGGCAGCGCATCCATCCCGTGGTCGTCGGTGCGCCAGAGCACGCCAAAGAGCAGGCCGGTTTCCTCATCGAGATGGATCGAGTAGTCACTCACCCCGGCCTCTTTGAGCAGCGTCACCAGCTCGGGCCAGATCTCGTCATGCCGCTTCTTGTACTCATCGCGGCAACCGGGGTTGAGCCTCATCCTGAAGGCATATTTCTCCATGTCATTCCCCTTAGGCCCGCGCGGCGCGGCGGCGCCACTTTTCCCACAGACGGGGCAGCGCGATCACCCCGATCAGCAGCAGGCCGATCATGATCGACATCACGATGCCCGGCACGTTCAGCAGCCCCAGCCCGAAAGTGACCAGCCCCATGACGAAGGCGGCGATCACCACACCGGGGATGCTGCCCGATCCGCCGAGGATGTTCACCCCGCCCAGCACCACCATCGTCACCACCTCCAACTCCCAGCCGAAGGCGATGGAAGGCCGGGTGGAGCCGAGCCGCGAGGTCAGGCACACCGCCGCGACCCCGGCCATCAGCCCGGTGAGCAGGAAGAGGATGAACTTCACCCGCGCCACCCGGATGCCAGAGAACAGCGCACCGGTGGGGTTGTTGCCAATGGCATAGACGGCCCGGCCAAAGTTGGTCTTGTGCAGCACAACGCCATAAATCACCGCGAGCAGGGCAAAGAGCACCAGCTCGAAGGAAATCACCCAGAACACGTAGCCCTGCCCGAAGAAGGCAAAGTCGGCCGGGTAGCCCTTGTAGACCTGATCGCCCAGCACGATATAGCTGATCCCCCGGAACAGGCTCATGGTGCCGATCGTCACCACGATCGAGGGCAACCCGAGCCGGGTGACGAGCACCGCATTGAACGCGCCGCAGGCCAGCCCGGTCGCCAGCCCGATCAGCACCAGCCCCGGCGTGCCGACGCCAAACTGCACCGCCGCCCCCATCGCCGTGGAGGCCAGCGCGATGATCGCAGCCACGCTCAGGTCTATCTCGCCCGAGATGATGAGCAGTGCCATGGCAAAGGCGATCATGGCCTTCTCGGTGAAGTTGAAGGTCGCGTCCGAGAGGTTCCACGCGTTCAGGAAGTATGGGGAGGCAAAGCTGTTGGCGATGAAGATCGCCACCGCCACCAGCAGCAGCAGGCTCTCCCAGCTTTTCAGCCGCGCCTCCAGCGGCGAGCGCAAGCGGTCGGGGATATGCCGTGTCGTCGTCTCGCTCATGCCGCCTGCTCCGCCGATTTGAGGATGATCCGCCCCTTCACCCGTGCCGCACGGGCATTGACCGCAACAGCGATGATGATCGCCGCGCCGGAGATGGCAAGCTGCCAGAACGGCGAGATATCGACCACCGGCAGCGCGTTCTTGATGACGCCGAGAAAGAGCGCGCCTAGCAGCGCCCCGCCCACCGTGCCCACACCGCCCGCGATGGAGATGCCGCCGATGACGCAGGCGGCCACCACATCGAGCTCGAAGCCCCCGGCGATATCGACATAGGCCACCGCGTAGCGCGAGACCCAGAGGTAGCCGGTGAACCCGGCGAGAGCGCCCGAGATGGTGAAGGCCCAGAACTGGGTGCGGCCCACGTCCAGCCCGGTATAGACCGCCGCATGGGGGTTGCCGCCCACCGCGTAGAAGGCGCGGCCAAGGCGCGTGCGGGTCATCACCACGGCAAAGACCGCGACAGCCATCAGCGCCACCCAGCTGAGCATCGGCAGGCCCAGAAGCTCCGCCCGGGGGAAGGCCTTGAACCCTTCGCTCATCTCGTGGCTGTTCACCCATTTGCCGTCCGAGATCAAAAAGATGATGCCCCGGAAAATCGTCATCGTGCCCAGCGTCACCACGATGGGCGGGATTTGCAGCTTCCAGACCAACAGGCCGTTGACCATGCCCATCAGCGTGCCCAGCGCCAGCGCCACGGCGAGGATCACCGCCACCGGCACGCCGGGGAAGCTGACGTTGATCATCGCCACCACCATGCCGGTCAGCGCAAGATTGGCGGCCACCGACAGGTCGATGCACTTGGTCAGGATTACGATCATCTGGCCGATGGCCAGCAGGATCAGCGGCGAAGTGTCGTTGAACACATGTGCAAGGTTGCCCGGCGCGATGAAGCCCGGAAAGCGCGTGGCGATCAGCGCCAGCAGCACCGCGATGGCCCCCAGCAGGAGCGCCTCGCGCGATGAAATCAGGCGTTGCAACATGGCGCCCACCTCGCTCTCAAATGCCCGCCGCATGGCGGACAAGGGTTTCAGGGGTCAGGTCGTCGCCCTCCAACTCGGCGGCAATCCGGCCTTCGCGCATCACGATCACCCTGTCCGACATCCCTAGGATCTCGGGGATCTCGGAGCTGACCATGATCACCGCCAGCCCCTGTGCGGCCAGTTCGGCCATAAACTCATGCACCGCCGCCTTGGAGCCAATGTCGATGCCCTTGGTCGGCTCGTCTAGGATGATCACCCGCGGCTTGGTCGCGAGCCATTTGGCGATCACCACCTTCTGCTGGTTGCCGCCCGAGAGGCTGCCCACCGGGGTATCCAGCGAAGCGGCCCGCAAGTCGAGCCGCTCGGTGTATTCGCGCGCCAGCCGGAACTCCTCGGCCAGCTTCAGAAAGCCCCGGCGCGAGGTGCGGCCCAGCGAAGGCAGCGTGACGTTCTGAAAGATCGGCATGGCGGTGATCGCGCCCTGCTTGCCGCGGTCCTCCGGCACATAGACGATGCCCTGCGCAATCGCCTCGGCGGGTGAGCGCACAACGGCCAGCTCTCCCTCGATCTTCGTCACCCCCTTGGAGGGCCGGGTGATGCCGAAGAGCGCCTGCATGAACTCCGAGCGCCCGGCACCAACCAGCCCGTAAAAGCCAAGGATCTCGCCGCGCTTGAGTGAAAAGCCGATCTCGTCAAACTCGGTCGGATGGCTGTAGCCCACGACCTGCAGCACCTCTTCGCCCGGCGCGCTTTGCCGGTCGGGGAAGACCTGGCTCACATCGCGGCCGACCATCATCTTGACCAGCGCCGCCTCGTCGATCTCCGAGATCAGCCCGTCACCGATGAACTGCCCGTCGCGGAACACGGTGTAACGGTCCGCGATGCGGAAGATCTCGTCGAACTTGTGGCTGATGAACAAAATGGCCTTGCCCTGTGCCTTCAGCTTCTCGACCAGCTCATAAAGCTCCTCGATCTCCTTGTGAGAGAGCGCGGCGGTCGGCTCGTCCATGATCACGACGCGGGCATCGACAGAGAGCGCGCGGGCGATGGCAACAAGGTGCTTGTTGGCGATGCCGAGGTCGCGCAGCCGGGTGGCCGAGTCAATCTCGGCGCCGATACCGCGCAGGATCTCGCCCGCCCGCGCCTGCATGCTGCGCCAGTCGATCAGGCCGAACCGCCCGCGCGGGGCGTGGCCCAAAAAAATGTTCTCTGCGACCGAAAGCTCGTCAAACAGCACGGTCTCCTGATGGATCGCCGTCACCCCGGCGCGGGCCGCATCCTGCGCGGTCGGAAACTGCACCGGCGCGCCATCCACCAGAATGGCCCCACCGTCCGGCTGGTAGATGCCCGTGAGAGTCTTCACCACGGTCGATTTGCCCGCCCCGTTCTCGCCCACCAGCGCCGTTACCTCGCCCGGGTAGAGCCGGAGCGACACGCCATCGAGCGCTTTCACGCCCGGAAAGGCCTTGGTGATGCCCTCCAGCGCCAGCACGGGGCTGCCGTTGGCAGCTGCCTCATCGGCTTGGGCTTGATCGGCCTGGGATTGCATCAGCATGCCCGCTCCATCGGGGCCCGCGCAGGAGCCCGTGTTAACCGTTTGCGATTGCGCGAATGGTCCGGCGCGCAGGGACTTGCCCCGCTGGCCGGAAACTGTGCCCCGGCGCAGGCCAAGCCGCGCCGGGGCATTACCGATCAGAAGATCGACTTGAACTCGTCGATGTTCGAGCTGTCATAAACGAACGGGTCGGCCATCGCGCCCGAGGTCGTCTCATCCAGCGTCACCTCGCCCATGCGGCCCATCGGGATGGACGCGCCCGGCTCGGCGGTGGCCGCGCCTGAGGCGAGGGCATGGGCGATCATCGTGGCCGAGTAGCCAAGATCGATCGGGTTCCAGATCGCGAAGGACTTGGAGGCACCGCTCTCGATGGCCCCGGCCATCTCGGAGGGCAGGCCAAGACCGGTCACGTTGATCTCGCCCGCCTTGCCGGCGTCCTGCACTGCCTGCGCGGCGGCCACGATCCCCACGGAGGTCGGCGCGATGATCGCGTCGAGATCGGGGTAAGACTGCATGAGGCCCTGCGCCTCGCGGTAGGACTTGTCGGCAAGGTCATCGCCATAGACGGTGCCCACCACCTCGATGCCCGGATAGTCCGGCAGCACCTTGTTCATCTCTTCGATCCAGATGTTCTGGTTCGTCGCCGTGGCAGAGGCCGAGAGCACGGCCACCTGCCCGCCGTCCGGCAGGTGATCGGCAGCCAGCTTAATGATCATATTGCCAATGAGCGGGTTGGACGAGGGGTTGAGGTGCATAGAGCGGCCCTCTTCGGCCACGCCGCTATCCCACGAAATCACGGTGATGCCACGCTGCTGCGCCTTTTTCAGCGCAGGCACCAGCGCGTCGGGGTCGTTGGCGGAGATCGCGATGGCATCGACACCCTGCGCAATCAGCGCGTTGATCACCTCGATCTGGCCCTCGGCGGTGGTGTCGGTCGGGCCGGTGTAGATGATCTCCACGTTGCCCAGCTCGCCAGCAGCCTCTTCGGCCCCCTTGGCGGCGGCCTCGAAAAAGCCGATCCCGAGCGCCTTGACCACCAGCGCGATGCGCATGTTGTCCTGCGCCATCGCGCTGGTGCCCATGAGGCTGACAGCGAGGCTGGCGCCTGCGAGAAGTTTGGTAAAGTTGCGACGGATCATGGTTTCCTCCCTGAGATCACGATGCATGTTCCGGCGGGTCAGCCCGCCTCTTCCTGCTGGGCCGCGCCACTCTGCGCGACGATCAGCGTCACCTCTGCCGCCTCGAGCATGGCGGCGGCCTTGTCGGGGATCCCCTCGTCGGTGATCACCGTGTCGATCCGGGTCAGCGGGCACAGCACAAGGCTGGACCGGTTGGCGAACTTTGAACTGTCGACCAGCACCACCAGCTCGTCGGCCTGCCCGATCAGCTTCTGCTCGGCCTGAATCAGCAGCGGGTCGGCCTCCATCAGCCCCAGCGGCCCGAGGCCCTGCGCCCCCATGAACATCCGGCGGGCATAGAAATTGCGCGTCACATCATTGTCGAAGGGCGACAGGATGATGTTCTGCTCGCGGTAAATCACGCCACCCGAGAGCATCACCGTGTTCTTGGAATGCTTCAGCAGGTGCTCGGCGATCGGGAAGGAGTTGGTGAACACCTGGCACCGGCGCGAAGCCAGCGGGTGCACCATCTGAAAGGTCGTGGTGCCGCCATTGATGATGATCGAGTCGCCGTCGTCGCACAGCTCCACCGCCGCGCGGGCAATCGCCTGCTTCTCGTGGCTGTGCATGGTTTCGCTGACGGCAAAGGGCCGCCCGGCCAGCCCGACGAACTGCGGCGGCGTGATCGCCTCCGCCCCGCCCCGCACCCGGCGCAGCTTCTTTTGCGCATCGAGCGCGGCAATGTCACGGCGAATCGTGGCTTCGGAGGCTTCGGTCAGGTTGCACAGGTCCACCACCGTCACGACCGGCCGGTCCTGAACGGCGGAAAGGATGATCCTGTGGCGTTCCTTCTCGTGCATTGGCACCTCCCGTTGAGCGGCGAGATTTGCCGGATTCGGCGGGATTGTCAATCATTACCGATCACAAACAGTCATTCTGCGCCGCAGCATGATTGGTTTTGATCGTTTGAGATTGACATTCCGCCGCAGCGCCGTCAGGTTCCCGGCGAGGAACAGGCGCTGGCTGCGGGCGCCCATCGGGAGGATGCCATGTTGAAGACCGCCGGAAAAACTTCGGAAAATCAGCTTCTTGAGAACCGCTGGAACGAGGCCGATGCCGCCGGCATGAGCGAGTCGGAGCTGCTGCTCTACCGCTCCAATATCCTCGGCTCCGACAAGCGCGTCACCAACTATGGGGGCGGCAACACTTCCGCCAAGGTGATGGAGGTCGATCCGCTCACCGGCAAGGAGGTCGAGGTGCTCTGGGTCAAGGGCTCGGGCGGAGACATCGGCTCGATGAAGCTCGACGGCTTCGCCACGCTCTACATGGAGAAGCTGGAGGCCCTCAAAGCCCTCTACCGCGGCCCCGAGCATGAAGACGAGATGGTCGGCTACCTCCCCCATTGCACCTTCAACCTCAACGCCCGCGCCGCCTCCATCGACACACCGCTGCACGCCTATGTGCCGCGCAAACATGTCGACCATGTCCACGCCGACGCGATCATCGCCATCGCCGCCTCCAAAAACTCCGAGGCGCTGACCCAAGAGATTTTCGGCGACAGGATCGGCTGGCTCCCGTGGAAGCGCCCGGGCTACGAATTGGGTCTCTGGCTGGAGAAGTTCTGCCTCAAAAACCCCAAGGCCGATGGCGTTGTGCTTGAAAGCCACGGCCTCTTCACTTGGGGCGATACCGCCCGCACCTGCTATGACAAAACCATCGGGGTCATCAACGAGGCCACCGCTTGGTTGGCCCAGCGCACGGCCGATGTGCCGGCCTTCGGCGGCCCCCTGCACGAGAGCCTCGGCGAAGCCGAGCGCCGCGCCGTTGCCGCCCGGCTTATGCCCGCGATCCGCGGCTTCGTTTCCGGCAACCAGCACATGGTCGGCCATTTCAACGACGAGCCCGCCGTGCTCGAATTCGTCAACGCCCAGAACATGCGCCCGCTGGCCGCCCTCGGCACCTCCTGCCCCGATCACTTCCTGCGCACCAAGATCCGCCCGCTGGTGGTGGAGTTCGACCCCGCCAAGGGCAACGTCGACGAGGTGCTTGAGGGTCTGCCCGCTCAGGTCGCCGCCTACCGCGACGATTACGCCGCCTATTACGAGCGCTGCAAACACGCCAACTCCCCGGCCCTGCGCGACCCCAACGCCGTGGTCTACCTCGTTCCCGGCGTCGGCATGATCACCTTCGCCAAGGACAAGGCCACCGCCCGCATTTCCGGCGAGTTCTACGTCAACGCAATCAACGTGATGCGCGGCGCCTCAGCGGTCAGCGAATACACCGGCCTGCCCGAGCAGGAGGCCTTCGATATCGAATACTGGCTGCTCGAAGAGGCCAAGCTGCAACGGATGCCCAAGCCCAAATCCCTCGCGGGCCGTGTCGCGCTGATCACCGGCGGCGCGGGCGGCATCGGGGCGGCCACCGCCGCGCGTTACCTCGCCGAGGGCGCCTGCGTGGTGCTGGCCGACATCGCCGAAGACGGGCTGAAGGCCACACAGGAGCAACTCGCCCAGCGCCACGGGCGCGACGTGGTCCGCTCGGTCATTATGAACGTCACCGACGAGGCCGCCGTGGCCCGCGCCTACGCCGAGGCGGCGGTGGAGTTCGGCGGCATCGACATTCTGGTATCAAACGCCGGCATCGCCTCCTCCGCGCCCGTCGAGGAGACCTCGCTGGCGCTGTGGAACAAGAACATGGACATCCTCAGCACCGGCTACTTCCTCGTCAGCCGGGAGGCCTTCCGGCTGATGCGGGTGCAAAAGATGGGCGGCGCCATCGTCTTCGTCGCCTCCAAGAACGGCCTCGCCGCCTCGCCCAACGCTTCTGCCTATTGCACCGCCAAGGCCGCCGAAATCCACCTCGCCCGCTGCCTTGCGCTCGAAGGCGCCGAGGCGGGCATCCGGGTGAACGTGGTCAACCCCGATGCGGTGCTGCGCGGCTCCAAGATCTGGGAGGGCGAATGGCTAGACCAGCGCGCCTCGACCTATGGCACCGACAAGGAGGGGCTGGAGGAGATGTATCGCAACCGCTCCATGCTCAAACGCTCCGTCCTGCCCGAGGACATTGCCGAAGCCGCCTATTTCTTCGCCGCCGAAACCTCGGCCAAATCGACCGGGAACATCCTCAACGTGGATGCCGGCAACGTTCAGGCCTTCACGCGCTGAGGAGGAGGGAAGCATGAGTTACGAAAGCGCCAAGGCCCAATTCGCCAATTGGGGCGTCGATACCGAAGCCGCCCTGAGCCGCCTCGCCACAATCCCGATCTCGATGCACTGCTGGCAGGGTGATGACGTGGTCGGCTTCGAGCCCAAGTCCGGCACCTCGGGCGGCGGCATTCAGGCCACCGGCAACCACCCCGGCCGCGCGCGCACCCCTGCCGAGCTGCGCGCCGACCTCGACTTTGCCTATTCCATGATCCCCGGCAGCCACCGGCTGAACCTGCACGCAATCTACATGGACACCGACGAAACTCCGGGCCGCGACCAGATCGAGTTTCGCCACTTCGCCCCTTGGGTCGACTGGGCCCGCGAGGCCGGCATCGGGCTGGATTTCAACCCCACCTTCTTTGCCCACGAAAAGGCAGATGATAACCTCACCCTCTCGCACCCCGACAAGGGCATCCGCGATTTCTGGGTCGAGCACGGCTGCCGCAGTCGCGAGATCGCCGCCGAGATGGGCAAGGCCCTCGGCTCGCCTGCAATCAACAACGTCTGGGTGCCGGACGGCTACAAGGACACCCCGATCGACCGTATGGCCGCCCGCGCCCGGCTCGAAGCTTCACTGGATGACATGTTCTCCGAGCCGCTGAACGCCACCCACATGCTGGACGCGGTCGAGAGCAAGCTCTTCGGCATCGGGGTCGAGGCCTGCACCGTCGGCAGCCATGAGTTCTACCTCGGCTACGCGATCCGCAAGCGAACGCTCCTTTGCCTCGACATGGGCCACTTCCACCCCACCGAGAACATCGCCGACAAGCTCTCGGCCTGCGCTCTCTCGCTGGGCGATATCCTGCTGCACGTCTCGCGCCCGATGCGCTGGGACAGCGACCACGTGATCCTGTTGAACGATGATATCCAGGCCATGGCCAACGAGCTTGTCAGCGCCGATCTGTTGGGCCGCACCCATATCGGGTTGGATTTCTTCGATGCCACCATCAGTCGCACGGCGGCTTGGGTGATAGGCACGCGCAACATGCAAAAGGCCCTGCTCCGGGCACTGCTGCTGCCACTGGACCGGCTGAAGCAGGCCGAAACCGCGCTCGATTTCTCCACCCGCTTCATGCTGACCGAAGAGCTGAAAGACATGCCCTATGGCGCGGTCTGGCAGGAGTTCTGCGCGCGGATGGAGCGGCCCGAAGGGATGGCGCTGATCAAGGAACTGGAAGGTTATCAGGCCAGCGTGGCGGGCCGCGGCTAGGCGGTTCAGCGCGCCTTCTGCGGGCTGTCGATGGCCCCGGCGGTGAGCACCGGCGAGGCGTCGATCTCTTCGGCGTCCAGCATCGCTGCCACCCGCTCCAGCGAGGCCACAAGCTGCGCCTGCTCCCAGTCGGCCATCTCGTCGAAGGATCGCACGAACCGCTGCTGAAGCGCGTCCGGTGCCTCGCGCACAGTCTCCCGCCCGCTCTCGGTGATCACCACGTTGGTCTGCCGCCGGTCGGTCTGCGAGCGCTCGCGGCTGACATGGCCGGTCGCCTGCAACTTGTCGACCAGCGCGGTGACGGTGGCCTGCACCACGCCCATCTGGTCGGCCAGCGCCTTGGGCGTGGCGCTGCCCTCGGGCCTGCCCCGCAGAATCTGAAGAACCCTGAGCTGCGCCGGTGTCACCCCGGCAGCCTGCGCCAGATCCCGATCATAAAGCCAGATCGCCCGGATGATGCGCCGCAGGGCGATCAGGCTGTCATCAACACGGTCTGCGGGCGAGGCTGTCATGGCTGAAGTGTGCCACGGCAGCAAAAAACTCTTCAATCCCCAAAGCGTTACGCGCAGGATGCTTCAACAAGCTAAACGAAGAGAGCCCTGGATAGGCGTATATTTCACACATAAATCTGGATTTTTCTCTGGTTTCGCGAAGATTTTGTGAAACTTTCCTTCGCTTGTTGAATTACAATTCAAAGCCGCTTACTTAGCCATACGAAACAAATGAGGACACCTGCCGATGCCAAGAGATCTCGCCGAACCCCGAACTCGGACGCCCCGCCTGCGCAAACCCGATGCGACGGACGGGGCCGATATCTGGGCGCTTGTCAAAAGCTGCAAGCCTCTCGACGAGAACTCGATGTATGCCAACCTGATCCAGGCCGACCACTTCCGCGATACATGCGTGGTGGCCGAACTGGAGGGCGATATCGTGGGCTGGATTTCCGGCCACATGGTCCCGGCGAAAGACGAACTCTTCGTCTGGCAGGTGGCGGTGAGCCCCAAGGCCCGCGGGCTGGGCCTCGGCAAGAAGATGCTGGCCGAGTTGCTGGAACGCGACGCCTGCGACGAGGCCGACCACCTCAAGACCACCATCACCAAAGACAATGCCGCCTCTTGGGCGCTGTTCCGCAGCTTTGCCCGGTCCATCGGCGGCGAACTGACCGACGAGCCGCACTTCGAACGTGACGCGCATTTCGACGGTCATCACGACACCGAACATATGGTGACGATCAGCCTGCCCTCCCCCGGTGCGCTGGCGCGCGCAGCCTGATCGACCTCTCCCTCACAGACCGGATTCAATCCTGAAAGGATTCCTCATGCCCAAGGACATGACCTTGACCGATGACATTTTCACCCGCCGCGAAAGCGCGGCCCGTTCCTACTGCCGTGGTATGCCCGCGATGTTCGCCAAGGGCCGCGGCTCCGAACTGATCGACGCCGACGGCAACAGCTGGATCGACTTTCTCGCCGGCTGTTCCTCTCTGAACTACGGCCACAACGACCCCGAAATGAAGGCCGCGCTGGTGGAGCACATCACCGCCGATGGCATCGCCCACGGGCTCGACCTGCACACCGATGCCAAGGCTGGCTTCATCGAGGCCTTCGAGCGCCACATCCTCGCACCGCGCGACATGGATCACCGCATCATGTTCACCGGCCCGACCGGTGCGAATGCGGTTGAAGCGGCGATGAAGATCGCCCGCAAGGTCACCGGCCGCACCAACATCATCGCCTTCACCAACGGCTTCCACGGCGTGACCAACGGCGCGCTGGCAGCCACCGGCAACGGCTACCACCGTGGCGGCGCCGCGATGGACCTCGCGGGCGTGACCCGCATGCCGTTCGACGGCTACTTCGGCGAGGGCGTGGACACCGCCGCACAACTCGAGCAGATGCTCTCCGATGCCTCCGGCGGCGTCGATGCGCCCGCCGCGATCATCCTTGAGACCGTGCAGGGCGAGGGTGGCCTCAATGCCGCCAGCCCCGAGTGGGTCCGCCACATCGAGGCGATTGCCCGCAAGCATGGCGCCCTGCTGATCATCGACGATATTCAGGCCGGCTGCGGCCGTTGCGGCACCTTCTTCTCCTTCGAGGAGATGGGCGTGACGCCGGACATCGTGACCATGGCCAAGAGCCTCTCGGGCTTCGGTCTGCCCTTCGCCGCCGTGCTGGTGCGCCCCGAGCATGACGTGTTCGGCCCCGCCGAGCACAACGGCACCTTCCGCGGCAACACCCATGCCTTCGTGACCGCCCGCGTGGCGATCGAGAAGTTCTGGGCCGGTGAAGCCTTCACCAAGGAGCTGGCCGAGAAGCAGCAGCTGATTCATGACCGTCTGGCAGACCTCGCCGCCATGGTGCCCGGCGCGACCCTCAAGGGCCGTGGCCTGATGCAAGGCGTCGATGTGGGCTCCGGCGAACTGGCCGGTGCCATCTGCGCCCGCGCTTACGAGCTGGGCCTCGTGATCGAGACCTCGGGCAACGAGGATCAGGTGGTCAAGGTGCTCGCCCCCCTCACAACGCCTGTCGAGACCTTCTCGAAAGGCTTCGACATCCTGCTGTCCGCCGCCCGTGGCGTGCTGGACGGCCAAGCCAAGATTGCAGCGGAGTAACCCGATGATTGTCAGAGATTTCAACGAGATCGTCAAAGACGAGCGCGACCGCGTGGTATCCGACGCGCAATGGAGCTCGGTGCGGATGCTGCTGGCGCAGGACGGGATGGGCTTTTCGTTCCACATCACCTTCCTCGAAGCGGGCTCGGAGCACACCTTCGAGTACAAGAACCACTTCGAGAGCGTCTATTGCATGCAGGGCACCGGCTCGATCACCGATCTGGCCACCGGCGAGACCCATCACATCAAGCCCGGCGTCATGTATGCGCTCGACAAGCACGACCGGCACACGCTGAAGGCCGATGAAGAGCTGGTGATGGCTTGCTGCTTCAACCCGCCCGTGACCGGCACAGAAGTTCACCGCGAGGACGGCTCCTATGCCCCTGCGGAGGAGGCCGAGGAGGCCTGAAATGACCCATACGGTTGAAAAAATCGGCGGTACCTCGATGGACCGCATTCATGACCTGCGCGACACGCTAATCCTCGGTGGGCGTGGCGCGGAGGCGCTCTACGGCCGGGTCTTCGTGGTCTCGGCCTTCGGCGGCATCACCAACCTGCTGCTCGAACACAAGAAAACCGGCGCGCCCGGTGTCTATGCCGCCTATGCCCGTGGCGACGATGCCGAGGGCGAGGGCTGGGAGGCCCGGCTGACGGCGGTGGCCAACGCGATGCGCGCGGCCAACGCCCGCGTGCTGGACGAGGGCGAGGACCGGGTGAAGGCCGATGCCTTCGTCGATGACCGCATCCAAGGTGCCCGCACCAGCCTGCTCAACCTGCGCCGTCTCTGCCGCCACGGCCACTTCCGCCTGTCGGAAAACCTCGCGCACACCCGCGAGCTACTGGCCGGGCTGGGCGAGGCACATTCGGCCTATGTCACCACCCTTCTGCTCCAACGCGCCGGGGTGAACGCCCGCTTCATCGACCTTTCAGGTTGGCGGGATGAAGGCGGCCTCGACCTGAGCGACCGGATCACCAGCGCGCTCAAGGGCGTCGACATGAGCCGCGAGATGCCCATCGTCACCGGCTACGCGCAATGCCGCGAAGGGCTGATGAACGAGTTCGACCGGGGCTACTCCGAGGTGACCTTCTCGCAGCTGGCCGCCCTCACCGGCGCCCGCGAGGCGATCATCCACAAGGAGTTCCACCTCTCCTCTGCCGACCCCAAGCTGGTGGGCGAAGGCGCGGCGCGCAAGCTGGGCCGCACCAACTACGACGTGGCCGACCAGCTCTCGAACCTCGGAATGGAGGCGATCCACCCCAAGGCGGCAAAGACACTGCGTCAGGCCGAGGTGCCGCTGCGGGTGACCAATGCCTTCGAGCCCGAAGATCCCGGCACGCTGATCGATGACCGCCCCGCCGAGACGGCTGCGGTGGAAATCGTGACCGGTCTCGATCTCTTCGCACTGGAGGTCTTCGAGCAGGATATGGTCGGCGTGAAGGGCTATGACGCGGCCATCCTCGAGGTGCTCACCCGTCACGGCGTGCGCATTGTCTCCAAGGTCTCCAACGCCAACACGATCACCCACTACGTGGACAGTTCGATGAAGGTGCTGCGCCGGGTCGAGAACGACCTCGCCAAGCTCTATCCGTCCGCAGAGATCAGCACCCGCGCCATCTCGATGGCCTCGGTGATCGGGCGTGACCTTTCGGGGCTTTCGGTGCTCACCCGCGGGCTGCAATCCATCGCGGAAGCCGGGCTGGAGGCCATCGGCGCCAGCCAGGGCCCGCGCAATGTGGATGTGCAATTCATCCTCGACCGCGAGGCACTGGACCCGGCGATTGCCGCGCTCCACGGTGCCCTGGTCGAAGGCGTTGCCCCGCCACTGGTACGGGCCGCCTGACCACCAAAACGACCAACCCGGCAGGGGCTCAGTTGAAATCCATCGGAAGATTGAACGACTGGGTCCCGCCGCCAAGCTGCTTCGGCGCGCGCGGCATCCGCCCCGCGCTCCGCACCGCTTGAAGAGCCGCCCTGTCGAGCCGGGCATTGCCGGACGAGCGCACAATACCCACGCCGGTCACCTGCCCCGAGGCGGCAACGCTGATCCGCATCACCACCCGCCCCCGGCCACCCGGCGAGCGCTTGCGCCGTTCGATCCGCGACCGGATCTGCGCGCCCCATTGCGCCATCAGATTCTGCTTCTGGCTGGCCGATAGCTGCCGCGCCCCCGCATTCTTCGCAATTCCCGCCTGAGACGAGCCGCCCGACCCGGCTGACTTTGCCCCTGCACGCGCGGGAGCCGTCTCCTGCGCCGGTCTCGCCTGCTGGGTGGCCTGCTTCCGCGCTGGCTGGGCCGTGCGCTTCGGCTCTGGTTTGGGCGCTTCGGCCACCGGCGGCTCGGGCCGCTGCGGCATCTTCCGGGGCCGGATGCTGCGATCGGGCGCAGTCTTGGGTTGCTGCGGCTCGGCATTGGCTGTGTCGATGTCAGGCACCTCTGCGGGCGCAGGCGGCGTGGCACGCGGCTGTTCGGGCAATGTCGGGCGCATCGTTTCGGGCAACGCGGCCACCTGCGGCAGGTCCGGAGTGGCGGGCAGTTGCGCCGGAGCCATAGCTGCGGGCGGTACCTCGACAGAAGGCGAGACCGGGCTTTCCTGCAACACCGGCTCCGTATCCATCTGCGGCGCCGCCTCCGCCGCGTCGGGCTGCACCTGCTGCGGCGCCTCCGTAGGCGGCAAGGTTTCGGACAACGCAGCCATCTCGGGCGGGGTCGTCTCCGGCTCGACCGGCTCAGGCTGGGCTTGCGAAACAGGCTCCTCAAGCTCCGGCGGGCGCTCCCACTCTTCCACCATTGCCGCCGTGGTCGCGCTGGCCGCGGTGATCGAGGCGGCATCCTCGCCGCCCTCGCCGCCGGTCATCGCGCCGCCCTCCGGCTTTGGCAACGCAAAGGCAATGGCGATGTGCAACAGCACGGCAACGCCGACGAAAACCGGAAAATCCGCCCTCATTGCGGCACCGCCACCAGCTCGACACGGGTCAGCCCCGCCGCCGAAAGCTGTGCCATCACTCGGGCCACCGCGGCGGCCTCAACCTTGCCATCCGCTCGCACCTGCGCCTTGTCCGCGCCTGCGGCCACAAAGGCATCCACCGCGGCCTCCCCGCGCAGGTCTTCAAACGCCAGAGCCCCGTCTGCGCCTATGTAGAGCGTCGCCACCCCGGTCTCCGCCTCCTCGCCCTGCGCCACCGGCGGCTCCACCTCGATCGGCTCGGGCGGGGTCAGGCTGGAGGTCATCAGGAAGAAGATCAGCAGCAGGAAGACCACGTTGATCATCGGCACCACGGATTCGCCCGAGGTGCGGCGGGGTTGATCCGAGAAATCCATCATTCGACCAGCACCAACCCGGTGTAGCCCGCCGCGCGCAGCGCCTCGGCCACCGAGATCACCCGTTGCAGATCGGCGCCGTCACGCCCGCGCAGGATGATCGTGTCGCCCCTCTGCTCCACCAGCCCGGCCAGCGCCTCGGCCAGCACCGCCTCGCCAGTCTCCACCCCGTTCAGCCGAAGCGCCTCCGGGGTGATGTCCACCAGCCGGGGCGGGCCGCTGTAGGCCGTGCCCCCGCCGCTGCCCGCCAAGGGCATCGGCAGCATGACATCGGTGCCAAAGCGCGAGGCCAGCATGAAGAAGACCAGCAGCAGAAAGACCACATCGATCAGCGGGGTCAGGCTGGGCCGTCTGGGCTTTCGGGGCGCGTCGAAGAGGGTCACGCCGTTACTCCGCTGCGCGCGCCAGTTGGGTTTGGGGCGGGGCATCGGCCACAAAGAGCCGGGCGGCGATGTCTTCCATGTCCTCGCGCACGCCGTCGCGGATCGACTCGAACCATGTGAGCGCGATGGAGGCTGGGATCGCCACCGCCATGCCCGCCGCCGTGGTCAGCAGCGCCTCCCAGATGCCGCCCGCCAGCATCGCCGGGTCGGCCCGGTTGCCGGATTCCTGCAAGGTCTGGAAGGCGTCGATCATGCCGAGCACCGTGCCCAGAAGGCCGAGCAGCGGGGCGATGGTGGCAATCAACTCCAGCGCCCGCAAGCCGCCCGAGAGGCGCGACAGCTCGCGCTTGGCCACGCGTGAAACTTCTTCGCGGGCGCTTTCCTCATCCAGCTCGCGCCGCGCCAGCATCGCTGCGCGGGTCATCCGGCTGCGCACCCCGCGCCGCCGCGCAAGGCTGGAGAGCGCGTCATCCCGCTGCCCGTCCGTCCACATCCCAACCGCCCGGAAGGAATGCTTGCGAGACCACGCCCCGGCGGCAGAGAAGCGCCAGATCTTCCAGAGGATCAGCGCGAGCGTCAGCACCGAAAGCGCCGAAATCGCCCAGATCGCCGGCCCGCCTTGAATAAGAAAGTCGGTCATGCGCTCCAAAGCGCTCAACTGCGGCTCTGCGGGTTCGGCAGGCTCGGCCGCGGCCGGAGTGGCCTCCTCGGCAGGCGCCGCAGCTTCTGTCTGCTCGGCGGCTTCGCCCGCCTCAGCACCACTCGCTCCGGCATCGGAGCCACCAATAGCCGGCGGGGTTTCGCTCGCGGCACTCGGCGCCGTGTCGGCCCCTCCGCTCACCGCAGGTGCCGAATCGGCGGCCTCGGGGGCCGCAGGTGCGGCGGGCGCATCTTGGGTAACATCCGGCGCCGTGTCCTGCGCGTGTAGCGTCCCGATCCCGGCTCCGGTTGAAAGAGCGGCCAAGGCCAGGGCTAGAAGGGTTCGGCGCATGGCCTGTCCGCCAAGGATCATCGGCTTATTCCTTATCGGGCGCGCAGCGCATCACGCGCGGCGGCTGCCCTGAGTTTCCGTGCAGGCGCATGGGGTTGACCTAAAAGCCACACCATCGGCACCACGCGGCACCGCCCGGCAAAGCCCCCCAAAGCGTCATTCGGGCTAAATCCTGACTATAAAAGTCGGAAATGTCCAGCCCTCGAAACCTACCCCGCGGGCCTGCCACCAGAGAGCTTGCGGACCAGCACGTAGAAGGCCGGAACAACGAAAATTCCGATGAAAGTCGCCGCCGTCATCCCGCCCAGCACTCCGATGCCGATGGCGTTCTGCGCCTTGGCCCCGGCCCCGGTGGCAATCGCCAGAGGCAGAACGCCAAGCATGAAGGCCAGCGAAGTCATCAGGATTGGGCGCAACCGCATCTTCGCCGCCTCGATCGCAGCCTGCACCGCCGTGCGCCCTGCCACCTCCAGATCGCGGGCGAATTCGACGATCAGGATCGCGTTCTTCGCCGCCAGCCCGATGGTCGTCAGAATGCCGACCTTGAAATACACATCGTTCGTCTGCCCGAAGATCAGCGCAAAGGCGAGCGCGCCCGCCAGGCCGACCGGCACCGCCAGCATCACGGCAAAGGGAATCGACCAGCTCTCGTAGAGCGCCGCCAGCGAGAGGAACACGACGAGCGCCGAGAGCGCGTAGAGCCACGGCGCCTGGCTGCCCGATTGCTGCTCCTGATAGCTGAGCCCGGTCCAGGCCACGCCGTATCCGCCCTCCAGCCCCTCGGCCAGTTCAGCAATCGCATCCATCGCCTCGCCGGACGAGACCCCGCTGCCGGGCTGCCCCGAGATCGAGATCGCCGAGGTGCCATCGATCCGCGCCAGCGAGGGCGTGGTCGAGACCCACTCGGTGGTGATGAAGCTGGCAAAGCTCACCATCTCGCCCGAGGCGTTGACGGCAAACCAGTCTTCCACGTTCTCCGGCTGCATCCGGTATTGCGCATCGGCCTGCACGATCACCGGGCGCAGCGAGCCGTCCTTGTCGAAGTCGTTCACCGAGCGACCGCTGAAGATGGTCGAGAGGATGCTGTTCACCCCACTCACCGACACGCCGAAGCTCTCTGCCTTCTGCTGGTCGATCACCAGCCGCAGCACCGCTTCGCTGTCGGTGCCCGAGGCCCGTACGTTGGACAGGCGCGCATCCTGCCCGGCCACGGCTTCCAGCTCTTCGGCGGCGGCCATCAGCGCCTCGGTGCCGCTGGCGCCATAGTCCACCAGATACATCGAGAAGCCCGAGGTGTTTCCCAGCCCCTGAATCGCCGGCGGCTGCACAAAGATCACCCGGCCCGCGCGGTTGTTGCCGAACTTGGCCGTGGCCCGCCCGATCACCGAGGCGGCAGAAAGGTCGTCGCCCTTCCGCTCCTCGAAGTCCTTCAGCTTCACGAAGAGCATCGCCACGTTCTGCCCCGAGCCGCCAAAACCGAAGCCGAGCGAGGCAAAGGTGCTGTCCACCGCCTCGGCCTCTTCGGTCAGCAGGTAGGTCTCGATCTCATCCACCACCTGCGCCGTCTGCGCCGTGGTGGTGCCCTCGGAGAGGTTGACCATGACCATCATCACTCCCTGATCCTCTTGCGGCAGGAAGGACGATGGCAGCCGCGAGTAGGTGGCCCCCGCCGCCGCGATAATGCCCGCGAGGATCAGCACCGCCACCAGCGGCGCCTTTGCCAGCCGCTTCACCACGCCCGCATAGCCATTGGTCATCCGGTCGAAGCCACGGTTGAACCACTGCGCCGGGGCGAAGCTGGTGCCATGGCCGCGCCGCAGCAGCGAGGCGGTGAGCGCCGGTGTCAGGATCAGCGCCACGAGGGCCGATAGCACCATCGCCGAAATGATCGTCACCGAGAACTGGCGGTAGATCACCCCCGTCGAGCCGCCGAAAAAGGCCATCGGTAGGAACACGGCAGAGAGCACCAACGCAATACCGATGAGTGCGCCGGTGATCTGGCCCATGCTCTTCTCGGTCGCGGGCATCGGCTCCAGCCCGTCTTCGTCCATCACCCGCTCGACGTTTTCGACCACCACGATAGCGTCATCGACCAAAAGTCCGATGGCCAGCACCATGGCAAACATGGTCAGCGTGTTGATCGAAAAGCCCAGCGCGGCCAGCACCGCGAAGGTGCCCGCCAGCACCACCGGCACCGCCAGAATGGGGATCACCGTGGCCCGCCAGTTCTGCAGGAACAGCAGGATCACGATGAAGACCAGACCGATCGCCTCGGCCAGCGTGTGGTAAACCTTCTCGATCGAAAGCTCGACAAAGGGCGAGGTGTCGTAGGCGGTTTCAAAATGCACGCCCTCGGGCAGCGAGGCCTCCAACTCCGCAAGTGTCTCCCGCACGGCCTCGGCGGTATCCACCGCGTTGGCGCCGGTGGCGAGGTTTACCCCGAAGCCAGAGGCGTTCTCGCCGTTGAACCGCGCATCACCGCCGTAGCTCTCTTGCCCGATCTCGATGCGCGCCACGTCGCCCAGCCGCACCTGACCGCCGCCTTCTTCCGACTTCAGCAGGATGTTCTCGAACTCCTCGACCGAGGTGAGCTGGCTCTGCGCCGTAATCGTGGCGGTAAACTGCTGCCCCTCGACCACCGGCACGGCCCCCAGCGAGCCGACCGACACCGTGGTGTTCTGGTTCGAGATCGCGGTGGTCACATCCGAAGGGGTCAGCTGGTATTCGGCCAAGCTGAGCGGGTCGAGCCAGACCCGCAGCGCGTAGCCCGAGCCGAAGATGTTGATCGAGCCCACGCCCTCCGTCCGCTGCACCGGGCCGGAGACCCGGGTATCGAGCAGATCGCCCAGCTCGACGGTGGAGTAGGAGCCGTTTTCCGAAACGATGGCGCCCACCATCAGGATCGACGAGGTCGACCGTGTCACGCTCACGCCAGAGCTTTGCACCGTATCGGGCAACTGGCCCTCAACCTGGCTGACCTTGGATTGCACATTGTTCTGCGCATCCACCGGGTCCACGCTCTCGTCGAAGACAAGGCTGATCGAGGAAGAGCCCTCGCGCGAGGTGCTCTCCATGTAGAGCACCCCGTCCAGCCCGGTCATGGCATCTTCGATCACCGATGTGACCGAGTTTTCAACCGCCGAGGCGGTGGCGCCGGAGTAGCTGGCCGAAACCCGCACGGTGGTTGGGGCGATGTCGGGGTATTGCGACACCGGCAGTTGGGTGAAGGCAAAGAGCCCCGCCAGCATGGTGACGAGGGCGAGCACCCAGGCAAAGACCGGGCGGTGAATGAAGAATTGTGCCATGGATCAGTTGCCTTCGGCCTGTGCCTCGGAGGCGGCCTCTTCGGCCTGCTCGGCGGGAGCTTCCTCAGCCGCATCGGCGGGCACCGCATCTTCCACCACGCCCGTCGCGCTGATGGTCACCGGCACAGGGCTGATCTCGGCCCCGTCCGAAAGGTTCGAGAGCCCGTCGAGGATCACCTGATCGCCCGCCTCCACGCCCGAGGTCACCACCCACGCGTTCTCATGGGTGCCGGAGGTTTCCAGCTCCACCTGGCTCGCCTTGCCGTCCACCGCCAGAAACACGGTGAGCGTGCCATCGGCCTGCCGGGTGGTCGCCCGTTGCGGCACCAGCACCGCCCGCTGCGTTCCGACAACGATCTGCACCCGCAGGAACTGGCCGGGCAGGATCATCCGCTCGGCATTGTCGAACTCGAAGCGCACGTCGATCGAGCCGGTGGTGGTCGAGACGCTCGTGCCCGGCGACACCAGCCGCCCGATGCCCTCGTAGGTGGTGCCGCTCTCCAGCGTCAGCGTGGCCTCCAGCCGGTCGCCGGGTTGCATCGCCCCGCTGTCGATCCGCTCGCGGATGCGGGTCATCCGGGCAGCGCTCTCGACCACGTCCACGTAAACAGGGTCGAGCTGGGTCACCGTGGTGAGCGCATCGGTCTGGTTGGCCGTAACGATGGCCCCGACCGAAACCGCCGCCACATCCACCACGCCCGCAATCGGGCTTTTCAGCACCGCGCGGTCAAGGTCGAGCTGGGCGGTCTGCACCGCGGCCTCGGCACTCTTCAGCGCCGCTTCCGCGGAGGCCACGTTGGCCCGCGCCGTCTGCACCTCCGACACCGTGGCCCCCACGCCCTCAAGCCGTTCGTAGCGCTCCACCGTGGCCCGCGCCGTGCTCAGCGCCGCCTCGGCGCTGGCCTGCTCGGCCTCGGCTGCGGCAAAGGCCGCCTCGTAGCTGTCGGGCTCAAGGCTGAACAGCGGCGTGCCCGCCTCCACCCGCCGGCCCGGCTCATAGAGTATCTCTTCCACCATGCCGCCCACGCGCGGGCGGATCTCGGTCTGCGCGCTGGCCACCGCCCGGCCCGGCAGGGTCACCGAAAAGGGCACATTGGCCTCCTCCAACTCCATCACCCCCACTTCCGTCGGCGCGCGCCCGCCTGCGCCGGGCGGCATGCCCTGTGCATTGGCAACGGCTACGGCGAGCGCGAGGATGAGCGCCGCCAAGGCGGCGGCCAGAAGGGTGGAGGGGCGGCGCGGCGCCGCTTTCGGATCGGACATGTAATCACCTGAGGGGAAGAGTATTCGGATATATTGGATATCAAACGCTGCACCGCGGCAACTCCGTCGCAGAAATTTCATATGTGCACATTTGCCGATAGTGCTGTGTTGATACGCCCCTTTTGCGCCTCACCGAACCTATTATCCTAATGAGCCACAGGGCCTATACTGGGCCTGCACCCATTGGAGCCGCCCCATGAGCTTTGTCACCGATCTGCGCCGCTTGCGCGACAGCCTCGCCCGGTCCGACCGGATGCCCGTGGTCTTCCTCGGCCACGGCAGCCCGATGAACGCACTGGAAGACACCGACTACAGCCGCGCATGGAGCGAGCTGGGCCGCACCCTGCCCCGCCCCAAGGCGATCCTCGTGGTGTCGGCCCATTGGATGAGCAAGGGAACCACGCTGGTCGCGACCGAGGCCAAGCCCGAGACGATCCATGATTTTTACGGCTTCCCCGGACCGCTCTACGACATGCAGTACCCCGCGCCCGGCGCACCCGAACTGGCGCGGGAGGTCACCAGCCTGCTGGCCAGCCACCACGGCGAAAGCGATGAAAGCTGGGGCCTCGACCACGGCTCATGGGCGGTGCTGAAATTCCTCTACCCCGGCGCCGACGTGCCGGTGTTTCAAGTCTCGATAGACATGACGGCCCCACTCTCCGACCAGCTCGAAATCGGCGCGCTGCTTTCCGAGTTGCGCGACCGTGGCGTCCTGATCCTCGGCTCCGGCAACGTCGTCCACAACCTGCGGGCCATGCGCCCCGGCGGCGCACCGCTCGACTTTGCCGAAGAGTTCGACACCCTTTTCGCAGACCGGCTGGAGGCCCGCGACATGGCCACGCTGGCCGACCGCGAGAAACTGGGCAGCCTGCTCAAGATGGCCCACCCGAGCCACGACCATTACCTGCCCGCGCTCACCATCGCAGGGGCAGCAGGCGCGGGCGACGAGTTGACATGGATGACCGACGCCATCGATCTCGGCTCCGTCTCCATGCGGTCCTTCATTTTTCACGCCGCCTGAGCCTCACATGCGCAACAAAAAGCCCTCCCCCGCACGCGGCGGGAGAGGGCCGTTGATGCCGTGAGCGGCGATCAGTCGTAAAGCACGGCGGCGACCTGCGGGTCGTCCATGTTGTCCTTGTCGTACCAGTAGAAGCCGGTGTCGATCACCTCGGGCAGCTCCTCGCCCTTCATCGCCTTTGCCAGCGAGTCCACCACGCACTCACCAATGCCCACCGGGTTCTGGGTGATCGAGCCGCGCAGCGTGCCGTCGAGGATCGCGTCCTTCTGGCTCTTGCCGGAGTCAAAACCCACGCCAACGATATCGGAGCCGCTCTCCTTGATCGCCACCGCAAGGCCGATGGCCGCACCCTCGTTGGAGGCAAAGATGCCCTTCAGGTCAGGGTTGGCCTGCAGCATCGCCTTGGCCGTCTCGGTCGCCTTCAGCGCGTCGTTGGCATACTGCACATCGACGATCTCGATATTCGGATAAGCCGCCTCGATCTGGTTGAGGAAGCCGTCACGCCGCCCGATGCCGGTGGCCGAGGTCTGGTCGTGAATGATCGCGGCCACCTTGCCCTCACCGCCAATCGCCTCTGCCAGCCCGTCCGCGCCAGCGGCGGCGGCGGCGAGGTTGTCGGTGGTGCAGGTGGTCAGCGGCAGGTCGGATTCCACGCCCGAGTCGAAGGCCACGATCGGAATGCCCGCATCGGCCGCCTTGCGCAGCGCCGGCACCTGGGCCTGGCTGTCGAGCGCGGCAAAGCCGAGGCCCTGCGGCTTCTTGGCGATGGCGGCATTCAGGATGTCGGTCTGCTTGTCGATCTCAGCCTCGGTGTTCGGCCCCTCGAAGGTGATGCTCACGCCATTGCGCTCGGCGGCGGCATCGGCCCCGGCCTTGACCGCCTGCCAGAACTGGTGGCTGAAGCCCTTCGCGATGATCGGAAAATAGGTGTCCTGCGCGGCAGCGGGGCCGGCCAGAACGGTGGCCGCGCTGAGGGCCGCAATCAGTTTCTTCATGGTGGTTTCCTCCCAGATAACCGTTTCAACATGCGGGCGCCCGGACGCCCCGTTTCCTCCCGGGATCAGCCCTTCTTGCGGAGCATGATATCTACGTAGACGGCGGCGATGATGATCACGCCGGTGATGACGATCTTCCATTCTTCCTGCACCCCCATGACCCGCAGGCCATTGGTCAGGACAGACATGATGAAAGCGCCGATGATGGTGCCCAGCACCGTGCCGCGCCCGCCCGAGAGCGAGGTGCCCCCGATCACCGCCGCGGCAATGGCATCGAGTTCGTATCCAAGCCCGAGGGCAGGCTGCGCCGAATTGAGCCGCGACGAAATCAGCAGCCCAGCCACGCCGCAGATCATGCCGCTGACGCCATAGGTCACGATCTTCCACAGGTCGACGTTGACGCCGGAAAGGCGCGCCGCCTCTTCATTCGAGCCGAGCGAAAAGATGTAGCGGCCAAGGATGGTGCGGGTCAGCACGATGGACGAGATGATGGCGACGCCGAACATGATCAGCACGCCGTTCGGAATTTCCAGCCCCGGGATCAGCAGCGAAATCGAGCTTTCTGAGGCAATGTAATAATAGCTTGGTGTGTCGTTGAAGTAGATCGGCTTGGCCCCCGAGAACACCAGCGCCAGCCCCCGCGCGATCTGCATCATGCCCAGCGTGGCGATGAACGGCGGGATCTTCAGCTTGGCGATCGAAAAGCCCGAGATCGAGCCCATGAACCCGCCGAACAGCACCGCGCCCGCAATGCCCAGCGGCAGCGGCAGGCCGAGGTTGGTCAGGATCAGGCCCGCAACAACCGCCGTAAGGGTCATCATCGTGCCCACCGACAGGTCGATGCCCCCGGTGATGATCACGAAGGTCACCGCCACGCCGAGCACACCGTTCACTGCCGTGGCCTGCATGATGTTCACCATGTTCGACCACTGCGCGAAGTTCGGCGCGAAGATCGAGAAGAACCCGAGCAGCAGAACGAGCACCACGAAGGCCACCGCCTTCTGCAGGGTGCCAACGGTCATCAGCCCCTTGCGGGCCTGCTCTGAGGGTGTGGCTGTTGCGGCCTCTGTCATTCTGCGTCGTCCCCTATCGCGCCCCTGTCAGGCAACCTCGTCATGGCGCACTGTCGCCAGCGTCATGATGTCTTCCTGCGTGGCCGTCCGGCCATCCAGCTCACCGGTGATCCGGCCCTCGCACATCACCAGAATGCGCTGCGAGAGCCGCAGCACCTCCTCCAGTTCCGACGAGATCACGATCACCGCTTTGCCCTGTGCCGCCAGATCCTCCAGCAGCGTGTAAATCTCAGCCTTGGCGCCCACGTCGATGCCCCGCGTCGGCTCGTCGAAGATCAGGATGTCACAATCCCGCAGCAGCCATTTGGCGATGACCACCTTCTGCTGGTTCCCGCCCGAGAGCAGCCTCGTCTCCTGATCGATGGTCGGCGTCTTGACCTTCAGCTTGGCCACGTATTCGCGGGCCACCTTGTTCATCGCCCCGTCCCGCATGAAGAACCGCCCTTTGATGAAGCGCTTCCAGGAGGGCATGGTGATGTTGTCCCGCACGGTCATGCCGGTCACGAGGCCAAACTGCTTCCGGTCCTCTGAGAGATAGGCAATGCCGTTCTCCACCGCGTCCTTCGGGCTGTCGATCTGCCGAGGGGCGCCATGCACATGGATCGTGCCGCTCTCCAGCGGATCGGCGCCAAAGATCACCCGCGCCACCTCCGTCCGCCCCGCGCCCATAAGGCCAGCGAAGCCGAGGATCTCGCCCTTGCGCAGCGAGAAGCTGACGTTCTCCACCATCCGACCCCGGTTCAGCCCCTCGACGCGCAGCACCTCCTCGGCCTGCGCCTCGCCGCCGGCGCGGTGCTGGCTGGCCAGCTCGCGGCCCACCATCATCTGAATCACCGTATCCAGCGAGGTCTCGGCGGCTGGCAGCGTGTCGATGTACTCGCCATCGCGCATCACCATGATCCGGTCGGCGATCCGCTTCACCTCGGCCATCTTGTGGGTGATGTAGATGATCCCGACGCCCTGCGCTTTCAGGTCATCGACGATGGTGTGCAGGTGCTCCACCTCGCGCTCGTTCAGCGCCGAGGTCGGCTCGTCCATCACCAGCACGCGGGCGTTGAAGCTCAGCGCCTTGGCGATTTCCACCAACTGCTGGCGGGCCACCGTCAACTCGCCCACCTCCTGCCCGGGGTCGATATCCACCTTCATCCGGGCAAAGATCTTCGCGGCATCCGCCTTCATCTTCGCCTCGTCCACGAACATCCCCATCCCCTTGCGCGGCTCGCGCCCGATGTAGATGTTCTGCGCCGCCGTCAGATGGTTCATCAGGAAAAGCTCCTGATGGATGATGCTGATGCCGAGGTCCTGCGCCGCCGTCGGTCCCGGCAGGGTCACGCGCTCGCCATCGACGCGGATCTCCCCCTCGTCGGGCTGATACACGCCGGTCATGATCTTCATCAGGGTGGATTTGCCCGCGCCGTTCTCGCCCATCAGCGCCACGACCTCACCGGGATAAAGGTCGAGCTTCACCTCGTTGAGCGCCCGCACGCCCGGAAAGGACTTGCCGATTCCCGTCAACTCGACGATGGGCGCGCGCGCCATTTCGCTCATTGTGATCCTCCCGTTGCACCCGCCTTCTGCTGCCGCGGTCTCCTCCTCAAGAGCCGGTCCGGCACGGCGGGTTGCCGGCTCATAGAAGCCTTTCTGCCAGCAGGAGGAAAGTGAAAATTTCAGTTTTTGGTATACCATGCGCCCCTGCCCCCTGTCCGAGCCGGACGGCCTGCGCTAGAACCATCGGGCGCAAGGGAGGATGCGATGACCACCAGAACACTCGGCCCCAGTGGCCCCGCCGTCAGCTCCATCTGCTTCGGCACCTCGGCTCTTGGCGACATGCCCGATACCTACGGCTACGCGGTGAGCGAAGACCGCGCCGCCGCCACACTCCGCGCCATTCTCGACGGCCCCTGCAACTTCATCGACAGTTCCCGGAACTACGGCTTCGGCCGTTCCGAAGAGCGGATCGGCGCAGCGATCGCCGAGCGCGGCGGCCTTCCGCAAGGCTTCGTGCTCGCCACCAAGCTCGACCGTGACATGGAGACCGGCCGGTTCGACGCGGCCCGCGTCCGCGAGTCGATCGAGGAGAGCCTCACAGCCTTGGGCGTCGACCGGGTCGACGTATTGCACCTGCACGACCCCGAGCACGCCCGCGACCTCGATGAAATCCGCGGCAAGGGCGGCGCGCTGGACGAGCTCTTCAAGCTGAAGGACGAAGGCATCGCCGGTGCGGTCGGCCTCGCGATGGGCCGGCTCGACATCATGTTTCCGCTGGTCAAGGAGCGCCCCTTCGACGTGATCCTCAACCACAACCGCTACACCCTGCTCAACCGCGCGGCCGACGAGATGTTCACCTGGGCGCATGAGGCTGGCATGACGGTGCTGAACGCCGCACCCTACGCCGGCGGCGTGCTGGCCAAGGGCTCGGCTGTCATGCCGCAGATCACCTATCAGAAGGCCGATGACGACGCGCTCGCCCCCGTCCGCGCCATCGAAGAGGTCTGCGCCCGCCATCAGGTGCCGCCCGGCGCCGTGGCGCTGCAATTCTCGCTCCGCGACCCCCGCATCGCCTCCACCGTCATCGGCGTGTCCAGCCCCGAGCGGGTGGCGCAAACCGTCGGCTGGGCCGAGTGGGATATTCCCGCCGAGGTCTGGGACGAGCTCGAAAACCTCGGCTATTCCACCGAAGATCCGGAAGCCAACCGCGAGTACCGCCCAGGGTGAGCTACGGCAGGTAGAACACCTGCTCCATCCCGGCCCACCACTCGCCCTCCTCCCGGCTCTCCAGCGGTCTCTGCATCGGCCCGCAAACGGCCCACCACTCCCGCGTCTTCGGATCGGCGGCGATGGCCTTCATATCGGCCTCGAAATCCTCGCCGACATATTCCCAGTAGCCGAACATCAGGTTCTCCGGCTCGCGCAGGAAGATCGAGTATTTGGTGATGTTCGACGCCTTGATCCGCTCGGCCACCTCTGGCCAGATCTCGGCGTGGAGCCGCTTGTACTCGGGGATATTCTCCGCCGCGATCCCGATCACAAATCCCATCCGCTGCATGCGCGCCTCCCTATCCATCCAACCCGTAAAACCGTGTCGCCGTACCGCCGAACACATCGGCCCGCTCGGCCTCAGAAAGCCCCCGCGTGAGCACCTGCGCCGCGGCAAACCAGCCCTCGTAATCGCCTGCCAGCTCCAGCACCGGCCAGTCGCTGCCCCACATAACGCGAGCCGGGCCGAAGACATCCAGCACATGGCCCGCCACCTCGCGCAAAGTCTCGGCACCCCAGCCCGGCCCGTACTCATTGGCCAGCCCCGAAAGTTTGCAATGCACCTGCGGATGCGCCGCCAGCGCCGCCATCCCCTCGCGCCACGCCGCACCCGGATCGGTGCCGTCGAACACCTGCTTGGCGCAATGGTCGATCACAACCGGCAGCTCGGGCACATCGGCCACGAAGCGCTCCAGCATCGGCAAGTGCCGGGGTGTCACCAGCGCATCAAACCGCAGCCCCGCGCGGGCCACATAGCGCAGCCCCTCGACCACGGCGGGCCGCAGCAGCCACTCCGTGTCTTCGATATCCTGCAGCATCGGGCGCAGGCTCTTCAGCGCCGGATGGGCGATGCGGGCAAGCTGGCCCGGCACGTCGCCCTCGAGGTCGATCCAGCCGACCACGCCCTGCACCAGCGGGCTCTCCTCGGCGATCGCGAGCAAAAACTCGGTCTCCGCCACCGTCGGAGCCGCCTGCACCAGAACCGTGCCGCCCACGCCGCAGGCCTCTGCAAAGGGCGCCAGATGCTCGGGGCCGTAGTCGCGCCGGATCGCGGCCACGCTCTCGTCCATCCAGCCGTAATCACCCCGGTCGATCTTCCAGAAATGCTGATGCGCGTCGATCTTCATGGCGGCCCTCCCCGGCCGAAACTTTCTGCCCGCCGCCGCGCTGTCAACTACCGTTGCCATCCCGCGCCCGCGCCGCCATGGTGCGCCGCAATGGAGGGCAGGATGAACCGATTTTCACTTGAAGGCCGCAAGGCGCTCGTCACCGGGGCAAACGCCGGCATAGGCCAGGCCATCGCCTTGGGTCTGGCCCGCGCGGGCGCCCATGTCACCTGCGCGGGCCGGCGGGGCTGCGGTGAGACGCTGGAAATGATCGGCGGCGGCGACGAACTCCTGCTCGACTTCGCCGACCCGATGGCGGCCCGCGACACCTTCACCGGTGCCGGCTACGACATCCTCGTCAACAACGCCGGCATCATCCGCCGCGCCGATGCGGTCGATTTCACAGAGGCCGACTGGGATGATGTGATCGACGTGAACCTGAAGGCTCTCTTCTTCACCTGCCAGTCCTTCGCCAAGGCCGCACTCGCCGAGGAGCGCCCCGCCAAGATCATCAACATCGCCTCCTTGCTGAGCTTTCAGGGCGGCATCCGGGTGCCCAGCTATACCGCCTCCAAGCACGGCGTGGCAGGGCTGACCAAGCTCATGGCCAATGAATGGGCGGCGCAGGGCGTGAACGTGAACGCCATCGCGCCGGGGTACATCGAAACCGCAAACACCGAGGCCCTGCGGGCCGACGCGCAGCGCAACAAGGCCATTCTGGAGCGCATCCCCGCAGGCCGTTGGGGCCAGCCCGAAGATATCGCCGATACTGCCGTCTTCCTCGCCGCGCCCGCCTCGGACTACCTGCACGGCGCGGTCATCAACGTCGACGGCGGCTGGCTCGCCCGCTGAGGGCCCCGCTTCCCCTCCCCGTTCCACCCCGCTAGGGTCGCGCTCCGAGGAGACCGCCCGAGGAGCACCCATGTATTTCGACCCGCCCCCGCTGACCCACGCCTTCGACCTGCGCGTCGAGCTGGACCCGATCATGGAGATGGGTCCGGGCCGCGCCGGGCAGCGCCGGATCATCCCGATCATCGGCGGCACCGTCACCGGCGAGCGTATCTGCGGCGAAGTCCTCAACCTCGGCGCCGACTGGCAGACCATCTTCGATAGCGGCCTCGCCGAACTCGACACGCGCTACGCCATGCGCACCCATGACGGCGCGGTGATCGAGATCATCAACTTCGGCCTCCGCCACGGCCCGCCCGAGGTGATGGCCCGCGTCGCGGCGGGCGAAGATGTCGACCCGGCGGAGTATTACATGCGCACCCATTGCCGCCTTGAAACGGGCGATCCGCGCTACGCATGGGTCAACCGCCAGCTCTTCATCGGCATCGGTGGCCGCCGTGCCATCCGGGTCGAAATCTCGGTCTACGAGCTGTCATGAAAGGCCCCGGCAAGCTCCTCGCAAGAAGCGGCCCCACCGGCCCTGGCCCCGCCGATGCACCGGGCTTCTGGCTTGAAAACGAGGCGCACCGTGACTGGCTCGCGGCGGACGCCCTCAAGCAGTTCGAGTTCTTCCGCAAGGCCAAGCGCAAGGACGGCGGCTTTCACACCCTCGATTGGAAGGGCAAACCCCTGCGCAGCCAGCTGCAGGAGCTGCACAGCACCACCCGGATGATCCACACCTATGCGATGGCCGAGCTCTGCGGCGCGGGCGGGGCCGACATGGTCGATCACGGCATGCAATACCTCGCCCAAGGCCATGCCGATGGCGAGGGCTGGGCCTGGGGCGCCGAGGGCTCCGCCCCCTCCGATCGGCGGCGCATGGCCTATGGCCATGTCTTCGTGCTGCTCGCCGCCTCCTCCGCCCACCTCATCGGCCACCCCGGCGGCCAGCCGCTGATCGATCAGGCCTCGCAGGTGTTGATAGACCATTTCTGGGAGGAGGAGCCGGGCCTCTTCGGCGCCGATTTCGGCCCGGACTGGAGCCCGCTCGACAGCTACCGCGGCATGAACGCCAACATGCACGGGGTCGAGGCCCTCCTAGCCGCCTATGAGGCCACCGGCTGGGAAGATTACCTCAACCGCGCAGGCGGCATCCTCGGCTTCTTCCTCGGCCAGATGGCCCCGGCCTACGGCTGGCGCATCCCCGAGCACTATGGCCCCGACTGGTCAGTCGACCTTGGCTACGATGGCGACCCGATGTTCCGCCCCGCAGGCACCACGCCCGGCCACAGCCTCGAATTCGCCCGCCTCCTGCTCCAACACTGGGATCTCTCCGGCCGCCCCGAGAACGAGGCGCCCTCCGTCGCCCACGACCTCGCGCAGCAGGCCCTCACCGATGGCTGGGCCGACGACGGCGGGCTGATCTACACCGTGGATTTCGACGGCGCCCCATTGCTGACCGACCGCTACTGGTGGCCGGTGACGGAGGGCATCGGCGTGCTGGCCTCGCTGATCAAGCTCGACCCGCAGGAGATCTACGAAGAGTGGTATCGCAGGCTCTGGACCTTCGCTCATGAGCACTTCATCGACCACAAGCGCGGCGGCTGGTATCCGGCGCTGAACGCCAAGGGCAAGCCGGTCGAGACCCAGTTCAAGGGCAAGCCGGATATCTACCACGCGCTTCAGGCCACACTCTACCCGCTCGCGCCCGGCCTCTCCCGCCAGATCACCTCGCTGCCGCTGATTACCCCTTAGGCCGCGCCTCAGGCCACCCGCCGCCCGTGGCTCCAGACTGCGCGGATCACCGGCGTGTCGCCGAGCAGCGACACTCGCACCATATCGGCCTTCAGCCCCGGCGCGATCCGCCCCCGGTCGCTGAGGCCCGTGGCGCGGGCCGGGGTGGAGGTCACCGTGGCCACCGCGCGCGGCAGGTCATCCCACAGCGCGGCAAGCCGGAACGCGGAGGTCAGCAGCGCCGAAGGCACGTAGTCGGAAGAGACGATATCGAGCAGGTCCGCCTCGGCCAGCGCCTGCGCCGCCACGTTGCCGGAGTGCGAGCCGCCCCTGATCAGGTTGGGTGCGCCCATCATCACCGCGATGCCATGGGCGTGGCAGGCGCGGGCGGCCTCTTCGGTGGTGGGAAACTCCGCCAGCCGGATGCCATAGCCCGCCGAGGTCGCCACATGGGCCGCCGTGGTGTCATCATGGCTGGCCAGCACCGCGCCGAACCGCCCCGCCGCCGCCACCGTGGCCGCTTCATGCGCCTCGCCATAGGTCTCGCGTAACGCCTTGAGCTGGGTCACGTGCGCTTCGAACTCGGCATCCGAAAGCCCGCGCTTGCCCTGCACATAGGCACGCAGCTGGTCGATATCGGCAAACTGGCGCTGGCCGGGGGTGTGATCCATCAGGCTGACAATGCCGACCCGGTCGTCAGGGCCAAAGGCATCGAGCTCTTCGGCCAGCGTGGCTGAGCACACCTCGGCCCGCAGGTGCAGGAAATGGCTGATCCGCAACGCCCCGGCCCCGCGCAGCTGCATCAGCTCGCTGGCCAGCCTGCGGGCATATTCGCCGTATCCGGTTTTGGCATCCGGAATCGAGCCAACCCGCAGCGCGTCGAACACCGTAGTGATGCCGACGCTGGCCAACTCGCCGTCATGGGCGAGGATCGCGGCATCATGCGGCCAGTCCACTTGCGGGCGCGGCTGGATATGGCGCTCGAGGTTGTCGGTGTGCAGCTCGATCAGGCCGGGGATCAGTAGGTCGCCGCCCATATCCTCCCCGATCGCTGTCGCGGTGGACACATCGGTGATCTCGCCGCCCTGCATCCGCACGGCACCCTGCACAACCTCACCCTCCAGCACGATCCGGGCATTGGTCAGAACGGTCTCCGCAGGGGCTTGCATATCCATCACGGGGTGGTCTCCTTGAGGTCCAGCGCGGCGAGGAGCTGGGCCACAGCCTCCTCCAGCGCGCCGGAATTGTCGATGGTGGTCACGTCGAGGCCCTCCGGCAGCGGCAGGTTCGCGCGCGCCAGCCGTCCTTCGATCTGCGACGCGCTCTCGCGGCCCCGCGCGGTGAGCCGCGCACGCAGCACCTCTTCCGAGGCGGTCACATGCAGCACCCGGAGGCCCGGAAAGGCCGCCGCGGCGGCCCCCAGCATGGCGCGCGATCCGTTGAACAGCACGGTCTCGCCCCGCGCCGCCCGCTCGGCAGCCTCACGTGGGATGCCGTAAGAGAGGCCATGCGCCGACCAGCTGAGCGCAAAGGCCCCGTCGGCCCGCAGCTGGCGAAAACTGTCTTCCGTCACCGGGCGATGGTCCTCTCCGGTGGCGGCCGCGCGGGTCACGACCCGCCGCGTCAGGTGAACCTCCGGCCGCGCTGCCTTGGCCGCCGCCATCAGCGTGTCCTTCCCCGCGCCCGAGGGGCCGACGACGGCAAAAATACTCATGCCGCCCTCGCCGGGGTGAACCCCGTCACATCGACCACCAGGTCACAAACCCGGCCCCGCGCCTCCTCATCGTGGAAGATTCCCACGATCGCCGCGCCCCGCGCCTTGGCCTCTTCGATCAGCGCCAGAACGACCTCGCGGTTGGTGGCATCGAGCGAGGCGGTCGGCTCATCGAGCAGCAGCGCCGGAAAGGCGTGGGCGAAGCCGCGGGCGATATTCACCCGCTGCTGCTCGCCGCCCGAGAAAGTGGTGGGCGACAGGCCCCAAAGCGTGCGCGGAATGTTCAGCCGTTCAAGCAACTCCTCCGCCCGACCGAGCGCCTCTTCGCTGCTGCGGCCCAGCGCCAACAGGGGTTCGGCCACCACCTCGCGGGTCGGCACCCGGGGCACAACGCGCAGGAACTGGCTGACATAGCCAAGGGTCTCCCGCCGCAATGCCAGCACCTCCCGCGGCTCGGCGCGGGCCACATCCGTTGTGCCAACCATGATGCTACCCGAGGCGGCAAGGTAATTGCCCCAGATCATCCGCATCAGCGTGCTCTTGCCCGCCCCGCTCTCGCCGGTCAGCGCCACGCATTCGCCCGGCGCCACCTTAAGCGAGGCCCCGCGCATCACCTCGATCACTGCACCCCCCTGATTGTGCAGGGTAAAACTCTTTGAAACGTCGCGAAGTTCGATCATGTCACACCTGCAAAACGGAGCTGACGAGCAGCTGGGTATAGGGATGCTGCGGATCGTCCAGCACCTGGTCGGTCAGCCCGGTCTCGACCACGCGGCCCAATTTCATCACCATCAGCCGATGCGCCAGCAGGCGAACCACGGCGAGGTCATGAGTAACGATGAGCGCCGAAAGCCCCATCTCGCGCACGAGGCTGCGCAGCAGGTCGAGCAGCCGCGCCTGCACGCTCACATCCAGTCCACCGGTCGGCTCATCCATGAACACCAGCCGCGGCCCGGTCACGAGGTTGCGGGCGATCTGGAGCCGCTGCTGCATGCCCCCCGAAAAGGCGCGTGGGCGGTCGTCTATCCGGTCTTCGGTGATCTCGACCCGGCCCAGCCAGTCCGTCGCCGTCTCGCGGATCTGGCCATAGTGCCGCGCCCCCACCGCCATCAGCCGCTCGCCCACATTGCCCCCCGCGCTGACGCTCATGCGCAACCCGTCCCGCGGGTTCTGATGCACAAAGGCCCAATCCGTCCGCCCCAGCATCCGCCGCTCCGGCTCGCTCATGGTCACCGTATCGCGCGGTCCCTCGGCGCGGGTGTCGAACACCACACTGCCCTGATCCGGCGTCAGATGCCCAGCAAGGCAGGAGAGCAGCGTGGACTTGCCCGAGCCGCTCTCACCCACGATCCCCATCACCTCGCCGGGGTAGAGATCGAAAGAGACATCGGTGCAGCCGATGCGGGAGCCGTAGGTCTTGCGGATTCCCTGAACTGAGAGGAGCGGAGTCATGCGGCTGCCTCCTGCCGGGTGGCGCAATGGTCGGTGTCGGAGCAGACATACATCCGGCTGCCCGCGTCATCTGTGATGATCTCGTCAAGGTATGTGTCGGAAGCGCCGCAGAGGGCGCAATCGTGCGGCGCCTTGCCCGCAACGAAGGGATGATCCTCGAAGTCGAGACTCACCACCTGCGTATAGGGCGGGATCGCGTAGATCCGCTGCTCGCGGCCCGCGCCAAAAAGCTGAATCGCCGCCATCTCCATCTTCGGGTTGTCGAACTTGGGGATTGGGCTCGGGTCCATCACGTAACGGCCCTCCACCTTCACCGGGTAGGCATAGGCGGTGGCGATCTCGCCGTGGCGGGCAATGTCCTCGTAGAGCTTCACGTGCATCAGCCCGTAGTCCTCCAGCGCATGCATCCGGCGCGTCTCGGTCTCGCGCGGCTCCAAAAAGCGCAGCGGCTCTGGGATCGGCACCTGATACACGAGGATCTGCCCCTCGGTCAGCGGCGTCTCGGGGATACGGTGGCGGGTCTGGATCACCGTGGCCTCTGCCGTGCGCTCGGTCGTCTCCACCCCCGCCGTCCGCTCGAAGAACTTGCGGATGGAGACCGCGTTCGTCGTGTCATCGGCGCCTTGGTCGATCACCTTGAAGCTGTCGTCGGGGGTGAGGCAGGCCGCGCTCACTTGCACCCCGCCGGTGCCCCAGCCGTAAGGCATGGGCATCTCGCGGGAAGCAAAGGGCACCTGGTAGCCGGGGATGGCGATGCCCTTCAGGATCGCACGGCGGATCATCCGCTTGGTCTCTTCGTCGAGATAGGCGAAGTTGTAGGCCCCGCCCGGAACACTCTCGTCCATGCCTGCGTTTTCCTTGCTGAAAGGAGCCGCAATATGGATATCGGCAGCTACCTCATGGGGTTTTTCTCCGGCCTCGCCGTGGCCGGGGTGCTCTGGTTTGCCCTGACGAAGACCCGCTAGGCTCATTCCGCCGCCTCCTGCTGTTGCCCGGCCGTCGCCTCTGCTCGCAGCTTCCGCACCAGCTCAAGTTCGGCCTGAAAATCCACGTAATGCGGCAGCTTGATGTGCTCCAGAAAGCCCGTCGCTTGGATATTGTCGGAATGCGCGATGACGAACTCCTCATCCTGCGCGGGAGCACCGAGGTTGTCCTCCCCCAGCTCCTCCCAGCGCAGCGCCCGGTCGACCAGCGCCATCGAGATCGCCTTGCGCTCGGTCTGGCCAAAGACCAGCCCGTAACCACGGGTGAACTGCGGCGGCTCGGTCTTGCTGCCGGTGAACTGGTTCACCGTCTCGCACTCGGTCAGCACCACCTCCCCGATCTCCACCGAGAACCCCAGCTCGGGGATCTCCATCTCCACCGGCACCGCGCCGATGCGCAGCTCTCCCACGAAGGGGTGATTGCGCCCGTAGCCGCGCTGGGTGGAATAGGCCATCGACAGCACGAAGCCCTCGTCGCCCCTGGTCAGCGCCTGAAGTCGCAGCGGCCGCCCGGCCGGAAACTCCAGCGGCGCGCGGGTCAGGTCGGGTGGGACCTCTTCGCTCGCCGCCTCCTGCTGGATCAACCCGTCACGGCCAAGCATCTCGGTCACGCGGGGCATCGGCGCCTCCTCGGCCAGCGCCTCTCGCGCGGCGGGCGGCTCACCCTCGGCCGCCAGGGCAAAGTCGATCAGCCGGTGGGTATAGTCGAACGTCGGCCCCAGCACCTGCCCGCCCGGCGCATCCTTGAAGGTCGCGCTGATCCGCCGGTCGCAAGCCATCTCGCCGGTCTCCACCGGCTCCGCCGAGCCGAAGCGCGGCAGCGTGGTGCGATAGGCGCGAATGAGGAAGATCGCCTCGATCAGGTCACCCCGCGCCTGCTTGATCGCCAGCGCCGCAAGGTCGGGGTCATAGAGCGAGCCCTCCGCCATCACCCGGTTCACCGCCAGCGCCATCTGCCCGCGGATCTGCGCCACGCTCAGCTCGGGCACGCTCACATCGCCCCGCCGCTCCTCGGCCAGCCACTCATGGGCCGCATCAATCGCCCGCTCGCCGCCTTTCACCGCAACATACATCGCCTAGCCCTCCACCCGCGTGCTGCGCGGCAGGCCGGCCAGCCGGTCGCCCGCGCAGAAGATGAAGTCCACCCCGAGCGGAAACTGCGCCCGGTTGGCCACGAAAGGCTCCACCTCCGGCAGGTTCAACCACGCCTCCCGCTCGATCCCCGGCCCCGTGAGCCTTGCGCCCGCATTCTCCAGCCGCTCCACTTCCACGATCAGCGTGGCCGAGCGGTCGGGGTACTCGGGCGTGCCCTGAGCAAATTTCCCGAGAGGCCCTAGCGCCGCCCAGCCGCCGAGTGCGAACATAGCCGCGCCGCGCGCCACCACCGGCGCGCCGGTATGAAAGGCCAGCCATTGCCGCAGCGCCGGGCTGTCCACATCCTCAGCCAAAAACACCGGCGTCGTTCCGTCGATCAGCGTGAGCGCCACCACCGAGGCGGCCACCGAGAGGCCCGGTGCCTGCGCACCCGTCACCGCCTCGATCCGTCCGGGCCGGGCCATCGCTTCCAGCACCGCGCGAAAGGCCCGGCTGCCCTCCACCGGCGCATCCGCAAAGCCGCCCTCGAGCGCAATCATGCGTCCTCTCCCCTGACCATCGTGAAGAACTCCACCTTCGTGGCCGCCGCACGTGCCGCGCGGGCCCGCCGCGTCTCTGCCCGGGCCGCGGCCAGCGGGGTCAGCACGAGGCGCCTGACATCGTCCGCCCGCCCCGTCTGCATCAGCGCATCGCAAAGCGCCGCCCGTTCGGCATGGGCCTTGTCGCGGCCCTGCACATAGGCATGCCCCACCTCGCCGCTTTCCAGCTTCAGCGCGCAGCGGGTGACGGTGATCTCACCAAGATTGAAGGCCGCGCCCGTGCCGCCCATCCGGCCCGGCACCATCACCCCGCCCACCTCCGGGCGGCGCAGCCAGCTGAAACCGGGCAACGCGCCCAGCGTGTCTACCGCCGCCTTCAGGTCCGCCGGTTTCGCGGTGGCCAGGGTGCCCATCCATGTCTTGCGCTCTTCGCTCATGAGACAACTTGCCGATTTGTCTAGGAATCTATACAACTAGACAAATCATACGCCTGAGTCGCCCTCCGCGTCCAGTGCCCCTTCATGAAACTTCGGTAACAAATGGCCCGCACACCCGTCTGGAAATCCATCGCCGCCACCCTCGAGGGCGAAATCGCTCAGGGCCTCTACCGCGCCGGTGACAAACTGCCGACCGAGGCCGCGCTCGCCGCCCGCTTCGGGGTGAACCGCCACACCGTGCGCCACGCGCTGGCCGCTCTGGCCGAGGCCGGGGTTGTGCGCTCGCGACGCGGCTCCGGCGTCTTCGTCGAGGCCCCGCCGACCGAATATCCCATCGGCCGCCGCGTGCGCTTTCACCAGAACATCCGCGCCTCTGGCCGCCTGCCTGAAAAGCGCGTGCTCCGGGTCGAAACCCGCCCGCCGACCGAGGCCGAAGCCGCATCGCTCGGCCTCGCCCCGAACGCGCAGGTAGTGGTCTACGAGGGTCTATCCCTATCCTCCGGCAGCCCCATCGCCCATTTCACCTCCACCTTCCCTGCCGCCCGCTTCCCCGGCCTCGCCGCGCGGCTGGAGGAGACCAGTTCCGTCACCGAGGCGCTCCGGCTCGAAGGCCTGTCGGACTATATCCGCGCCGAAACCCGCCTCACCGCCGAGCGCGCCAGCGCCACACAGGCCCTGCACCTCGCCGTCCGAGAGGGCGACCCGCTGCTCAAGACCACCGGCCTCAACCGAGATCTCGATGGCCGCCCGGTGGAACACGGGGAAACATGGTTCGCCGGCGACCGGGTCGTGCTGACGGTCAGCCATGACGACACCCCATAGGGTGCGCAGTCACGCCATGCGCTACTCGTACCTCTCCAAGAACGCCTCGGCACTCAGCCCGCGAAAATCCTCCAGCGCCGCCCGGATCGCGTCATGCGACCAGTCCCACCACGCCAGCGCAATGAGCCGCTCAGCCACCGCCTCCGGCTGGCGCCACCGCAGCACCCGCGCTGGGTTGCCCGCGACGATCTCATAGGGGCCAACATCCTTCGTCACGATCGCCCCCGCCGCGACCACCGCGCCGTGTCCCACCGTCACCTCGGGCTTCACCATCGCGCCGTGGCCGATCCACGTGTCATGCCCGATCACCGTCCGCCGCGCCCGGCGGGCGTCAAACCATGCGGCATCGTCCTCGGCATCGTCCCAGAGTGCCGCCGAGCGATACATGAAGTGGTGCAACGAGGCCCGATCCAGCGGGTGATCCGTCGCGCCGATCCGCACGAAGCTCGCGATATTGGAGAACTTGCCGACGCTCGCATTGGCGATGTCGCAATACCGGTCGCAATAGGCGTAATCGCCAAACGCCGACCACGCCACCCGGCTGCCCCGCTTCACCTCGCAGAACCGGCCAAACGTGGAGCCCTCGATAGCGCACTCCGGTTCGATGACCGGCTCATGTTCAGAGAGTTTCATGGCAAACCCTTGCGCGGGGCCCCGCGCCCTCATGCACCCTTGATCAGCCGCCGCCGGAGCCAGCCCGAGAGGCTGTCCATCAGCATCACCATCAGCACCACGAGCACGATGTAGTAGGTGACCTCTTCCCAGTCCTTCTGGGTGATCATCGCCTGCGTCAGCAGCAGCCCGATCCCGCCGCCGGTGATCGCCCCGATGATCGTGGCGCTGCGGGTGTTGGACTCCAGATAATAAAGCACCTGGCTCAACAGCACGGGCGCCACCTGCGGGATCACCCCAAAGCGATAGCGATGGAGCCGCGCCGCACCGGTGCTGGCCACCCCTTCGATCTGCTTCTTGTCCACGTTCTCCAGCGCCTCCGAGAACATCTTACCAAAGCTGCCGGTGTCGGTGAGCAAGATGGCAAGGCTTCCGGTCAGCGGCCCCGGCCCGAAGGCGCGGCTCAGCACGATCGTCCAGATCAGCCCGTCTACCCCGCGCAAAAAGTCGAACACCCGGCGAAAAGCGAAGCGCACGGCGGCGAAGGGCGCAAAGTTCTTGGCTGCCATGAAGGCGATGGGCAGCGAGATGATCGCCGCGCCGAAGGTGCCCAGAAAGGCCATCAGCACGGTCTCGAACATCGCCCAGGCGACCGCCGAATGCATCCACATCGGGTTCTGCCAGAAGTCATGCCACGCCCCGGCCAGGTTGCCCCGCTCCGGGTCGATCTGCGCGCCAAACAAGATCCTGCCCAAGCCGTGCCCGTGATAGGGGCTGTCCAGCGTAAAGAAGAAGAGCTCCCATCCGGTGAAATAGCGGAAGGTCTCGCTGCGCGACCGTGTGAATGTCAGCCGTGCGCCCGGCAGCGTCACCTGAAGCCGGGAGTTCGAGGACGATACGTAATCGGGGTAAGGCTCGCTGAGGTTTGTCACCACCCGCCGCCCGTCGAGCCGCGCTTCAATGGTGCGCTCGCCCGGAATCACCAGCTCCACCGCATTGCCGGGCAGAAATGTCGCCACCCGGCCCCGGCCAAGGTCGATCACCGTGGTCTCGCCGCTGCCGCTCACCCAATCGGGCCGCTCGCCCTCCGGGTAGGCCCCCTTGCGCTCGCCCTCCACGGCGTAGCTCAGCTCGCCATTGCGGTTGTCGCGGGTCACATGGGTCTTGTAGCTCCACGTGTCCCGCAGAAGGATCTGCGCGTTCTCGGGGCGAGCCCGGTCGATCAGGCCCGGCACGTCGAAAGCAAAGAAGATGTAGATGAAGTAAAGCAGGATCAGCCCCGGCACCGCGAAGGCCAGCAGCTTCTTGCGGGAGATGGCCGTCTCGGCCTCGGCGTATCGTGCGGCAAGGTCCATCAGTGCGCTCCCGGGCCTGCGAGTTTGTGGCGGGCCATGCTGGAGAGTTGGTCGAACAGGACGATGGTGAGAAACAGCAGGATGAAGATTGCCGCCGCTTCATCGAACTTGCCCTGCCCCCAGCTCATCGCGTTCTTCAGCTCGTAGCCAATGCCCCCCGCCCCGACGAAGCCGAGGATGGCGCTGGCGCGGATGTTGATCTCGAACCGCAGCAGCCCGTAGCTCAGCCAGTTGGGCGCCACCTGCGGGATCACCCCCAGCCACATCCGCTGGGTCCACGTAGCCCCCACCGAAGAGAGCCCCTCCACCGGCTTGAGGTCGGCATTCTCCGCCACCTCCGAGAACAGCTTGCCCAGCGCCCCGGCGGTGTGGAAGGCAATCGCGATCATCGCTGGCACCGGCCCGCCGCCGAGCACGAAGATCAGCATCAGCGCGATCACGATCTCCGGCACCGCCCGCATGATGTCCATCATCCGCCGGAACAGGGGGATTGCGCGAGGCCAGCGGGCAAGGCCACGCGTGGAAAGGAGAGAAAACACCATCGCCGCGACCGCGCCCAGCAGGGTGGAGACGGCGGCGATGTTGATGGTTTCCAGCAGCGCCGGAAGGTAGTTCAGCAGGTGTTCGGGCAGCAGATGCAGGCGCGGCAGCGTGTCGGCCACCACATCCGCCGGAAAGTCGAACATATGGGGCAGCCCGTTCCAGAACCCGCCCGCGTTGCGCTCGTCGGCCAGCATGAAGCCGGACACCAGCAGCAGCCCGAAAATCGCCAACGTGATCCCGCCATAGAGGCGGCGCTTCTGCACCAGCGCAAGGTAATGCGCGCGGGTGGCGTCCAGCCCCTTGGGGCCATGCTGCGAGATATCTGCCATTGGGATGCCCTGAAAAGGATGACCCCGCCCGGATGTCGGGCGGGGCCGGTGCGGCGGGGCCGCTTAGTTGCTCTTCGCCTGACGGGCGGCGACGATCGACTCATAGGCGGCATGGTCGATCGGGTCGAAGCCGAGGCTCTCGCCAGCGGAGATGTTGTAGGTGCACTCCTGATCCACGTCATAGAGGCCATCGACCAGCGCGGTCATCTTCACTTTCACCTCTTCGGGCAGCGCGGTGCGCAGCACGATCGGGCCCTCGGGGATTGGCTTGGAGCGCCAGATCTCGACCAGCTCGTTCATGTCGATCAGGCCCGCGTCCACCGCCTTGCGCAGTGCACCGGAGTTGAAGCCGTCTTCCCACTCGCCCTGGCCGTCGGCCCAGGTCACGCCGGCGTCGATGTCGCCGTTGTTCACAGCAACGATGGTCTGCTCGTGGCCGCCGGTGAACTTGACCTCACCGAAGTACTCGCCGCTCTCCATGGTGATGCCCTCACCGGCGGTGGGGATCTCGACCGAGGGGATCAGGTAGCCCGAGGTGGAGTTGGGGTCGCCAAAGCCAAAGGTCTTGCCATGCATGTCGGCCAGCGAGGTGATGCCGCTGTCCTTGCGGGCAAAACCGATGGAGTGGTAGCCGTAGGAGCCGTCGAGGTTGATCTTGACGAGCACCGGGGTCACGGCCTCCGGGTCTTGCAGGTAGACGCCGGCATAGGAGGAGGCGCCGAGCCAGGCCATGTCGAGCGTGCCGCCGAGCAGGCCCTGCATCACGCCGTTGTAATCGGCCGGGGCGAAGAGCTTGACCGGCACGCCGAGGGCTTCTTCGGTGTAGGCCTTCAGGCATTCGTGGTTGTTCAGCCGGTCCTGGGCGTTTTCGCCGCCAAGGATGCCGATGTTGAACTCGGTGATGTCCTGGGCGGTGGCGGCGCCTGCGAGCGCGGTCGTGGCCAGGGCGGCAGCAATCAGGTGTTTCATCTGTCTCTCTCTTTCCGGTTTGGTCTTTGTGCCCTTTGGCTTTGCCGGGGCGGGTTGGAAACTCAGGCGCGCACGGGCGGGGGCGTCATCGCCCCGCGCATCGCGGCTTGCGGGTCGTGGTCGCGGATCTCGGTCGAGGTCGCCTCTTCGCTGAAGCTCTCGTCGGCGCCATAGATCTCGCGCGCCATGTCGGTGGTCAGCAGCTCGGGTGTGCCATCGAACACGATCCGCCCGTCGCGCATGCCGATCACCCGGTCGCAATAGCGCCGCGCGGTATCGAGCGTGTGGAGGTTGGCGATGACGGTGCGACCGTCTTCCTCGTGGATGCGGCGCAGCGATTGCATGACGACCTGGGCGTTCATCGGATCGAGCGAGGCGATGGGCTCGTCGGCGAGAATGATCTTGGGGTCCTGCATCAGGGCGCGGGCGATGGCCACGCGTTGTTGTTGCCCGCCGCTCAGCGCCTCGGCGCGCTTTGGCGCCTGCTCGGCGATACCGAGCCGGTCAAGAATGTCTATGGCGCGGTGGATGTCGTCGCGCGGGTAGAGGTTGAAGAAGGTGGACAGCGTCGAGCGACGACCAAGCGTGCCGTGCAGCACGTTCGAGACAACGTCCATCCGCGGCACGAGGTTGAACTGCTGGAAGATCATCGCGCAGTCGGCCTGCCATCCCCGGCGGGCCGCGCCGCTGAGCCCCAGCACATCGCGCCCCTCGAAACGGATCGCGCCTTCGGAGGCATCGGTCAGCCGGTTGAGCATCCGCAGAAGAGTCGACTTGCCCGCGCCCGACCGGCCAATGATGCCGATCATCATCGGCTGGTCCACGGTGAAGCTGGCGGCACTTACGGCCGTGTTTGCGCCAAAGCGCTTGGTCAGCTTGTCGATGACGAGCATGCAGAGCGGTCCCCCGGTTTTTTCGGGGGCAGCTAGCAGGGGTGCCACAAAGGATCTGTGACGTTTGGATCAAACTTTCATGACAACGCGGCCTCTGCCGAGGCCTTGCGGAATGGTCCGCGCGGCGTACGTATCACAAACGCGCCTCGCGCCCCTCCGGGCACACGGCTTAGGCGCTCCGCGCGAATGGCACGGCCTGTGCCTCGGCTTCGCCGAGTTCCTCATCGCCGCCTGCGGCGGCTTGGGGCAGAGGCGCCGCAGGCGCCGTGGCGCAGCCTTCGGCCGCGTGGCTCTCGGTGGCCGCGCCTTCCGGCGCGGCGGTGTCGCGTGTGCGGAACCGCGCCGAGAGGTCGAACAACGTTCTGGCTTCCTCGGTCAGCAATTGGCTGGAGGCAGCGGATTGCTCGAACATCGCCGCGTTGTCCTGCGTGGCCCGGTCAAGCTGGGCCACGGCGAGGCTGATCTCGCGCACGCCCGAAGACTGCTCGTTGGCCGCCCCTGCAATCGCAGTGATCTGCTCCGAAACCGAGCTGACCAGTTCGAGGATGCCATCCAGCGCATCGCCCGCCTCACCCACCTGCGACACCCCCCGGGTGATCCGGTCGCGGGTGGAATTGATGAGATCGTTGATCTCCTTGGCGGCATCGGAGGACCGATGGGCCAGCGAGCGAACTTCCATCGCGACCACAGCAAAGCCCCGGCCTTGCTCGCCCGCGCGCGCCGCCTCGACGCCCGCATTGAGCGCAAGCAGGTTGGTCTGAAAGGCAATGTCGTCAATCAGGTCGACGATCTTGGAAATCGCCGCCGAGGAGGCCTCCACCTCCGTCATCGTCTCGACCGCATTGCGCACCGTGCCCTGGCTGGTCACCGCGTTCTCGCGGGTGACCTGCATGATCCGGTCCGCCTCCTTCGCGCGCTCGGCAGTGGAGCCAGCGCTCTCGCTCAGCTCCGTCACCGCAGCAGAGGTCTGCTCGAGGGTCGCGGCACTGCTCTCGGTCCGGCGGGCCAGGTCTTTCGCGGCCGCGCTGATATCCTGCGAGGTGGTCCGGACCGTGCCCGCGCTGCCGGCCAGCGCGGTGATGAGGTCTTCAAGTGTTGCCACCGCGGCGTTGAAATTCTGGCGCAGGCTCTCGTAGGTGCCTGCGAATTCGGTCTCGATCGCCACGGTCAGGTCGCCGGCGGCAAGCTGGTCGAGGGCAGCGGCAAGGCGGTCGACGACCTCTTGCTGCTCGGCGGCCCGGGCTTGGCGCTCTTCCTCCGCCGCCGCGCGGATCTTCTCGCGCTCTTCCGCCTCGGCGGCCTCGCGCGCGCGTTCCTCCGCCTCGCGGCGGCGCTCGGCCTCGCGGGCCTCCGCCTCGCGGATCTGCTTCTCCGTCTCTTCCTTGCGCTGGCGCTCCAGTTCACGTGCCTCGCGCTCACGCTCGGCCGCCTGCATCTCCTCACGCTCGATCATCCCGTCGCGGAACACCTTCAAGGCGCCTGCCATCCGGCCGATCTCGCCGCCGGTTCGCTCGAAGCCCTCCACCGGCGACAGGTCGCCGCGGGAGAGCCGTTCGGTCGCTGCCGTGACCCGCGCCATCGGGCGGAGGATGAGCGCCCATGTCACCACCGGCGCGATGAGCAGCAGAACGAGGCCGGCGATCGCGATCTGCTGAAACTGGCTGCGGGCGCGATCCGTTCGGCCCAGAATCGCCTCGCTCCCGCCGACCACTTCGGTGACCGCGTGGCTCGCATTGAGGCGGGCCGCCTCGGAAATGCGCGCAATGGCCTCGCCGGACACCGCCGAGCGCTGCGCGGCGGCGATCTGGCTATCGAGCATACTGCGGCGGGCGCGCACAACGCCGTCGTCGGGCGAGACGATCCGATGCATCTCATCAAGAATGGGCACAAGCTGTTCCGGCAGGTCGAACCCTTCGAGCAGGTCGTCCAGATGCTGCAGCGCGCCATCCACGGTGGCCTGCGCGCCCGCAGCCGTGCCCGGATCCTGCGAGGCCACCCCCAGAAGCGCCTGCGCCAGCACCGCCTTGATCGCGATGCCGATCTCGCCAGAGAGCCGCATCCGGTTGACCTGCACATCCATCAGGTGACGGATCGCCGCCTCATTGCCGTTGGCCGCTTCCTGCGCGCGGATGGCGAGGGCAAAGCTCATGTCATCGATGGCGCTGTTCACCGCCGCCGCGCTCGATTGCCGACGCCCGAGAACATCCTGCCTCAAGTTCGGGGCAGCGTAGTCCTTGAGTTCCTGTCGCTCGCGGAAGAATGCCACCACCTCGCGGATCTGGCCCATCTGCTCTGCATCCACAGCCTCTGGCGGCAGCTTGGCCAGCGCCGCGTCGAGTTGGCCAAGGCTCGAGCTGGCCAGATCCCCGAGGATTGCCTCGATGAACATGTCCGGCTCATCCGCCAGCACCAGCGTCAACCCGGTCAACAGGTTGATCTCGCCGCGCACCTCCATCAGCGCGACCATCTGCGCGAACTCACGCTCGACAAGGCCGCGGAGGGTGGTGGTGACCGTCTCCACCGTTTCCTCGCCGCCGATCTGCAGCTCGAAATAGGCATCGTCCGCCATGCTCACCAACGCCCCGTTGGCCTGATCGGACAGGCGGACGAAGGCGGTGATCAGCGAAGTCACCCGCGCCTGCTCGGCAAAGCGCCGCTCCAGCGCGCGCACCATCGCCGCGTTGGCGACATCCAGCTCGGCAAGCAGCGGCTCGATCTCGTCTCGCGCGGCGACCGGCAATGTACGGGCCGCGGTCTTCAGCGCCACCACGCCATCACTCAACTCCACCCCCGCGGCCTTCAGCGCCTCGGGTTCCTGCGCCAAGAGCACATCGGTCAGCGCACCCTGCACTTCGCCTGTCCGCGCGGTCACATCCACACTGGCCTCGATGCCCGGCAGGTTCTCTTCGATGAAGGCCTCCAGCCCGTCCGAGAGCGCGCCGAAGACCAGCAAGCCGATCACGATGGCCGCGGTCGTCATCGCGCCCAGCGCCACGAGGATGATCGCGAATTTCGCCGCGATGCTGCCGAAGATGGAGTTGATACGGGTCACGCTGTGTCTCCGCTGCTGGGCAAGGAATGGGGAGCGGGCGAGGCACAGCGCCCCGCCCGGATGAATGCCAACGGCGTTACGAGCCGCCGCCGCTCACGACCGTTTCAAAGCCGCCGTCCGCCGTGATCCGGGTCAGGAACACCGTGTCGAGCCCTTGGTTGTCTCCCGCGCCGTAGGTGAAGGCGAGGCCGCCGAGGTCGAAGGTGCCAAGGCCGTTCAGCGCGGCCAGAAAGCGCTCGCGGGTCAGCTCGGGGCCGGCAGCCTCCAGCGCCCGCAGCGCAACGCGGCCGGTCAGGTAGCCTTCGAGCGTGACGAAGCCGGGGTGCGCCGCCGGGTCCATCGCCGTCATCGCCGCCTGATACTCGGCCACGATGGGCAACGCGCCATCCCACGGGAAAGGCACCACCTGGCTGATGATCACCCCTTCGCCCGCATCTCCCAGCTCCCCAGCCAGCGCCTCGGAGCCAACGAAGGAGATGTTCACGAAGGTCGGCTCGAACTTCAGCGTCTTCGACAGCCGGATGAACTCGGCAATCGGCTTGTAGGCTCCCACCATCACCACCGCATCCGGCTTGGCCTTGCGGATGTCGAGCAGCGCCGACTTCACCGCCACCGTGTTGCGGGTGTACTTGCCCGAGGCGGCAAGGCTCATCCCGCGCTTCTCCAGCGCGGCGGTCACGCCATCAAGGCCTACCCGGCCAAATCCGTCATCCTGATAAAGGATCGCGATGTTCTTCATGCCCAGCTCGTCCACCAGATGGGCGATCCAGGCCTCGGTCTCGGCGCCATAGGTGGCCCGCACGTTCACCACGTTGGTCAGTTCCGGCGCCCGCAAAAAACCCGCGCCGGTGAAGGGGCCGACATAGGGCATCCCCGCCGCCGTCGCCTCGGGCTGGGTCGCCAGCGCCGTTGGGGTGCCGACCGGGCCGATGAAGCCGATGTGGGCACGCCCCTCGATCACATGGAGCACATGGGCGACCGACCGATCCGGCTCGTAGCCATCATCGAAGGCGTCCAGCATCACCTTGCGGCCATGCACGCCGCCCGCTCGGTTCGCCTCCTCGAAAGCGGCGGTGATCCCGGCCCGCATGCCCTGCCCCAGCGCGGCGGCGGGGCCCTCGAGCGCGGCCACCTGAGCAAAGGTCACGGCATCGGCCTCGACCCCGTCGGCGGCCGCAAGAGGGCTGGCGAGGAGGAGGGCGGCCAGCGGTGCGGCGAATCTGCGGAAGGCTCTCATCTCTGTCTCCATGGCTGGATGAATTCTCCGCCCCCGTAACACCCGCCACCTTAAGGAAGGGTTCACCGGCGCCTAAAATCCGCGCGGATTGCCTTTGCCGCCGCGCCGCGCTACCCCTCGGTCAGGGCAGGCTGTTGCCCAGGCGTCGCCGTGCCCTCCGGGGCAAGCTGAAAGCAGCCTCTGATCTTCGCGTGCCTGACATCCCCAGCGCCGCGTCGGAAGCCGGCGACCACCGACAGCAACCCGGCGCGCCCGAGGATATGTCATGCCCAAAACCCCCGTTCCCCTCACCGTGCCGGACCTCTCGGCCTTTGCCCGCGCCCTTTCCCGCCAGCTGGCCCCAGCCCCGGGCCACCAGAGCCTGCTCAACATGCTGGCCCGCGCGTCGGGCTTCCGGAACTACCAGCACCTGATCGCTGCCAACACCGCCCGCGCCCGGCTCGACGCCCTGCCCGAGCCACCCGCCGACCACGCCCGCGTGGAGCGCGCCCTCGCCCAATGGGACGCCGCCGCTCGCCTGCGCCAATGGCCCGCCCGCCGCGCGGTGCAGGAGCTTTGCCTTTGGGCGCTCTGGGCCCGCCTGCCCGCCGCGACCACCCTGCACGAGCGCGAGGTGAACGGGGCGCTGAACAAGGCCCACCTCTTCGACGATGCCGCGATCCTGCGGCGCTCGCTGATCGGGATGGGCCTGCTCACCCGCAACCCCGACGGCAGCGACTATCGCCGCGCCGAAACCGCCCCGCCGCCCGAGGCACGGGCGCTGATCGCGCGGCTCTCGGCGCGGGCGAAACCCGGTTAGCGGTTGCAGCGCGGCGCGGCAGGGCCGACAACGGGGCCAATGAGCAGCGCGCCTCACACCAGCACCGATAGCCCACCGCCCCGCCGCAAGATCATCGACGGCGGGTTCATCGTGCTACTCGCCGTCACCCTGCTGGCCGCCGCACTGGTCACCGCCAAATACGGCGCCGCCCATGCGCTCGCCACTGCCCTCGGGGCGCTCGGATTCATCGCCGTGCTTCTGCCCAAGGTCGGTGCGGGCCTCTTCGTGGCCGCGGCCATCCCGCTGCTGCTCCCGCGTGAGAAGGTCTCGGCGCTGATCGGGCAGGAGAGCGGATGGCGCGGCCTGCTGCTCGCCTCCGCTGCCGGTGCGCTGCTGCCCGGCGGGCCGGGCATGACCTTTCCGCTCGCCGCCGCGCTCTTTGCCGCCGGGGCCGACATCGGCGCAACGCTGGCCTTCGTCACCGGCTGGTCGCTGCTGTCGCTGAACCGCACCCTGATCTGGGAGCTCTCCTTTCTCGACTGGCACCTCGTCGCCCTTCGCATCGCGCTCTGCCTGCCCGCACCGCTGGCGGTGGGGCTGGCGGCACGGGCGCTGACCCTGCGGCGCCGGAGGGCCGGGCCATGAACATCCTCATCGGCACCGTCCTGCTCTTCGCCCTCGCCGCGCTGACCTGGCACAAGCTGGCCACGCCATCGAGCCGCCGCGCCGCCCTCAGCGGCGCAGCCAACCTCGCCGCCTTCACCCTGCCCCGGCTCTTCACTGCCATGATCGGCGCGGCCCTGCTGGCCGAGCTGATGCCCGCCGACCAGATCCGCGCCCTCTTCGGCGCTGGCGCGGGCCTCACTGCCCTGTTGCTCGCCACCCTGCTCGGCCCGGTCACCCCCGGCGGCGCATTCGTCAGCTTCGCGCTGGCCGCCGCCGCGCTGAAACTCGGCGCAACCCCGGCCGCGGCGCTCACCTATGTCACCTCGTGGAGCCTCTTCTCACTGACCAAGCTGCTGGCCTACGAGCTGCCGTTCATGGGTGGCCGCACCATGGCGCTGCGGCTGGCCATCTCGCTGCCCATACCGCTCATCGTCGGCGCGGTGGCGAGCCTGTTCTAGCAGTCCGCCACCGGGCCACCCCGGCCCGCCGCGCCTTGCTCACCCCGGCCCAGCTGCTAAAACCGCGCGACCTCGGGAGGAGACCACGCGCATGACACATCCCCACGTTCTCATCGCAGGCGGCGGCATCGGCGGGCTGGCCACGGCGTTGACGCTGCACCAGATCGGCGTGCCCTGCACCGTCTTCGAGAGCACCCGCGAGCTGAAGCCGCTCGGCGTGGGCATCAACCTGCAACCCAATGCGGTGCGCGAGCTCTACGATCTCGGCATCGGCGCGGAGCAGCTCGATACCGTTGGCCTGCCCGCCCGCGAGTGGGCGCTCGTCGGGCTGAACGGCAAGGAAATCTATGCCGAGCCGCGCGGGCTGGATGCCGGGTACAAATGGCCGCAATACGCCGCCCATCGCGGGCAGCTCCACATGCTGCTCGCCAATACGCTGATCGAGCGGGCAGGCCCCGAGGCCCTGCGCCTCGGCAGCCGCATCACCGGCTACAGCAAAACCGAGAGCGGCGTGACTGCCCATGTCGAGCACACCGACAACACCACCTCCGAGGCCGAGGGCACCCTGCTCATCGGCGCCGATGGCATCCACTCCGCCGTGCGCGCGCAAATGCACCCCGGCCAGCCGCCAATCCACTGGGGCGGCGCGCTGATGTGGCGCGGCACCACGCTGGCCAAACCCATCCGCACCGGGTCCTCTTTCATCGGGCTGGGCACCCACCGCCAGCGCATGGTGATCTACCCGATCTCCCACCCCGACCCGGAGACCGGCCTCGCCCTGATCAACTGGATCGCCGAGGTCACCTTCGACGAGGCCGAGGCGCGCAAGTCCGGCTGGTTCCGCCCCGCCCCGATCTCCGACTTCATCCATCACTTTGAAGACTGGCGCTACGACTGGCTCGATGTGCCCGCCCTGATCTCGGGCGCCGACACCGCCTTCGAAAACCCGATGATCGACCGTGACCCCGTGGAAACATGGGTCGATGGCCCGGTGGCGCTGATGGGCGATGCCGCCCACGCGATGTATCCGACCGGCTCCAACGGCGCGAGCCAAGCCGTGGTCGATGCCCGCGAGATCGGCGCGGCACTGTTGGCCCACGGCGTCACGCCAGAGGCCCTCGCCGCCTATAACGCCAAGCTCTGCGGCCCCATCTCCGAGGTGATCCTGCGCAACCGCGGCGCCGGCCCCTTCGGCCTGCTGAACATGGTGAACGACCGCTGCGGCGGCCATTTCGACGAGATCGACGCGGTGATTCCGCCCGCCGAGCGCGCCGAATTCATGGCCCGCTACCAATCCGCCGCCGGCTTCGCCCGCGACGCGCTCAACGCCGCGCCGCCCACCATCGCCCCGGGCGCCCGGCTTGCCTGATCGTCCCAGCCGCCGCCAATTATCGACAATCCGCCTTTGCGCGATGTTGCCCGGCTCCATCGTTGATCGCTCAACTCAGCGCTGCTAGCGTCGCACAAAAGCACAGGCCGCCCGATGAACATCGCTCAGGAAACCCTCTCAGACCGCGCCCATGCCATGCTGCGCGGCGATATCGTCTCCGGCCGCCTCGCCCCCGAATCCCGCCTCCGCATCGCCCAGCTCTCCGAAACCTACGGCATCGGCGCCAGCCCGCTCCGCGAGGCGCTCTCCAAGCTCACCTCCGAGTTTCTTGTGCTGTTTGAACCCCAGCGCGGTTTCTCCGTCGCACCCGTCTCCGCGGACGAACTGCGCGATATATCCCGCGTCCGCTGCGAGCTGGAGAGCGAGGCGCTGCACCGTGCCATCGAAGCCGGGGATGACGCATGGGAGGCCGGGATCGTCGCCGCCTACTACGCGCTAAGCAAAGCCGACACCCGCCGCAAGACCGACCCCGCCGAAGGTTCCGACAGCTGGGAAGACAAGAACCGCACCTTCCACGAGGCCCTCGTCGCCGCCTGCGACAGCCCGTGGCTCAAGCGGCTGCGCAGCCTGATCTACTACCAGCACGAGCGCTACCGCCGGATATCACTGACCAACCCCGACCCGGCCCGCGACCTTCAGGCCGAGCACGCCGCGATCATGGAGGCCACCCTCGCCCGGCAGGCCCCCGAGGCGATCCGCCTGTCGAAAGACCACATCGACCGCACCACCCAGGCCGTGTTGAAAGTGCTGCCCGCGTAAATCGGGACTCGTCCCGACACACCGCAAACCACACGCCTCACAGATATTTCTTGAACCCCACGTGGCTGGCCTCAAACCCCAGCCCCTCGTAAAATCTGTGGCTGTCCACCCGGCTCGCGTTCATCGTGAGCTGCACAAGGCTGCACTCCGCCGCCTTCGCGCGCGCCTCGACATCGGCAAACATCTGTTGCCCCACGCCCTGCCCGCGCATCCGGCTCGCCACCCGCACGCTCTCCACTTGCGCCCGCCGGGCCGCTGCCAGCGACAGACCCGAGATAACGGTGAGCTGATAGGTCGCCACCACCTCCCCGCCCTCTTCGCCCACGATCACGAGGTTGCCGCCCTCTGCGGCCATCGCGTCGAACGCGGCATAGTAAATCGAAAGATCGGCCTTCTCGCGGCCCTGCCCAAGCATGTCATCCGCCAGCATCGCCACCACGGCCGGCACATCCTCGCGCCGCGCCTCGCGGAAGCTCACGCTCACGCAGGCACCCCGGCGACGGCCTCCAGGAAGGCGCGGATCAGGCCCGCATCCTTCACCCCCTTCTCACGCTCCACGCCAGAAGAGAGATCAACCTGCCGCGCGCCCGTCCGGGCCACCGCCTCGGCCACGTTGCCTGCATGCAACCCGCCCGCCAGCATCCACGGCACCGGCCAGCGTCGCCCGGCAATGAGCCGCCAGTCGAACGGCAGCCCGTTCCCGCCCGGCAGCTCGTCTCCCGGCGCGGGCTTGGCGTCCACCAGCAGCATGTCGGCCACGCGGCCATAGTCGTCCAGCAGCGGCAAATCGGCCTCTGTGGCCACGCCCACCGCCTTCATCACCGGCAATCCGTAACGGTCCCGCACCTGCTGCACCCGCTCGGCGCTCTCCTTGCCATGAAGCTGGATGATATCCAGCGGCACCGCGCCCACGATCTCGTCGAGCAGCGCGTCACCCGCATCCACCACGAGGCCGACCTTCGCCAACCCCTCAGGCGCCAGCAGCGCCAGATCACGCGCCTCATCCGGGCTCACGTAACGCGGACTCGGCTCAAAAAAGTTCAGCCCCACATAGGCCGCCCCGGCCTCCGCCACGGCAGCCATGTCCTCCGGGCGTTTCAGCCCGCAGATCTTTACCCGGATGTCAGCCATCTCAGCCCGCCTTGCGGTCGTCCAGCAGCGCCAGAACCTCGTCCTGCTCCTGCCCGGTCTCCCGCTTCACCGCGTCGAGCTCCTTCTTCGCCCGCCGCGCTTCCTTCGCCTGCCGCGCCGCCTCGGCCCGGTGCTTGTGCTCGCGGAACCACTCCCAGACGAAGCCGATTAGGATGCCCAGCGCGATCATCGCAAAGAGCGAAACGAACAGCGGCAGCGTGATCTGGTAGGGCAGCCCCAGCAGATCGGCCAGTTCGCCGGGCAACAGCTTCAGCGTCACCGGCTCACGGTTGGCCAGGGCAAGGGTGATGAGAACAATGGCGAGGAGGGCCAGAAAGCCCCAGCGAAGATAACGGATCATGCGGGCAGATTACTTGCCGTTCAGGCGGTCGCGCAAGAGCTTGCCGGTCTTGAAGAAGGGCACATGCTTCTCTTCCACGTCCACCGCCTCTCCGGTGCGCGGATTGCGGCCCACGCGGGCATCGCGTTTCTTGACCGAGAACGCCCCGAAGCCCCGAAGCTCCACACGGTCGCCGCTGGCCATCGCGCCAATGATCTCTTCGAAGATGGTGTTCACGATCCGCTCGACGTCACGCTGATAGAGATGCGGATTCTCGTCAGCGACTTTCTGAATCAATTCCGATCGGATCATGCTTCCCCCCTAAAGGACGCTTTTTCGGCCACGATTCCATGTCTGGCTTCTGCCCCGACTATAGGCACAATTTTCAGCATCCGAAACGGGGCGATTGCGTCAATTCACGTCTTTTACGCGCCCATGCTCCATTTTCCGCCTGAAAAACCAAGGCTTTGGCGGCGCAGCATGCCCTGCGCACAGGTGCCGCAACGCAGCATTGCCCGAATCGGAGGCGGCTAAAATCGCAGCCGTGCGATGCCGTAGAGCGCCAGCGCCAGCATGCCCGCACCGCCCAGAACATAGGGCATCCGCAGCGCCATTTCGCGGCCCAGCCCCGGCTCCGCCAGCGCCACCAGCGCCCCGCCTGCAAGCGCGCCCAGCGGCATCATGCCCCAGCCAAAGAACCGGTAGAGCGCATTCACCCGGCCCAGCAGCGCATCGGGAATGATCCGCTGCCGCCAACTCACCGTGACGATGTTCCACAGCATCGCGGCCACCGCCTCCAGCACCAGCGCCAGGCCGGCCAGCAGCGGCGAGGCGCCAAGCCCCAGCATGAAGAACGGCAGCGGCATAAGGCAAAGCGCCAGCCGCACCGTGGCCGTCGCCCCGAAGCGCGCGCTGACTCGCGGCCCGAGCACTCCGCCCAGCACCGCCCCGCCCGCGCCCACCGCCAGCAACACCCCATGCCCCGCCGCCGACAGTCCGAGAATCTCTTGGCTGAAGAGCACCAGCACCGTGAGAGACGCCATGTGGACAAAATTGATCAGTCCCAGCATCACCGCCAGCCGAAAGAGCAGCGCCTGCCCGCGCAGCCAGCGCCAGCCCTCGCCCAACTCCTCCCATAGTCGCCGCCGCGTCGGCGCCACCCGCCGCGGCACCGAGATCGCCCAAACCAGCCAGGCGGCCAGCGCGAATGTCACCGCATCGAGCAAAAACGGCGCAGGCACAGCCCAGGCAATGAGCAGACCTGCCAGCGGCGGCCCCACGAAATGCCCTGCCACCTGCTCAGCGCTCCAGAGCTGTCCGTTCGCCGCCTCCAGATCGCCCGGCTCCACTACTGCGGGCAAAAAGGTCTGCGCGGCGTTGTCCCGCACCACCTCGGCACTGCCGAGCAAAAACGCCAGCCCCGCCAGCGCCATCACCGGCAAGGCTCCGCCGCCCTCGGGCATCCGCAGCGCCAGCGCCACGATTCCCATCGTCAACAGCACCCGGAGCACATCGGCCCGCACCATCAGCGCCCGCCGGTCCGACCGGTCCACCACCGCCCCCGCCGGGATCGCAAACAGCATCCACGGCAGGGAGCCGGCAAAGGGCACCAGCGCGATCAGCAGCGGGTCGCGGGTCAACAGCGTCGCCAGCCACGGCACCGCCAGAGCCGAGACCCCGTCTCCGAGATTCGAGACCGAAGTGGCAGAAAACAGCAGGCGGAAATTTCGGTTGCGGGCCAAAAGCATGGCGCCAACCAGCCATGAAACTGCCCGAGCCGCAAGCCTTGCCGCACACCCGCCGCGCCGCTACACAGCCCCCATCAATGGAGATTTGATGCACTGATGGTTCTGCCGGCACCCCGCTGAGGTGCCACCCCGGGCACCCGCCCACGCGCAGCCCGCCCTCGCGGCGGCAGCTGGCCCTGTGCCTCCATGACACCCAACATCACGGGATCAAACCATTGATACGACCCTACTCTCCCGGCGACGACGACGACGCCATCGTGCGCATCTTCACCCAAGCCAGCCGCCTCGCGCATGGCTTTCTGGGCGAAGATTTCATCCGCAAGGCCGCAGAAGAGGTGCGCAGCCTCTACCTGCCCAATGCCGAAACCCATGTCTGGGATGATGGCAACGGGCCACGCGGCTTCATCGCCCTCATCCCCGGCACACCTACCGAGGTCGGCGGCTTCTTCATGGACCCGGCCCACCGCGGCCAAGGTCACGGCAGGGCGCTGATGGATGACGCGCTCCGCCGCAAGTGCACGCTCGAGCTCGACGTTTTCAAGCGAAACGAGATCGGCCGCCGCTTCTACGCCCGCTACGGCTTCACCGAACTGGGCGAACGGCACGACCCGCGCTTCGATCAGCCGGTCCTCCGCCTGCGCTCCCCGGGCTGACCAAAACCCCGTGGCGCCTGCCCACCCGGTGGGCGCCACCCTCTTGCATTTTCTTGCTGAAAATTCTCCAACCCGCCCCCGCCGCCCGTGCACCGGCCGAAAGCCGGGCATCACGGTGCCATTCTGCGCCGGGGCGGCGCGGGGTGGGCGGGTGGGAGCGCCGCCCCCGCGCCCGGTCCAACACAAGACCGGCCCAACAAAAAAGGGCCCCCGCCAGCAGCGGAGGCCCCAAATCTTTCGGGCTTTACGCCCGGCTGAAGGATCAGTCGTCCTTGTTCAGCGCGGCGCCCAGGATGTCGCCTAGCGAGGCACCGGAGTCCGACGAGCCATACTGCTCCACGGCTTCCTTCTCCTCGGCGATCTCGCGTGCCTTGATCGACAGGCCCAGACGGCGGGTCTTGCTGTCCACGTTGGTCACGCGCACATCCACCTTGTCGCCCACGCCAAAGCGCTCGGGGCGCTGCTCGGCACGGTCGCGGCTCAGGTCGGAGCGGCGGATGAAGGACTTCATGCCCTCGTACTCCACCTCAACGCCACCATCCTCGATCGCGGTCACTTCCACGGTGATGATGTCGCCACGCTTCACGCCACCAACGGCCTCGGCGAACTTGTCACCGCCCAGCGCCTTGATGGAGAGCGAGATGCGCTCCTTGTCCACGTCGGTCTCGGTAACAACGGCCTTGACCACGTCGCCCTTGCGGTACGACTGGATCGCATCCTCGCCACGCTCGTCCCAGCTGATGTCGGAGAGGTGAACCATGCCGTCGATGTCGCCCGGCAGGCCGATGAACAGACCGAACTCGGTGATGTTCTTGACCTCGCCCTCGACCTCGGTGCCCTCGGGATGGGTCTCGGAGAAGACCTCCCACGGGTTGCGCATGGTCTGCTTGAGACCCAGCGACACACGGCGCTTGGCGCTATCGATCTCCAGCACCATGACTTCCACTTCCTGCGAGGTGGAGACGATCTTGCCGGGGTGCACGTTCTTCTTGGTCCAAGACATTTCGGACACGTGAACAAGGCCCTCGACGCCCGGCTCCAGCTCGACGAACGCACCGTAGTCGGTGATGTTGGTCACGCGGCCGGTGTGCACCGAATCCAGCGGGAACTTGGCTTCCACGGTATCCCACGGATCGTCCTGCAGCTGCTTCATGCCGAGGCTGATGCGGTGAGTCTCTTTGTTGATCTTGATGACCTGCACCTTGATCGTCTCGCCGATAGAGAGGATCTCGGAGGGGTGGTTCACACGGCGCCATGCCATGTCGGTCACGTGCAGCAGGCCGTCGACACCGCCGAGGTCCACGAAGGCACCGTATTCGGTGATGTTCTTCACCACGCCGTCGACCGTCTGGCCTTCGGAGAGGTTGCCGATCACCTCGGCGCGCTGCTCGGCGCGGGACTCTTCGAGGATCGCACGGCGCGATACCACGATGTTGCCACGGCGACGGTCCATCTTCAGAATCTGGAACGGCTGCTTGAGGCCCATCAGCGGGCCGGCGTCGCGCACGGGGCGCACGTCAACCTGGGAGCCGGGCAGGAAGGCCACGGCGCCGCCGAGATCGACGGTAAAGCCACCCTTCACGCGGCCAAAGATGGCGCCTTCAACGCGCTCTTCGTCGGCGTAAGCCTTCTCCAGACGGTCCCAAGCCTCTTCGCGGCGGGCCTTGTCACGGGAGATCGAAGCCTCGCCGCGGGCGTTCTCGACGCGATCGAGGAACACCTCGACCTCGTCACCGACGGCCAGCTCGGGGGCTTCACCGGGGTTGGCGAATTCTTTCAGATCAACGCGGCCTTCCATCTTGTAGCCCACGTCGATGATGGCTTGGCCCGCCTCGATGGCGATGACCTTGCCTTTGACAACAGAGCCCTCGTCGGGCGTGTCAATCTCGAAGCTTTCGGAAAGGAGGGCTTCGAATTCCTCCATGGATGCGTTCTGAGCCATGTGGCGTGTATATCCTTACTAGTGGTTTCTGGCCGTGCGGTTGTCTCCGCCGGTCTTGGGGTTGGTCTGATGCCGTTCGGCGCTGCCGGAAAAGAACAGGGGCAAAAACAATACAGGGCCGGAAGGCTCCGACCCTGCCCGAGTTCTCCGCCAGCAGCTCTCACGGCGGCTTGACGAAGGGGCGTTTAGCCGCTCAAACGCCGCATGGCAAGGGGTTTCACCGCTTTTCGGCGGCCCCGCGCCGCCCTAAGGTCGCGCCCATGCGTGCCCTCCTCGCCCCCCTCCTCCTGCTCGCCGCCTGCGCCGCGCCGCCCGCCCTGCCCGAGGGCGAGAGCCCGCTTGCGATCAACCCGGCCCGATCCGCCCAGATTGAGGCCGCGCCGCGGCTCACCGTGATGATCCCCGGCGCCCTCGCCTCGGTCGATATCTTCGCCCCCACCAACCATTGGGCCGCGCGCGGCCGCGGCCTCGCCTACTACCGCTTTCCGGGGATGGACGGCCTGCCGCTCGACCACCAGCTCTCGATCACCGGCGCAGCAGAAGAAATCGCCCGCTTCGCCCGCCGCTACCCCGACAAGGACCTCACCCTCGTCGGCTACTCCGCCGGCGGTGCGATTGCGCTGGAGGCCGCGGCCCTGCTCGCGCCCCGCCCCGTCACCGTGGCGGCTATCTCACCCTCGCCCGAGCACGCGGGCGGGATGGAGACCATATTGCGCGGCGCGGGCGACGTGATCTCAGCTGCCACCCGCGCCGAGCGCTTCACCCGCAAGGCCATCTGGGACGAATACTGGAAGACCCTGCTCTACGGCCGCAACAACCGCGCCGACCCCGGCTTTTCGGAGCAGATCGAGACCCTCTCCGCCGAGCACGCCCCGCAAATCTCCGATCCGAGCCCTGCACTGGTGCGGGCCCATTCCGCCAGCCTGCGCCGCTGGGAGTTGTCCGAAGGCGCCGACCTGAGCCACGCCCGCATCGGTTTCTTCGTCGGCCTCGAAGACCCGGTATTTTCGACCCGGCAGACAGACACGCTCCGCCGCCGCGCAGGCGGCGGGCGGCTCATCGGCTTTGCGGATGACGGGCACCTGCTCCTGCTGACCCGCAAGAGCCTCTTCGCCCATGTGCTGAGGTTCGTCGAGGCCGCGCCCTAGCCTTGCGGACCTACCGGCCCCGCGCCGCCGAAAGCCGCTTGATCCACGCGTCCATGCTCTCGGTCGGCTTGCGGCTGTAGGGCGAGGCGCCGCCCCATTCGGCCTCGCTGTGCGACTGCTCGATCATCTTGCCCCAGATCTCCCGCGCCTTCGCCGGGCTGATCATCGGGCGGCTGTTGTCTTCCTCTAAGGAGATTCCCAGCACGTCCTCGGCCACGTAGTCGTAGCCCATCGCCCACTCGGCAAAGGGCGAGGGCGCATCGCCATCTTCCGAGATCAGCACCTCCACCTCGCTGTGGCGCGGGTCGGCGCTGATCCGTTCCATCAGCGGCAGCACCTCGACACGCGGCCCATGCAGCGCCTGAAAGAACTGCCCGCGTCCGCGCCACAGATAACCCGTGATGCCCTTGGCGGCGTTGAACTCCAGCGCCTTGAGGAGAATGTCGAGATCGGAATCGCCAAATTCCTCTTCATTTGCGATCGAACGATAGAGCAACTGATGCATGTCCGGTGTGGTCCTTCTGCCTTTCTTCCTCACGGTCTCACCCGGTTCTGGGGGCCAAGAACAGAAAAGGGATTCTGCTCTCGGGGGCAATATTCTTTGTTCAGGTCTGGTTAACTTTTTCGCGTCACCCGGCGCGAGGATGTCAACTGACACTCCCTCGCATGGTTAACCCCGCGAGCGCTGCGTCTTTTGACATATGCATAAGATGTGCATGGAATGTGCATCAGTTGTGCATGGCGGATTTCCGCCTGCCGATTTACGCAACACCAGCGTTAACCCTGAATTTTCTAGTTTACTTTCAGCCGGATAGCCGTACGCGCCCGGTCAAGCGCCTCGTCTATGCTCAGCTCCGTGGTATCCAGCTCCACCGCATCCGCGGCTGCCACCATCGGCGCCGCATCCCGGCTCGCATCCCGCTCGTCCCGCGCCTTCACATCGGCCAGAACCTGCTCCCGCGTCACCGCGTGGCCCTTGCCCTGAAGCTCCAGAAACCGCCGTTCCGCACGGGCCTCGGCGCTGGCGGTGACAAAGAGCTTCACCTCCGCATCGGGGCAGATCACCGTGCCAATATCGCGCCCGTCCAGCACCGCGCCACCCTCGCGGCGGGCAAAATTGCGCTGAAATTCCAGCAGCTTCTCCCGCACTTCCGGGTCGGCGGCCACACGGCTCGCGGCCTGGGCCACCTCGGGCGTGCGCAGCGCATCTTCGGGGGTCAGATCATCGGGGGTGAGCGCCTCTGCCGCCTCCACCGGGTCGGCCCCCGCCAGCACCTTGGCCCCCACCGCACGGTAGAGCAGGCCGGTATCAAGATGCGCGAGGCCAAACTCCTTGGCGACGGCCTTCGAGATCGTCCCCTTCCCCGCCGCAGCCGGCCCGTCGATGGCCACCGTGATTTTCATCGCGCCCTCATTCATGCAGTTGCAGACCGGTCGCCCGGTTAACCTTTCGCTTACCCTGCCCGCTCCCGGCGGCTCAATCCACCCGTGTCGTCAGGTCAGGGTCATAGCCCTCCGCCCGCCGCACACCGCCCGGAATCTCGTAGTAATCGCCCTTGTCGGCGCAAAAGATATGTCCCTTGGTCTCCAGCCCCGTCGGCCCGTCCAGCGTGCCCGCCATGATCGAGATATTGGCCCCCGCGCCATCCCAGAACAGCTGGCTCCCGCAGGTGCCGCAAAACCCGCGCCGGGCATCGTCCGACGAGGTGAACCACTTCGGTTCGCCCATGATTGCAAGGCTTTCGCGCGGCACAGAGGTGGCCGAAACATAGTGCCCCGTGGTCTTGCGGCACTGGCTGCAATGGCAGGCGATCACCGGTCGCCACGGCCCTTCCGAGGCATAGGTCACCGCCCCGCACAGGCACCCGCCCGTCAGCCTCATGCGTTCGCCTTTTCCAGCTTCGCACCAAGGTTGCCCATCAGGTCCATGAAGATCGGGAAGGAGGTCGCGATCGGCCCCGCGTCATCCACCTCCACAGGCTTCTGCGCGGCCATTCCGCAGATCAAGAAGCTCATGGCGATCCGGTGATCCAGCCGCGCCTCCGCCCGCGCCCCGCCGGGCACGCCTTCCGGCCCCAAGCCTTTGACCGCAAACCAATCTTCGCCCTCGTTCACCTCCACGCCGCAGGCCCTAAGCCCCACCGCCATCGCGTCGATCCGGTCGGATTCCTTCACCCGCAGCTCCTTCACGCCGGGGCACTTCGTGACCCCCTCCGCAAAGCTCGCCACCACCGAAAGCACCGGGTATTCGTCGATCATCGAGGCCGCCCGCTCCGCCGGCACCTCTATCCCCTTCATATCGGGCGAGAATTTCGCCCGCAGGTCCGCCACCGGCTCGCCACCCTCTTCGCGCTCATTCTCATAGGTCAGGTCTGCGCCCATCTCGCGCAGCGTGGTGAAGAGCCCCGCCCGCGTCGGGTTCAGCCCGATCCCCGGCACCAAAACGTCCGACCCCGGCACCACCAGGGCGGCACAAACCGGGAAGGCCGCCGACGACGGGTCGCGCGGCACGGCGATCACCTGCGGCTTCAATTCCGGCTGGCCGGTCAAGGAGATAACCCGCCCCTCCGGCGTGTCCTCCACCGTCACCTCGGCCCCGAACCCGGCCAGCATCCGCTCGGTATGGTCGCGCGTGGCTTCCTTCTCGGTCACCACCGTCACGCCCGGCGCGTTCAACCCGGCCAGCAGCACCGCCGATTTCACCTGCGCCGAGGGAACAGGCGTGGTGTAGCTCACCGGCACCGGGCTTTCGGCCCCCACCATCATCAGCGGCAACCGCCCGCCCGTGCGACCGTAAGATGCTGTTCCGAAGAGCGAAAGCGGCTCCGTTACCCGCCCCATTGGCCGCGAGCGCAGGGAGGCATCGCCAGTGAACGTCACCGCAAACGGATGGGTCGCCACCGCCCCCATGATCAGCCGCACCCCGGTGCCGGAGTTGCCGCAGTCGATCACGTCTTCCGGCTCACCGAACCCGCCGACACCGACGCCATGCACCGACCAGTCTCCAGCCCCATGCTGCACCACTTCGGCGCCCAGCGCCCGCATCGCCTTGGCCGTATCGAGCACGTCCTCGCCCTCGAGCAGCCCGGTGATCTTCGTCTCCCCCACGGCCATCGCGCCAAGGATCAGCGAGCGGTGGCTGATCGACTTGTCGCCCGGCACCTCCGCCACGCCCTTCAGCGGCGCAGCCTTGCGGGAAATCATCGGGGTGGGCGTGCCGTGAGACGACATGGGCGGGCTCCTCTGAATTGCCGGAACCGCATAGCCGCTTTCGGGGGCGGCTTAAACCCTGCGGAACGTCAGATAATGCGGCACCCGTCCCTCGCGGAGCGCCTTCTGCTCATAGCGGGTCGAAATCCAATCACTCCACGGCTGGCGCCAGTCGTCCGGCCCCTCGGCCAGCCACTCGAAGCCATGCCGCGGAACCTGCTCCAGCGTCTGGCGCACATAGTCCGGAATATCCGTCGCCACCCGAAACTCCGCCCCCGGCTTCAGCACTTTGGCCAGCGCCTCAAGGTAATCGGGCGTCACGAAGCGGCGGCGGTGGTGGCGCTTCTTCGGCCAGGGGTCGGGGTAGAGCAGGAAGGCCTTGGAGACCGAACCCTCGGGCAGCACATCGAAAAGGTCGCGCACGTCGCCGGGATGCACGCGCAGGTTCTCCACCCCCGCCCTGCGGATCTTGCCCAGCAGCATCGCCACGCCGTTGATGTAGGGCTCGGCCCCAATGATCCCCACGCCGGGGTTCTGCGCCGCCTGATGCACCATGTGCTCACCGCCGCCAAAGCCCACCTCCAGCCAGACCTCCTTGCCTGGAAACAGCGCCTCTAGGTCCAGCGGCGTGCGGTCGGGGTTCTCCTCCCAACCCACCGCGCCCGGCGACAACGCGGACAGATCCTCGTCGAGGTAGGTCTCCTGACTTGCCCGCAGGCCCTTGCCCTTGAGACGGCCATAGAAGTTGCGCCACGGGGCGCCGCTGCGGTGCTTGCTGGAATGGTTCTCGCTCATGGGGCGGCGGTTTAGAGCCGCGCAGCCCTCAGGGCAAGGTGCGCCATGTCTGTGCCGCACCTGCCCTTAGTGAAACTCGCTCTCGTCCACCTCCTGCCGGGTGATCTCGCGGATGCCCTCATAGGGCGTGCCCGCAACCGCATTGCGGATGATCTCCTCGGCCATGTCGAAATCCTGCACATCGAAGCCGAAGTTCACCTCCGGCTCGCCGGTGCGGGCGCAGGAGCCAATCTCGGCTCCGGCCCATTCGCCCGCCCGCGCCTCGATCAGCGCGTTCTCGATGAGTTCCATGGCAGCGTTGCGAAAGTCGAGGGCGGCATCCCAGTCGCCGGGGTAGAGACCCGGGATGCGATTCACATTGTAAAAAACTTCGACCGACTTGATCGCCATGCCAAGCCCTCCATACCCTTCTGGGTAAAAGGAAAACATGAAAGTTCGGCTAATTTGCGGCCAATTTTCACCTGACCCCGGCAAATTGCGGCGAATGCGACCTATCGGGCACAGGAGTCAGCGGGTGTGCGGGCCGCGGCAATCCCTCTTGAGCGCCGCGATCCGCCATTTGTCACACCAGTCAGACCGCCGCCTTGAGGGCGTCCACCAGATCGGTCTTCTCCCAAGAAAAGCCGCCATCCGCTTCCGGTGCCCGGCCGAAGTGGCCATAGGCCGCGGTGCGCTGGTAGATCGGCTTGTTCATCTCCAGATGGGTTCGGATGCCGCGCGGGGTGAGGTCCATCGCCTTGGCCACCGCCTTCTCGATCTGCGCCTCAGGCACTTCGCCGGTACCGTGGGTATCCACGTAGATCGAGAGCGGCTTGCTGACCCCGATCGCGTAGGAAAGCTGGAGCGTGCAGCGCTGGGCCATGCCGGCGGCCACCACGTTCTTGGCCAGATAGCGGGCCGCATAGGCGGCGGAGCGGTCCACCTTGGTCGGGTCCTTCCCCGAGAAGGCGCCGCCGCCATGGGGCGCCGCGCCTCCATAGGTATCCACGATGATCTTTCGGCCCGTCAGGCCCGCGTCACCATCCGGCCCGCCAATCACGAACTTGCCGGTCGGGTTGATCCACCATTCGGTCGCATCGGTCAGCCAACCCTCAGGCAGGATGCTGCGAATGTAGGGCTCCACGATGCCCCGCACGTCTTCCGACGACAGGCTCGGGTCGAGGTGCTGGGTAGAGAGCACCAGCGACGTCGCCTCCACCGGTTTGCCACCTTCGTAGCGCAGGCTGAGCTGGCTCTTCATGTCCGGCCCAAGCTTGGGCTCGGTGCCGTTCTTCCGCACCTCGGCCAGCTTCTTCAGGATCGCATGGGCATAGTGGATCGGGGCCGGCATGAGCTCTTCGGTCTCGTCGACCGCATAGCCGAACATGATGCCCTGATCGCCCGCGCCCTCATCCTTGTTGCCCGCAGCATCCACGCCTTGGGCAATGTCGGCCGACTGGGCATGAAGATAGCTGTCGACCTTCATGTTGGCCCAGTGAAAGCCCTCCTGCTCGTAGCCGATATCCTGCACGCAATCCCGCGCGATCTCTTCGACCCGCTTGATCACCCTGCCCGGCCCTCGGACCTCACCGCCAATCACCACGCGGTCGGTGGTGGCAAAGGTTTCACACGCCACGCGGCTCTGCGGATCTTCGGACAGGAAGGCATCCAGCACGGCATCGGAAATTCGGTCACAGACCTTGTCGGGGTGACCCTCGGACACGGACTCCGAGGTGAAGGTATATTCGCTACGAGACATTTTGGGATAGTGCTCCATTGGGTTTTCACCGCCACGCCAGGAAGCCGTTGTGGCAGCAGGTATCTTCTTGGCTAGTCTGTTGCGTCCTTGGGGTCAACCTGCACCGCACGCGGGCGGATGGCGGCCAGCACCAGGCCAAGCAGGATCAGAAGGCCCATCACCCCCCAATCGCCCCAGATCCGGTAGGGCGGCGCGGCGGCGAGCCTCGGCGGCAGGGCCACGTCGATAAACCCGGCTTCCCCCAGCGCGAGACTGTCCAGCACACGGCCCTGCGCATCAATCACAGCGGATACCCCGGTGTTGGCCGAGCGCAGCACCGGCACCCCCTGCTCCACCGCCCTGAGCCGGGCCTGCGCGAGATGCTGATAGGGGCCGGAGACGGTGCCGAACCATGCGTCGTTGGTGATGTGAAGCACCCAATCCGGGCGCGGCGCGGCGATGATCTCTTCGGCAAAGATCGCCTCATAGCAAATCAGCGGCAGCACCTCGCCAAGCCCCTCGCCAAGGTCGATCAGCCGAAGCCCGTTGCCGGGCACAAAACCCGATAACGCCGCTTCGGCCAGCCCCTTCGGCGCCCATCGCCCAAGCCAGCTTGCACCGGGCATGTATTCACCGAATGGCACGAGGTGGGACTTGTTGTAGATGTCAGTCACATCCGCACCTGGGGTCACAACGGCCAGCGAATTGCGCGCGTCATCCCCCTCCAGCCGCTGAATGCCCACCACCACCATCGCCCCCCGCGCGGCATCGGCCAGCACTTCCGCCGTGCCATTGCCGGGCGCAAGGAAATAGGCCACCGAGGTCTCGGGCCAAACCACAAGGTCCGGCTGCGGCCCCTCCGGCACTTCCGCCGACAAAGCCAGCCCGCGGTTGAAGAAGGTCTCTCGCATCTCCGGCTGCCATTTCAGGTGCTGCGGCGCATTGGGCTGCACCAACCGCACCGTCGCAGGCGCGCGCACCTCCAGCTCCTGCCCAAGCCGCCAGAGGCCGTAGGGCACTGGCAGCGCGAGCAGTGCGATGGCGGTGATCACCCCAAGCGCCGCCCGCCGCAGCCCGAAGACCGTTGGCAGGGCCACAGCCAGCGTGGTGAAGAGCGTCAGCGCATGTGGCCCGCCCAGCGCGGCAAGATGCATCTGTGGCTGCCCGATCCAGATGTGGCCCAGCAGCGCCCACGGGAAACCCGTCCATAAATGGGCGCGCAGCATCTCGGTCGCCGCCAGCAGCACCGCGGCCCAAAGCGCCCGGTGCCAGCGGCCCCGCCCAAGTGCCGCCGCCGCGCCAAAGGCCAGCCCCCAAAACAGCGCGAAGCCACCCGCATGGGCCGCCAGCGCAAAGGGGGCCATCCAGCCATGCCGCCACGGGTCCACGAAAAACGGCTCGACGATCCAGAACATCGTCGCCGCCACATAGCCCACGCCCATCGCCCAGCCGCGCCACGCCGCCGCCTTGGGCTGCGGCACGAGGGCGAAGAGCGCAAAGGCCAACGCAAAGGCCGCCACCGCGAGCCAGACAAAGCCCAGCGGTGCCTGCCCGGTGCCCACCAAGGCCCCAAGCAGCGCGAAGAGCACAAAGCTCGACCACCGCCCAGCCAGCCACCCGGCCATCCGTTCTGTCAGGTCAATCGGCCTCGGCACCTGCGTCCTGCCGTGCGCTGGCCTCGGGCAGCCGCACCCGCAGCCGCTTCACGCGGCGCGGATCGGCATCGAGCACCTCGAACTCGGCCCCGCCTGGATGCGGCACCACCTCGCCCCGGGTCGGCACCCGCCCCGTCAGCATGAACACGAGCCCACCCAAGGTATCGACCTCTTCGAGATCCTCGGCATCGGCCAGCGCCACGCCGGTCTCTTCCTCGAAATCCTCGAGCGGGGTGCGCGCCATCGCGAGGTACTGCCCGGGCTTCTCCTCGGTCCAGAGGTCGCCCTCCTCGATGTCGTGCTCGTCCTCGATCTCGCCGATCACCTGTTCGATCAAGTCCTCGATGGTCACAAGCCCGTCGGTGCCGCCATATTCGTCGATCACCAGCGCCATGTGCATCCGGTCGCTCTGCATCTTCTGCAGCAGAACGCCAATCGGCATCGACGGCGGCGCATAGAGCAACGGCCGCAACATCGGCTTGAGGTCGAAGTCAGAGCCATTGCCGTTGAACCCGTATTTCAGCGCAAGGTCCTTGAGGTGCACCATGCCGACCGGGCTGTCGAGCGTGCCCTCGAACACTGGCAAGCGGCTCATCCCGCTGTCACGGAACACCGCCACAAGGTCATCCTTGCCGATATCGAGCGGCACGGCGACGATCTCCACCTTGGGAATCGCCACATCCTCCACCCGCATCCGGTGCAGGTTGCCCAGCCCAAGCATCGCGACGGACTCGCGCCCGCCACTCCTGCGTGGTTCGGCCCCTTCCTCGGCGCCGGTCTCATCCTGCGGAAAAATCGCCTCGGCAAGCCGGCCCCAAAGGCCCTTGCCCTCACTACTGTCGGTTTCCAGCGCGCCCTGCGCGGCGCTAGAAGACCCGTCCGAACTTTCGCCCATCGGTCCTTTCCATCAAACGCCCCATCGCCGGGGCTGTCAGTCATATGGGTTCTTCACACCCAACTTGGCAAGTATTTCCGCTTCACGGGCCTCCATCAGCTCCGCGTCTGCATCATTAATGTGATCGTAACCCAAAAGATGCATCATCCCGTGAACGACGAGGTGCGTCAGATGGTCCCGCAGCGCAATCCCGCCCGCCTCCGCTTCCCGGGCACAGGTCTCGAAGGCGAGCGCGATGTCGCCAAGCGGCAGAGTGCCATCCGGGTCGGGCTCAGGGGCAAGCGGGTCATCGCCGGGCGTGTCGGCGGCCAGGTCTTCGGCAGGCCAGCTCAAAACGTTGGTCGGTTGCGGCTTGCCTCGGAAGTCGCCGTTGAGCTCTGCAATGCGCGCGTCATCCGCGCCGAGCACAGTGAGCTCGATGTCAGGCGGCAGGTTGTGAAAGGCCAGCACCACGGGCGTGGCGGCCTCTACAATGGCCTGCAATCCCGCCCCCTCCCAGCGGTCGTCTTCCAGAACGACGTCCAGTTCCATTTTCTTGCTTCAAATATCTCCGGGGGTTTGGGGGCAGCGCCCCCAATCACCAATAAATCATGTGCGCCGCAGGCGCGCGGTTAACCAGTGGTTAACCTGAAAGCTACCCCTGCGCCTCGGCCTTGTCGTAGGCCTCGATGATCCGCGCCACCAGCGGGTGCCGCACCACGTCCTTGGCGGTGAAGTAGTTGAAGGAAATGCCCTTCACCCCGTCGAGCAGTTTCTCCGCCTCACGCAGCCCCGACTGCACGCCGCGCGGCAGGTCCACCTGGCTCCGGTCGCCAGTAATCACCATGCGGCTGCCCTCGCCAAGGCGGGTCAGGAACATCTTCATCTGCATGGTCGTCGCGTTCTGCGCCTCATCGAGCACGCAGAAGGCATTTGCCAACGTCCGCCCCCGCATGAAGGCCAAGGGCGCGATTTCAATGCGTTTTTCCTCGATCAGCTTCTGCACCTGCTTGGCCGGCAGAAAGTCGTTCAGCGCGTCATAGAGTGGCTGCATGTAGGGGTCGACCTTGTCCTTCATGTCGCCCGGCAGGTAGCCCAGCTTCTCGCCCGCCTCCACAGCCGGGCGGCTCAGGATGATCCGGTCGACATGGCCCGCGAGGAACATGTTCACGCCCACCGCCACGGCCAGATAGGTCTTGCCCGTGCCCGCAGGCCCGATCCCGAAGCCCAGCTCATTTTCGAACAGCGCGCGCACATAGGCCTTCTGCGCCTCGGTGCGCGGCTCCACGATCTTCTTGCGGGTCTTGATCTCCACCCGGCCGCCCTGGAACATCTCGAGCTGGTCGCCATCACGCGCGGTCGCGGCATCCCCAGCCGTCTCGCGGCCCATCCGGATCGCCCCGTCCACATCGCCGGGCTCGATCGGGCGGCCCGCCTCCAGCTTGGCATAAAGCTCCTGAAGGATCACCGCCGCCTCGCTCCGCGGCCCGGCCTCGCCGATGATGGCCAGCTGATTGCCACGCCGCAAAATCTGCACACCCACTGCGTGCTCGATCTGCGCGAGGTTGCGATCAAACTCACCGCAAAGCTCGATGAGCAACATATTGTCGGGGAATTCCAGCGGAGTTTCCAGAATATCCTTGGGGTTTGGCGGGGCGGTCAGGGCACTGATTCCCAAAAAGCGCTTCTCCATAAGCTGGCTAGCAGTACGCTAGATATAGTGTCTCACAAGGTCAGGTTGCCAAGAGCGCGGCCATCGCGCAAGCGGCCTGTGCAAAGATTTCACGCAATTGACACGAAAAGAGGCCGCGTGAGCGTGTCTCGCGGCCTCAGGCTGCATAAAGCGGCAATCGCCAAACGGCGCGACTCAGATCGGATCGGGGAAGCCGGAGCCTCGTTTGAAATCACCGGTGGCGGTGCTCGAAGGCCCGGCACCCGAGCAAACCGGCTTGCCGAACTTGTCGAGCCGCTGGCTGAGGTAGCCCTCCACCCCGTCGTCGATGATCCAGTGGTCGCAGCCATTCGGGTCGATCCAGACACCGGCTTTCAGCTGGGTCAGATCCTTGCTGTCGAACCCGCGATCCACGGTCTTGTCGATCTTCTCGCTACAGGCGCTGATCCCGGCCGCAACGGCGAGGAGCGCGGTGATCTTGAGGATGTTCATGGCGCTTCTCCCGGTTACTGGATGCAGATGATTTCGACGCGGCGGTTCTTCTGCATGCCCCCGGCCGTGCGGTTGGAGGCCACCGGCATCCGCTCGCCGTAGCCGCGCACGTCGACGATCTTGGCGCCAGTCGCCTTGCCGATCTTCGCCACGCTGGCCGCCCGGCGGTAGCTGAGGTTCATGTTGTACTCGTCGCTCGCCCGCGCATCGGTGTGGCCGGCGATGATGTAGGCGCGTGCCTTGGAGGAACGGAAGAACCCCGCAAGGCGCTTCTTGCCCGACGCCGAGATCGATGCGCTGTCGGTCGCAAAGAGCTGGTCGGAGTTCATCACGCCGCAGACATTGCCCCGCCGGCAGACCGGAATGCCCTGCCGGGTGACGTGCGGGGTCATGTAGCCCTCCGCACCATCATCCATCACCCAGTGCTCGCAACCGTCCGGGTCTACCCAAACGCCGGGGATGTAATCTTCACCGGCCTTCCGCGATTGCGCGGCGGCCTCACTGGCAAATAACCCGACCGCCGCCATCAGCGCCACGGCACCGCAGGCGAGGGTTCGGAACGGCTTCAGAAATCTCTGGGTCACGAGCATCCGTCCTTTCCATTCTTGAAATGCGGAGCCACGGTGAGAGGTCCGGCAAAAGCTCCTGCCTTATTGTTGGCAAATTTAGCATTTTCCCGGGGCCGTCAAAGCGCTATTCCCGTTATATTGTAAAGCGTTAGGCAACAGAAATCGCCGCGCACGCCCATTGTTGCGCTATCGCCGATCAATTGCGGCGAAATTCTGGCAGGGTCAGAGCAGCGCGCCTGCGAGGGAGTTGGGGCCAGAATCGGTGATGCGCACTTTCACGAGGTCGCCGACCGAGAGGTTTTCTCCGGTGATATGCACGGCGTGCAGGTGGTCCGACTTGCCCACCATCTGTCCCGGCAGGCGCCCCGGTTTCTCGATCAACACATGCACCTCGCGCCCCACCATCGCATCCTGCGCCGCGCGTTGCTGGCGGGTGATCAGCGCCTGCAACCGCTGGAGCCGTTCATCGGCCACGGCGGCCTCCACCTCTGCCCGTTCCGCCGCCGGTGTGCCGGGGCGGGAGGAGTATTTGAACGAATAGGCCGCGCCGTAGCGCACCTGTTCGATCAGATCGAGCGTGGCCTGAAAGTCCTCTTCGGTCTCCTCGGGAAAGCCGACAATGAAGTCGCCCGAGAGAAGCAGGTCGGGCCGCGCTGCGCGAATGCGGTCGATGAGTTCAACATAACTCGCCGCCGTATGCTTGCGGTTCATCCGCTTGAGGATCCGGTCGGAACCCGACTGCACCGGCAAGTGCAGGTAGGGCATCAGTTTTTCGCAATCGCCGTGGGCTGCGATCAGGTCATCTTCCATGTCGTTCGGGTGCGAGGTGGTGAAGCGGATGCGCTTCAACTCGTCGATCTCGGCAAGTCGCCGGATCAGCCGGGCCAGCCCCCATGTCTCGCCGGCATCCTCGCCGTGATAGGCGTTCACGTTCTGGCCCAGCAGGGTGATCTCGCGCACCCCGCGCGACACCAACTCCTCGGCCTCCGCCAGCACCCGCGCCACCGGGCGGCTCACCTCGGCCCCGCGCGTGTAGGGCACCACGCAGAAGGCGCAGAACTTGTCGCAGCCTTCCTGCACCGTCAAAAACGCAGTCGGCCCGCGCTGCGCCTTGGGGCGGCCCTTGAGCTTCTCGAACTTGTCCTCTTCCGGGAAATCGGTGTCGAGCGCCTTCTCGCCACTCCGTGTTTTTGCCTCCAGCTCCGGCAGGCGGTGGTAGCTTTGCGGACCGACCACGAGGTCGACCATCGGCTGCCGCCGCATGATCTCCTCGCCCTCGGCCTGCGCCACGCAGCCCGCCACGCCGATCTTCAGGTCGGGCTTGGCCGCCTTCAGATCCTTGTAGCGCCCCAGTTCGGAATAGACCTTTTCCGCCGCCTTCTCGCGGATGTGGCAGGTGTTGAGCAGGATCATGTCGGCCCCGTCCGGGCTATGCACCTGCTCATACCCCTCCAGCGCCTCGGCCATGCGCTCGCTGTCATAGACGTTCATCTGACAGCCATAGGTCTTGATATAGAGCTTCTTGGTCATCGCGCGTTTCCCGGAAAGATCGGGCGGTGTCTACCTCATGCCCCCTGCCCTCGCAACGGTTGCGCTCAAGGCGCTGTTAACTCACAAATGGCACAACAACGGGCATGGGCAGCCGGTGGCATGAAATACAGTTCTCTCAGTGACTTCCTCGAACAGGGCAAGGCGGCGCTCGCGAAGGGCCCGATTGCAGTGATTTGCGTCGAAGATCTGCGCGAGGTCGATACGACCATTCGCCATCACCGGATGATCGGCTTTCGCGAGATCATCCTGCTCGCGCCGGACATGCTGGAATTGACCGAAACGCTGGAAGCCCTCGTCCACCGGGTGCCCTATGACATGCACGCCGACGATGCCCTCGCGCTCGCGATGAACCAGATCATCGATGCAACCGCGCCCGGCCAGTGGCTCTATTACTGTTACAACGCCGAATACCTGTTCTTTCCCTTCTGCGAAAACCGCACCATTGGCGAAATGCTGGCCTTCCACCTCGAAGAGCGGCGCGATGCGATGCTGACCTATGTGGTCGATCTCTACGCCGACGATCTGGACCGCTTTCCCGATGCGGTGTCGATCGAGGAGGCGCATCTCGACAAGTCTGGCTACTACGCCCTCGCGCGGCCCGATCCGGCCAACCACAACCACCCCAAGGAGCGCCAGCTGGATTTCTTTGGCGGGCTCCGGTGGCGGTTCGAGGAACATGTGGACAGGGAGCGGCGGCGGATCGACCGGATTGCGCTGTTCCGCACCAAACCCGGGTTGAGATTGCTGCCCACTCACACCTTCTCGGACGAGGAATACAACACCTACGCCTGCCCGTGGCATCACAACCTGACGGCCACCATCTGCTCGTTCCGCACCGCCAAGGCACTCAAGGCCAACCCCGGTAGTCGCTACGACATCGACACCTTCAAATGGCACAACTCGACCAAGTTCGAGTGGCATTCGCAGCAATTGCTGGACCTCGGCCTGATGGAGCCGGGGCAGTGGTTTTGACGCGGATGTAAGGCAGCGGGCGTGTTGAACGCGCTTAGGGGATCACACCCGGCGGAGGCGGATCACCACATCGACCTTGGCAATTTCGGTGCCTTCAGGCGCATCGGGGATGCTGGCCAAGCGCAACTGCTCGGTCGGCGCATCGGTCAGCTTCTGGCTGTCTTCCCAGTAGAAATGCGGGTGATCGTCGGTGCGGGTATCGAAGTAGCTCTTCGAGCCGTCGACCGTGATCTCCTGCATCAGACCCACGTCGCAGAAAGCGCGGAGCGTGTTGTAGACGGTTGCCAGAGACACCTTCTCGCCCGAGGCACGGGCCGCATCGAAGAGGCTCTCGGCGGTGACGTGGCGGTTGTGACCGTCGCCTACCAGCAAGGTCGCCAAGGCAAGGCGCTGGCGCGTAGGCCGCAAGCCACCTGTTTCGAGCCATGTCGAGCCGCGCTGTTGCGCCTGGGTTTTCATCCGGTTGGGTTCCATCGTCCTGCCTGACTTGCCTTATATCCGTGCATCCACACTGAATTCAAATGAAAATGGTTCGCAACTGCGTGCTCTGGTCGCGCCGCGGCGCTATTGCGCCCGCGTCCGGGCGGGTGCTAGAGGGGGCGCGACCAAGGGCACACCAGAAGGGGGAGCAGAGCCGCATGGCAGAGCATCCGAATACATTCGACAAGGAAGGCCTGCTGAAATGCGCCCGGGGTGAACTTTTCGGGCCGGGCAATCCGCAGCTCCCCGAGCCGCCCATGCTGATGATGGACCGGGTCACCGAGATTTCCGCCGATGGCGGCGAGAACGGCAAGGGCCATGTGGTGGCGGAATTCGACATCACGCCTGACCTCTGGTTCTTCTCCTGCCACTTCCCCGGCGACCCCGTGATGCCCGGTTGCCTTGGCCTCGATGGCCTCTGGCAGCTTACCGGTTTCAACCTCGGCTGGCGCGGCATGCTGGGCCGCGGCCGTGCGCTTGGCGTGGGTGAGGTGAAGTTCACCGACATGATCACCCCCAAGAACAGCCAGATCGTCTATCACGTCGATTTCACCCGCGTCATGGACCGGAAGTTGAAACTCGGCATCGCCAACGGCAAGATATTCGCGGATGGAAAGCTCGTCTTCACTGCCGAAGGCATGAAGGTCGGGCTGTTCTCCGACGAATAACCGGGGCACCGCCCCCGCAACACACGAGGTTTCATGCGTCGCGTCGTCATCACCGGGATCGGAATTGTCTCACCCATCGGGATCACCGCCGATGAGGTGACTGAGAGCCTTAAAACCGGGCGGTCGGGGATCACCGCCGCGCCGGAATACACGGAGCACGGCTTCCGCTCCTGCATTCACGGCAAGCCGGACATCGACGTTGCCGAGCACATCGACAAGCGCAACCTGCGCTTCATGGGCGCGGGCGCGGCCTACAACTTTATCGCGATGGAACAGGCGGTGAAGGACAGCGGGCTGGAGCAATCCGACGTGTCGAACGTCCGCACTGGCCTCATCATGGGCTCCGGCGGCCCCTCGACCTCCAACTTCTTCACTGCCCATTCGATCGTGAAGGAAAAGGGTTCGCCCAAGCGGATGGGGCCCTTCATGGTCACCCGCTGCATGAGCTCGACCAATTCGGCCTGCCTGGCCACCCCTTTCGGGATCAAGGGCATCAACTACTCGATCACCTCAGCCTGCTCGACCTCGCTGCACTGCGTGGGCAACGCGGTGGAGCAGATCCAGATGGGCAAGCAGGACGTTGTCTTTGCTGGCGGCGGTGAAGAGGTGGACTGGACGCTGAGCTGCCTGTTCGACGCGATGGGCGCGATGAGCAGCAAGTACAACGACACGCCCGAGCTGGCCTCCCGCCCCTATGACGCCACCCGCGACGGCTTTGTGATTTCAGGCGGCGGCGGCGTGGTGGTGGTTGAGGAACTTGAGCATGCCAAGGCCCGCGGCGCCAAGATCTACGCTGAGGTCACCGGCTACGGTGCCACCTCGGACGGCGAAGACATGGTCGCCCCCTCCGGCGAGGGCGGCGAGCGGGCGATGAAGCTGGCGCTCTCCACCATCGGCGACCGAAAGGTGGATTACATCAACGCCCACGGCACCGCGACGCCGGTGGGCGATGTGGTCGAGGTCGAGGCGATCCGGCGGGTCTTTGGCGAGGGCAACACGCCGCCGATCTCGTCGTCCAAATCGCTGGCCGGCCACAGCCAGGGCGCGACCGGCGTGCTGGAGATCATCTATTCCATCCTGATGATGGAGAACCGCTTTATTCAGGCTTCGGCCAATGTCACCGAGCTCGACCCGGGCCTGAACCCTGGCGAGATCGTGACCGAGACCCGGTTGGATGTTGATCTGGACTCCGTGCTCTCCAACAGCTTCGGCTTCGGCGGCACCAACGGGTCGCTTATTTTGAGCAAGTATCACGGATAGTTACTATGGCTGATTTGATGCGGGGCAAGCGCGGCCTCATCATGGGCGTGGCGAATGACCGGTCCATTGCCTGGGGCATCGCAAAGGCGATGGCCGCTGAGGGCGCGGAACTGGCCTTCAGCTACCAGGGCGATGCCTTCGGCAAGCGCGTGGAGCCTCTGGCCGAGAGCCTTGGCTCCGACTTTCTGCTCGATGTCGACGTGATGAACGACGAGAGCATGGATGCCGCCTTCGGCCTGATCGGCGACCGCTGGGGCGCGCTGGACTTTGTCGTCCACGCAATCGCCTACTCCGACAAGAACGAGCTGACCGGGCGGTTCATCAACACCACGCGGGATAACTTCCGGAATTCGCTCAGCATTTCCTGCTTCTCCTTCATCGACGTTGCCCGCCGTGCGGCGCCGCTGATGAAGAACGGCGGCACCCTTCTGACCCTCACCTACCAAGGCTCCAACCGCGTGACGCCCTATTACAACGTGATGGGCGTGGCCAAGGCGGCGCTGGAAAGCTCGGTGCGCTACCTCGCCGATGACCTTGGGCCGGATGGCATCCGGGTTAACGCAATCTCCCCCGGACCGATGAAGACCCTCGCCGGGGCGGCGATTGGAGGCGCGCGCAAGACCTTCCGCTTTACTGGCGCAAACGCCCCGCTGCGCGAGAATGCGACGCTGGAGGCCGTGGGCGGCACCGCCGTTTACCTCGCCTCCGACTACGGGGCCTGCACCACGGGCGAGATTGTGCGTGTGGATGGGGGCTTTCATGTGCTCTCCATGCCGCAGCCCGAGAACCTCTAGGCAATTCCCACACAGCGCCAAATTGAGGCCTGATTTCAGAGCCATGCCTGCCGCATGACGTTGCTCTTCTTTGCCCTCGCGCTCTGCGCCTTCACCGCGTTCTCGCTGCGCGGCGGCCTCGTGGCTCCGCGCGGGCTGGTGGTGCACAGCCTCGACACGCAGGGGCTGATGTTGGGCCTTGCCGCCTTTGGCCTCGCCGCATGGTTCCTCGGGCCGCTCTATGGCATCGCGCTGACGCTGTCGGTCGTCGTCCATGAGTTTGGCCATGTCGCGGCCTATCGGGTGGCGGGCCACAGTGATGCCCGGTTTCGCCTCGTGCCGCTGATGGGCGGCGTAGCGATCTCAAACCGTTTGCCGGACACGCAGGCAGAGAGCTTCTTCATCACGCTGATGGGGCCGGGAATCTGCATTGCGCCGATGGTTCTGGGCTTTGCCGTCTCGGAGTATTTCACGTGGCGGGCACCCGAAATCGCCCATGCGGCGTGGGTCTTTGCCATCGTCACCGGGGCCCTGAACTTCTTCAACCTGCTGCCCTTCTGGCCGCTCGACGGCGGGCGCTGCGTGAAGATTCTCGCGCAAACCTTCTGGCCCCCGCTGGGCCGGGTGATGGCGATGGGGATGAGCGCGGCCTTCGCCGCCACGGCCCTCTGGCTGCAATCGACCATGCTCTTTTTCTTCGCCCTGCTCTCCTCCCAGTCGCTCTTCACCGGGCAGGACGAAGCGCGGTATCAGCGGCCGATGACCAAGGCGCAAGGCGGGTTGGCCGCGGCGGCCTATCTCTTTACCACGGCGGCGCATTTCTGGGGCGGGTGGGCGCTGCTAGAGCGGTACGTCCTCTAGCGGCGGGTCACCATCCGGCTCGCCCTTCACCGCGCCGATGCGGGCCTCGACCGGGGTCATCAGCCCCACGGTTGCGCCGGATGGATCCTTGACGATGGCAATGCGCCCGGCTTCCGGCACATCGAAGGGCACGCGCACCAGCTCACCGCCCAGATCGCCGATCGCCGCCACGCTGGCATCCACGTCATCGACTGCCAGATAGGTGAACCAATGCGGCGGGACCCCGGCCATACTGCCCGGGAGATCCATGATCCCGGCCACCGCAGCGCCGTGCACGTGGGCAACGTGATAGTCGCCCTCCGACATGCGAACTGTCTCGAAGCGCCAGCCGCAGGTTTGCTCATAAAACGCCCGTGCCGCTGCCGCGTCATGGGTCATCAACTCACTCCACCAGACCTTTCCGTGATTGAGTGACATCTGCCTCTCCTTTGTCGTCTGCGCGAATCCCTTCCCAGCCTATCACAAGCCCTTCCGCCCCGGGCGGGGCTGTGCCAGTCTGCCGCGGGAAAGGGAGGCTCCATGACGATCAAGGCCTGTGTTTTCGACGCTTACGGCACGCTTTTCGATGTTTCAGCCGCCGCCCGCGAGGCCGCCGCCGAGCCGGGCCGGGAGGCGCTGGCGGCGTGCTGGCAGGCGCTGGCCGAGACCTGGCGCGGCAAGCAGCTGGGCTACAGCTGGCTGCGGGCGATCACCGGGGCGCATTGCGACTTCTGGCAGGTCACCGGCGAGGCGCTGGACTATGCCATGGCCGAGCAAAAGCTGGCCGACCCGGAGCTGCGCGAGCGGCTGATGGCGCTTTACTTCGAGCTGTCGGCCTATGCGGAAGTGCCTGAGATGCTTGCCGAATTGAAGGCAGGCGGCTTCGCCACGGCGATCCTCTCCAATGGCTCGCCCGAGATGCTCATGGGCGCGGTCACCTCTGCCGGAATTGGCGGGGTGCTGGACGCGGTGATCTCAGTCGAAGACGTTGGGGTCTTCAAGCCCGACCGCCGCGTTTACGATCTGGTAGGAACCACGCTGAAGGTGGAACCTGCCGAAGTGCTCTTCGTCTCTTCCAACGGCTGGGACGCCGCCGCTGCTGCGGGCTACGGCTTTCAGACCGCATGGGTCAACCGCGCGGGCCTGCCGATGGATCGCCTGCCGTGGCGCCCGGCCCACGAACTCACCGACCTTACCCCCATCCCCGACCTCGCAGGGAGGCTCTGATGCCCAGCTTCACCGCCTCGGACGGCACCCGCATTCACTACCGCGACGAAGGCGAAGGCCTGCCGCTGCTTTGCCTTGCCGGCCTTACCCGCAACGCCAGCGACTTCGACTATGTCGCGCCGCATCTCACCGGATGCCGCATGATCTGCCCCGACTATCGCGGGCGCGGCGGCTCCGGCTGGTCGGGCGCGGAGACCTATACGGTGCCGGTCGAGGCGCGGGACCAGCTGGAGCTGTTGGAGCACCTCGGGCTGAGCCAGGTTGCCATCCTCGGAACGTCGCGCGGCGGGCTGATCGGCATGGGGCTGGCGGGAATGCAGCGCGACAAGGTGATGGGCCTTTGCCTCAACGATGTGGGCCCGGCACTCAGCCGGGACGGGCTGGAGCGCATTTTTGACTACGTGGGCCGTAACCCGGCGGCGAAGACCCACGCCGACCTTGCGGCCGCCCTGCCCGGCGCGATGCCGGGTTTTGAAGGTGTGCCACCCGAGCGCTGGCTCGAGGAGGCGCGGAAACACTATGATGAGACCCCAGAAGGGTTAAAAATCAATTACGACCCGGCCCTTCGTCAGGCGTTTCTGGCGGCATTCGAGGGTGATATCCCTGAGGCCTGGCCACTCTTCGAGAAGCTGAAGGGGTTGCCGCTGGCGCTGATCCGGGGCGAAAACTCCGACCTGTTGACGCCGGAAGCCGCCCGGAAGATGCGCGAGATGATCCCCGAGATGATCTTTGCCGAGGTGCCCGGTCGGGCACATATCCCCTTCCTCGACGAGCCGGAGGCGCTGAAGGCGCTGGACCGGTGGCTGGAGAAAATGCGTTGAATTTCGAGATGATAGAGGCCGCCGCAGGGCGGCTCGAAGGCCATGCGCGGGTCACACCGCTGCTGAACTCCCCGTTTCTAGACGAGATCGCGGGCCGTCGGGTCTGGGTGAAGGCCGAGTGCCTTCAGGTGACCGGCAGCTTCAAGTTTCGTGGCGGCTGGTCGGCGGTGTCGGCGATGGAGGCCGCGGGCGGCGTGCTGGCCTATTCCTCGGGCAACCACGCGCAGGGGATCGCGGCAGCGGCACAGGCACACGGGCGCGAGGCGGTGATCGTGATGCCCGCCGATGCGCCCGCGATCAAGGTCGCGAATACAAGGGCTTACGGCGCCGAGGTGGTGCATTACGACCGCGCGAGCGAGAGTCGCGAGGAGATTGGTGCGAGGCTGGCCGAAGAGCGCGGGCTGACGCTGATCCGGCCCTATGACGAGCCACTGGTGATTGCCGGGCAAGGCACCACGGGGCTTGAGATCGCCCGGCAGACGGCGGAGGTGGGCGTGGACGGCGGCGATGTGTTTGTGTGCTGCGGCGGCGGCGGCCTGACCTCGGGCATCGCGCTGGCGCTGGAAGAGGCCGCGCCGAGCTTTCGGGTGCGCACGGCGGAGCCCGAGCGGTTTGACGATGTGGCGCGGTCGCTTTCGGCCGGGGTTATCCAGCGAAACGAAACCCTTAGCGGCTCGATCTGCGATGCGATCGTGACCCCGCAACCGGGGGAACTGACCTTTCCGATCATGCACCGCCTCTGCGGGCCGGGCATGACAGCGACTGACGAAGAGGCCCTGCGGGCCATGGCGCTGGCCTTCATGCGGCTGAAGATCGTGGTGGAACCCGGCGGTGCGGTGGCGCTGGCGGCGGCGCTGTTTCATGGCGGTGACATCGAGGGCGAGGATGTTGTGGTCGTGGTCAGCGGCGGCAATGTGGACCCGGGCGTTTTTGCCGACGCCATAAGCACTTACGGAGGTGCGGCATGACCGATTGGACGGTGGCGAGCTTCAACGTGAAAAACCTGATCGGGGCGGAGAAGGAATACTACCGCTTCGAGAAATACACGCCGGAGGAATACGCGTGGAAAGCCAATTGGCTGGCCGATCAGGTTGCCTCGCTGAATGCCGATCTCATTGGATTTCAAGAGATTTTCGAGGAGGAGGCGCTGCGGGCCGTGGTGGCGCAGGCCGACCGGATGGGTGAGGGTTCCAACGCGGTTTCGGTGCCGGACAAGGGCAAGCCCTATCACCGCAAGGCGATCTTTCGGAAGCTGGCCTATGAGCCCTATGGCGATGCGGCGCTGGCCTTTGCGCCGAATGCGCAGGACGGCGGGCCGGGGGAGCGGCGGCCGGGTGTTGCTGTGCTGTCGCGCAACGGGTTTGCGGGCGCGCCGGAAGTTATCCAGGTGCTTGATAAGCCGCTGGAAATTCCGCTGCGAGACCTCGGCGGAGAGGGAGCGGGCAGCTTTACCTTGAAGCGGACCTCGCGGCCGATTTTAAAGGTGAAAGTGCCCGTGGGTGAGTATGTGGTGACGGTGTTCAACTGCCACCTGAAGAGCAAGCTGGGCGAGTTCATCACCCCGCCGGGCGCGGACTTTGCCAAGGAAGCCAACCTCTTGGACTATGACGCCGTGGGGCGCTCGATGGGCTCGCTGCGGTCGGCGTTGCGGCGGATGGCTGAGGCCTGGGTGCTGCGGCGGGAGGTGGTGGCGGAGTTGAAAAAGGGCAACCCGGTCGTCGTGATGGGCGATCTGAACGACGGGGAACATGCCGTCAGCAGCGAGATCATCACCGGGGAGGCGCCGTTCAAGAATTACGCGTGGATGCGGCGGCATGATGCGGAGCATCAGGGTGATCGCTACAGCGTCGAAGAGGCGGCGCAGATCACCGAAAGCGTCGACTCCATGCGCCTTCATTCCGCCGAAAAACTGTTTGTTCGAAAGAGCTTGCGCGACATGGTCTATACGGCGGCCTTTGGCGGGGTTTACGAGAGCATCGACCAGATCCTGCTCTCCCGCCACTTCCACCCCGACTTCGGCGGGGCGATCGGGAGCATGGAGTATTTCAGCGTGTTCAACGACCATCTGACCGATGGCTCGCACCCCGAAGCGCCCTACAACAAACTGGCCTCGGACCACGGGCAGATCATGGCGCATCTGCGGCTTGGCGGGGACGCTATTCAATAATGTTTGAATGCCTTCGGAAAACGAAGATTTCTTCAGGAAAACTGGAAACACGCCCAATGCACATCTCATGCACATCCGATGCACATTCCATGCATATCCGGTTTTTGAATAGGGCCGCGGCATGACCCGCGTCAGGGCCGCCGTGGCGCGGGCCTTCGGCACGCCGCTGGCGATCGAGGAGGTCGAGCTGGTCGCCCCGCGCGAGGGCGAGGTGGAGGTGGTGCTGGAGGCGGTCGCGATCTGCCATTCGGACATCCACTTTGCCGAGGGCGCATGGGGCGGCGGCCTGCCAGCGGTTTACGGCCACGAGGCCGTGGGGCGGGTGGCCAGGGCCGGGCCGGGCGTACGCGGGCTGGCGGAAGGCGACCGGGTGCTGGTGACGATGCTGCGCGCCTGCGGGCAATGCGGCTGCTGCGCGGGCGGTGCGCCGGTGTATTGCGAAACGGCATACGACCGGCAGGCGGGCAGCCCGATCCGGCAGGGGGAGGCGGTGATTAACCACGGGCTCTCGACCGGGGCTTTTGCCGAACGGGTGGTGGTGGACCAGAGCCAGTTGGCACCGCTGCCAGAGGACATCCCGGCCACATCGGCCTGTCTGCTGGCCTGCGGGGTGATCACCGGGGTCGGCGCGGTGGTGAACACCGCAAAGGTGCGGCCCGGCGAGACGGTGGTGGTGATCGGCGCGGGCGGCGTGGGGCTGAACGCAGTGCAGGGCGCCCGGATCGCCGGGGCGGCGCGGATCGTGGCTGTGGATATGAGCGCGGAGAAGCTCCAAGCTGCCCGCGAGTTTGGCGCGACGGACGGGATTTTGGCCAGCGAGGAGGCGCCTTGGGGCAAGCTGCGGGAAATCGCGCCCAAGGGGGCGGATGCGGTGTTTGTGACCGTGGGGGCAACGCCGGTTTATGCCACGGCGCTGAATTACGCGGGCAGCCGGGGGCGGGTGTTTGCGGTGGGTATGCCGCATCTGGGAGAGACGGCGCCTTGGGAGCCGGTGATGGTAGCCGCGATGGGGCAGAAGATCGAAGGGTCGTTGCTGGGCGAGGTGGTGCTGAAGCGGGATATTCCGTGGATGGTGGACCTGTACCGGCAGGGTCGGCTGAAGCTGGATGAGCTGGTGAGCGGCACATGGGCGCTGGAGCAGATCAACGAGGCAATTGCGGATACGCGGGGCGGCGGCGCGCGGCGGAACGTGATTGTTTTCTGACCGTGCTGATGGGTGAAAAAATCTTCACGAAGATTTTTTGGGGTCGAAGAATTTTCGTTAAAATTCTTCGGGCTGCCGCATAGGGTAGCGCCATGAAGCTTGCCGATCTCGATATCATCGTCACCTCGCCCCCTGCCCCCGGCTGGGGCGGGCGCTACTGGATTCTCGTCAAGCTCACCACCGCCTGCGGGATCGTGGGTTGGGGCGAGGTTTATTCGGCTTCGGTCGGGCCGGAGGCGATGCGGGCGGTGATCGCGGATGTGTTCGCGCGGCACATGGAGGGGGAGAGCCCGGAGAACATCGAGCTGATGTTCCGGCGGGCCTATTCGGCGGGCTTCACCCAGCGGCCTGACCTCACGGTGATGGGCGCTTTCAGCGGGCTGGAGATGGCCTGTTGGGATATTCTCGGCAAAGCGCGGGAGCGGCCCGTCTGGGCGATGATCGGCGGGCGCACGAACGAGCGGCTGAGGGCCTATACCTATCTTTACCCCGAAGAGGGGATGCCGCTGCCGGAGTTCTGGAACAGCCCTGAGATGGCGGCCGAGGTCGCCGTGAAGCGCGTCGAGGAGGGCTGGACGGCGGTGAAGTTTGATCCGGCGGGGCCTTACACGGTGCGCGGCGGGCATGAGCCTTCGATGAGCGATATCAGCCGGTCGGTGGCCTTTTGCGAGCAGATCCGGGCGGCGGTGGGCGACCGGGCAGACCTGCTTTTTGGCACCCACGGGCAGTTCTCCGTGTCAGGCGCGCTGCGAATGGGGCGGGCGATTGCCCACACCGGGCCGCTCTGGTTCGAGGAGCCGGTGCCGCCAGACAATGTGGGCGCGATGGCGAAAGTCGCGAGCGGCCAGCCGGTGCCGGTGGCCACGGGCGAGCGGCTGACGACCAAGGCGGAGTTTGCGCCGGTGCTGCGGGCCGGAGCTGCGGCGATCTTGCAACCGGCGCTCGGGCGCGTGGGCGGGATCGGCGAGGCGCGGAAGGTGGCGGCGATGGCCGAGGTCTACAACGTGCAGGTGGCGCCGCACCTCTACGCCGGGCCGGTGGAGTTTGCCGCCAATATCGCGTTGGGCGTGGCGATCCCGAATTTGCTGATGGTGGAGTGCATCGAAACGGCGTTTCACCGCGATTTGGTGAAGCGCGCGATCCGGGTGGAAGATGGCCATGTGATTCCGCCCGAGGGGCCGGGGCTGGGGATCGAGGTGGATGAGGAGTTGGCGCGGGTGCATCCGTGGGAGGGCGAAGGCTTGCATCTGGAGATGCAGGATGGGCCGTGCCGCTATGACGCGCCGAATGCATTTGAAGGCGGGGCGCCGCGGTGAAGCCGTTCCTTGTGTTGCAACTGAGGCCCGAGACCGAGGCCAGCGATGACGAGTTTGCCGCTATTCTCGCCAAGGGCGGACTGGCGGAGGGCGAGGTGCGCCGGGTGCGGCTGGACTGCGAAGAGCTACGCGATGTGCGGCTGGAAGAGTATTCGGGCGTAATCGTCGGCGGCGGGCCGGGCTGCGTGAGCGATCCGCCGGAGGAGAAGAGCCCGGTGGAAGCGAAGATCGAGGCCGCCGTGCTGGGGCTGATGCCCGAGGTGGCAGCGCGCGACTTTCCGTTTCTCGGCTGCTGCTACGGGATCGGGATTTTGGGCAAGGCGCTGGGGGGCGTGGTGGCCAAGGGGCGCTACGGCGAGGCGGTGGGGACGAGCGCCTGCCGGGTGGTGGAGGACGATCCGTTGCTGGAGGGGGTGGCCGGCACGTTTGATGCCTTCGTCGGCCACAAGGAGGCGATGGAGGTGCTGCCCGAGGGCTGCGTGCGGCTGGTGGAGAGCGCCCCCTGCCCCAACCAGATGGTGCGGTATGGCGAGAATGTTTATGCCACGCAATTCCACCCCGAGGCGGATGCGGCGGGTTTCGAGACCCGGATCAGGGTGTATCGGAACAAGGGCTATTTTGCGCCGGAGGAGGCGGACGGGCTGATTGCCATGTGCCGGGCGGCGGAGGTGACGGAGCCGGAGAAGATCTTGCGGAATTTCGTGGCGCGGTATCGCGGGTAGGTGGGTTTAGCCCACCTTAAAGCTTGATGTCGGCGTAGACGGGGTAATGGTCAGACGGCCATTCGCCGAGGAATTTTTCTCTCAAAACAAGGGGCTTGCTGACCGTGATGCCGCGGGAGGCGGCGATGTGGTCGATGGCGCCGAGCAGGTTGATGCCGGCGTTCAGGTGGTAGGTCGCGCCGCGGGTGGGGGCGAAGGTGAGGCCGGCCTCTTCGAGCGTGCGGAGGGTGTGGGCGCCGTGCATGGCGTTGAGGTCGCCGAGCAAGATCACCGGCGTTCCGGACGCGATGACGGGGGCGAGGCGGTCTCGGACGAGAGCGGCGGAGAGGCGGCGGTTGGAGCGGCTTTTGTACTCGAAGTGGACGTTGACGACGCGCAGGCGCTGGCCCTCGGGCGTAGCGAACTCGGCCCATGAGGCGAAGGCGGGCCACGAGCCGTTGAAGGTGCGGGAATAGATCACGTCGGGCGTGTCTGAGAAGAAGAACCAGCCTTCGTCGACCGGGGTCAGGCGGGAAGCGCGATAGAAGATGGGCTGGGTGGCCGGAAAGCTGCGCCAGGGGCCGGCGGCGGCGGCACGGTAGGCGGGGAGTTCGGCGAGAAGATACTCGCGGGCGAGGTTGGTTGAGCCATCGTCGCCGCGGCTGAAGCTCTCCATTTCCTGAAAGGCGATGATGTCGGCGTCGATGGTGCGCAGGGCCTCGGCCATGGGGGCCCTTCGGCGGTTCCAGTCGGCCACGGACCAATCGCCCTCGTCGCGGTTCAGCACGATGTAGTGGACGTTGTAGCTGGCGACGCGGAGGGTGCCCTCGGGGCGTGGCGGCACCGGGGCGGAGCCGGAATGGGCGACGTGGAGGGCGCAGGCCAGAAGCGGCAGGGCCAGAAGAAGGAGGGCGGTGAGGCGGAGGGCGCGGCGCATGGGCGGAGGGTAGCTTGCGGGGCGGGCGCGTCCATCTTTCATTGCCGGGGCGGCGTGGGCGAGTCATATTCAGATAAATGGATATGGGAGAGTGAGATGCGGATCACGCGGCGGAGTTTTGTGGCCGGAGCGGCGGCGGGCGTGGCGGCGGGCGGCCTGCTGCCAAGGCGCGCCATGGCGGAGATGATGCTGGGCGAGGCCCGGATGACGGTGGTGAGCGACGGCAACCTGATGCTCCCCGGCTCCTTCACCTTCGCGGGGCTGCCGGAAGCGGAGGTAGCGGAGATCGTGGCACCTCTCGGCGTTTCGATCGAGGCGCTGGAGCCGCCCTGCAACGTGACGCTGCTGCGGATGGACGACCGGGTGGTGCTGTTCGACGTGGGCGCGGGCCCGGACTTCATGCCGTCGGCCGGGGAGCTGGCCGCCAATCTGGAGGCCGCAGGGGTTGCGCCGGAGGATGTGACCGATGTGATCTTCACCCATGCGCACCCGGATCACATTTGGGGGCTACTGGACGATTTCGATGAGCCGCTCTTTCCGGATGCCCGCTACGCGATGGGCCGCGGCGAGTGGGACTATTGGTGGAACCCGGAGACGGTCGACACCATCGGCGCGGAGCGGCAGGCCTTTGCGGTGGGAGCGAAGCGGCGAATGGAGGCGATCGAGGACCGGGTGGCGTTTTTCGACGATGGCGATGAGGTGCTGCCCGGCGTCGCGGCGGTGGCCTGCGTGGGGCACACGCCGGGGCATATGGGGTTCGAGGTGCGGTCTGGTGGCGAGGCTGTGATGGTGGTGGGCGATGCGATCGGCAACCACCACGTGGCCTTCGCGCGGCCGGGGTGGGAGGTGAACTCTGACCAGGACCCGGAGGTTGGCGCGGCAACGCGGGTGGCGTTGATGGACCGGATCGTGGCGGACGGTTTGGGGATCGTGGGGTTCCATCTGCCGGGCGGGATGGGCCGGGTTGAGAAAGGTGGCGAGGGGTATCGCTGGGTGGCGATGTAGGGGTGCAATGCTCGGACTTGCGCTGGCTGATCTGTCGGAGTGGGGGCGCTGCTCCCACACCCCCGGGAATATTTTCAGCAAGAAAATGGGGCGGGTCGGGCGCTCAGTCGGTGGGTGGGGACAATTTTAATCGAATTGGAAAAGGTATTTGGGGGTGGGCTGTTCCGTTTGGCGGGGGGGCGCGCATCTGAATCAAGTCTTATGCGGTGGCGGGTGACGGGGCACGGCTCAGAAAGCGATGGGTGGCCATGGCGGAGAGCCACATGGCGGTGAGGGCGAGCCATGCGGTGGAGCTGAGGGCGGAGCCGCCGGAGACGCCAGCGCCGACCGCACAGCCGCCCGCGAGCATGGCGCCGAAGCCCATGAGGGCGCCGCCGATCAGGTAGCGCTCCATCGGGGTGTCGGGCTGGAAGCGCTGGATGGCAAACTCGCGGGCGGCGAGGGCTGCGGCAAAGGAGCCGAGGAAGACGCCGGGCACGAGGCCGAGGCCGAAGGAGAGTGGCAGGGAGGGTGTGCCGACGAGGCCCATGAGCGTGTCGGTCGCCGGGCCTGTGAAGCTGATGGAACTGACGGAGACCGGCTCGAAGGCGATCTGGCTGGCGTTGTAGGTGACGAACCAACCTGCGGCGACGGCCACGCCGACGAGGGCGGAGGCGAGGATTTGACCGGGGCTTTTGCGGGCGGCGGCGCGCGCCCAGATCAGCGCGGCAGCGAGTGCGGCGAGCGAGAGGGTAGCGGTGGCGGCGGGCGTGAGGCCCGCGAGCGCGCCGAGGTCTCGGGCCGGGCCGGGTGGGACTTGCCAGAGGGAGAAGAGCCAGAGCCGGGCGGGGCCGAGGATGCCGGTGAGCGAGGCCTGGGCCACGAGGGTGAGCACGAGGCCGGTGATGAGGGCGCGCAGGTTGCCGGTGGCCGAGAGCACCAGCAGGCGGGAGGCGCAGCCGCGGGCGAGGATCATGCCCGCGCCGAACATGGACCCGCCGATCAGCGCACCCGAGATCGAGCCGGGTTGGGCGAACTGGCGGGCGTCTGACAGGTCGAGCCAGCCCAAGGCGAGGCCGCCCTGCACCAGTGCGAGCGCGGTGGTGAAGACGATCAGCCATGTGGCCAGCTTTGGGCCGGGGCGCAGGGTTGCGACCTCGATCGTGGCGGCGCGCAAGCAAAAGGCCGAGCGTCGCGCCGCCGCGCCGAAGAGGAGGCCCACGGCCAGCCCGAGCAGGGCGATGGCGGGGGCCTCACCGAGGGTGTCGAAGAGCCAGATCATCGGGCAATGCCTCCGGTTTTGACCGGGGTATCAGGCCGCAGCGCGGAGGGCTTTGACCGGGATCAAGCGGGCGCGCGGGTCAGCCGCCGATGGCTTCGGCAACAATGCCTTGAAGCAGTTCCTCGACGGCGTCCATCGGGCCATCCGGGTAGTCACGGTGGCCAATCTGCACCTTGCCCTCTTTCTCGGTGACGAAGATGCCATAGGGGCAGTGCTGGATGTTCATCGGGTCCGCTTCCATCACCTGACGGGAGACGACGGCGGAGCAGAAGATGAAGATATCGGCGGCGTCGAAGATCTTCACATCGGAGCCGACATCCTCGCCGGTGCGGTTGAGCATGTCACCGACGTGGCTGGTGTAGTCGATCACGAGGCCCTGACCGACGATGGCGGATTCCACCGCGAAGGTGGCATCATCGAAGCTGCCTTCGAAGTCGTGCAGCACGGCATCCTGCGCCAGCGCGGGGGTGGCGAGGGTCAGGGCGGCGGCGAGGGTGAGGTGTTTCATGGCGGGTCTCCTCCGTGGGTGGGCCTTCAGAATGGAGATAGGGCGGCGGGGCGCCATGACATGTGTCAAACGCCCCGCCGGAGTGGCTTAGCCGAACATGTCGGCGGTGATGCCGGAGTACCAGCCGATGCTCTCTTCGAAGGTGGCCTTGCGAAGGGCAGCATCTTCGCCGGTCTGGCTGATGAAGCTGTCGGTGGAGGCGATCTTTTCCTCTGTGGGCTCGTAGTTGGCCCCGACCTTCACGCCGTCATCGGTGGCGATGAGCGACCAGCAGGTGTTGGAGAACTTCGCGGGGAAGACCCGGCTGCCGGTGAGGGCGCCGCGAATGGCGTTGGCGGCCACCTTGGCCTGGCTGTTGGCGGAGAAGCCCGATTTGGGCATATCGCCCTGCGCGGAGGCATCGCCCAGCACGTGGATGTCGGCATCCATCTTCGAGCTCATGTCGGTGGGGTTCACCGGGGCCCAGTTGCCATCGGTCAGCCCGGCGGCCTCGGCGATGAGGCCGGCCTTCTGGGCAGGGATGACATTGCAGACATCGACCTTTTCGACCGAGCCGTCGATGCTGACGGTCATCTCGTCGGGGTTCACCTCGACCTTGTCGCCGCCGAAGTCAGGGCCGATGCGTTCAACCATGCCCGTGTAGTGGTTTTGCCAGCCTTCCTCGAAGAGGCCCTGTTTGGAGAACTTCTCCTTGGGGTCGACGATGAGGATCTTGGCGGTCGGGTTCCGCTCCTTCAGCACGTGGGCGACCATCGAGATGCGCTCGTAGGGGCCGGGCGGGCAGCGGTAGGGGTTGGGCGGGGCGACCATGCAGTAGGTGCCGCCCTCGGGCATGGCCTCGATCTGAGCCTTCAGCAGCTCCGACTGGGAGCCGGCCTTGTAGGCGTGGGGCATCTTGTTCTGGCTCAGCAGCGACCAGCCGGGGACCGAACCATCGATGAAATCGATGCCGGGGGAGATCACCAGCTTGTCGTAGGGGACCGAGCCGCCGCCGGCGAGGGCCACGGTTTTGGCATCCCGGTCAACGCCGGTGGCCCAATCGTGGACGACGTTGATGCCATACTCCGAGGCCAGCGTGCCGTAGCTGTGGGCGATGCTCTGCAGGTCGCGGAAGCCGCCGATATAGAGGTTGGAGAAGAAGCAGGTGTAATAGGTGCGGGTGGGCTCGATGAGGGTCACATCGATGGCGCCTTCGCTGTCTTTCGCGATGTAGCGGGCGGCGGTGGCGCCCCCTGCCCCGCCGCCGATCACCACGACGCGGGGCATGCCATGCGAGGCGGCCTTGACCATGGGTGCGGAGAGCGCGGCGGTGCCCGCGGCAGCGGTGCCGAGGAATGTCCGTCGGTTCAGTTTCATGCTGGTGTCCTCCCTGTTCTGCGCGACCCGTTCACTCCTCCAGGGTCGCAAAATACGCGGCCAGCGCCGCGATCTCTTCGTCGCCGAGGCGCCCGGCGACCATGTTCATCACCGGGTGCTCGCGTTTCTTTTGCTTGTAGGCGTGCATGGCCACCACGAAATCCTCCTCGGGCCAGAGCACGATGGAGGGGATGCCGTCATCCCCGCCGGTGGCCTGGTGGCAGGTGGTGCATTCGGAGGCGAGATACTCGCCGTATTCGGGGTCGCCCACGAGGGCGAGGGTGGCCGGGTCGAGATCGTGGTCGGTGCCTTGGGCCGTGGGGTCGGCCTCGGGGATGTTGGCGGGCGAGGCGGAGAAGGTGCGCAAGTAGGCGATGAGATCGGCGCGCACCTGCGGGTCATCCTCGCCGCGATAGCTCATGCGGGTGCCCGGCACGATCTGCTTTGGGGTCTCGAGAAAGGCGTCGAGCGTATCGGCGTGCCACTCCAGCCCCTTGTCGCCCGCGCGGATGAAGGCCTTGGAATAGCGAAAGCCGTCTATCGAGCCGGCGCGGCGGCCAAAGAGGCCGTTGAGCGCCGGGCCGATGCGGTTTTTGGCCTCGGCGCCGACCTGATGGCAGCCCTTGCACTTGGCGAAGGCCTTTTCGCCGCGCTCCACATCGCCCGCCTCCGATGCCGCGCCCGCGCCCGGCAGGAGGCCGAGCGCGGTGAGCATGAGAGCGGTGCGGAGCGACCTCATTCGGCGAAGGACCCGAGGTAGGCCTCGACCGCCGCGATGTCATCCTCCTTGCGGAGGCCGTTGAACGACATTTTGGTGCCTTTCAGGTAGGCCTTGGGCTTGGCGAGGAAGCCTGCGAGGGTTTCAGTATTCCAGACGAGCCCGCCCTCGCCCGCTTCGCTCATGGCCTTGGAGTATTTAAACCCTTCGACAGTGCCGGCGGTGCGGCCCATGATGCCGTTGAGCTGGGGGCCGGTCTTGTTTTCGGCGCCTGCGCCGACCTGATGGCAGGCTTTGCACTTCTTGAAGACCTTCTCGCCTGCCGCGATCAACTCGGGGTCGGCGGCGGCCATTGTGTCTTCGGCGGCGGGCTCCTCGGGGGCGGCCTCTTGGGTGGCAGGCTCCTCGGCGGCGACCGTTTCGACGGTTGCCTCTTCGGCCTGCGCCTCGTCGGCAGGGGCGGCCGCTTCGGTGACTTGTGCCACCTCTTCGGCTGCGCCCTCCTCCTCGGGGGTCACGTCGAGCACGGTGGCGCGCATCGTGATTTCGACGATGTCCTTGCAGTTTTCCATGCAGGGTTCGGCGCGCCATTGCGGATATTCCGTTTCGGCGCGGTCATCGACGATGAAGCCCTCGGCGTTGGGCATCTCGACCTCAAGGAAGTTCTCCCGTGTGAGCACGAAGTCCTCGTCTACCATGAAGTTCGAATACAGAATGTAGGCCGTGATGGCGTAGGTGTCATCTGCCGAGAGGGTCTGGGCCGCGCCGAAGGGCATGGAGCGGTGGATGTAGTCGAAGGTGGTGGAGAGGTAGGGCCAGTAGGAGCCGACCGTCTTGAGCGGGTCTTCGTCGGCAAGGGTACCGTCGCCGCCCGCGAGCTTGGGCCAGTTGCCGGAGCCTTCGGCGAATTCGCCGTGGCAGACGGCGCAGTTTTCGGAGAAGAGCGCCTCGCCGTCTTCGACGGAGCCGGAACCTTCGGGGAGGCCGCGACCGTCAGGCATGACCTTCACGTCCCACGCGGCGATTTCATCATCCGTGGCGGGGCGGCCGAGGCCGAATTTGGCGAGGACCACCGGGGCAGCCTCGGCGGGGGCCTCGGGCTGGCTTTCGGTGGGCTCGGCTGCCACCTCGGCGGGGGCCGCATCGGTGGCTTGCGCTGCTTCTTCGGCCACGGGTTCGGGCGTGGTTTGCGCTTCGGCGGCGGGGATCGCCTGACCGCGCAGCGGCGCGGGCACATCGACCACGAACTGGTCGGCGGCGATGTAGGCCGCGCCGAGCAGGGTGGCGGTGCCACCCAGAGCGGGGGCGAAGATATTAAGAAACTTCGACATTTTCAGCGCTCCCGTCTGTGTTCACATGCCAGGTCTGGATGCAGTTGTTGTGGTAGACCGAGTTGAGGCCGCGCACTTCGCGCAGCTGGGCCTTGGTCGGCTGGACATAGCCGGTTTCATCCATCGCGCGGCTTTGCAGCAGCATCTCGGAGCCGTCCCACTCGGTATCGAGGTAGAAGCGGGTCAGGGCCTTGGTGTCGCCCTGGGTGCGGCCAAGGCGGGCCGTCTCCCATGTTTTGCCGCCGTCCTTGGACACGTCGACACGGGTGATCCGCCCGTGGCCGGACCATGCCATGCCGGTGATGACCAGCGGGCCGGGGCCGTGGGTAATGGGAGCCTGCGGGCTGGGGGAGGTGACGACCGATTTGGCATCCATCACCCATGTCCACTTGCGGGAGGTGCCGTCTGCCAGCGTGTCGGTGTATTTGGAGGTTTCCTCGCGGCTCTCCACGGCGGCGTCGGTCACCTCGATGCGGCGGAGCCATTTGACCCACATGTTGCCTTCCCAGCCGGGAACGACGAGGCGCACCGGGTACCCGTGCTCTTTACGCAAAGCCTCGCCGTTTGCCTTGAAGGCCACGAGCACATCGTCGAGCGCCTTTTCCATCGGGATCGAGCGGCCGTTGGAGGAGGCATCGGCCCCCTCGACATAGACCCAGCGGCCCTCGGTGGCGCCTTGATACCCGGCCTCGTTCAGCAGGGTGCGGAGCGGGATGCCGGTATATTCCATGTTGTGGATCATGCCGTGGGTGAACTGGGCGCCGTTCAGCTGGGCGCCGGCCCATTCCATGCCGGTGTTGGCCGCGCATTCGCAGAAATAGACGTGGTTCTCGCGCGGGAAGCGCTCGAGATCGGCATAGGTGAAGACCAGTGGCTGAAGATCCAGCCCGTTGATCATCAGGCGGTAATCCTCCTTGCGCAGCTCGATGGCGCCGGAGTGGTGGCGCTCGAAGGCACAGCCCTGAGGCGTGATGGTGCCGTCGAGCGCGTGGATGGGCGTGAAGTTGATCGAGGAGATCGGATCGGCGGTGAGCCAGGGCACGTTGCGGCGGATCACGTCACCCTCATATTCGATCGGCATGCCGTAGGGGGTGGCATCGACGCCTTCGCCGAGGCTCATGGCCCAATCCTGCGGCTCGGTGATCAGCGGATCACCTTCGGCGCGGGCCTGCGCGGCCAGCGTGCCTGCCGCGGCGGCGGCGGAGCCGGCCAGAACGGCGCGGCGAGAGAGTTTGAGATCGTCGCTCATGGGGGTGTGCTCCTCATTCACGGGGGTGTGGGTGGTGGTCAGTCGACCACCACTTTCACGTTGTCATGGTCACCTGCGGTGACCGTGCCGAGTTTCTTGATATGGCTTTCGACCACGTCCCAGATGGGCGGGCCTTCGGTGCCTTCGTTGACCGAGGCCCAGCCGGCGACGGTGTAGTTTTTGGCGGGGTCGATGGGCTCGCCGGTGGAGAGCAGGGTCATGCCTGAGATGCGCTCGCCCTGCGGCTTGTTGATATCGATCTGGTAGCCCATGCCACCGATGCGGACCATGTCGCCGCCCTGCTGGTAGTAGGGGTCGGGGTTGAATATGTTGTCGGCCACGTCCTCAAGGATGACCTTGATGAATTCGCCAGTCATTTCAGTGCGATAGGCGTTAGGGTAGGTCATGGAGGTGACGTTGAAGATGTCTTCGCGGGTGATGTCCTGCCCCGGGATCATCGAGGCGCCCCAGCGGACACCGGGGGACATGGCGATCTGCGCGTCGCGCTCCGACAGGAGGGCGTCGCAGATCAGGTCGTCCCATGTGCCGTTGAAGTTGCCGCGGCGGTAGAGGGTGGTGTCGGTCTGACCGATGACCTCGGACATTTCGGCCTCGTAGGGCGCCCGCTGCTCGTCGATGAGGGCGGTCATGTCAGCGTCGGGCGCGATGACATCGGAAAAAATCGGGATGAGCTTGTGGCGGTAGCCCATCATCCGGCCGTCACGCACATCGAGATCCACGCGGGAGACGAACTTGCCGTGGGAGCCGGAGGCGACGACGATGGTGTTGCCCACCACCACCGGCTCGGGGAGCGCGTCATGGGTGTGGCCGGAGAGGATCACGTCGATCCCCGGCACGACGGAGGCCATCTTCTTGTCCACGTCGAAGCCGTTGTGGGAGAGGACGACGACCACCTCGGCGCCTTGGCTGCGGACCTCCTCGACCATCTCGGCCATGTGCTCGTCGCGGATGCCGAAGGAGTATTCGGGGAACATCCAACCCGGGTTGGCGATGGGCATGTAGGGGAAGGCCTGGCCGATGACGGCGATCTTTGTGCCGCCGCGCTCGAAGAACTCGTAGGGCGGGAAGAGCTCTGCCGGTTCATCCCACTCGGCGTCGAAGATGTTCTGGCCGAGGGCGGCGAAGGGGAGGCCCTCGACGATTTCGTTCACCCGGTCGGAGCCGAGGGTGAACTCCCAGTGGAAGGTCATGGCGTCGGGCTTGAGCGCGTTCATGACGTTGACCATGTCCTGCCCCTGGGTTTGCAGGCAGGTGTAGGAGCCGTGCCATGTGTCGCCGCCATCGAGCAGGAGGGCATCGGGGCGGTCGGCGCGGATGGAATTGATGACGGTGGCGACGCGGTCGAGCCCGCCGACGCGGCCATATTGCGCGGCCAGCGCGGCGAAGTCGCCGGAGGAAAGGGCGTAGTGGGAGGGCGAGCCGTCTTCGATGCCGTAGAGCTTGCGGAAATCGGCGCCGGTAATGTGGGGCACGACGCCCTTGTTCTCGCCCACGCCGAGGTTGACCGAAGGCTCGCGGAAGTAGACGGGCTTCAGCTGGGCGTGGATATCGGTGACGTGGATGAGCGAGACGTTTCCGAAGGTTTCGAACTCCAGCAGCTGATCCTGCGTGAGCGCCTGCTGCGCGGCCAGACGCGCCCAGTTGCCGAAACCGGAGGTGCCGAGGAGGGCGGAGGCGGCCATGCCGACCTGAAGGAAATCGCGGCGGGAGATCATTGTAAGCTCATCCTGTATTTATATGCGCATGTGTGCATCTGTCAGGGACAGAAAACCCGCGCCGGATCGCTCCGACGCGGGCCTAGCTTACTGGCGAACTGCCGGGGTTTCGACCGAAAGGCCGTTGCCGCGCGAGGCGACGTAAAGCTCCAGCGCGCGGAACTCGTCGGAACCTTCGGCGAAGGTCTCGGCACGCGTGTCGCGGATGCAGCCCCGGAAGCGGTTGTGCTTGGAGATCAGCTTGGCCTGCTTCAGCCGGTAGGTGGGGAAGCCGTTGGTCTGCCCTTGGCTGAGATGGTCGGCGCGGATCATGTTGCCGTAGTTGTCTTCGTGGCAGTTGGCGCAGGACAGCTCGAGCTGGCCGTAGCGGGTGTAATACATCTCCTTGCCCTGCTCCCAGAAGGGGGCGGCGGGCCCGTCGATGGCCACGTTCATCGGCATGCCGCGCGATTGCAGGCCGATCAGGGCGACCATGCCCTGCATCTCGTTGCCGGACCACTTCCAGGCGTCGGCGCCCATGCGCTCGGTGCGACAGTCGTTGATGGCATCTTCCATCGTCACCAGCTTGCCGGTCTCTTCATCGACCTTCGGCATGGTGGGCGTGAGGCCTGCGAAAGTCTCTACGCCCTCGTGGCAGCCCTGACAGCTTTCACCCACGGTGCCCTCGGCGGTGGCATAAGCCTCCATCGCGGCATCCACGGTCAGCATGCCGGGGTTGTCGAAATCGTCCATCTCCAGCGACTGGGTCTCGTCGGTGCGGAAACGCCAGCCGGAGTAGATGGTATCGAACACGTCCGACAGGTGATCGGGCGCGGCGGTTTCGGTGACGATCTCGGTCTCGCCGTTGATGGTGAGGCTGTCCTCATCCGGCCCGGCGTGGGCAGCCACCGCGAAGGCGGATGCCGCAACCAGTGCGATGTAGCTTGCGCTCTTGCTTGCTTTGTTCACGCGTCCCTCCCTGAACGTGTGCGGCGTGGGATCAGCCGACGGTGATTTCCTTGGTCTCGGTGTAGGTCGAGCCATCATCATCTTGCCAGGTGAACTCGAAGGTCCCGCTCTCGGGCACGGTGGCCTCGAACTCAAAATACGGGTTGGTCGAGATCGCCGGCTCCATCTTCACGTCGATCACGGTCTCGCCGTTGAAGGTGCAGGTGAAGTGGTTGATGATCGAGCGCGGAATGGGGTTGCCGTCGCCATCCTTGCGCTGGCCGCTCTCCATGGGGTGCGAGATCAGGGTCTTGATCGTGATCGCCTCGCCGGCAGAGGCCGACTTGGGGACTTTGACGCGGGGTTTGACACCAGATGCCATTGTTTTCGTCTCCTCTATCTCTGCCTCAGCCGCCGCAGCCGCCGATGGTGACTTTCACGGTTGCGGACGCCTGCTTGAAGCTGCCGTCTGCTATTTTGGCCACTGCGATCACGTCTTGCGTTTTGGCGAGGCGGATGCGGGTGGAGCCGGACTGCGACGCGGCGAGCGCACCGAAGGTGAAGGTGGCGACAGCGGGCGTGGGGTTGCCCGTGGCCAGCACCATGATGCTCTCTGCGCCTTCGGCGGACACGCCGACCGGCACGGTGTTGCCGTTCTCGGCAATCTCGGGTGCGTCGATGGTGACGCCGCCTTCGGCCACGTCGGCCCCGCCGGTGAAGGCGGAGATCGCATCGGCCACGGCATCGGCCATGGCGGGCATCGGCAGGGCGGCGGCCAGAGCGGCGCCAGCACCGAGGAAGAGGGTGTCTCGTCTGCTAAGGGTCATTGAAGCCTCCTTGGCGGCCCGCAGATCGGGCCGGTGAGCAATGGGTTATTCGTCTTTCAGGGTCATCAGGAAGGCGACGACATCCTCGACATCCTGAGCGGTCAGAAGCGGGGCGACATCGCCCTCATGGGCCTTGCCGGTGTAGGCGTTGCCGAGCCGGATGAAGCCCTCGGTCTTGTAGAACGACGGCATCATGGTGCCCTCGAAGGTTTTCTTGGCGTTCGCCACGATCCCGCGCAGCTCGGCCTCGGTCCAGCGGCTGCCGGCTCCGTCGAGCGCCGGGCCGATCTCGCCCTGGAAGGCCAGTTCGGGCAGCGCGCCGATCTGGTGGCAGGCGACGCAGTTGCCCGCGCCCTTGTTCATCAGCACCGCGCCATTCTCGACATCACCGGGCGCGCCGGTGAGCGAGGCTTCGACTGCGCCGTAATCATCGTAGGCAACGGCGGTGGGGGCGACGGTTTCGGCCCAGGCTGCCGTGCCGAGCACGGTTGCGGCGGCGATCGCTCCAAGCGTTTTGTTCATGATCCCTCCCTTGGGTGGCCGGGCCGCTGCGGACCCGCTACCTTTGTCGGCATACGGTAGCGCACAACCGGGCACCACCGCAATAACAAATTCAGTTACCTGAATTATTGATTATGTTGCAGCGCAGCATTGGCCTCAGCCCTGCTGCTCGGCGAACTTGCGGGCGTGGTATTTTTGAAAGGGTTCATCGCCCTCGTAGCCCTTTTCCAGCACCCAGGTCAGCAGGTTCATGGTGGTCCATTTGCCAAAGGCACCGGGCATGGTGACCACGGCGGCCTGCGATCCGGTTTTGCCGTCCTCGACATCTTCGGGGAAGAAGAGAATCGTCGGGGTGAAGAGCGCGTTCCAGCGTTTGACCATGTCTTTCTCGGCCATTGCCTCGCCGTCGAAGTCGGTCACCTCGATGTCGCCGAACATGTTCAGGCGGACGACGAAGAAGTTCTCTTCGATCAGCTGTTTCACCGTCGGGTCGGAAAACACCTCTTCGTGCATCTTGGTGCAGTAGATGCAGCCGCGCTGCTCGATGATGACCATGAAGCGTTTGCCCTCGGCTCCCGCCTCGGCCAGATCCTCGGACATGTCCTTGAAGGTGTCGCGGAACCACGGCTCGATGTGCAGCCCGTCGTCGCCCAGTTCGGCGGCATGGCTAGCACTGGCCATGAGGGCGGCAGCGAGGAAGGTGAGCAGGCGTTTCATGGGTGCCTCCTTGGTCAGTTGGTGAAGGCCGGGAATTTCTCGATCAGCCACCATGCGATGGCGTTGACGGTCCCGGTGAGAATTAGGACGGCGAAGAGGATGAGCAAGGCGCCCATGACCTTCTCCATCTTGCCGAGGTGTTTGCGGAAGGCCCCGGCGAACTGCATGAAGGGCGCGGTGAAGAGCGCGGCGAGGATGAAGGGCAGCACCATGCCCGCGCCGAAGACGTTGACCATGAGCAGGCCGCGCCATGCGGTCTCACCCGTGGAGGCCATCATGAAGACGCCGGTGAGCACGCCGCCGACACAGGGCGTCCACCCGGCCATGAAGGCGAGGCCGACGAGGTAGCTCGACCAGATGGTCATGTTGGAGGTGTCGCCCGCGTCGATCTGGAGGGTGCGGTCGAGGAAGCCGATGCGGTAGAGGCCGAGGAAGTGCAGGCCCATGATCAGCACCAGCGCCCCGGCGGCGTAGCGGAAGTAGTCGATGTAGGTCTTGAACAGTTCGGAAATGGCAAAGGCCCCTGCCCCGAGAATCGCGAAGACGGTCATCATGCCGAGCGAGAACATAATGGCGGAGGCGATCAGCCGCAGGCGGGCGCCGCGAGCGAGGGTGCCATCGGCGGAGATTTCGGACATGCCGACCCCGGCCATGTAGCTGAGGTAGAAGGGCACGATGGGCAGCACGCAGGGCGAGAAGAACACGATGAGCCCGCCGATGAAGGCGCTCCAGATGCCGACGTCGAGCAGCATGGCCGCCTCCTCCTTTTTACGGGCTGTCATTTTGGGCCATCCGCGCGCGGGCAGCGCACTGACGACGGGCCTTGTTTCGGACCCATTATCATATTATGTTTGTTGAATGGAACGTCAATCGGGATCGGCGCCCTTGCGGCTTGCGGCTCTCCTCCTGACCTTCACCCTCGCGGTCCTGCCCCTTGCGGCACGGGCCGAGACGGTGCTTGTCATGGTGGAAGAGGCCGGCTGCGCGTGGTGTGCGCGGTGGAACAAGGAGATTGGCCCGATCTACGGCAAGACGCCCGAGGGACAGGCCGCGCCGCTGCAGCGTGTGGATATTGGCGCGCCGCCCGGTGACATCGACTTTGCCCGTGGTCTGCACTTCACGCCCACCTTCGTTCTGGTCCGCGATGGCGCAGAGCTTGCGCGGATCGAGGGCTATCCGGGCGAGGACTTTTTCTGGGGGCTACTGGGGCAGATGCTGGAGCAGAACGGGGTGGCTCTGACGGCGAGCGCCGGGGCTGAAGGATGAGAGGCGAGGGAACGCGAGAGATGCTTGACGACAAACCCAACCTTCCGGTGTTCGACAAGAACATGTGCGCCGAGGACATGGAGCGCATGGTGGCCAATGCGACCGCCGCCGCCAACTTTCTGAAGGCGATCAGCCACGAGGGTCGCCTGATGATCCTGTGCCACCTCGCCACGGGCGAGAAGACGGTGACCGAGCTGGAAGAGCTGCTGAGTGCCCGGCAGGCCGCCGTGTCGCAACAGCTTTCGCGGCTGCGGCTCGAAGGGCTCGTGACCCCGCGCCGGGACGGCAAGGCGATTTACTACAGCCTCGCGGATGACCGCCCGAAGAAGATGATGGAAGTCGTCTACGAGATGTTCTGCAAGGAGGGCTGACGCGCCCTTTGCGGATGTCCGGGCCTTTGGGAGGAGAGCCGGGTGTTCGACACCATTCTTGACCGGATCGGAGATGCCAACGCCGTCGCCCTCGTGGGGCTGGCGGGCGGCCTGCTGCTGGGCCTTGCGGCCCGGATCGGGCGGTTCTGCACACTGGGCGCGATCGAAGACCAGCTCTATGCCGGGGACAGCCGCCGCCTGCGGATGTGGGCGCTGGCGATCGGCACCGCCGTCATCGGCGCGGCGCTGGCCCGCGCGGGCGGTAGCTTCGACCCCACCGAAACGCTCTATCTCAGCCGCGTCTGGTCTCCGCTCGGCAGCATCATCGGCGGTCTGCTATTTGGCTACGGCATGGCGATTGCGGGCAACTGCGGTTACGGAGCGCTGGCGCGCCTGGGCGGCGGCGATTTGCGCGGGTTCATCATTGTGCTGGTGATGGGCCTTTCGGCTTATGCGGTGCTGTCCGGCCCGCTGGCCCATGCGCGTGTCTGGCTCTTTCCGGTCGACGACATGGCGGTGGCGCCGCAGGGGTTTGCCGAGAGCCTCGGCGGGGCAACGGGCCTCTCGCCCGTGGTGGTGGCGCTGGCCATCGGCGGGGCGATCTTGCTGCTGGGCCTCGCCAGCCGGGAGATGCTGCGCTCGCCGGGCCATGTGCTCTGGGGCATCGTGGTCGGCCTTGCGGTGCTCTCGGGCTGGATCGGGACGTGGTGGGTGGCGCACACCGGGTTCGATGGCGAGCGGATCACCACACACAGCTTTTCGCAGCCTTTGGGGGACACGATCTTCTGGCTGATGACGGCGAGCGGCAACACGCTGAGCTTTAGCGTGGGCTCGGTGGCGGGCGTGCTGATCGGCGCCTTTGCCGGCTCGCTGATCAAGGGGCACTTTCGGTGGGAGGCCTGCGAAGACCCTCGCGAGCTGAAGCGCCAGATGATCGGCGCGGCGCTTATGGGGCCCGGCGCGGTGCTTGCGGTGGGTTGCTCGGTGGGACAAGGGATCAGCGCCTTCTCGGTGCTGGCATGGTCGGCCCCGCTGACCTTTGCCGCGATCTACGCGGGCGCGGCGCTGGGGCTGCGGCAACTCATTTCGGGCTTCCACACGGCGCGGGGATAGCCGACAGTCGCGCCCATGAGTGAGACGAAGGGCGGCAGCCGGATTGCGATCATTGGGATGGGGCCCAGGGGGCTTGGCGCGGCGGAGGCGCTGGCCAAGCGGGCCGATGCCCCGCGGCTGGAGTTGTTTGACCCGGTGCGGCCCTGCGGTGCGGGGCCAAACTTTTCGCCCGATGAAAGCCCACTGTGCCTGCTGAACCTGCCAGTGCGCGGGGTGCGGATCGACGGCGGGGCCTTTGGCGCGTGGCTGGGCGGCGACCCGGAGGATTTTCCGCCGCGGGCGGCGCTCGGGCGGTTCTTTGCAGAAAGGTTCGACGTGCTGGAGGCGCGGCTCCGTCCGGTGATGCACCGCGAGAAGGTGGCGCGGATCGAGCGGCGTGAGGATGGCTGGTGGCTGGAGGCGGGTGACGCGCAGGGGCCGTTTGACGAGGTGCTGCTGACGCAAGGCCAGGCCGAGAGCGCGCCGGACCCGCAGCTTGCAGACTGGCAGGATCATGCAGAGCGGCACGGCTTGCCGCTGCGGCCTGCTTACCCCGGAACGGCGCTGGAAGAGGCCGCCCGCGACTGGGCGGGCAAGGTGGTCGGGGTGCGCGGGCTTGGCCTCTCGACTCTCGATGTGCTGCGGCTGCTGACGCTTGGGCAGGGCGGGCGGTTTGAGGGCGACGCTTACATTCGCTCGGGGCGCGAGCCTGCGCGGATCGTACCCTTCTCGCTGGATGGGCAGGCGCCGGCGCCGAAGCCAGCCAATGCCGAAGTGGATGCGTGTTTTGAGCCGCTGGAGGCGGAGACGGAGGCCTTCGAGGCCGGGTTGGCGGAGGCCGTGAGCATGGCGTCGGAGGCGGCGCTGGAGCGGGTTTGCGCCACGCTGGAGGCCCCGGTGGCGCGGTTGGCGGGCGTGGAGGAGTGCGCGGTGCGCGGCTGGCTGGCGCAGGAGCGCGAAGCTCCGGGCAGCCAGGAGACGCGCGGCGCGGTGGAGGCGCTGGAGGCTCATGTGGAGATGGCACGGGGCGGGGCGCCGGATGTGGGCTATGCGCTGGGGCAGCTCTGGCGGAAGTGGCAGAACGCGCTCAGGCAAGGCTTCAACCCTGCGCGGATGGCCCCGGAGACCGCCGCCGCGCTGCTGAAATTCGACGATGCGCTGAAGCGCTACTCTTACGGGCCACCGCTGCGCTCTGCCGAGGAACTTCTGGCACTGATCGCGGCGGGCGTGGTGGACCTGCGGGCGGTGGAAGACCCCGACATCCGGCTGGTGCCGGAGGGCTGGGTGCTGGATGGCGACACGGCGGAGCTGACCGCCGAGGCGATGGTGGATGCGGTGCTGCCCTCCCCTGCCCTCGGCCCGGTGACCGACCCGGCGCTGGCGGGTCTGCGCGATGCAGGCTGGCTGCACGAGGTGGCAGAGGGGCTGGGCGCCGCCGTGGCCGCCGATGGCAGCGCACTTGCCCGCGATGGCCGCCCGGCGGAGGGGCTGGCGGTGCTGGGGCGGATGGCCTCGGGCAGCGTGATCGCGGTGGATTCGGTGCATGACTGCTTTGGCGCCGCCGCCGACCGCTGGGCCGAGGGGGTGCTGGCGCGGCAAAGCTGAGCGGGTGTCTTGAGATGGCCGCACCGCGCCCCACCTAAGCTGTCTGACACGCGCGACCGCAGGAGAGACCCAGATGGCCCCGACGCTTGCTAAGCCCTTCGACGCCGAGCGCGACATTCTGCTGGGCGAGGGCACCGGGCGGGTCAAGACGGTGTGGTTTGTCGACTACGCCTGCCCGCACACCCGCCGCATCCGCGATATCGTGCAGCGCTCGCCGGGGCGGTTTGGTGCGCAGAACGCCTCGACAGCGGTGCGATTCATCGAGCCTGAAAACGATACGGACGGATCGGAGCACGCCGCCCGCGCCGCCATTGCCGCACATCGGCAGGGCCGGTTCATCGAGATGCATCAGGCGCTGTTCGAGAGCCCGCCGAAGTTTACCCCCGCCAAGGTGGAGCGCCTGGCCGAGAAGCTGGGCCTCGATATGGCGCGCTTTCGGGCCGATTTTGCCGCCGACGAGACCCGCGCCCGGATCGACGAGGACCGCGAGAGCCTTGGCGCGGTGGACGACATCATGATGCCGCTGATCTTCATCGACGGGCGGTTTTATGAGGGCGCGTGGGACGAGGACTCGCTGATCGAGGCGGTGGAAAAGCCGCTGGGGCTGCGGCTGGCGCTGGCGAGCGAGGATTTCTTTCACTGGGCGGCCTCGGCGGGGCTGGTGCTGATCCTTGCCACGCTCGCCGCGCTGACCATCGCCAACATCGGCTGGCACGACTGGTACGAAGAGTTCCGCGAGACCGAGTTTGCCCTGAGCTTTGGCGGCGCCAGCTTTGGGCTGTCGCTGGAAGCGTGGATAAACGACGGGCTGATGGCGCTGTTCTTCTTGCTGGTCGGGATCGAGATCAAGCGGGAGATCGTTTTTGGCGAGTTGTCCACGCGGGACCGGGCGATCCTGCCGATCCTCGGCGCGTTGGGCGGGATGGTGGTGCCGGCGCTGATTTACGCGGGCATCAACTGGGGCGAAGACACCGCGCATGGCTGGGGTGTGCCGATGGCGACGGACATCGCCTTTACCCTCGGAATCATGGCGCTGCTGGGCGACAAGGTGCCGACCTCGCTGAAGGTCTTCGTCTCGGCACTGGCGATTGCCGATGACCTTGGAGCGATCCTCGTCATCGCGGTGTTCTACGGCCACGGGTTTCACATGGCGGAATTCCTTGTGGCGGTGCTTGTGCTAGCGCTGATGATCGGGCTGGCGGTGGGGCGGGTCTATAACCGGGCGCCCTACCTGATCCTTGGAGTGGTGCTCTGGTACTTCGTCCACGAGTCGGGGCTGCATGCCACGCTAGCGGGGGTGCTGACAGCAGCCGCGATCCCCTCGCGCCGTCCGGCGGACCCGGAGGGCATTGCCGCGCAGGCCGCCGCGATCGTGGAGGCGGACACGGCGGAGGACGGTTTGGGCGATGCTGCGGTGCACCGGCTGCAGAACGCGGTGGAGCGGCTGCGGGAGCCGGGGTTTCACCTGCAGAACGCGCTGGAGAACTGGTCGAACTTTCTGATCCTGCCGCTCTTTGCCTTCTTCAACACCGGGCTGCTGATCATCGGGTCGAGCTTTTCGCCGATGGCGCCCGAGGCGTTGGGGGTGATGCTGGGGCTTTTGATCGGCAAGCCGCTGGGGATCGTTGGCATCGTCTTCATCGCCACGAAGCTGGGCCTTGCGCGGCTGTCGTCCGAGATCGGCTGGCAGCAGATGATCGGAGCGGGGTTTCTGGCCGGTGTGGGCTTTACCATGTCGATCTTCATCAGCTCGGCGGCCTTCGAGGGCGCGCAGTTGGAGAGCGTGAAGCTGGCGGTGCTGCTGGCCTCCTCGGTGGCGGCCATCACCGGCTCGGTGCTGATCGCCCGCGCGCCTGCCATCGGCGGGCGGCGCGGCGATTGAGTGGGCCTGCGGCGGCAGAGGTCAGACGACGAGACCGGGCAGGCGGCGGGCATCCACGAGGTCGTGGCAATGGTCGATGAAGGCCTGCACCCGGCGTGACACATGCACCGCGCGGGTGGTGGCGATGCCGAGGTTCAGCGGCTCGGGGTTGCCGGAGAGCGGCAGGAAGATCAGCGGCTTGCCGTCGGGCGCGGTGTCGGACACCGTGCGGATGTTGGCCAGCCCGAAGCCGAAGCCGTTGGCCACGAGGCTGCGCTGCACCGCCATTTCGCGGGTCCGCTCGATCACCTGAGGCCGCCGCCCGAGGCTGCGGAAGAGCGACAGGAAGTAATCGGAGCTGTGAGGCAGATCGAGCAGGACCATCGGGTGATCGACAAGGTCGGCCAGCTCCAGCGTACTGCGGCTGGCGAGCGGGTGCTCGGGCGGGAGCATCACGTAGGGCGGGAGCTTGACCAGCGGCTCGAAGGCGATGTCGCTCACGAGGGCAAGATCGTAGGTGAGCGCGATGTCGATCCGGGCGCTGCGAAGGCCTTCGAATATCTCGGCCTGATCCAGCTCCAGTTGGGTGAAGTCGACATCGGCATATTTGTCTTCGAACTGGCGGCGCAGCTGGGGGATGAGGATTTGCGCGAAGGTGCGCAGGCAGCCCACCCGGAGCGAGCCGCGCACGGTGTCGGAGACGATGTGGGCGAGGTCGTTGAGCTTGTCAGCCTCGGCGAGGATTTTCAGCGCCTGCTCCATGAAGGCCTGCCCCGGTTCGGTCAGCACCGAGCCTTGTGCGTGGCGGCGGGTGAAGAGCTGCACGCCGAAGCCCGCTTCAAGCTGGGCGATGGCCGACGACATGGAGGGGGCGGAGACGTTCACCTTTTCGGAGGCCAGCGAGATGCTGCCCGCCTCGCCGACGGCCACGAAGTATTCGAGCTGTCGCAGGGTGAAACGCAGGGGCATGGCGGGTCTTTCTGGCGCGGTGTGTGAGTGGTGCGCCCAGCCTAGCGCGGGCGGGCGCAAAGCGCGATGGCCGGTTTGCACCGGGTGCGTGGCGTCACTCGTCGCCGGGCACGCCGTAGGAGGGGGCGGCGGAGGGGTCGAGCGCGCGGGCGACGTAATCGGCCATTTGCGGCTTGTAGGTGGCCCATGCGGCCTCCAGCGCGGTGATCGGGCACTCCTCGGTCCAGTCGATGCGCAGCTCGGCCAGCGGCCAGCTCTGTTTGTCGACCAGCAGGAGACCGGCGGAATGGACCGGCCCGGCCTCGCCGCCGCCGTCGAGCCCGGCGCGGAGGGCCTGCATGAGGCGGTCGCCGAGGTGGCCCGTGCTGTGGAGGAAGTTGCCCACCATGACCTCGGGCACGCCACTGTCGGCCAGCAGGTTGCCCGCTGCGGCCACGTCATTGCCCTGCGCGGAGGACCAGAGGCCCAGCACGTTCTCGCCGGAATAGACGGCGCTTTGGCCGGATTTCCCGACGGCGAGCACCTGCCGGTACTCCATGTGCGAACCGGTGCGTTCGAGGATCGAGACCGCCTCACGTGCGGTGGCTCCCCGCTCCATAAGATCGAGCGCATGGGCGCCGAGGCGCGGGTCGGTCACGTTTTGCGAGGCGACCACGCCAACGCCAGCGCGAGCATGGGCGCAGCGGGCGGCCACGGCGGGGGAGGAGGACGAGACGACCATGCCGAACTGGCCGGTCTGCGCACAATGGGCAACGAGGGAGAAGGTCATGCGGGCCTCGCTCAGTCAGGGATGACGGCGGTGCCGTCGATCTCGACCAGCCACTCAGGGCGGGCCAAGGCCTGCACCACGAGGCCGGTGGACACGGGATGCACGCCTTTGATGTATTCTCCCATCGTCCGGTACACCGCCTCGCGGTGGCGCACGTCGGTGATGTAGACCACCACCTTTACGAGGTGCTCCATGTTGCCGCCTGCCTCTTCGATTAGCTGCTTGATGTTCTGCATGACCTTGTGGGTCTGCTCCACCGGGTCGTGGCTGGGGATGTTGACGGCGGTATCCAGCTCTTGCGGGCATTGGCCGCGCAGCCAGACGATCTTGCCGCCTGTGGTCACGACGCCCTGGGCGAGGTCGTTGTCGAGCTTCTGCTCGGGGTAGGTTTTGGCCGTGTTGAAGGGGCGGATGCGGTGGTGTTCCATTTGGGTCCGTTCGGGCTTGGGTTATTCGGTGGGCGCGATCTGGAGGGCGATCTTGCCGAAGTTCTGGCCGCTTTCGAGGAAGCGGTGGGCCTCGGCGGCTTGCGTCAGCGGGAAGCTGCGGGAGAGCAAGGGGGCCACCTTGCCGGGGCCGAGAAGCGGCAGCAGGTGCTGGCGGACGGCGCGGGCGAGGCGGGCCTTTTCGTGCGCGGGCTTGGGGCGCAGGGTGGAGGAGGTGAGCCAGAGGCCCTTGCGCATGACCTTCGACAGATCGACCTGCGCCTGCGGCCCGGCCATGAACGAAAGGCTCACGTGGCGGCCCTCGGGGGCGAGGCAGTCGAGGTTCTGGGCCAGCGCCGCGCCGCCGACGATATCGAGCACTACGTTGACGCCCTCGCCTTGGGTGAGGTCGAGCACCGCCTCGGCGTGGGGGCCTGTGCGGTAGTCGATGGCGCGGGCGCCCATGGCCTCGAGCCGGGCGCATTTTTCAGGCCCGCCGGCGGTGGTGATGACCTGCACGCCGGTCGCCAGCGCGAGTTGGATGCCCAGCGTGCCGATGCCGCTGGAGCCGCCGTGGATGAGCACGGTTTCGCCCGGCGCGAGGCGGCCGCGCTCGAAGAGGTTGTGCCAGAGGGTGAAGAGGCCCTCGGGGAGCACGGCGGCCTCGGTGGGGCTGAGGCCCTCGGGGACGGGGAGGCAGAGGTCGGCGGAGGCGAGCGCGCATTCGGCGTAGCCGCCGCCGTTCAGCAGGGCCATCACGGTCTCGCCCACGGCGGGGGATTGCACGCCCTCGCCCACGGCGAGAACGGTGCCGGAGACTTCCAGCCCGAGAATGTCGGTGACGCCAGGGGGCGCGGGCAGAGCGCCGGAGCGCTGCATGATGTCGGGGCGGTTCACCCCGGCGGCGGCGACTTCGATGAGCACTTCGCCCGGTCCGGGTTGCGGCTGCGGGCGGTCGGTGACTTCAAGCACCTCAGGGCCGCCGGGCTGGGATGCGGTGATGGCCTTCATTGCGCCTCTCCGGTGAAAATGACGGGGGCTTCGGGCAGGGCCACGGCGACAGCCGCGCCGACCTTTGGCACATTGGCGACGGGGACGCGCAGCATGATCGGCCCGTCCGGGGCGGCAGGGCAGGCAAGGTGCAACTCGACGTGGGCGCCCTGATAGACGGCGAAGCTGACCGTGGCGGGCACGGCGCCTGGAGTGCCGGGTGCGACGAGCTGGCAGGCCTCGGGGCGGGCAAAAAGCTCGACCGTCTCGCCCACAGCAGCCTCGGGGGCGGCGCTTTGGGGGAGGGTCAGGGGGGTGCCTGCGAGGTCGAGCGTGAGGGTGCCGGAGTCGCGGGCGGTGACGGTGCCGGTGAGCAGGTTGGCATCGCCCACGAAGGTGCCGACGAAACGGTCTGCCGGGCTGGCGTAGATCTCTTCAGGCGTGCCGATCTGGCGGACGCGGCCCTTGGACATAACGGCGATCCTGTCAGACATGCTCAGGGCCTCGCCCTGATCGTGGGTGACGAAGATGGTGGTGACGCCGAGACTTTGCTGGATTTCCTTCAGCTCGATCTGCATGGCGGCCCGAAGGTTACGGTCGAGCGCGGAGAAGGGCTCATCGAGCAGGAGCACCTTGGGGCGGATTATCAGCGCACGGGCCAATGCCACGCGCTGCTGCTGGCCGCCGGACAGCTGCTTGGGGCGCCGGTCGGCGAATTGGTCGAGCTTGACGAGGCGGAGGGTTTCCATCGCCCGATCGCGGGCCTCGGCGGCCGGAACGCCGCGAGTGCGCAACCCGTATTCGACGTTCTTCAGTACGTTCATGTGTGGGAAGAGCGCGTAGTTCTGAAAGACGATGCCGATCTCGCGCTTGTGGACGGGCACCTGCGTGACCAGCGCATCGTCGATGAAGAGCTCGCCCTTGTCGGGCTCCAGAAAGCCCGCGACGAGGTTGAGCAGCGTGGTCTTGCCGCAGCCGGAGGGGCCGAGCAGGGTGAGAAACTCGCCCTTGCGGATTTTCAGCCATGTGGGCTCCAGCGCCAGCGTGCCGTCGAAGCTTTTGGACACGCCGTCGATCTTGACGGCGGGGCGGGCGGGGGGCTGCCCGGGCACGGCCTCGGCGGGCTGGTGCAGCTTGGGATCAATCAACATTCAAGACCTTTTCGAGCCGGAAGAAGATGTGCGCGAGGATCAGCATGGCGGCGACGGCGACAACGTAGATCACCGAGACGGCGGCGAGCGTGGGGTCGGCGTATTCGCGCACGTAGTTATACATGGCCACGGGCAGCGTTTGGGTGCGCTGGTTGACCAGGAAGAGCGAGGCGGTGAACTCGTTGAACGAGAGGATCGCGGCGAAGAGCCAGCCGGCGGCGAGGCCGGGCAGCAGCAGCGGCAGGGTGACGGTGAAGAGCACCCGGCGCGGCGCGGCACCGAGGCTTTCGGCCGCGGCCTCAAGCTGGCGCTCGAAGTTCTGCAGGCTGACGTAGACCGAGCGCACCACGAAGGGCAGGACGATGGTGATGTGCAGGAAGACCAGCAGTCCCATGCTGCGCGGGATCGAGACCGAGGCCGCGAGGATCAGCAGGCCGAGGCCGATGGTGAAGTTGGGGATCACCAGCGACGACATAAGCACCGCGTGGAGCGTGGCCTTGCCGCGAAATTCGTAGCGGTTGAGGACGTAGGCAAAGCCGGTGCCTGCGACCAGCGCGAGGGTGGAGCCGAAGGCGGCGATGATCAGGGAGTTTTTAACCCCATCTGCAAAGTCGTCATACTCGAAGGCATGGGCATACCAGCGCAGCGACCAGTCCTGCGGCGGAAAGGTGAGGATGCTGGAGTGGTTGAAGGAGGCGATGAGCACCACCACGAAGGGCAGCAGCACGAAGCCGAGGATCAGTGCCACGAGGATGCGGCCGGACCATGTGAGCAAGTGGTCGAGGGGTGTGCGGTTCATGTCAGTGGGCTCCCTGCCGCTCGATCCGGCGCATGCCGAGGTTGAAGATGCTCAGCACCGCGATGGTGAAGAGCAGACCCGCGAGGGAGAGCGAGGCGGCGAGTGGAAAGTTGAAGGAGGCGAAGCCGACCTGATAGACCAGCGTAGAGATCGTGACGACCTGCCCGCCGCCGATCATTTGGGGTGTGGCGAAGGCTGAAAAGGTCCATGCGAAGGCGGTGGAACTGGCGGCGACGATGCCAGGCACCGAGAGCGGCAGGGTGACGGTCAGAAACACCCGGACGCGCCCTGCCCCGAGGCTGAAAGCGGCCTGCTCCAGCTTGCGGTCGATATGGGCGATGGCGGCAGCCAGCATGATCACGACGATGGGCAGGGTGAAGTGCACCAGTGCGATGACCACGCCCATTGTGGTGAACATGAAGGAGATCGGCTCGTCGATCAGCCCGATCCCCAGGAGGGCCGAGTTGAGAAAGCCCTGATTGCCGAGCACGATGATCCACGAATAGGTGCGCACCACCTCGCCCAGAAAGAGCGGCGTGAGGGTGATGATGAGCATCGCCCCGCGCATCCAGCCGGAGCGGGTGCGCAGCATGGCGAAGGCCAGCGGGTAGCCGATGAGCAGGGTAAAGAGCGCCGTCCAGAAGCAGAGCAGCACGGTGGTGATGAAGGCCTTGCCGTAGGCGGGCTTCAGCAGCGTGGTGAAGTTGTCGAAGGTGAAGCCGCCGGGATCGAGCATGCCCGGCACATGGGCGCGCAGGCTGTATTGCAGGATCGCCAGAAACGACGCGGCGATGCCGATGGCGATGAGCCCGGCGGGGGTGACGAACCAGCCCAGGAACGGTCGTTTGGTCATGGTACTCTTCAGGTCATTCAAGGTGCCGGGCCGGGGGGTGAGGGCCCCGGCCCGGCGGGGGATATCAGTTGGCGATCATGTTCTCGGAGAACCACTTGCGCCATTCGGCGGTCTTCTCGGCGCGCAGGGCGTGGGGGATGATCAGCGTCTGGCTGTCCCACTGCTCGGCGGTGGTGAAGACGCCGGGGAGCTCGGAGACCTCGGCAGGCAGTTCGACACCGGTCACGACCGGGCTGCCCTTCTTGATCTTGGCGATCTCGGCCTGCACCTCGGGGTCGAGGGCCGCGTTGATGAACTGATAGGCCAGCTCGGCCTTCTCGGTGCCTGCGGTGATACCCATGGTATCGACACCCAGAACCGCGCCCTCGGAGGGGATGGCCAGCTGGATATCAACGCCCTCGTTCTGCATGTGGTAGGCGTTCATCGAGAGCAGGATCTGCACCGGCGTCTCGCCAGTGGAGATCAGCTGCTGGGAGTTGGCATCGTTGGTGTAGAAGGCCTTGAAGTTGGGCTTGAGCGCCATCAGCTTTTCCTGCCCGGCTTCCCAGTTCTCGGCATCGGCGCCTGCCAGCATGGCGGAGACGGCGATGATGTGGGAGGGGTCGAAATCGGGGGCGGCGATGGAGGCCTCAAGCTCGGGCGACCACAGATCCTCCCAGCTGTCGAAGTCGATGCCTTCGGGCAGCATGTCGGGCCGGTAGCCGATGGTGTAGACATAGGCCCATGCGCCGATGTGGCCGGGGCTGATCTTGGCCTGCTCCACGAGGTTGGCGGCGTTCGGGATCTTGCTCATGTCGAGCTCTTCGAAGAGCTCCGCATTCTGGTAGAGCCAGCCGATGTGCGAAGTGGTGAAGGTCACGTCGCTCTCGGGGCTGTCGGCGTTCATCCGGGCGGCGTTGAGCCTGTCGATGGTGCCGCCGGTGATATACTCCACCTCGACGCCGGTCTCTTCGGTGAACTTCTTGGCGATGGTGGCGTCGATCAGATCGCGGAACGAGCCGCCCCATGTGCTGACGGTGAGGGTTTCGGCCCCGGCGGAAGTGCCGATGACGGTGAGCGCCAGGGCGGCGACGAGAGGATGTTTCATGTGGGTCTCCATGTTGTCGGTCTGCGGCGGCGAGGCCGCCTTTGGGTCAGGGGGTGGAGGCTTCGGGGCGGCTCAGCGATGCGACGGTCCTGCACCGCTCCCCTCGTCGATCCATCATGCTGCCCCCTTCCGTGGTGCCTGTTCCAATGCCTAAGAAGTTTGCAGACCGGCGCGGCGGGGGACATTTCAATAATCCTTCGCGCTGGCAAGGTTTCTCCGAAGGCGCGCGGCATGGCATTGAATTTACTGGGGTTTGGCGCAAGTCGGAGCATCGGGGCGCGGAGTGCCCGAATGTGCGTGATGGATAATTAGGCAGCCGCCAAGGCGGTCTGCCCAAGATTTCCGCCCTGTAGAAGCGGCCTGAACCCGGCCCTCGGGGTAAGCAGAAGGGGCACCCCCGGAAGGGTGCCCCTGCGTTCTGGCTGCGTGAGTGGTGGCAGGACCGTTACATCAGGAAGCCCGGAAGCCAGAGCGAGAGTTGCGGCACCATGACCAGCAGCAGCAGGAGGCCGATGAGGGCGAGGAGGAAGGGCATGTTGGCGCGGGTCACGGCCAGCACCTCCTCCTGCCCTATTCGGGCGGCCACCAGCAGGGCGAGCGCCACGGGGGGCGTTACCTGTCCGATCGCGACCGTCACCACCATCAGCACGCCGAAGTGGACGAGGTCGACATCGAGCGTGAGCAGTGAGGGCAGCAGGACCGGCATGATCATGGGGATCAGCGGGTCGAGCACCATGCCAGCGACGAGGGCGAGCAGCAGCAGCACGAGGATTTGCAGCACGTCGCTCTCGAAGGGGAACATTACCTGCATCAGCTCGGCCAGTGCCATCGGCACGCGGGCCTGGCTGAGCGCCCAGCCGAGCGCGGTGGAGAGGCCCACCACCATGAGCACCTCGCCGGTGAGCACGGCGGCATCGACGGCGACGCGGTAGAGGCCGCGCAGGTCGAGGCTGCGATAGATGCCCATCGACAGGAAGAGCGCGTAGGCCACGGCGAAGGCGCCCGCCTCGGAGGGGGTGAAGAGGCCGAAGACGAGGCCGCCGAGGATCAGCCCGGGCATGCCCATCGGCAGGATCGCGGCCCGGCCGGTGCGCATCAGCTCGGTCCACTCGAAGCTTTGCGCGGGCTTCCAGCCGTGCTTGCGGGCGAGCAGGCCCACGGTGAGCATGAGCACCAGCGCCATCAGCAGGCCGGGCACCGCGCCCGCGAGGAACATCGCGCCGAGCGAGGTGCCGGTGACGGCGGAATAGAGGATCATCGGGGACGACGGCGGCACCAGCACGCCGATGCCCGAGGAGGTGGCGGTGAGGGCGGCGGAGAACGGGCCGGGGTAGCCGGCCTGCTTCATCTTGGGGATGACCACCGAGCCGCTGCCTGCGAGGTCGGCCACCGAGGTGCCGATCATGCCGCCGAACATCAGACTGACGCCGACGTTCACATGGGCCAGCCCGCCGCGCATCCAGCCCAGCAGGGCGCCTGCGAAGGCGAAGAGCCGGTCGGCGATGCCGCCCGCGTTCATGATGCCGCCAGCGAGGATGAAGAGCGGGAGGGTGACGAGGATGGGGTCGGAGAGGCCAGCGAGGGTTTGCTGGGGCATGGCCAGCATCCAGCCGCCGGAAAAGGTTAGGAAGACCACCACCGAGGCAGCGAGCGCGACGATGATCGGGAAGCCCGCAATCGCCAGCCCGCAGAGGGTGAGGATGGTGGCGGCGGCGAGGCCCATCATGGCCGCGCCCCCCGTGCCAGGAGCTGCGCGGCGCGGAAGAAGAGCAGCGCGCCCATGCCTGCCATCGCCAGCATCAGCGCCGAGATGCCTAGGCCCTTGGGCATGCGGAGGATAGGCGTCACGTCACCCCCGAAGAGGCCGAGGTAGGCCTTTATCTGCCATGCGAAGAAGCCGAGCGCGCCTGCGCCGATCACGCCGCAGGCCACCGCCAGAAGGCGGCAGGCGCGGGGCGGGAGGCGGACGACGAGCACATCACAGGTGATGAGGGAGCCGCGGATCGCGCCAAGCAGCAGGCCCACGGAGGCGACCCAAATCATGGCGGTGACGACCAGTTCCTCGCTCCACGGCAGGGGATTGCCAAAGAGGTAGCGGCCGAGCGCGTTGGCCAGCACCAGAAGGGCGATGCCGCCCATCAGTGTGGCGGCCAGCGCCTCCAGCCCGCGCGTGGCCCAGCGGCCCGCAGCGCCGCCGGGAGGCGGCGCATCGGTTTGTTGACCCGCGCCGATCATGCACGCGGCTCCGGCAGGGGCTGTTTGAAGAGCTGGCCGTAGCCGGGGCAGTCATCTTCAATGCCCGCGAGGCGCAGGGCGTGCCAGAAGGAGGACTGCACAGCGCTGACAACCGGCTTGCCCAGTTCCTTTTCCAGCGCGTCGATCACGCCTGCACTGCGGAAGTTGGTGCAGCTGATGAAGACGGCCTCGGCCTCGGGCGTATCCATCTCGCAGATCATGTCGAAGATCTTTTCGAGCGGGACCTCGGCCAACGCCTGATCTTCGCTGATCCTCAGGTTGTCGCTCGCCAGCACCTTGTGGCCGTTTTCCTCGAGAAAGCGGATGGCGCGGGCATGGACTTCATCCACGTAGGGCGTGGCCAGAACGACCGGCCCGGCGCCAACGGCCTGGAGCCCCGCGAGCGAGGCGGTGGAGGCGGTGTTGACGGGGATGCCTGGCGCCCAGTCCTTCATCTTCTCGATCAGCGCCTTGTCGTAGGCGGTGCCGTGCAGGAAGGAAGCCGAGGTGCCGCCGAAGCAGAGCACATCGAGCGGGGCGGAGGCGAGCAGGCGGGCGGATTGCTCCAGCTCGGGGGCATCCATCATCGCCTGAATGCCCTCGACCGTAACCTTGGGCAGCTTGATCCGGTTGGTGTGGACCGAGACGCCCTCGGGTGCCATCGCCCACATCTCGTTTTCCATCACAACGGAGGAGGCCATGAAGATCAGGCCGATGCGGGCGCGGTATCCGTCGCCGTCATACACGAACGCGGGGGCCTTGCGGCCCCCGGTCTTGAGGTCTGTTGCACCGGTCACTTCAGGCTGCCTTCCACTTCGGTGAGGAACTCTTCGCCGACAATTGCGGCGAACTCGGCACGCAGCGGAGCGGCGGCCTCCTTGAAGGCGGCGAGGTCGGGGGTGTTTACCTTCATGCCTGCGGCTTCGAACTCGGCCACGAGCGAGGCGTCGCTTTCATCCGACTTCACCCGCGTGGCCTCGGCACCGGCCTTGGCGGCGGCGGTCACGGCAGCCTGCTCCTCGGGGGAGAGCGCATCCCAGGCCGAACCGGCCATGGCGAGGGTGATGGGGGTGTAGACGTGGTTGGTGAGCGAGACGAACTCCTGCACCTCGTCGAAGGAGAACTCCTGCACGACTGAGAGCGGGTTTTCCTGCCCGTCGATCACGCCTTGGCGCAGAGCGACGTAGACCTCGCCAAGCGGCATCGGGGTGGGCGCTGCACCCAGTGCGGTGAAGGCCATGATGCGGGTCTGCGAGCCGGGGGTGCGGAGCTTGAGGCCGGCAAGGTCGGCGGGCGTTTCGATCGGGCGGACGGAGTTGGAGATGGCGCGGAAGCCCAGCTCGCCGAAGGCCAGCACCTGGAGGCCGGTGGTCTCGCGCAGAGAGGCGGCGAGCTTTTCGCCCAGCGCGCCATCAAGCGCGGCGCGGGCTGTGGCTTTGTCATCGAAGAGGAAGGGCAGGTCGAAGACGGCGAACTTGCTGTCGAGCTCGACCACGTCGGAGCCGAGCGGCACCACGTCGACCTGGCCTGCGCGGAGCAGTTCGGTCAGCGCGGCCTCGTCGCCCAGCGCGCCGCTTTCGTAGAAGTCGGGGGTGAAGCCACCGCCTTCGGTGAGCGTGTCGCGGAAGGTGGTGAGCATCAGGTTGAGCGGATCGCCCGGCGGGGTTTCGACCGCCATCTTGATCGGCGTCTCGGCCATCGCGTTGCCCATGGGCAGCGCGGCGAGGGCCGTGGCGAGGGCAAAGGAAAGAAGTTTCATCGTAGTCTCCCGTTGGTGCGCTCTGGGCGCGTGGTCCGCCTTGGGGGCGGGTTATGGTGGAGACCGGGCGCAGGGCGCATCTGGACAGGAAGGGGTTGGCCCGGCGTCCGGTCATGGCTCAAGGCTGCGGAGCGGCGCGAATTCCAACAACTTGTATATTCCTTTTCGCTGCTTAGGCTTTTCCGTTCCCGGCGATAAAACCCTGTAAAACAAAGAAAAACGCGGCCCGAGGAGGGCCGCGTTTCGAGAGCGAAAAATCGGGCCGCCCAAAGTTTGGTCAGCCGTGCGCGAAAATCAGTAGCCGCGCGCAGGGTCCACCCGGTTCTCGACCGGCCTGCCCTCGGCCATCGCATGGATGTTGGCGGCGATCTGGGCGGCGGCGGTTTGGGGGATGGCGACGGAGGCGAGGTGCGGGGTGACGAGGACGCCGGGCATTTGCCAGAGCGGGCTGGTTTCAGGCAGCGGCTCGGCGGCGAAGACATCGAGCGTGGCGCTGCCGATCTGGCCGCTTTGGAGCGCCGAAACCAGCGCCGGTTCATCGACGATTTCGCCGCGAGAGACGTTGACGAAAGCGGCGCCTGGCTTGAAGGCGGCGAGCAGGTCGGCGTCGATCATGCCGCGAGTGCCGGGCGTGAGGGGGAGCATGCAAACCACGATATCGGCGCGGGCCAGCAGCGGGTGCAGGGCCTCGGGGCCGTAGTGGGCGGTGACGCCGGGAATGTCCTTGGGGCGGGTGGCCCAGCCGTGGGTGTCGAAGCCCTGGCGGGCGACCTCTTCTGCGGCGAGGCGCCCGAGTTCGCCCAGCCCGAGGATTGCCACGCAGGTTTCGGCGGCGCGCTTGGGGTGGCGGTAGGACCAGCGGCTCTCGCGCTGCGCCACCTCGAAATGCGGGATCTCGCGGGCGTGGCGGAGAACGGAGAAGAGCACGAAACCGGCCATCATCCGGCCCATCTCGGGATCGGAGAGACGGGTGACGGGCACGCTCGGCAGGTCATCGCGGGCGACGAGTTGATCGACGCCCGCGCCGAGGTTGATGACCATCGACAGGTTGGGGAAGCGGGCGAAGAAGCCTGCGGGGGGCTTCCAGACGAGGGTGTAGCGGACGCGCTCGGGCTCGGTGACATCTTCGGCGCGAGCGATCTCTACATCCGGCAGGTGGGGCGCCAGCGCATCGCGCCACGGCTCGAAGGGATCGACGGCGGAATAAAAGGCGAGGATGTCGCGGCTCATGCCCCCTCCCCCACCATCTCGCTCATGGCGGTGAGCGCCAGCAGGTAGCCGCGCACGCCGAGGCCCGCGATGATGCCGGTGGCGACCTTGGAGATGTAGGAGTGGTGCCGGAAGGGCTCGCGCTTGTGGATGTTGCTCATGTGGCATTCGAGGATCGGGCCGTCGAAGGCCATGAGCGCGTCGAGAATGGCGATGGAGGTATAGGTCAGCCCGGCGGCATTGATGATGATGCCCTGCGCATCGAGCCGCGCGGCTTGGATCCAGTCGATCAGCTGGCCCTCGTGGTTGCTTTGCAGAAAGTCCAACTCAAGCCCGAGCGCCTTGGCCTTTTCATGGCACTTCTGCTCGATCACCGGAAAGCTGTCTGACCCGTAGGTGCCGCTGGGGTCGAGGCCGTAGAGGTTGGCGTTGGGGCCGTTGAGAAAGACGATCTTGGGCATGGCGTCCCTTTCGGAGTGGGTCAGAAATGCGTTGACCGGCGCGGGGCGGCGCCGGTCATGAAGGGGTGGTTTGTGCGGGGCTTCACCCGGCGCGGCGGGCTGCGAGGGTGCCCGGCACCGGCATGTCCTTTTCATAGGCCGTGTAGTTGCGCTGCACCATCACGTGGGTGGCGAGATACTTGGCGTCATACCAGCAGCCGTAGATGAAGGAGGAGGCCCGGTTGGTCAGCTCGGGCAGGCCGAGAAAGTAGATGCCCGGCTCGGCGGAGATGCCGCGCTTGTGGAAGGGCATGCCATCGCGGAAGGCGCCGGGCACGTCGAGCCATGAGAAATCGAACTTGAAGCCGGTGGCCCAGAGGATCGAGGTGATGCCGGCCTCTTGCACATCGAGTTCCAGCACCGGGTTGGTCACACAGTCCGGGTCCGGCTGGATCTCCCATGCTTCGGGCTCTTCGGGCAGGTCGATGCCGTTGCGGGCCACGTATTCATCGGCCTCGCGGAGCACATCGAGATAGGCGCGGTCGCCCTCGGCGAGGTTTTGCACCAGATCGTCGGCGAAGGTGAGCTTGCCGTGCTCGTAGGTCTGGGTCAGGCCGAGGACGGTGATGCCCATATTGCCGAGGCGGCGGAAGTCGATGGTCTTGCCGCCGTCGTAGCCGCTGACGGCGAAGGCGACGTGCTTCTTCTTGGCGTCGATCTTGATCTCGTCCCACTTGCCGAGCACGCCGAGCCACCAGCAGTAGTCGCGGGCGCGGTAGCTGCGCGGGGGGCGGTAGTGCTCACCGATGGAGAGGTAGACCTTGCGGCCTGCGCGGTGCAGCTCTTCGGCGATCTGCGAGCCGGAGGCACCGCCGCCGACCACGAGCACGGCGCCCTCGGGGAGTTGGCCGGGGTTCTTGTAGGCGGAGGAGTGGAGCTGGGTCAGACCGGCGCTCTCGGGCACGATCTGCGGCATGGCTGGGGCCTGGAAGGGGCCGGTGGCGGCGACCACGCGCTGCGCCTCGATCACGCCTTGGGAGGTTTCGACCCGGTAGCCCGGCTTGCCTTCGGCGCGGCGCACGTGCTTGACCTCGACGCCTGTGCGGATCGGCGCGTCGATCATCGACGCGTAATCTTCGAAGTAACGGGCCATCCGCTCTTTCGCCGGAAAACTGTCGGGCTCGACATCGTTGAATTCCATGTTCGGGAAGCGGTCATGCCAGGCGGGGCCGTTGGCCACCAGAGAGTCCCACCGCTCCGACCGCCAGCGCTCGGCGACCCGGTTGCGCTCCAGCACGAGGTGCGGAATGCCCAGATCGCGCAGGTGCTCGCTCATCGCGATGCCCGACTGTCCGGCGCCCACGATCAGCGTATCGGTGGTTTCAACTGTCATGTCACGTCCTTGAAATGGCTCTTCACACCCGGGGGCCACGGCGGCCGCCCGGCAAAGTTTTCCTTTCGCAAAACGTGGCGTTTGGGGCTGAAAGTGGAAAGTAGAATATTCCTTGGCAACGGAGAGGAAAATCATTGTGTGCAGAGCGGGCGATCCGGATCAGCTATGCTGAAAGCCCGATCACGCCACAGGAGGCCAACGATGCTCAGCGTTCTTGCCGACCGGACCTATCGCCACCTGTTCCTTGCCCAAGTAGTGGCCCTGCTGGGCACCGGGCTGGCCACGCTGGCGCTGGGTCTGCTGGCCTTCGACCTTGCCGGAGAGGGCGCGGCGATGGTGCTGGGCGCGGTGTTTGCGATCAAGATGGTGGCCTATGTCGGCATTGCCCCGATTGCCGGGGCCTTTGCCGAGCGGGTCAACCGCCGCCGCCTGCTGGTGGCCCTCGATGCGGTGCGGGCGGCCTGCGCGGTGGCGCTGCCCTTCGTCACCGAGGTCTGGCAGATCTACCTGCTGATCTTCGTGCTGCAGGCGGCCTCCGCCGCCTTCACCCCGACGTTTCAGGCCACCATCCCCGATGTGCTGCCCGAGGAAGAGCGCTACACCCGGGCGCTCTCGCTCTCGCGGTTGGCCTATGACCTCGAGAACATCATCTCCCCCACCCTCGCGGCGCTGCTGCTGGCGGTGATGGCGGGGAGCACGCTCTTTGTTGGCACGGCGCTGGGGTTTGTCGGCTCGGCGCTGCTGGTGGGCTCGGTCGTGTTGCCCAGCCCGAAGCCCGCCGCGCCGCGCGGGATCTACGACCGCACCACGCGGGGCATCAGGATTTACCTTGCCACCCCGCGGCTGCGGGGGCTGCTGGCGCTCAATCTCGTGGTGTCGGCAGCGGGGGCGATGGTGCTCGTCAACTCCGTGGTGCTGGTGGTCGGGCTGCTGGGGCGGACCGAGACCGCGCTGGCATGGACCATGTTCGCCTTCGGCGCGGGGTCGATGGTGGGGGCGCTGCTGCTGCCTCGCCTGCTTGATCGGTTGGCCGACCGGGCAGTGATGCTCGCAGGCGCGGTCGCGATGGTGGCGGCGCTCATCGGGCTGGCGGCGCTGGTTCAGGCCGCAGGGCTGCACTGGGTTGTGCTGCTGGCCACATGGGCGGTGGTGGGGCTGGGCTATGCCGCCGTACTGACCCCCTCGGGGCGGTTGCTGCGCCGCTCGGCCCATGCCGAGGACCGCCCTGCCCTTTTTGCCGCGCAATTCGCCCTCAGCCACGCCTGCTGGCTGCTGACCTACCCGCTTGCGGGCTGGCTGATGACGGCCTTCGGCACGGTGCCCACGCTGCTCGCGCTCGCGGTGCTGGCGGGCGCGGGGCTGCTGGCCTGCCTGCTGCAATGGCCTGCAGGCGACACTGGCGCGGAAGCGATGGAGCACACCCACGACAACCTGCCGCTCGATCACCCGCATTTGCAGGGCCACCGGACACACAGCCACGCGCTCGTCATCGACGATATCCACCCCTGCTGGGCCTCGCGGTTCTGACAGGGTTCAGGTGCCGGGGCGGCGCTTGGTAATGAGCCGTGCCACGATGGGCGCGCCGAGGATCACCAGCAGGATGCGCGTGAGGTGGTGGGTGATGACAAAGCCGAGGTCGGCGCCGGTGACGATGGCGAGAACGGTCATCTCGGCCTGTCCGCCGGGGGAGAAGGCGAGGAAGGCTTCGACGGGGTGGCCAAGGCCCAAAGCGGTGACGACCACGGTGAAGAGCGCCGCCAGCACCGCGAGCAGCATCACATAGGCCACGCCTGCGGCCACGACCTTTCGGATTTCGGCCAAGGTAATGCCGGTGAACTGCACGCCGATGCCGCAGCCGATGAAGAACTGCGCGAAGAGGATCGCCTCGCGCGGGGGGCGGGTGTGTATGAGGTCGGTCAGGGAGAGCGCGGCGGTCACGATCAGGGGGCCGAGGATGGAGGCCCCGAAGAGACCGATGCGCTCGCCGCCCTTCCAGCCGATGAAGGCCGCTGCCACCATCAGGCCCAGCTCCTGCAGCGGCAGGCTCGCGGCAGGGGCGCCGATCGGGTTGGTCAGCCCGGCGCCGTAGACCAGCGTGAGGAAGACGGGCGCCAGCGTGACAATGATCAGGATGCGGGTGCCGTGGATCAGCGCCAGCGCGCGCGGGTTGCCGCCTGCCTCGGTGCCGAAGATCACCATGTCCTGCAAGCCGCCCGGCATGGCCGAATAGTAGGCGGTGGGCGCATCGAACCCCCAGACCCGGCGGAAGAAGGGCACCCCGATCAGGCCGATGAGCGCGATGTAGAGCGGGACCAGCGCGACCGAGGCCGCCATCGCAGGAAGCTGGGCAAAGAGCGCGGGCGTGATCGAGGCGCCGACCGCCACGCCAAGAATCGTTCGCGCGCCGACCGAGACCTGCCCGAAGCCTTTGAGCGGTGCGCCCAGCAGGGCCGCGATGAGGCAGGCCGACATCGGGCCGAAGAGGAAGGGCAGCGGCAGGTCGGCCAGCCAGAACACCGCCGTGCCCAGAGCGGCAAGGCCGAGGGTCAGCAGTCGTTGGCGCAGGGGAGAGGAGAAGGCGGCAAAGGTCACGGAGGCTCCGGATTCGGGCAGTTGATCTGCCTTGGGTGCGACTGTATACACTTGGATACATTATCCGCAATCCGATTGTGACCGGAGCCGAGATGGACGAAACCGACGATCTTCCGCAGCCTGGCTCGCAGGGCGAAACCACCTATCAGCGCCTGCTCGACGAGGTCCGCGCCGGACGTTTGAACCCCGGCGACCGCTTGCGCGAGACCGAGCTTGCCGAGCGGCTGGGGGTCTCGCGGACGCCGGTGCGCGAGGCGATCCGGCAGCTGGAGGCCGATGGCATCGTGACCCATCTGCCGCGCCGGGGTGCCGCGATCCGCACGCTGGGCTATGCCGAGGTGATGGAGCTTTACGAGATGCGCACGGTGCTGGAGGGCACGGCGGCGCGACTGGCGGCGCGCGCGGCCTCGGACATAGAGATCGAGGAGCTTATCGACATGAACCGCGCGTTGCAAAAGCTCGGCCCCGGACCGGAGGCTTTTGTGCTGAACCGCCAGTTCCATGCCGCCCTGCTCGATGCTGCGAAGAACCGCTTTCTGGCCCGCTCTATTGCCGGGCTGCACAAGTCGCTAATGATCCTCGGCCCGACCACGCTCACCGAGCCTGCCCGTGCCACGGAGGCGGTGAAGGAACATGAAGAGGTGCTGGAGGCGCTTCAGGCGCGGGATGGAATCCGGGCCGAGGTCGCCATGCGTGCCCATATCGAAATGGCCCAACGCGTGCGCGTTCGCGCCCTGCGCGCCCGCCCGCCGGTGGAGGGCGAGGGGCTATAGCGGGCGCTGATCGGTATCAGGGCCGGATGCGGGCCAAGGCGAACCTCAGTGTAGCGCCGAGCTGGCGCGGCACGGACTGCGCTCAGAACTGAACCCGGAAGGTCGTGCCCTTGCCGGTGGCTGTCTCGAAGTCGAGGCTGGCGCCGTGGCTCTCGACGATGGCCTTGGCGATGCCGAGGCCGAGGCCGGTGCCGGAATGGCCGTTGGAATAGCTCTCGGGCGCGCGGGAGAACCGCTCGAAGAGCCTTGGGCGAAGCTCCTCGGGGATGCCCCGGCCATGATCCCTGACCCAGAACCCAGGCCGTGTGGCGCTGGTGCCCAGCACCACGGACGCACCCGCCTCCGAGGCTTTGACGGCGTTGGAGACGAGGTTGGTCAGAACCTGAAGCAGGCGGATCTTGTCGCCGACGACCTGGCCCGGTTCGGGGCCTTCGGCGTCGAGCTTCAACTCGACACCGTGCTGGCGGGCAAAGGGGCCGAGATCTTCGATGGCGCTGGCAAGCAAAGGCTCCAGATCGACGGGCCGCATATCTGATGGCACCCGGCCAGCAGAGAGGCGCTCGAAGTCGAGCAGATCGCCCACGAGGCTGGCGACCTGATCGAGATTGCGGTCGGCGATGTCGAGGGTCGGCTGAAGCGGGGGAGAGAGCCTTTGCCGTTCGGCGTTGAGCAGCTTTACCGCGGCGTGGGCTGCGGTGATCGGCTGGCGCAATTCGTGCGATACGGTCGAGATCAGCTCTGCGCGGGCTTTGTCGAGCGCCTTGCGGTGGGTGATGTCTCTCAGAACACCCAGAAGCCCAAGTCGCTGCCCGCCGGGCTGACGGAGCGGGGCCATGAAGAGCTCACCGGGGAACAACTCGCCATTCCGGCGCTTCACCTCCAGTTCGATCCGGCCGTCGCCTGACTCTCTGACCTTCTTGTAGATGTCCTCGCCCTGCCGGTCGAAAGAGTCCTGATCGGCGAAGAACATCGAGGTGGTCTGTCCGATCATTTCGCCCTTGGTGAAGCCAAAGGTCGCCTCAGTTGCGCGGTTCACAAGCGTCAGGCGGCGGTTTTCATCGACGGCGATGATCGCGTCCGGCACGGTTTCGATGATGGCGTTGAGCACCATCGTCTTTTCGGCCAGCTCTTGCGTCCGCTTCTCCTTGAGCCATTCCTGCCCGAGCCAGCGGCCGAAGAGGTCGACGAGGTCTTTCTCTTTGTCGGAAAAGGGCGTTCTGGCATCAGGGCCGGAGAAGTTGAGCGTGCCGACGCGCTCGTGGCCGACACGGAGCGGTACGCCGATGTAGCTTTCGAGACCGAAGGAGGTGTAGCAGGGATGCTCGGCGATTTCAGACTGACCGGCGTGGTGAAAGTAGCGCACGGCATCGGCCGCGAGGGTGTGCGTGCAGTAGGTCTCTGCCAGATCGAACTCCGTGCCGGCGGCGGGCGCCCAATCTTCGCCCTCGACGTGGTCGATCCGGTAGTTGGCATCTTCGATCCGGCTGACGATGCCGAGCGGGAGCTGCAGGGCCTCGCACCCCAGCGCGAGCAGCTCCGACACCTTCTTGGAGAAGGCGAGGTCAGGGTCCAGCGAAAGGTAGAACAACTGGCGGAGGGCATGATCATGCCTCGCATCCGCAGGCAGATCGCCCTCGGGCGCGCTATCGACTTGTTTTAGCACCGCAACTCCTCGCCTCATCGCTCTTTTTTTGCGCGCAAAGCTGGGTGAGGCGGCGGTATCTGTCAATGGCCGCTTCCCCTGTTGGTTGTGGGGCCGCCGGAACGTTGTGGAAGTGTCACGTGGAGAACGATGAATGCGGCCACCACGAGGGCAGCCGCATCCATCCGGTGCCTTGCGGTCCGGCTATCCTTCCTCGGAGGGGAGAGGAATGGGGGTCAGGCGTGGAGGGCTTGGCGCATCTCCGAGACGAAGTTGGTCACAAGCCCATCGAGCGCGCCGATTTCGGTGCGGGCGCCGAGTTTGATTTCGAGGTCGAGGGCGCTGCGGCCAAGCTTCGGGAAGCTGAGGGTCTCGGCGACACCGAAGATGCGGTGCGCCCGGCGCGCAAGGCCGCCTGCCAGCTCGAGCCGGTCTTCGTCGCGCTCAAGCTCGCAGAACTCTTCGAAGGCGGCGATGTGATCGGGAAGGGAGGCAAGGAAGGCGGAGCGCACAGGGGCCAGCATGGCGGCAAAGGCCTTTGCTGGCTCGTCTCGCTGCGAGGCGTTGTTGCTGAAACCGTCCATCAGGCAGATCTCGCTCTGGAATACCCGTGCATGGTCGGCCGGGCGCGCGCAGAGAGCAAGGCCTCGTCGATCCCCTCGTCAATCGAACGGCGGGCGAAGATCGAGCCGCGCATCGCCTTGCCGACACGGACGATTGGCACGGCGTCGATCAGGTAGGCCTCCTGATAGGCCTCGAGCGCGGTGCTGATCTGGCTTTCCAGCTGTTCGGGAGAGGCGAGGTAGATCGCGGAGGAGACGGCGATGAACTCGCCGCTGCCTGCGTAGGCGACCATGAGGTTTTGCGACTTCAGGGTCTCGACGATGACTTCGCCCACGTCGGCCATGATATCGAGGAAGTCTTCATCATTGGTGCGCACGAAGATGTTGGCGGCGTTCTCGACGCAAATACCGATGCGCTGGCTCAGGGCATAACGCGGACGGCCGATGGCCTTGAGGTAGTTGCGGAGCGCCATGTAGGAGATCAGGCCCTTCACGTCGGGCGGCGTGAGGGCATCTTCATAGTCGATCTGGTGCTGCAGGTTGGTAGCGGCGGCGAGTTGCTCTTGCACGGCATTCGCGCGCAGGCGGCTCTCGTGAACCCGCTGGATCGACGACAGCCGCGCCTTGAACTCGAGCGCATCGAGCGGCTTGGTGATGTAATCGACCGCGCCGGCCATGAAGGCCTGGTCGATGTATTGCCGGTCCGACAGGCCGGTGACCATGACGATCTGGGTGCGCCCCTCCGGGTCCATCGCCCGCAGGATGCCCGCGAGCTCGATCCCGTTCATCTCGGGCATCTGGATATCGACGAAGATGCAGTCGAACGGAACGGTCTGCGTGCTGACGAGCCGCAGTGCCTCCTGCCCGGAAGCGGCCATATCAAGATCGGCGATATCGTGGTGGCGGAGAACGGCCTCGAATGCCGCTCTGAAAATTGGATCGTCGTCAACTGCGAGGACTTTCATTCCGTCCCTCCTTCTACTTAAGGGATTCTTAAAAACGGATTGCGGCAGAAATGGGTTCACGCTTGGGTTGTGAGAAGTTTTTCTCAATTTCCCTTAGGTCAGCTTGGCGCGGACCTTCAGGGACAGGATTTCTTGCTCAAACGGCGAGGTTGGAAACGGCAGATGCAGGGGCCTGCGGCACCTCTGCGCTCTCGCCCGATTCGGCGTTGAGGCTGGCTGCGCCGGACAGGTCGAGGTTCATCTCAAAGTAGAACGTGGCCCCCTTTCCGGGGTTGTTCTGATAATCTATGCGCCCGTCATGAGCCTGCATGATCTGCTTGGAGATGTTCATGCCCAGCCCGGTGCCGCCGATCTTGCGGGTGTCGGACGAATCGACCTGGCTGAACTTGTCGAAGACGCGCTCTCGGTCTTGGTCGGTAAGGCCCGGCCCCTGATCGGTGACCGAGACGCGGGCGATTTCGCCCTCGGTCTCCACCACGACATGCACGGTGCTACCCTCGGGGCTGAACTTGGCGGCGTTGGACACTATGTTGGTCAGAACCTGCTCGATCCGCGCCGCATCGCCGACGACGGGCACAGGCCTGTCGTCGTGGCTACAGTCGAGCCGCACCCCAAGACGGGCGGCATAGGGCCCGTTGGAATCGACCGATTGCTCAACCAACTCTCGCAGGTCGAAGGGCTTCATCCGGAAGGGCATGCGCCCGGCTTCGATCTTCTGAATATCCAGAATCTCATCGATGAGTTCGATCAGGCGGCTGCAATTGCGCTTGGCGATCCCCATGACCTGCTGGGCCTGATCGCCGATCGGGCCGAGATGGCCTGCATGGGCGAGGTCGATGGAGCCCTTGATCGAGGTGAGCGGCGTGCGCAATTCGTGGCTCATGGTCGAGATGAACTCGCTCTTGGCCTTGTAGGCCTGCTGCGCCTTCTGGTTCTCGACCGTCAGCGCATCCACCTGATCGAGGCTGCCGCGGTAGAACGACAGGTAGACCCGGGAGCAGTCGATCACGAAGTAGAGCACGAAGAGGCTGGTGAAGAGCTGCGCCCAAAGCTCCGATGTGACCGGCGCAGAGGTGACCCAGATGTCGTAGACCGGAATGAAGATGAAGGTGGCGGCGTAGAGCCCGAGGCGGAGGATGAGGATTGGCAGCACATGGTGGTTGTTCATTGCCGCGAAGAGGGCCGCTGCGAACAGGAAGAACAGCGACATGAAGTGCGCCCCCGGCCCCTGCGCCTGGGCGATGGCGATCGAGTAGAACACGATGACCGAAGCGCTCAGCGCGGTGCCGAAGTAGAGCTGGCTCAGCAGGCTCTTGGCGACCACGGCATCGCGCCCGTTCCATGCAAGGACGCGCCGGAACACCATGAAGTCGTAGATTTCAGACAGGGCGATCAGGATGCCCGTCGTGACCGCGAGAGCGATGCTGTAGTAGTAACCCGCAAGCCCGAGAGCCGCCGCGAAGATCATTTGACGCTGCCAGACGAGCTTTCGCCCGACCTCAGCATAATCCTTCATCTGCTCGGCCCGCACGACGTTCCATCGTTTGCCAAGCTCGGGAACCAGTCGGTTCATACCCTTGTCCTACTCGCCTCTTCGGGTCCGTTGCGCGAGACTGCTATCGCCGCGCGACCGGTGCCTTTGCGACACACTCATAAGTCGAGTACGCGGCTTACGTGGCGAGAATGTGGCAAAAGCTTGCAACCAGCTAGATGACTGGTTTGCGAGGGAATCTACCAAGGGTTGGCGCAACATGGGGCGAATACACGGTTTTCAACACGCGAAGGCCGAACGAGTATTTCCGGAACTGTTAACACCGGGCGTTGTAAGACACTTCACACACAAAGAGCAGGTGCCGCGCCGCGTGCCCCCCGCAAAACCGGTGGAAACCCCGGTGCAAACCGGCCTGAAAGCCACATCCATGTCTTTGGAGACCATGCACCTGCATGGGGACCTGATGGTCAAATACCTTCAGGCCCGGCGGCAGGTGTTTATCGTCTCGAAAGGCTGGCGCCTCTCGGAGACGCGGGGCATGGAGTTTGACCAGTATGACACGCCCGAGGCCCGGTGGATCGCCGTTCATCAGGACGGCGAGGTGCTGGCCGGCATCCGGATCGCGCCCACCACAGCCCGCTGCGGGCTTCATTCCTACATGATCAGAGACGCGCAGCTCGGCCTGTTGCAGGGCTTGCCGCTCGATCCGCTCTTTGCCGAAGCGCCGGTCTCCGACACGATCTGGGAGGCCACGCGGCTGTTCCTGCTCGATACCGTGCCCGCCGAGCGACGCGCCGAGGTTCAGCGCGTGCTGATGCTCAAGATGGCCGCCGCCGCGCGCGATGAGGGCGCGGACAGCGTGATCGGGATCGTGCCTGCGGTGTTTCAACGCTGGCTGAAGAGAATCGGGATGGACGCGGTGCCGGTTGGCCCTCGGTTCGAGCTGGACGGCGACCGCTCTCAGGCGGCAATGTTCAACGTCAGCAATGCCACAGCGCCGCAAATCTGACGCGGTAAGTCAGCTTTCTAGCTTTTGTTAATAGCGGTTTTCCACTACCCTCAGTTGCACGCCCGCAACACATGGAGTGCCACACAGCGCACTGACAACCGGAATGACTGAAGGTGAATTGAAACAGCCCCGCGTTCTGCACGTGGACGATGACGACGACATCAGGGCGATCACCCAGATCGCGCTGTCGGTGGTCGGCGGACTCGACGTTTTGCAATGCGCGAGCGGCGAGGAGGCTCTGGAGGTTGCCGAGGGTTATCGGCCGGACCTGCTGTTACTGGACGTGATGATGCCGGACATGAGCGGCGAGGAAACGCTTGCGAAGCTCCGGCTCTTGTCAGGCCTGGAGGCCACGCCGGTCGTCTTCATGACGGCGAAGACCCATTCGGACGACGTGGATCATCTGATGGAGCTGGGCACGAAAAAGGTCATCTCCAAGCCGTTTGACCCGCTGTCGCTGGCCAATGAGGTCGTCGATGTGTGGAAGGACAGCCAGAGAAGCGCCTGAGCCTCGGCGCGCTTGCCCCCTGCCCTAGCGTTCTGATGCCACGCTTGTGCGTGGCGAGTTCTTCTTATGAGGCTTGGCTGGCCACAGGCCGCGGGCGCCGACGCGCTCCCAGCCGGGGGCGTTTGGGCACGATATGGCCGGGCCGGGGCTTTGACAGATCGGGCAGCGCCTTCAGCCGCAGCACCAACCTGTCTTCGCTGGCCGTGGCTATGGCCGTTCTGAGGGTATCGACACAAGTCTTGCCGCTCTCGACCTTCGGGCGGCCGACGCGGGTCATCGAAAGCTGCACCACGCGGGGACCATCCCCCAGAGCCGGTGTTTCGACGTTCCAGAAGAACGGCTCGTAGAGATTGCGGTTGAGGTCCTGCCGGCCGCGCCCCACCACCACACAGCCAAAAACGCCGTCTCCGGCGTGGGCGATGAAGTGCTGGCTCGGCGCAAGCTTGCGTGACACACTCTGCACAACGTCCTTTATCAGGGCGTCGTAGCTCACAGCGTCGGCCTCTTCATAGAGGCTCTCGATGCCCTCGATCCGCAGCGCAAAGGTTTCGATCGCAAAGAGGTTGCCCGGCAGGAGCGACAGAACCCGCTCGAGGTCCTTCTCTGAAAGACAGGTCGGCACATCCTCCACCACGAAGGCCTCTTCCAACGGCCTGCGGGCGGAGGCGCCAAGGCGGGAGGCAAGCTGGGCTGCCGACCGTTCGAGACCCACCGAGATCCGCATTTGCTCCGTCAAAAGCCGGGCCGTGCGGATTCGGGCGCCAAGCTCCAGCCCCCGCAGCGGTTTGGTCACGTAATCCGTGGCGCCCGCCTCGAAGGCGCCTTCGATGGAAGCGTCGTCAAGCTTGGCGGTCAGCATCAGAATCGGGGTGATCTCATAGCCCGCCACCGCGCGAATCTGGCGGCAGAGTTCGATCCCGTCGATGCCCGGCATGTCGATGTCGAGCAGCACGCAATCGAAGGCGCTCTCGGCCTCATCGATGCGCTCCTTGGCCTCCGGCGCAGAGAGCGCGGTTTCCAGCGCGTCATAGCCCGCAGCCGCCAGAACAGACTGCAGAAGCTGCAGGAAGGTTTTGTCGTCATCGACTGCGAGGATCTGCAATTTTGGCTCCTTTGTTTCCATTGGCCCTGCCAGAAGCATCCGACAGATGACCGACGCGACGACCGCACAATCTATGCGGGTCCGCTAACGCAGAAGTTGTTTAATGATTATGTCAGAAGCTTGGCCCGTTTGGGCTCTTTATCCGCCCTGACGCTTGGTTAACCGCGTGGGTTTGCCATGTTTCGGGGTGTCGATGGAGCGGTGGGCGCCGGGCATGCCCTCGCCTGCTACGGCACTTGCATCGGCACGCTGGTGGTCATCGTTGAGCTCTGGCGATCCCACGAGGACTCGAACCCCGAACCTGCTGATTAGAAGTCAGCTGCTCTATCCAGTTGAGCTATGGGACCGCTCGCGATGTGGTAGCCCGGCGGCGGGGGCCGGTCAACGTGGGGCGGGTGGGGCTGTCATGGAAGTGTCACTTGGCCTCAGCCACTATTTCGCATATTCGTGAAATATGGAAAAAATGATTCCCGACCGTCTAACCACCTTGGGCCACCCGCAGCGGCTGGCGCTCTTCCGGCTGTTGATGCGCCGCTACCCCGACAGCCTGCCTGCCGGGGAGATCGCGGCGGCGCTGGGGCTGAAGGCCAGCACGCTCAGCGCCTATCTTTCGGCGCTCCAATCCGTGGGCCTCATCTCGCAGACGCGGGCGGGCACATCGCTGCTCTACGCGATCAACATGGCAGGCGTGCGACAGACCTTCGAATACCTGTTGCTCGACTGCTGCCGGGGCCGCCCGGAGCTTTGCGCCATCTTCCCCGACCTCCTCACCGAAGGACATGCTCCCATGACCGACCGCACCTACAACGTGCTTTTCATCTGCACCGGAAATTCTGCCCGCTCGGTTTTTGCCGAAACGCTGCTGCGTTCTATCGGCGGCGATCGGTTCAACGCCTATTCTGCCGGCACCCGGCCCAGCTCTGAGCTGAACCCCTTTGCGGTGCGGCTGCTGGAGGACAAGGGGCATGACATTTCGCATCTGCGGGCCAAGAACGTGAGCGAATTCACCGGCGCGGAGGCTCCGCACCTCGATTTCGTTTTCACCGTTTGCAATCAGGCCGCCAACGAGGAATGCCCGGCCTGGGAGGGCCAGCCGATCAGCGGGCATTGGGGCATGGAAGACCCGGTGAAGGTGGAAGGCACGGACGCGCAGAAGAGCCTCGCCTTTCAGCAGGCCTACGGCGCGCTGAAGCACCGGATCACCGCCTTCACCGCCCTGCCGCTCGGAACGCTGGACCGGATCGCGCTGCAATCTGCCGTGGATGACATCGGCCGCACCCAATCGGAGGCCCCGGCATGACCACCTACGCGCTCAACGGCCTTGGCCGGATCGGAAAGCTCGCCCTGAAGCCGCTGCTGGCGCAGGGCGCAAAGATAGCCTGGATCAACGACGCGGTGGGCGATGCGGCGATGCATGCCCACCTGCTGGAGTTCGACACGGTGCATGGGCGCTGGGATGCGGCGTTTGAAAGCGACGCTGAGAGCGTGACGATTGATGGTATGCGGCTGCCGTTCATCGGCACGCGCGACCTCGGCGCGCTGCCGCTGGAGGGGGTCGACGTGGTGATCGATTGCACTGGGGTGTTCAAGAGCGAGGACGCGCTGGCGCCCTATTTCGCGGCGGGTGTGAAGAAGGTGGTGGTCTCGGCTCCGGTGAAGGACGGGCCGACGGCGAATATCGTGATGGGGGTGAATGAGGGCAGCTATGACACGGCGGCGCATTCCATCGTCACCGCCGCCTCCTGCACCACCAATTGCCTCGCGCCGGTGGTGAAGGTGATCCACGAGGGGCTGGGCATCAAGCATGGTTCGATCACCACGATCCATGACGTGACCAACACGCAAACCATCGTGGACCGCCCGGCGAAGGACCTGCGGCGGGCGCGGTCGGCGCTGAACTCGCTGATCCCCACCACCACCGGCAGCGCTACGGCGATCACGCTGATCTACCCCGAACTGAAGGGCCGGTTGAACGGCCATGCGGTTCGGGTGCCGCTGCTGAACGCCTCGCTGACCGATTGCGTCTTCGAGGTGGAGCGGGAGACCACCGTGGAGGAGGTCAACGAGATGTTCCGGGTCGCATCGGAGGGGCCGTTGAAAGGCATTCTGGGCTATGAAACGCGCCCGCTGGTCTCGACCGATTACACCAATGACCAGAGGTCCAGCATCGTCGATGCGCCCTCGACCATGGTGGTGAACGGGACGCAGGTGAAGGTTTATGCGTGGTACGACAACGAGATGGGCTATGCGCACCGGCTGGTGGATGTGGCGATGATGGTGGGAGCCTCCTTGTGAGCAAGCCGGAGGGGCTTTCGGCCTATATCGCCGTCACGGCGGCCTATTGGGCCTTCATGCTTACGGATGGCGCGCTGCGGATGCTGGTGCTGCTGCACTTCCATACGCTGGGGTTTTCACCGGTTCAGCTGGCGTATTTGTTCGTGCTCTACGAGATCGCCGGGATGGTGACGAACCTCTCCGCCGGATGGATCGCGGCGCGCTTCGGGTTGGTGAGCACGCTGTACGCGGGCCTCGGATTGCAGGTGGTGGCACTGCTGGCGTTGACGCTGCTCGATCCGGGCTGGGCGGTTGGCGCCTCGGTCGCCTTCGTGATGTGCGTGCAGGGGGCGAGCGGGGTGGCGAAGGATTTGGCGAAGATGTCGTCCAAATCCGCCGTGAAGCTGCTAGCGCCAGCGGAGAAGGGCGGGCTTTTCAGGTGGGTGGCGGTGCTGACCGGCTCGAAGAACGCGGTGAAGGGCCTTGGCTTTCTGCTCGGCTCGGCGCTGCTGGCGATTGTCGGCTTCACCGGGGCGGTGTTGGCGATGGCCGTGGTTCTGGCGGCGATCTTGGCTGCGATCGTGGTGCTGATGCCGAGCGGGCTGCCGACGGGACGGAAGGGGGCGAAGTTCTCGGAGGTGTTCTCGAAGTCGGCCAACGTCAACTGGCTCTCCGCCGCGCGGGTGTTCCTGTTCGGCGCGCGGGACGTGTGGTTCGTGGTCGGCATTCCGATCTACTTCTATGCCGTGCTGTCTGACGGAACCGAGGCGGGCAACCGGGCCGCGTTCTTCATGATCGGGACGTTCATGGCGCTCTGGGTGATCCTCTATGGCGCGGTGCAGGCTGCCGCGCCGAGGCTGCTGCGCGCGGCCTCGCGGGATGAGGCGGATCTGGTGCGCGCGGCCCGCAGCTGGGCCGGGGCGCTGACCCTCGTGCCCGCCGCGCTGGCCGCCGCGGTGCTGGCCGCGCCCGGGCCGCAGCTGTGGCTGACGGGCACGCTGGTGGCCGGGCTGCTGGCGTTCGGGGCAATCTTTGCCGTCAACTCCTCGCTCCACAGCTACCTGATCCTCGCCTTCACCAAGTCGGAGCGGGTGACGATGGATGTGGGCTTCTACTACATGGCCAATGCGGGCGGACGGCTCTTAGGCACGGTGCTCTCGGGGCTGACCTACCAGATCGGCGGGCTGGCGCTCGTGCTCGGCACCGCCGCCGCAATGGTGGCACTGGCCGCGCTGCTCTCTGGCCGATTGGACGCGGAGGCGGTGGCGGCATGAGCGTTTTCGAGCGGTATCTGACCCTTTGGGTCGCGCTGGCCATGGCGGGCGGCATTGCCCTTGGCGCGGCCTTGCCGGGGCTGGTGGAATTGGTCGCGGCGGCGGAGGTGGCGCGGGTCAACCTCGTGGTGGCCGTGCTGATCTGGGCGATGGTCTACCCGATGATGGTGGGCGTGGACCCTGCGGCGCTGAAGACGGCGGTGAAGCAGCCCAAGGGGCTGGCGATCACCCTGGCGGTGAACTGGCTGATCAAGCCCTTCACGATGGCATTGCTGGCGGTGCTGTTCTTCGACCATGCCTTTGCCCCGTGGATCGCGCCGGAGGACGCGGCGCAATACACCGCCGGGCTGATCCTGCTGGGCGCGGCGCCCTGCACGGCGATGGTTTTCGTGTGGTCGCAACTGACCCGGGGCGACGAGAACTACACCCTGCTGCAGGTCAGCGTGAACGATGTGGTGATGGTCTTCGCCTTTGCCCCCATCGTCGCCTTCTTGCTCGGCGTAACCGATATCGAGGTACCGTGGGAGACCCTGCTGCTCTCGGTGCTCCTCTTCGTGCTGCTGCCGCTGGTGGCCGGGGTATTCACCCGCAAGCGGTTGGCCACGCCAGAGCGGATTGCCGGATTTCAGACGCGGGTGAAGCCGTGGTCGGTGATCGGGCTGATCGCCACCGTGGCGATCCTCTTCGCGCTACAGGGCAGCACCATCCTCGAGCGGCCGCAGGTGATTGCGCTGATCGCGGTGCCTATCGTGATCCAGAGTTACGGGATCTTTGTGGTGGCCTATGCCGCCGCCTTCGCGCTGAAGGTACCGCACCGGATTGCCGCGCCCTGCGCGCTGATTGGCACCTCCAACTTTTTCGAGCTGGCGGTGGCGGTGGCGATCTCGCTCTTCGGGCTGAACTCGGGCGCGGCACTCGCCACGGTGGTGGGCGTGCTGGTGGAAGTGCCGGTGATGCTCTCGCTGGTGGGCTTCGCAAACCGGACGCGGAGCCGGTTCAGCGCGGTATGACGCCTCAGTGCGACCAGGGCTCGCGGCGAGCGGTGGCGAAGTTTTCGCCGTAGCCGCCCGGGCGGATCTTGGGCTTGCGCTTTTGCGGCTCGGTCACCTGCACCTCGATGCCGTGCTCCTTGGCATAGTCCAGCGCCTCCTCCTTGGAGGAAAACCGGAGCCGCACCTGAGCCTGCGTGTCGCCCGAGCCGGTCCAGCCCATGAGCGGATCAAGCTCACGGCTCTCGGCGGGGGCATAATCGAGCACCCAGCCCTTGGTCTTGGCGGTGCCGGATTGCATGGCCGTCTTGGCGGGCTGGTAGATGCGGGCGCGCATGGGCGGATCTCCTGGCTCTGTGCGCCTGACATATGGGCGAAAATCCCGGTGCCGCGCAAGGAGAAAGCCGGGAAAATGCCCCAGAGAGCCACCCTGACAGGCTCCTGACATGAAGGTGTCAGGAGCGGGGGTTGAACCTTTGGCCTGAGGACGCACATTGGGAGCAAAGGAGCGCCGCCCCATGCCCTATGCCCATAACGATGGCTCCGAGAGCCAGCCGCCGATCCTGCACTCCCCTGCCCCCGACGTGAAGACGCGGGAGAAGCTGGAGGGCGGGAAGGCCTTTGTCATGCACACGGAGTTTGCCCCGGCGGGAGACCAGCCGACAGCGATCGTGGAGCTTTCGGAGGGGGTAAAGGGCGGCGAGCGTGACCAGGTGCTGCTGGGTGCCACAGGCACGGGCAAGACCTTCACCATGGCGAAGGTGATCGAGGAAACCCAGCGCCCGGCGATCATCCTCGCGCCGAACAAGACGCTGGCGGCCCAGCTCTATGGCGAGTTCAAAGGGTTCTTCCCGGACAACGCGGTGGAGTATTTCGTTTCCTACTACGACTACTACCAGCCCGAGGCCTACGTCCCGCGCTCTGACACCTATATCGAGAAGGAATCGCAGATCAACGAGCAGATCGACCGGATGCGCCACTCGGCCACCCGGGCGCTGTTGGAGCGCGACGATGTGATCATCGTTGCCTCGGTGTCCTGCATCTACGGCATCGGCTCGGTCGAGACCTATGGCGCGATGACGCAGGACCTGCATGTCGGCAAGGACTACGACCAGCGCAAGGTGATCGCCGACCTCGTGGCCCAGCAGTACCGCCGCAACGATCAGGCTTTTCAGCGCGGCAGCTTCCGGGTGCGGGGCGACGCGCTGGAGATATGGCCCGCCCACCTCGAAGACCGAGCATGGCGGCTCTCATTCTTCGGCGAGGAGCTTGAGGCGATGGTGGAGTTCGACCCGCTGACCGGGGAGAAGGCGGGCAGTATGGATCGGGTGCGGATTTACGCGAACTCGCACTACGTGACGCCGAAGCCGACGATGCAGCAGGCGGTCAACTCCATCAAGAAGGAGCTGCGCCAACGGCTGGACCAGCTGGTGGGCGAAGGCAAACTGCTGGAGGCGCAGCGGCTGGAGCAGCGCACCAACTTCGACATCGAGATGCTGGAGGCCACCGGCGTCTGCAACGGGATCGAGAACTATTCGCGCTATCTCACCGGCCGCGCGCCGGGCGAGCCGCCCCCCACCCTCTTCGAGTTCATCCCCGACCATGCCATTGTTTTCGCGGATGAAAGCCACGTTTCGGTGCCGCAGATCGGGGCGATGTACAAAGGCGACTACCGGCGCAAGTTCACCCTCGCCGAGCATGGCTTCCGGCTGCCGAGCTGCATGGACAACCGCCCCCTGAAGTTCGAGGAATGGGACGCGATGCGGCCTCAATCAGTGTTCGTTTCGGCCACCCCGGCGGCTTGGGAGATCGAGCAATCGGGCGGTGTGTTCGTGGAGCAGGTGATCCGGCCCACGGGGCTCTTGGACCCGGTGATCGAGATCCGACCGGTGGATACGCAGGTGGATGACGTGATGGACGAGATCCGTCAGGTCTCGGCCAAGGGTTTCCGCACGCTGGTGACGACGCTGACCAAGCGGATGGCGGAGGACCTCACGGAATACCTGCACGAGCAGGGCATCAAGGTGCGCTACATGCACTCCGACATCGACACCATCGAACGCATCGAGATCCTGCGCGACCTGCGGCTGGGCGCCTTCGACGTGCTTGTGGGGATCAACCTGCTGCGCGAGGGGCTGGATATTCCGGAATGCGGGCTGGTGGCCATTCTCGATGCCGACAAGGAGGGTTTCCTGCGCTCGGAGACCTCGCTGATCCAGACGGTGGGCCGGGCCGCGCGAAACGCCGACGGGCGGGTGATCATGTATGCCGACCGTGTGACGGGCTCGATGGAACGCGCCATGCGCGAGACGGACCGGCGGCGGGCCAAGCAAATGGCCTACAACGAGGAACACGGGATCACCCCGGAGACGGTGAAGAAGAACGTCGAGGACGTTCTGGCGGGGCTCTACAAGGGCGACGTGGACATGAACCGGGTGACCGCGAAGGTGGACTCGGTCGGGACCGGCGCGAACCTGCAAGCCCATCTGGATGCGCTGCGAGTGCAGATGCGGAAGGCGGCGGAGAACCTCGAGTTCGAGGAGGCCGCGCGGCTGCGGGACGAGGTGAAGCGGCTGGAGGCGGTTGATCTGGTGGTGTCATCGGACCCGCTGGCGCGTCAGTCGGCGGTGGAGGCTGCGGTGGAGGCCGGGAAGAAGGCTTCGGGTCGTAGCACCGCCGGACGGCCGGGGCAGCGTGGGGGGAATGTTAAGAGGCGGGGGAGGTAGCTAGCGCAGAAATGTTCTCTCCAGCCACTTGATCACGTCCCTGTGAGCAACCACGTTAACGAATATTAATAATTTGTTAATGTAGGTCGAAATGCTTCGCAAAATAATTTTCGCCATCGCCCTGCTTTCACCGGCTCATCTCTTCGCGCAAGGCTGTCACACCAGTTATCAGGGAGCTTGTGTTCCCATAGCGTCGGACGTCGACTGCGCCGGCGGAAGGGGCAATGGGCCTGCATATGTAAGAGGGCCCGTGTATGTTGTTGGTCCAGACGTCTATGGACTGGATAGAGATGGTGACGGCATAGCCTGCGAAAAATAATGTTTAATAGGATGGGCGAAACACCCACCTTCATCAAAATGAAAGGTTAAATCTCGTCCTTAACGAAGCGAACCTTGCCCTTCCACTTTGCTTCCTGCCACGTCGACCCACCCTTTTAGAGTTGCCCGTGACGCCGTTGTCCGTCGTCGCCTGACCAGTTCGAGCGTTAGGCGTAGAGGGCTATTGGGGCAAACCCACTGGCGAGCCCCGTTCTGCTAGCCTTTAGAAATCAAAGATATCCCCCAGCATCGCGCCCATGCCCTTCTTCTTGCGCTTGCCGTGATACTTGCCGTCCCGGTCCTTGCCATAGCGGCGGTAGTCATCGTCATCATCGTCGTCCCAGTCGCGGGTCCGGCGGTCTTCGTAGGGCGCGCGGCGGGGGTCTTCGCGGCGGGGGGCGGCTTCGGCTGAGCTGCGCTCGATGATCTTGTCGAGTTCACCCCGGTCGAGCCAGACGCCGCGGCAGGTGGGGCAGAAATCGATCTCGATGCCGGAGCGGTCGGCCATGGAGAGAGGGGTTTTGCAGTGCGGGCAGTCCATTGGATTATCCTTGTATCGCGATGCGTTACAGGACAGGTAGGCAGTGCCCGAGCGGTCTTGAAGAGGCGTGGCGAGAGGTCGCGGGGCGATCAGGGGAAAACCGCCGCCACCTCCATCATCACTGGCTCAAAGCTCTTTACCTCGGCGTGGATTGCGCGGTTGCGCTGGCGCATTTCGGGCGTGCGGAGCATGGCCTGAAAGTCCTCCCGCCGCTGCCACTGGCTGTAGTTGGCGATGCGGGTCTGGGCGTCATTCACGTGCAGCGCAGCGGCGATGAAGCCGGGCTGGCGGCTGATCACGTTGGCATAGGCATCGCGCAGCGCGTCGAGCACGTCTTCGCAGGTGCCGGGCGTGACCTCGAAGGTGGTCAGCACGGTCTGGCGGGTGGTGTCTGTGGTGATGGTTGGCATGGGGTCCTCCTCCCTGGCTGGTTTGAGGGTAGCGCAAGGAGGAGGCGCGACAAAGCCCGGCGCCGATTAACTTGGCGCCGGATCACATCACCGGATCACGTGAACGCAGCACTTGGCGTGGCGCACGACGCGGGCGGCGGTGGAGCCGAGGAAGTAATCCTGAAGGCCGGGCCGGTGGGAGGCGATGACGATGAGATCGGCGCCCATGCTCTCGGCCTCCTCGAGGATCGTGCGGCCGGAGTGGCCGGTGACGACCTTGGGGGTCACGGTGGAATGGCTGCCCAGTTTGACGGCGAGCGCCTCGACGACGCTCTTGCGGGCCTCGGTCATCAGCGCCTCGTCGACGTAGGTGGAAGCATAGCTCGGCACCTCCTCGATCACGTGCAGCGCGGTGATGCTGCCGCCGGGCGCGAGCAGGGCCTCGGCGATGTCGAGCGCGCCGCTGCTGTCGCGCCCTTCCTCGAAGGCGATGGGGACGAGAATGTTGGAATACATGGGGTGGTCCTCCTGTCCATGTCTGCTGGTTTCAGGATAGATTGTCCGGGTCGCAGCCACCTTGACCTGAATCATGACAGACCCGATCCGCCCCACCGATGACGAAGCCCGCGCCATGGCACGGGGGCTGCTGGATGAGGCGCGGTTCGGCGCGCTTGGCGTGCTGGAAGGTGGGGCGCCGGTGGTGAGCCGGATCGCGGTGGGGACCGATGCAGGCGGCGGACCGGTGACGCTGGTGTCTTCGCTTTCCGCCCACACGAGCGCGCTGAGGGCAGAACCGGCCTGCTCGCTGATGGTGGGCGAACCGGGCGATAGGGGAGACCCGCTGACCCACCCGCGCCTGTCGCTGCAATGCAAGGCCCGGTTTGTGGATCGGGAGAGCGAGACCCACGCCGCGCTGCGCGCCCGTTGGCTGGAGAGCCACCCGAAATCAAAGCTTTACATCGACTTCGGCGATTTCGGCTTTGTCGCGCTGGAGGTGCAGGGCGCCTTTCTGAACGGCGGGTTCGGCAAGGCGTTCAAACTCACGCCTGCCGATCTGGGCCTCTAGAGCCCCGCGGCGCATCGCGGGGCTCCGGCCTGCCGGTCAGTTCGGGTTGTCGACCCGCCCGGTCACATGCACGCGGCCGGTGCAGGCGCTCTCCCACTCCAGATCGACCTCCTGCTGGGTCGCGCCGCGCTCGACCCGGACATAGGGCATGGACCAGAGCTTGCCGCCGCCGGAGAGGTCGATGGAGTTTTCGGCCACGACGCTCATCACGTTCCGCACCCGCCCGCCGAAGGGCATATAATCGCCAAAGTTCAGCGTCCAGGTGCTGGCGGCGGTGTTCTGGTCAAACTGCAGCATCACCGGGCTCACGGTCATCTGGTTCACGCCGTTGAAGGTGTTGGAGTGGAACTGGATGTTGCGGAAGCGGCCATAGTCGAAGCCTGCGTAGCTTTCATCGACGTTTTCCACCCGGTCGATCGCGCCGTTCACGGTTTTGAACACGTTGTCGGTGCAGGTCAGCCCGTGGATGAAGTGATCGGCCCCGAAGGGTTTGATCACAAAAAAACTGAACCACGGCGCGGCGTTGGTGCAGAAGAAGATGTTGTTCTGCACCGAGAGCGCGCCGAAAGAGTAGCCCGAGGTGTAATCGGGCGTGGCGTCATGCTCGTTGGTCCACTCGATGAAGCTGTTGTCGACGTAGTTGGAGTTGACGGTGGACGACACGTGGACGCTGGTGAAGACGATGCCCGCAGAGCGCAGGCCCTGGTTAACGCTGTCGCCCTGAAACCAGTGGTTGGACTGGATGATGTAGTTGCTGCCGCCGAGCACGAGGAAGTGGAGGAAGCGGACGGCACGGCAATCGCGGATCTTGGCATCGTTGGCATTGATGTTGACCGCGATGGTGGTGCGGTCCTGCACATCCTGGCTGCCCTCCTTGGAGAGAAACTGGCAGCGGTCGATCTGCATGCCCTGACAGGCCCCGCCGATGGAGGTAATGCCGCGGTCCTTGGGTGAGGTGATGTAGCAATCCCGGATCGCAAAGTTCAGACCGTCCTGCGGCAGCATGATCGCGGAGGCCTTGGAGGAGCACTGGAACTCGATATCGGAGAAGACGAACTTGTCCATGTTCACCATGCCGGAGAAATCCAGCATGTATTTGAACCGGGTGAAGGTGAAGTTCTGCGTGCCCGCCGCGCCGTAGAGCGACTTGTTGAGCGTCACCGTCTGGGCGCCGACGTTCTTGGCCTTCACATAGACCTCGCGGCCCACGCCCGCGCCGGTCACGAGGCTGCCGACCTCGATGTTGGCCACGTTGGCCACGCCAGTTAGGGTCTTGTTGTCGGACGTGCTGTAGGTCGCCTGAGAGGTCACCACCGTGTCATCCCAGGCCGTCGAGGTGGAGGCCTGAAACTGGCCGTTGCGGATGACACGGCGGATCAGGAAGGCATCCTGATTGTCGATGGCGGCGTGAATGTCGATCGGCTCGGTGAGGTCCACCTTGCGGCCGCCCATATCGAGGCTGTCGTGATCGTTGAAATTGAACAGCGATTGGACCGCCTTCTTGAAGGCCACCAGCTCGTCGCCGAACGCCGAGATATAGGTGGGCAGGTCGAAATTTTTCTTCAGTGACAGGCGCTTGTTGTCGGGCATGGTGACGGTGCCGACAAAGCGGATGGGGTTGTCGATCGTGATGGTGCTGCCGAGGTAGTAGGTGCCTTCGGGGACCAGAACCGAGCGGCCGTTCGCGGCATCATCGGCGGCGTTGAAGGCGGCGGCATCGTCGGTCACCCCATCACCCATTGCGCCGTAATCGCGCACATCGACCCAATCCATCAGATCGCGCAGGAAGGCGGAGGTGATGTCTTCGACGATCAGGTCGTCGATCCGGATGGTGCCGCCATTTGGGCCGGTCAGGTCGAGGCCGACATGGGCGTAGAGCACCTCGGGCGTCCACGGCATGTTCACGCCCGTCCGGGCCGTGGTGCCGATGATGGCGGAGACCTCGACCACCTCGCCGTAAGACGTGAGACTGACGGAGGGGCCAACCTCATCGAGCCCGGTCACATGGGCGCTGCCCGCGCCGCCGGCCCATGCGGCGATGCGGACGGCGGGCAGGTTGCCGGCCACCGCCTTCACCCGCGCCGTGACCCGCAGGTAGCAGCCCGGCAAAACGGGGGTTTCGCCCATGTAACGCAGCTTCTGGGTGCCGGTGGTCTTGATCAGCTCGAGGCACCCGGCGAAGTCGGCATCCGAGGGCACCAGCGCCGCGTTCGGGTCGCCGTCATATGTGGCGCTGCCCGGCGTGCCGTCTTCCTTGGACCACACGTCCAGCCCGCCCGCGAAAGCCGGCGGCATGAAGACGATTCCGTCGGTGATTGCCTTGTTCATCGCAAAACCCCTTTGTCTGCTCTGGGCCGCTCCAGACATGCGGCCACCACCCGGCACCCGCCGCGCGCGGGCGAGGCAGGTCTCGATTGTGTGTCGATAGGCGGAATGGTCCGGCGCGTGGCCGGTGCGCAGATGTGTTTACGGGGGAAGGTTAAAGGGTTGGTAACCCTGCCGTGCGCTACTCAGGCAGACACGTCAGGCGCGGGGATGAAGCTGACGCCATCAATCAGCCAGCCGCCCTCGCCGCCCGGGATCATCTCGTACTCCAGCGCGTGATAGCGCCCCTCGGCATCGCGGATAGTGACCGTCTGATAGGTGCTGCCGCCCTCTGTCCGCTGGGTGCCAAAGGTGACCGCGCCGGGGCGATGCACCATCGGGTAGCCCTCGCGCACCATCGCGCCGAAGTTCTCGGGAGTGCGGAACATGCCTTGGATCATCGGGGAGGCGAAGGTGAAGGCGCGGGCAAAGTCATCGGCCTCGAAGGCTTCGAGCTGGCTGCCGATCACATCGGGGATGGCGCTGGCCTCTTGCGCCTGCGCCACCGGGGCGGCGAGCAGAAGGGCGAGTGAAAGACCGATGAAACGCATGAGGCTACCTCCCTTGACTTCAAGGAAGGTAGCCCAGCGCGTGGGTTCGGCAAATCAGGCCAGTTCGCCGGCGAGGCCTTTGTCGATCAGCGTCACGGTTTCATCCACGCCGTAGAGCGCGATGAAACCGCCGAACCGCGGGCCCTGATCGGCCCCGAGAAGCACTTGGTAGAGCGCCTTGAACCAGTCCCGCATCGGGTCGAACCGCTCGCGGCCGACCTCGTAGACCACGCCTTGCAGACCCTCGGCATCCTGCCCGCCGTCCCAAGCCTTCAGCTTGTCGCGCAGCTCCTCCAGCGCCTCGCGCTCGGGCTCGGTCGGCGCGCGGAACTGGCGGGTGGGGGCGACGAAGTCCTTGAAGTACTTCACCGCGAAGCCGGCAGCGGCGTCGAGGTCGGGGTGGGTTTCAGGCTCGGCGCCCGGCGCATAGCGGCGGATGAAGCCCCAGAGGGTCTCCTTGTCAGTCGCGCCCGAAACGCTGGCGAGGTTCAGCAGCATCGAGAACGGCACCACCATGTTCGACGCGGGCACCTTGCCCTCGTGGATGTGCCAGACCGGGTTGGCGAACTGCGCCTTGGCATCCTGATCGGGGAAGGCGCGGAGCTGCTGGTGGTACTCGTCCACCATCTTGGGGATCACGTCCCAGTGCAGGCGCTTCGCCGTCTTCGGCTTTTGATACATAAAGTAGCTGAGGCTCTCGGTGGAGGCGTAGGTCAGCCACTCGTCGATGCTGATACCGTTGCCCGACGACTTGGAGATCTTTTGCCCCTTGTCATCGAGGAACAGCTCGTAGGTGAAGTGCTCGGGCTTGCGGCCGCCGAGGATCTCGCAGATTCGGTCGTAGATCGGCGTGTTGGTGCTGTGATCCTTGCCATACATCTCGAAGTCCACGTCAAGCGCGGCCCAGCGGGCGCCGAAATCGGGCTTCCACTGCAGCTTCACGTTGCCGCCGGTCACCGGCATGGTCCACTCGCGGCCATCCTCATCGTCGAAGGTGATGGTGTGGTTCTGTGCATCCACATGCTTCATCGGCACGTAGAGCACCCGGCCAGTCTCGGGGTGGATCGGCAGGAAGATCGAATAGGTCTGCTGGCGCTCCTCGCGGAGGCTCTTGAGCATGACCTTCATCACGTCGTCATAGCGCTCGCAGGCGCGTTTCAGCACCTCGTCGAACCGGCCTTCCTTATAGAACTCGGTGGCGCTGATGAACTCGTAGTCGAAGCCGAAGGTATCGAGGAACCGGCGCAGCATGGCGTTGTTGTGATGGCCGAAGCTCTCGTGGGTCTCGAAGGGGTCGTACACGGAGGTCAGCGGGCGCTGGAGATCCTCGCGCAGGCGGTCCTGATTGGGCACATTGCCGGGCACCTTGCGCATTCCGTCCATGTCATCGGAGAAGCAGATGAGCTTGGTCGGCATGTCCGAGATCACCTCGAAGGCGCGGCGGATCATGGTGGTGCGCAGAACCTCGCCGAAAGTGCCGATATGCGGCAGGCCGGAGGGGCCATAGCCGGTTTCAAACAGCACATAGCCCTTTTCCGGCGGGTTCTTCTCGATGCGTTTGAGCACGGCCCGTGCCTCCTCGAAGGGCCAGGCTTTGCTTTCCATCGCGATGTTCCGCAGGTCGGACATGGGTTTGTGCTTTCTCGTATCAGGTCTGGTCCGGGTCGCGCCCCATGCGCCACCCGCCGCCCGCTCCCTATTGCGGCGTTGCGGCAAGGTCAATAAAACAGGCGCATTGCAGCGGATAAGCAGACGAAAGAGGCCAGACGTGAGCGAAGATACCTCCTCGATGACATCGCAGGACTGCCTCGTGGCGGTGATGATCGCGGTTTCGGCCTCGGACGAGGCGATCCGGACGACAGAACTGCTCACCATCGAGCGGATCGTGAATCATCTGCCGGTCTTCGCGGACTATGACCTCGACCGGGTGCGCGGCGTGTCGGCCACCGTCTTCGATCTCTTCGAGGCGGAAGACGGGCTGGATGCGCTCTTCGGTCTGATCCGGGACGGGCTGCCTGCGCGGCTCTATGAAACCGCCTATGCGTTGGCCTGCGATGTGGCGGCTTCCGACGGCAAGCTGCAGGAGGCCGAGTTGGCCTTCCTTCAGGAGATGCGCTACGAGCTTAACATCGACCGGCTGCATGGCGCCGCGATCGAACGCGGCGCTCGGGCGCGGCACCTCACCATCTGATCATCAAGGCCTGCGGCGGGTAGGCCTTCAGCTTTCAGGCTGCCTCGGTCCTCGCGCCGGATGGAAGCTGCACCGCCTCGGTGCCGCCGATTTCGAGGCTGCGCGCGGCGGTCAGTACGGTGCTGGTGATCGAGCCGATCTTGTCGAGCCGGTCTTCCAGCTCAGACTGGAACTTGTCGAGCTGGTCGATGATCGCAAGGAGGCTCTCGTTATGGTCCGGCAGGCGGGCGCTCTCGATCTTGCACATCATCCGGGTGGTTGAGAGGCCGGCGATCAGGCGCTTCATGTCGCCCACGGCACGGCCAAAGACGATCGCCTCGCGCTCGACGGTGTGCAGATAGTCATCGGCCAATTTACGGTAGATCTGCGAAATCTCATGGAGCAGCGCCTTTTCGGCTGAGCGATCAAGGCCAGTGGGCATCTCTCCGGTCTCGCCGTCGAACTGCACCCGCGCCTCCTCCATCACCCGGGCCGTGGCGCTGAGCATGCGGCTGCGGCTGACAGCATCGCGCAGGGTGGCAAAGGCGCTCTCCTCGCCGAGGATGAACTTGTCGACCCAGTCGGAAATCTCCTTCGACATCGAGCCGTAATTGGACGAGATCGCCGCGATCGGTCCGCCCGAAGCCTCCAGCCGGGAGGCGAGGATGCGCATGTTGTGCGGCACCGCCTCAATGGCATTGAAGGTCTCGCACAGCGCGTTGGTATGGGCGATGGCCTCGTTCACCGATTTGGCCACCTGCGAGAAGCGCAGCCCGCGCTCGCTGGCCTTGCGCCCCAGCTTTACATCCCGCGCAGCGAGTTCCTCGGCGAGGCTTGATGCCATGAAGTGCTCGTAATCAGAGTAGCCCAGAGTCTTGAGACGCGCGACGATTAACTCCGCACTCTCTGCGGGAGTAATCTGCTGCTCCGCCTCGAGCTTGAGAGCCTCGGCATAGGCCTTCGCCACATGGTCGAAAGTTTCTCCCGAAGGCTTGATCCTGACTGACAGGAACCCTCCCCCCGGCAGCGGCGAGGCCAGCGCATAGACCCAGTAGTGCAGCCCGTCGGCAGAGCGGTTCTTCACGTAGCCGGAGACCATGCGCTCCGCCTTCAACCGCTCCCAGAACAGGTGAAAGAAGCCTTTTGGCATGTCGGGGTGGCGGATCACCTTGTGAGGTGCGCCGATCAGCTTGTCCCACGGGTACTCGGACACCCTTTGAAAGATCGAGTTGCCGGACTGAATGACGCCCCGGTCATCGGTGCGCGAAAAGAAAATCTCGTCAAATTCGAATGGCGCCTCGCCCTTGCTGGGACGCTGCCTTTGACCTTCGGGTTCGGACATGGGGCCTCCGCCGCTGCAACGTGGGCGAGCGGACTCACCCCTTTGCACCAGCCTTACGCGACGAGGCTTTTTGAAAGGTTAACCGCGGGCCGGTCAGCCGGAATAAAGCGCGCCCCAGCGCTCGATCAGCCGCAATTGCAGGTTCTTGGCGCGCTTGTTCCACGCGCTCGCCCCCTGCGGGCTCTCGCGTTCGGCCTTGCTCAGGCGATTACGGCGCGGTTCGTCAGCCATGAACATCGCAAAGGCAAGATCGGTGCCATCGGGCGCCCGCACGAACCCTGCAAGGGCAGAGACGAAGTTGAGGGTGCCGGTTTTGGCGACGATCTCAAGCGGGTGGCCGTCGAGCACGTTTCCGGAGGCATTGCGCATCGGGATCGGCTTGAGCATCGGGCGCAGGGCCAGCTTTGGCGCGAGGGTCGTGAGCGCGTCGACCATCTCACGGCAGGAGATCTCGGAGGCATCGCCAAGGCCCGAGTGGTCGACGAACCGCGCCTTGCGGCTGCCCGTGCGAGCCGAGAGCCAGCGGCTCATGTCGCCTGCCGAATCGCGCAGGCTGCGCGGCATGTTCCCGCCCCGTGCGGAGGCGGCCATGCCCACCACCTCGGCGGTGATATTGGTGGAGAATTTCAGCATGTCGCGCATCACGGTCGAAAGTTCGTCGGAGAGCACGCGGGCCAGCACATCGCCACCCGGACGGCGCGAAACCGGGTCGCCAAGCTCCAGCCGAACCCCTTGCGCGGCGGCAAGCGCCTGAAACACCTCGCCCGCATAGGCGCCGGGGTTGCGCACCGGCAGCCATCGGGAGCCGCCCTTGCCCAGCGCGCGGTTGGCGACAGTCCAGCGGTCCACCCCGCCGCGTTGCTCGTAGGTGTAAACCGGCAGGCTGCGGTTGGCGACTTCCATCCGGGCAGAGCGCACCGTGGGGCGATACTTGTCGGAGCGGGCATCCATGGCCACCGAATAGCCGCTGCCCGCGCGCTTCCACTCGAAGTGGACGCGGTTGAAATTGAGGTTCAGCCCGGAGATGCCGGGCGAGTAGCCCACGTGGTCGGGCTGCTCGGGGTCGATGGTGCGCAGGTGGGGCAGCGCCCCGTCGTAAATGCGGAGCCGCCCGGTGGCGCCGGTCACGCCCGCCTGCCGCATCCGCGCGGCAAGGTCAGCGAGGCGGTTGGTGTCGAGCGTCGGATCGCCGGAGCCGGCCAGCACGATATCGCCCTGCACCACCCCGTTTGAGACCGGGCCGGTGGCAATGACATCGGTGGCAAAGCGGAAGCCGGGTCCGAGCCGCTCCATCGCGTAGAGCGCGGTGATCGCCTTGGCGGTAGAGGCGGGCGGCAGGGGCAGCAGCGGGTTGTGCGCCTCCAGCACCTGCCCGGTGCGGGCGTCTGCCACCACATAGCCCACCTTGCCATCGAGCTTGGCGGCCTCGATCAGCGCCTCGGCGGCGGTGGAATGCCGCGCCTGTCCGTTCGAGCCGGAGGGCTTGGAGACGGGCCGGAGCGAGCGCTCGGGCGCCTCGGCAAGCGAACAGGAGGCGGCGGAGGTCAGCAGACCGGCCAGAACGAAACGGCGGGAGAGGGTGGGGGCAGCACTCATGGCGGCGACAAAAGCAAATGCCGCGCCGGGGCTCAAGCCTCCGTGCGCTGTGGCGTAATCACTTCTTTGCAGCCGCCCCGGCAGAGGCGCGGGCGGCGCGGATGGCGGTGGAGGACTGATGGCTCATCGGGATGTTGATGAAGCACCATGCGGGCGGCGCGGCATGGGGGAGCAGGTGCGAGGCGGCGGCGGGCAGGCGGTAGGCGGCAAAGCGCTGCGCCGTCTTCGACATCCGGGCAGTGAGCCGCTGGCCGGGCCGCGCAATGACCCCCACGGGGACGGTGGCCATGATATCCTGCCAGCGGTCCCAGCGGTGAAACTGGGCCAGATTGTCGGCACCCATCAGCCAAGTGAACCGCACGCGCGGGTACAGCCGCTGCAACCCGGCGAGGGTTTCGGCGGTGTAGCGCGTGCCGAGGCGGGCCTCGATACCGCTGACTGTCACGAGCGGATGGCGCACCAGCGCCTGTGCCTCGGCGATCCGGCTCTCCAGCGGCGCGGGGCCACGCGCCTTGAGCGGGTTGCCCGGGCTCACGAGCCACCAGACGGCATCCAGCCCGAAGCGCTTCAGCGCCTCGCGGGTCACGTGCACGTGGCCCTCATGCGCCGGGTCGAAGCTGCCGCCCAGAAGCCCCACCGCCTGCCCTGGCGCCGCATATGGAATATCCCATCTCATCCGGGGCTTGTTGCGCGGTGCCGCAGGGCCAAGTCAATGGAGATCGGGCGTTTTCCGGCTTGACCGGGAAATTTGCCTGACCTAAGTCAGCGATCATGTTGACCGATATCGCCCGCATCCGCCGCTTCAACCGCGCCGTCACCACCGAGACCGGCGCGCTGGACGACAGCTTTCTTGGCCGGGGCCGCCCGCTGGGTGCCGCACGTGTGCTCAACGCCATCGGGCAGGCTGGCGAGGCCGGACGGGAGGTGGGCGGTATTCGCGACTTTCTGGGGCTCGACAGTGGGCTGCTCTCACGGCTGCTGCGCGGGCTCGAGGGTGAAGGGCTGATCGAGGTCGGGCCGCATCCGGACGACGGGCGCAAACGGCTGGCCCGGCTGACAGCGCAGGGGCAAACCGAGTTCGCAGCCTATGAGCAACTCTCCGACGACCGCGCCGCGGGGCTGTTGGCGCACCACCCCCGCCCCCGCGCCCTGCTCGACGCGATGGACCTCGTGGCCTCGGCCCTCGGGCAGCACCGGATCGAGATCATGGTGGAGGACCCGCAGGCCGAAGACAGCCGGTATTGCCTTGAAGAATACTACGCCGAACTCGGCCGCCGCTTTGACACCGGGTTCGATGTGAACCTTTCAAGAGACCCAGATGCGGACTCCATGCGTGCGCCGATCGGCAGCTTCTTCGTGGCCCGCTCCGACGGGTTGCCGGTGGGCTGCGTGGGGCTGAAGGGCGGGCAGGCCTTTGGCGAGGTGAAGCGCCTCTGGGTCGCCCCCGCCGCTCGCGGCCTTCGTCTGGCAACCCGGCTGATGGACGCACTCGAAGCCTACGCCCGCCTCCTGAACATGACGGTGCTCCGGCTCGATACCAACTCCGCCCTGCCCGAGGCTGTCGCGATGTATCGCAACGCCGGATGGGCCGAGATCGACCGGTTCAACGACGACCCATACCCCGACCACTTCTTCGAGAAGGTGCTGTGAGCACGGTCACCACGCGGCCCGCCACGGCAGAGGATGCTCTGGCCATTGCGGCGCTCCACCGGGCCACCCATGCCGAACACTTCGCAATGATCGAAGGCTACGCGGACGAGCCTTGGGACGCGCAGATCACCGCGCATCTGACCGACCCAGAGGCCGAAGCCCCGCCCTTCACCGTGCTGGTCGCGGAACTCGGCGGGCACTTTGCCGGCCACATCGCGATGCACCCGATGCCCAACGTCACTGGCGGCCCGGCGGCGCATATCTCGGATATCTCGGTGCGGGCGGGAGACCGGGGCTATGGGGTGGGCCGTGCGCTGGTGACCGCCGCTGAGGCCGAGGCGGAGCGGCAGGGGTTTTCAGCGGCGCTGGCGATGATCTGGCCCGATAACAAATCCTCGCAGGCCTTCTTCACCGCGATGGGCTATGCCTCGCAGCCCGACAAGGCCCGCGGGATGGTGATCGCGGCAAAACGCATCGGACCGCTTCCGCCAGCAGCCAATCTCGACCGGCTCATGCTGGTCGGCGTCTTCGGCCTATTGGCCTTCATCGCCGCCGCTTTGGGCTTTGGCTGGCTCTCTTAGGGCCAGATACCCCCACATTTCCCGCGCTAATCACGCTGCCGTAACGGCAAGCAGGTGGCGACTCATGCTACCCTTGCGTGCATTGACCCCTCGCCATTTCACCCCGGGAGCTCGACCATGAACCCGATTGACGCCTTCTCGCAGACCCTCAAGATCAACCCCAATGCCGCAAAGCTCATCTCGGCCGGGCTCGGCGTTATGGCCGCAGCGGCCATTCTCATCAGTTGGGGCAGCAACCTCGAAGACCTCCGCCTCGCCGCGACCTATGTGCTGGCCTTTGCCTGTGTGGTGACGCTGCTGGCCTTCATCGCCCGCAACAACCGGATGACCACGGTGCTCTCGTGGATTCTCGTTGCGGGCTTCGGCATGTTCGTGCTGGGGCTGGTGGGCTCGGTCTTCCGGGTGCCGCCGTCGCTGCCGCCAACGCCCTGCTACCTGCGCATTCTCTTCGAGTTGCCGGAGACCTGCATCGAGAACCTGCGCAACACCGACAATGACTTGCGCATCGGCAGCGCCGCACCGGTGCTTGCCCCTATCGCCGGGCCGGAACGGCTGTGGCAGGCGCAGGAGGGTGTGACACCGGTGGCCACCGATCACGCAGGCCACGTGTTCTTGCAGTTCTCCACTCCGATCGACCGTGGCACAGCCACCGGCCTCGCCTCGGCACTCCTTGACCTCGACTGGAACGTGCAGGGCGCGGACAAGGGTGGCGAGTTGGTCGACAAGGGGCCTACCACCAACGAGGTGCGCTACTTCAAGGCGGATGACCGGCAGGCCGCCATCGAACTTGCACAAACCATCCACGGCCTGCACCCAGACACCCCGATCTACGTGCGCGACTTCACCCGGCTTGGCGCCTTTGTGAAAGACGGCACGCTGGAGGTCTGGCTGTCGCAGCCGCTCGACCCGGCAGCCTGAGAAGCACCCCGCCCCACGCAGGGCGGGACGGGGCCTTGGCATCAGAGAAAGGTCACCCTGTCGGGTGCCGGATATGGAGGTGCCTCTGGTGGCAACAGCCCGAGATCGCGCCTGAGATAGTCCGGCACCTCGGCAGCATCTGCGCTTGGCAGATTGGGCTTGCCGCGCCAGAGGCTCAGGTTCAGGCGGCTCCAGGCCTGCACCGGCCCGGTCAGAAATGTTGCAAAACTCAAGGTCATTGCGTTGCTCTCCTTTGGTCAGGAAAGCCGCTCACCGAGACAGACAGATGACATGAACGATAGTTGGGAGCGCATGAAAAAGGCCGCGTCGGAAAGCGGCCTTCGGGTCATGCGATGATGCACTGAACGAACCGCTAGAAGGGGGCTACCCCTGCGAGATATGCGGATCGGTTCATCATCGGTCGCTCCTTGGTCCGATAGGTTTCGGTGCGCGCTTGGTAGCGGGCCGGGTGAGTCGAAGCAATATGCGCGGCGCATATATTTGCCGCACGTGGCACCTTTCCGCCCGATTGCCCTTTGCCGCCGCCTCCCCTATCTGTGCCGCAACACCAGTTTCGCGGAGGATTCCATGGCCAGCTATCAATACGTCTACCACATGGACGGCGTCTCCAAGACCTATCCGGGCGGCAAGAAATGCTTCGAGAACATCCGCCTCTCGTTCCTTCCGGGCGTGAAGATCGGCGTTGTCGGCGTCAACGGCGCAGGTAAGTCCACGCTGATGCGGATCATGGCCGGGATCGACAAGGATTTCACCGGCGAGGCTTGGGCCGCCGACGGCGCCAAGGTGGGCTACCTGCCGCAGGAGCCGCAGCTCGACGAGAGCCGCACGGTCCGCGAGAACGTGATGGACGGCGTGGCCGAGAAGAAGGCCATTCTCGACCGCTACAACGAACTCGCCATGAACTACTCCGACGAGACTGCCGACGAGATGGCGAAGCTTCAGGACGAGATCGACAGCAACAACCTCTGGGACCTCGACAGCCAGATCGACGTGGCGATGGAGGCCCTGCGCTGCCCGCCCGACGAGGCGATGCCCGAGAACCTCTCGGGCGGTGAGCGCCGCCGCGTGGCGCTCTGCAAGCTGCTGCTCGAAGCGCCCGACATGCTGCTGCTTGATGAGCCGACCAACCACCTCGACGCCGAAACCATCGCCTGGCTCCAGCAGCACCTGATCGACTACAAGGGCACGATCCTGATCGTCACCCACGACCGTTACTTCCTTGATGACATCACCGGCTGGATCCTTGAACTCGACCGAGGCCGGGGCATCCCATACGAGGGCAACTACTCGGCCTGGCTTGAGCAAAAGGCCAAACGGCTGGAGCAGGAAGCCCGCGAGGACAAGTCGCGCCAGAAGACGCTGGAGCGCGAACTCGAGTGGATCCGCGCCGGCGCCAAGGCCCGGCAGGCCAAGCAGAAGGCCCGGATCAACGCCTACGAAGACCTCGCCGCGCAGTCCGAGCGCGAGAAGATCAGCCGCGCCCAGATCGTCATCCCCAACGGCCCGCGCCTTGGCAGCAAGGTGATCGAGGTCGACGGGCTGCAAAAGGCCTATGGCGACAAGCTGCTGATCGAGGACCTCGAATTTGCCCTGCCGCCGGGTGGCATCGTCGGCGTGATCGGCCCGAACGGCGCCGGTAAGTCCACCCTCTTCCGCATGCTGACCGGGCAGGAACAGCCCGATGAGGGCAGCGTGGAATATGGCGACACGGTGAAGCTGAGCTACGTCGACCAGTCGCGCGATGCGCTGGATGCAGGCAAGACCGTCTGGGAGGAAATCTCAGGCGGGGCCGAGGTGATCGAACTGGGCGACGCGAGCATGAACTCCCGCGCCTATTGCTCGGCCTTCAACTTCAAGGGCGGCGACCAGCAGAAGAAGGTCGGCCTGCTCTCAGGCGGTGAGCGCAACCGGGTCCACATGGCGAAGCTGCTGAAAAGCGGCGGCAACGTGCTGCTGCTCGACGAACCGACCAACGACCTCGACGTGGAAACCCTGCGGGCGCTGGAAGACGCGCTGGAAGACTTCGCCGGCTGCGCCGTGATCATTTCCCACGACCGCTTCTTCCTCGACCGCCTCTGCACCCACATTTTGGCCTTCGAGGGCGAGGCCCATGTGGAATGGTTCGAGGGCAACTTCGAAGCCTATGAGGAAGACAAGGCGCGCAGGCTGGGTCCGGACGCGCTGGAGCCGAAGCGGGTGAAGTACAAGAAGTTCGTGAGGTGAGATTTGAAAATCAAGAGGGTCAGATTACCTGCGCAAATCAGAAGTCTGCAAATCATTGAAAGTTCCCTTGGTCCACTAATTGACCACTTTGAGAAGATTGAGCTCGACTTTAGATGGTGCAAGTTTGCGGAACCCTTCCCACTTCTCTACCTAAGCGCCAGGCTGAACAAGCTCAGACACAGTGGTGTCGATATCAAAACTATTCTGCCCGAAAGGGGCGGCAATCAATTCCTTGGCTATGCATCGCATGTCGGTTTCTTTGACCTTATCGGACAGGAAATCGGCCGCCGCGTTGGGGAGGCATACGGTTCGTCAAGCTACTTTCCCATAATGCAATGGAGCATTGATGATGTCAGACGCCAAGCGGGCGATCGCCCCGTTGCCGAAAAAATTGACGAATTAGCCGCTTCAATGGCGAAAGTGCTAATGCAGGCCGATACCGGTGATGTTTTCGACGTGGTGAAATTCTCGATCCGAGAAATAGTCAGGAACTCTTTCGAACATAGCCGTGGGAAAAACTGCACATTCTTGGGCCAGTACTGGCCAACTCGGGGGGAAGCCGAAATTGTATCGCTTGATGACGGAATCGGGATTGCGGAAACCTTGTGGGACAATGAGTATATAAACGCATCCAATAATCTTGCTGCAATTAAGCTTTCACTATTTCCAGGTGTTACCGGCGTTTCACGCTCAGAGCGAAGCAGTCAGGATTACTATTGGGGAAACTCCGGGTTTGGACTCTACCTATTAAGCAACCTGTTCGGAGACTTCGGTGAGTTTCGCATCATATCCAATAATGACTGCCTAACGCTGTCAAACGGAAAGCAATACCACAGGAAAGTGCCTTTCGATGGCACTGGTGTGGCGCTTCGCTTCCCAGTCGACCAACTAGGCGCGGCGGCGGCTCGATTTCCATACCTTATCGAGAAAGGAGAGAAACTAAGGTCGGAGCTCTTGCGTGATTTCCCTATTCAAGCCTCCACCGCGTCGAAGATGCTACGGAACGATTTTTCTCGTGATTAGCCTATCGCCAGCGGGTTAACGGGCGGTAACCATGCCGGCGGAACCGGCGGTGGCTTCCCGGCGTTCTCCCTTCAACCAGCACTTCACGGAGACATCGCCATGAAAGGCATTCTTGCGTGGGCGATCGGTATTCCGATCCCCATCATCATCATCCTGTACCTGCTCGACGTGTTCTGAGCAGCGCCGACGCCCGGTGAGGGGTGGGTGGGCCTGCCCCTCACAGGCGAATGACGTAGTCCTTGCGCGTGGTTTCGAGCACTTCCCAGGTGCCTTTGAAGCCCGGGCGCAGGAGGAAGCTGTCGCCGGGTCCGACCTCCACGGCCTCGCCGCCTTCCTCGCTTAGGACCGAACGTCCCGAGAGGATGCGACAATACTCCCATTCCTCATACGAAATCATCCACTTGCCGGGCGTGGCTTCCCATACCCCAGCGTAAAGCCCATCGCGCTCCTCGACGTTCCACGTGCGGAACCGGGGGGCGCCGGAAATCACCCGGTCAGGCACCGGGGCGTCCTCCTCGGGGGCGATGCCATCGGTGGTGATCGGAACCAGCAAATCCATTGGTCTCTCCCTGCTGCACGGCCCGAGACTAGCGCCTCACGGCCCGCACGCCCAGCCCGGCGATCACGGCGAATTTTCTTGAGTTCTCACGGGTCTGCAGCTAAACGCACTCCCGCTACCTTCTACTCGACCCACTGTCTCCCTTACCGGCCAGTCTCGATCTAGACGCTCTGGCCAGGCCGCCGCAACACCGTGGGCGGCACCCATTGGAGAAGACAGATGCCCAACGGCACCGTGAAATGGTTCAACCCCACCAAAGGCTTCGGCTTCATCGCACCCGACGAGGGCGGCAAGGACGTGTTCGTGCACATCTCCGCCGTCGAGCGTGCTGGCCTGACCGGCCTGAAAGACGATCAGAAGGTTTCCTTCGACCTCGAATCCGGCCGTGACGGCCGCCAGAGCGCGACCAACCTGACCCTGATCTGAGCCACCGGCCAGATGACAAATCCGGAAGGGCGCCCCCGTGGCGCCCTTTTTTCTTTGGTCACCGTGCCCACGCTGCTAAGCTCCGTGCATTCATTTTGGAAGCACAAGGAATTGCACAATGACCACCCAAGGAGGGTTCTCGATCGCCGTTTCGGGCGATGGCATCATGTTCGGCATGTTCATCACCGATGGCATGGCCCGTTGGGGCGATGAGGTGACGATGTATGACCACTCCGCCGCCGTTCAGGCCTTTCGGCAGGCGGAGGCCAAACTGGGCGAAAGCGGCTATGGCGACAAGGGTTCGCAGGATCTGGCCAAGAAGATCCGCGCCCATGACGCGAACCCGCCCAAGATCGACATCAAGGTGCATTTCGCCAAGTTCGGCGAGACCGAGATTTGCATCATCTCCGGCAACGGACAGACGCGAGTGGTGAAACTCGACAAATCCAAGCAGGATTGGCAGACGCTGGAGCACGCGCTCGAGGAGTGCTTCAAGGCGGTCGACGAGATCCGCGGCAAGAAGCCAGCACGGCCCCGGTTCATCCAGCGCCCGAAGGCTCCTGCGGTCTCGTAAAGGTCAGTCGTCGAGCACGAAGGTCACCATCAGGCCGACCCGGTATTCCGAGATCTTGCCGCCATCGACGGTGACTTTCATGTCCTTCACCCATGCGCCCTGTACGTTTTTTAGGGTCTCCGATGCGCGGGCGATGCCCCTTTCGGTGGCGTCGTCGAAGGAGGTGGGGGACGACGAAATGATCTCGGTGACACGTGCGACAGACATGGCTCTCTCCCTTTGTTGCAAGGGATAGGACCTAGCCCGAATCAGGCACCGGACCAGTCGACCCCCTCGGCATGGGCGACCTCCAGCCGACCGTCGGGCCACGGATGGCAGAGGGCCTGGGCCTCGGAAGTGTTGCCGCCGCACCAGAGCGGCCATTCGTGGGGCGCAAGGATCACCCCCATGCGGTGATGGATCGGCGCCACATCGCCGTTGGGCGCGCAGGTGACGGTGGCGACCTGCGCCAGCTCGGCCCCGTTTGGCGCCGTCCAGACATCCCAGATCGCCGCGAAGCCCAGCAGACTGCCGTCTTTCGGGGCAATCCGCCACGGCTGCTTGCGGCGGGCCTTGCCTGTCCACTCGTACCAGCCGTCGCAGGGCACCACGCCGCGCCGGGTGTTCTCGAAGGCGGATTTGGCGAAGACCGTCTCCGAGCGGGCGTTAACAATCGTTTCCATCACCGGGCGGCCGCGCGCGTTGACCCGGCCCACCGGGATCATCCCCCAACGCATCAGCCGCAGCGCCGCGCCATCCCAGACCACCACCTGCTGCCCCGGAGCGATGTTGGCCCTCGGCCCCTGCCCTTCCGGCCAGTCACTGCCGAAGGCCTCGGCCACTTCGGCGCCCGGACGGGTCAGAAAGAGCCGCCCCGGCATTGGCCTCAGTCCAGCGGTTTCAGAACGTAATGCCCAGGTGCTACTTCATCGTAAACGGAGGGTGCAGGCTCATGCCCGACCGGGAAGACCGGCGAGGGGATGGGCTTGAAGTTGAGGTCCCGCTCGCTCTTGCGCTGGCGCGGATCGGCGACCGGCACGGCCTTCATCAGGTCGCGGGTGTAGGGGTGCTGCGGGTCTTCGAAGATCGCCGCACGCGGACCGATCTCGACGATCCGGCCCAGATACATGACCCCGACCTGATGGCTCACCCGCTCCACAACAGCCATGTCGTGGCTGATGAACAGGAGCGAGATGCCCAGCTCGGCCTGAAGCTCGATCAGCAGGTTCAGCACCTGCGCCTGAATGCTCACATCGAGCGCAGAGACGGCCTCGTCGGCGATGATGAGCTTGGGATTGAGCGCGAGGGCGCGGGCGATGGCGACGCGCTGGCGCTGACCGCCGGACATCTCGTGCGGATAGCGGCGCAGGAAGCTGCGGGGCAGTTCCACCCGGTCGAAGAGCGCGGCCACACGGTCCTGCACCTCGGAGCCTGTGGCGAGGTTGTAGTTTAGGATCGGCTCTGCGACCTGATCCATCAGCCGCATCTGCGGGTTGAGCGAAGCGAATGGGTCCTGAAAGACCATCTGCATATCGGCCCGCGCCCGGCGCAGCTCGCGCGGGTTCATCGCCAGCACATCCTTGCCGCCGAGGGTGACGGACCCGGATTGCGGCTCCACCAGCCGCAGGATCGAGCGCCCGCAGGTGGACTTGCCGCAGCCGGATTCGCCGACGAGCGAGAGGGTCTCAGAGGTCTTGAGGCTGAAGGAGACATCCTCCACCGCATGCACATTGGCCTGCGTGCGGCGCAGCAGCCCGCCCTTGACCGGGAAGCGGGTGGTGAGGTGCTGCACATCGAGCAAAACCTTGCGCTCGGAGGCGGGCACGACCGGGTGCGCCTCGATCTCGCGGCCCATGATCTTGAGCGGCTCCGGCTCGCTCTTGCCCTCCATCTCGCCTAGCTTGGGCACGGCAGAGAGCAGGGCTTGCGTGTAGGGATGCTGGGGCGCCTCGAAGATCTGCTCGACCGGCCCCTCCTCGACCTTGTTGCCCTTGAGCATGACAACGACGCGATCCGCCACCTGCGCCACCACGGCCATGTCGTGGGTGATGAAGAGCACGGCGGTGCCGGTCTCGCGCTTGAGCCGGTCGATCAGGGCGAGGATCTCAGCCTGAATGGTCACATCGAGCGCCGTGGTGGGCTCGTCGGCGATGAGAAGGCGCGGCTTGCAGGCCAGCGCCATGGCGATCACCACGCGCTGGCGCATGCCGCCTGAAAGCTCGTGCGGGTACTGCTTGAGCCGCCGCTCCGGCTCGGGGATGCGCACGCGCTTAAGCAGCTCCAGCGCCTCGGCGGCCGCGGCCTTCTTGCTGAGGTTCTTGTGCACCCGCAACCCCTCGGAGAGCTGCCGCTCGATGGTGAACACCGGGTTCAGCGCGCTCATCGGCTCCTGAAAGATCATCGCGATCTCGTTGCCGCGGATGTCGCGCATCAGCTTGTTATCGGCCTCGGAGACATCGAGCGCCTTGCCGTTCTCGCGGCGGAACTTGAGCGCACCATTGGCGATGCGCCCGCCGCCGAACTCCACCAGCCGCATCAGTGACAGCGAAGAGATCGACTTGCCCGAGCCGCTCTCGCCCACGACACAAAGGGTCTCGCCGGGATCGATGTGGAAGGACACATCCTCCACCCCCACAACGAGACCGTCGTTGGTATCGAACTCCACGCGCAGGTGGCTGACATCCACCAGTGGCCGCTTTTCGGTTTCGTCGAGCATGATCTGTCCCCTGTTTGGGTCAACTCTATGCCATGACGCGCAATTCTCAATGCCCCGCGCAGCCGCCGTGGCGGCAGGTGCTTGCCATTCCCCGGGCAGGGGTAAAAACTTGGGCGGAGAGGCCGCGCGATTGGGCCGGAAAAGGATTGGAGAGCCAGATGGACCGTTACGACCGCGACATGCGAGGCTATGGCCCCCGCCCGCCCAACGCAGCATGGCCGAACGGCGCCAAGGTCGCGGTGCAGTTCGTGCTTAACTACGAGGAAGGCGGCGAGAACAACATCCTGCATGGCGACGAGGCCTCGGAGGCCTTCTTGAGCGACGTGATCGGCGCGGTGCCATGGCCGAACCAGCGGCACTGGAACATCGAATCGATGTATGAGTACGGCGCCCGTGCGGGCTTCTGGCGGCTGCACCGGCTGTTCACCGCAATGAAGATTCCGCTCACCGTTTACGGTGTTGCCACTGCGCTGGCCCGCTCGCCCGATCAGGTGGCCGCCATGCGGGAAGCCCGGTGGGAGATTGCCAGCCACGGCTACAAGTGGATTGATTACAAGGACTTCTACGAAGCCGAGGAGAAGGAGCACCTCGAAAAGGCGATTGCCTTGCACCGCGAGGTGGTGGGCGCGAGGCCGCGTGGGCTCTATGTAGGCCGCTGCTCGGAGAACACCGTGCAGATCGCGACCGAACTGGGCGGTTTTGCCTATTTGTCAGACAGTTACGCCGACGATCTGCCCTATTGGGTGCATATCTCCGGCAAGGACCAGCTGATCATCCCCTACACGCTCGAGGCCAATGACATGCGCTTCACCACCGCCTCGGGCTTTGGTGATGGCGAGCAGTTCGAGCGCTATCTGAAGGACACTTTCGATGTGCTCTATGCCGAGGGCGCGGCGGGGGCGCCGAAGATGATGAACATCGGCCTGCATTGCCGCCTCGCGGGCCGTCCCGGGCGGCTGATGGCGCTGAAACGTTTCATCGACCATGCGATGGCCAAGGAGGGCGTGTGGTTTGCCCGCCGGATCGACATTGCCCGGCACTGGACGATGGCCCACCCGCCCAAAAAGATGTCGGCCCGCCCGAGCCAGATGGACCTGACCACCTTCACCAACCGTTTCGGCTCGATCTTCGAGCATTCTCAATGGGTTGCGGAACGCGCCCACAAGCTGGAACTCGGCCCGGCGCATGACACGCCGGAGGGTATTCACAACGCGATGGCCCGGGTCTTCCGCCGCGCCAGCGAGGACGAGCGCCTCGGCGTGCTGCGCGCGCACCCCGACCTCGGCGATGCGATCACCAAGGCTGACCGGCTGACCGATCATTCCAACGCCGAACAGCAGGGCGCGGGCCTGACCGCGCTGACCGACGAAGAACGCCGCGAGCTGACCGACCTCAACGAGCGCTACGTGGCAAAGAACGGCTTTCCCTTCATCATCGCGGTGAAAGACCACGACAAGGCGGGCATCATCCGCAAATTCCATGAACGAATGAATAACAGCAAGGGCGAGGAGATGGCGGAGGCCTGCTACCAGGTCGAGCGGATCGCCCTGCACCGGCTGTACGGGATGGATTGGACGTGACTCGCGCCGCGGCTTTGGCGCTCTGCGCGGTCGCTACCTTTCCGGGCATGGCTGCCGCAGATTTGCCAACAGCGGGCACCTGTGTGCGCAACGTCACCTCTGCCACGGGATACGTAGAGCGGACCACGCTGGCGTGGTCCGATCAGGGCGCTGTGATCGGGCTAACGATTGGCGAGGTGGAGGGGCGTTTGCATGGGCTGCGCGCCCATGACGAGGGCTTCAAGCTCTCGGTGCTTTTCGAGCATGAATACCTCGGACCCTCGGAGATGGTGCTCTTCTCGGTCTTCCTGCGCGGGAAGCAGCGCTATCGGATCGGGTGGATCAGCTATGACGAGCTGGAGGGCGGCGGAAGGGCGGTTGCGACGATGAATGCCTTTGCCGACGCGGACTGCGAGATTACCTTCTAGACCCGGTGCAACACACTGCCGCGCAACGAAAAAATCGGCCGGGCAACGGTGCTGCCACACCGGCCCGGCCTCCCCTCGAACTTCTCGCGCGCAGCTTAAAGGCGGGTGGGACACCCTTTTTTGGCCCGGGGCTGGCCGATGTGATGGGGGTTGATAATGAGATACCAATGGACCGGCTCGCCGGGGGCCTGCGCCTTAGAATAGGAGCAGCCCGCGGGGGTGGTGTACCACTGGCCCTGATAGCCTGCCGGGGGGCGCGGGTTGGACTTGGCCTTGCCGAAGGCCGAGGCGCTGCCGGAGAAGGCGAGTGCGGCGGTAACGGCGAGGGCTGCGATCTTGGCGGGACTCTTCATGCAATCGGCTCCGATGGCTGGTTCTGCGTTGCCACCGGGTATGGCCCGCAACCGCGATGAAGAGCGGGCGAGAATGCGGCATCAATGCGCCGCTGCGCTAAGGTTTTAAGGGTATCGGAGAGTTTTGGTGGAGCCGATCGGGATCGAACCGACGACCTCGTCATTGCGAACGACGCGCTCTCCCAACTGAGCTACGGCCCCACTGGCGCGGTATTTGGGATATGCCGCCCGGCGTGTCAAGCCGGGGCGTGCTGGCGGGCGAAGGCGATGATGTCGGCGGCGGGGCGGGCACCGGCGAGACGGGCGACCTCGCGACCGCCGGAAAAGAGGATCAGCGCGGGGATGCCGCGGATGGCGTAGGCGCCTGAGGTCTCGGGGAAATCCTGCGTGTTCACCTTGGCCAGACGGGCGCTGCCCGCGAGTGCCTGTGCCGCCTTCTCGAACTCCGGGGCCATCATCCGGCAGGGGCCGCACCAGGGCGCCCAGAAATCGACCAGCAGGGGCAATGTATCTGTTTTCACGGCCTTTTTCAGGCCCGCCGGGTCCAGCGCGAAGGGCTTGACCGCGGCCAGCCGCGCGCCGCAGCTGCCACATTTGGGACCGGCAGAAAGCTTGCTCGCCGGAAGGCGGTTTCCGGCGGTGCAGGACGGGCAGACAAGGGTGTGGGTGGCAGGCATTTCAGGGGCCTCAAAACACATTCTGTATGTCGAATATATGTGCCGCGCGGAGCGGTTCAAGAGCGGCGCACGGTGGGGTCAGAAAGGGGCGTTAACCGTGGCGGAGGGGCGATGCACAAGTGATGCACAACCGATGCACATTCCATGCATACGCACGTATGGGCGGGGCGGCGTTAACTAATGCAGCGTACGGTGGGCCGGTTTGCGGGTTGTCGTCCTCGGGCGGACCCGAGGACGATGCTGATTGATGGACGCGAAGCCGGGAAGAACCCCGGCCTACTCGGCAGCTTCGGCATAGCTTTCGACCGGCGGGCAGGTGCAGATCAGGTTGCGGTCGCCGGCCACGTTGTCGACCCGGCCCACGGGGGGCCAGTACTTATCGACCCGGAAGCTGCCCGGCGGGAAGCAGCCCTGCTCGCGCGGATAGGGGCGCTCCCACTCGGCGACGAGGTCGTTCACCGTGTGGGGCGCGTGCTTGAGCGGGTTGTCATCGGCGGGCATATCGCCGGCCTCAACCGCCGCGATCTCGTCACGGATGGCGAGCATGGCGGTGATGAAGCGGTCGAGCTCGGCCTTGGTCTCCGACTCGGTCGGCTCCACCATCAGGGTGCCCGCGACGGGCCAGCTCATGGTGGGGGCGTGGAAGCCGCAATCCATCAGCCGTTTGGCGATGTCATCGACCGTCACCCCGGCGTCGGCGAAGGGGCGGGTGTCGAGGATGCATTCGTGGGCGACGCGATTGTTGCGGCCTTTGAAGAGCACATCGTAGGCGCCGTTCAGGCGGGCGGCGATGTAGTTGGCCGAGAGGATGGCGACCTTGGTGGCCTGGGTCAGCCCCGCGCCGCCCATCAGCAGGCAGTAGGCGTAGCTGATGGGGAGAATCGAGGCGGAGCCGAAGGGGGCGGCGGAGACCGGGCCGGTCTGGCCGCCGGTTTCGGGGTGGCCGGGCAGGTAGGGCGCGAGGTGCGATTTGACGCCGATGGGGCCCATGCCGGGACCGCCGCCGCCGTGGGGGATGCAGAAGGTCTTGTGCAGGTTCAGGTGCGAGACATCGGAGCCGATCTCGCCGGGCTTCACGAGGCCGACCATCGCGTTGAGGTTGGCCCCATCGAGATAGACCTGCCCGCCGTGTTTGTGGGTGATGTCGCAGACCTCGCGCACGGTGTCCTCGAAGACGCCGTGGGTGGAGGGATAGGTGATCATCACCGCCGCGAGCTTGTCACCGGCGGCCTCGGCCTTGGCGGTGAAATCCTCGAGGTCGATGTCGCCGTTCTCGGCGGATTTCACCACCACCACCTTCATCCCCGCCATCTGGGCGGAGGCGGGGTTGGTGCCGTGGGCGGAGGTGGGGATGAGGCAAATGTCGCGGTCTTCGCCATTGGCCTCGTGGTAGGCGGCGATGGTCAGGAGGCCCGCGTATTCGCCCTGCGCGCCGGAGTTGGGCTGGAGCGACATGGCGTCGTAGCCGGTGATCTGGCAGAGGCGGTCGGAGAGCGACTCCAGCATCTCGGTGTAGCCTGCCGCCTGTTCCTTGGGGGCGAAGGGGTGCATGGCGGCGAAGGCGGGCCAGCTGATCGGGTCCATCTCGACCGCCGCATTGAGCTTCATGGTGCAGGAGCCGAGGGGGATCATCGCGCGGTCGAGCGCGAGGTCACGGTCGGCGAGGCGGCGCATGTAGCGCATCATCTCGGCCTCGGCCCGGTTCATCTGGAAGATGGGGTGGGTGAGGTAATCGGAGGTGCGCAGCAGCTCTTCGGGCAGCGCGGGGGTGCCGCCCTTGGCGGTTTCGCTGATGCCGAAGGCGCGCCAGACACCCTCGATGATCTCGGGGGTGACGGTTTCATCGGCGCTGATGCCGATGCGGCCCTCGGGCAGCTTGCGCAGGTTGATGCCCTCGGTCTCGGCGGCGCGCAGGATGGCGCCCTGCAGCGGGCCGGCCTCGACGGTGATGGTGTCGAAGGGGTTTTCGGGCGTGACGGTGAAGCCAGCCTCGCGGAGGCCAGAGGCGAGCTCGGCGCAGCCGAGGTGGACGCGCTCGGCGATGGCGCGCAGGCCTTTGGGGCCGTGGAACACGGCATAGAAGCTGGCCATGACGGCGAGCAGGGCTTGCGCCGTGCAGACGTTGGAGGTGGCCTTCTCGCGGCGGATGTGCTGCTCGCGGGTTTGCAGGCTGAGGCGGTAGGCCTTGTTGCCGCGGCTGTCGACCGAGACGCCGACGATCCGGCCGGGCATCTGGCGCTTGAAGCCGTCCTTGCAGGACATGAAGGCAGCGTGGGGGCCGCCGTAGCCGAGCGGCACGCCGAAGCGTTGGGCGGAGCCGACGGCAATGTCGGCTCCCATCTCGCCGGGGGCCTTGAGGAGCGTCAGGGCGAGCAGGTCGGTGGCGATGACGGAGACGGCCTTGGCCTCGGTCAGGGCGGCGCATTCGGGCGAGAAGTCGCGCAGGCCCCCGGTGGTGCCGGGGTATTGGAAGAGCGCGCCGAAGACTTCGGCGGGCTTCAGATCATCGGGCGCGCCGACCACCACCTCGATATCGAGCGGTTTGGCGCGGGTCTGCACCACGGCGATGGTTTGCGGGTGGCAGTTTTCATCGACGAAGAAGGCGGTGGCCTTGGACTTGGCGACCCGCTGGGCCATCACCATCGCTTCCGCCGCTGCGGTGCCCTCATCCAGCAGGGAGGCGTTGGCGACCTCCAGCCCGGTGAGGTCGGTCACCATGGTCTGGAAGTTCAGCAGCGCCTCGAGACGGCCTTGGGCGATTTCGGGCTGGTAGGGGGTGTAGGCGGTGTACCACGCGGGGTTTTCGAGGATGTTCCGCTGGATCGCCGGGGGCGTGATGGTGCCGTAGTAGCCTTGCCCGATGAGGTTGGTCATCACCCGGTTCTTGGCGGCGATCTTGCGCATCTTCACCAGCAGGTCGCCCTCGGTCATCGGCTCCCACGGCAGCGGGTCGGACTGGCGCAGGCGCTTTGGCACGGTCTGGTCGATCAGCTCATCGAGGGAGGACACGCCCAGCACCTCCAGCATCTCGGCCATCTCCTCGGGCGAGGGGCCGATGTGGCGCCGGTTGGCGAAGTCGTAGGGATCGTAGGCGGTGGGGGTGAAGGGCATGTTGGCCTCGGCGTTCGGGTCAAGGGGCAGCTCATCGGGCGCGCGTGCGCCCGCTAGGCATCTGCGGTGCGGACCGGGAGGGCCGAAGGGCCGCCCCCGGTCCGGCGCGTCAGGAGATCAGATCCTGATAGGCGTCTTCATCCATGTAGGCGTCATACTCGGCCATGTCGGCGGGCTTGATCTTGAAGAACCAGGCCTCGCCCATCGGGTCTTCGTTCACCAGTGCGGGGTTGTCGGTGAGGGCGTCGTTGACGGCCACGATCTCGCCGTCGAGCGGGGCGACGATATCGGAGGCGGCTTTGACGCTCTCGATCACCACCACCTCGTCGCCCTTGGCGACCTGGGTTTCAAGCTCGGGCAGTTCGACGAACACAACGTCGCCCAGCTGGGTCGAAGCGTGTTCGGTGATGCCGACGACGATGAGGTCATCTTCGGGGCGGAGCCATTCGTGGTCTTCAGTGAATTTCATGGGCGTGGTCCTGTTGGTCAGCGTTTGTAGGTGGAAGGTTGGAAGGGCATGGGCGCGCAGGCAAGGGGCATGCGCTTGCCGCGCAGCTCTGCGGTGATCTGCGTGCCGGGTTTTGCCAGCTCGGTGGGCAGGTAGCCCATCGCGACGGGGCGCTGGAGGCTGGGGGCGAAGGCGCCGGAGGTGATGGCGCCTGCCGGCTCGGTGGCCTCTTCGGAGGCGAAGAGCTGGACTCCCTCGCGCATTGGGGCGCGGCCTTCAGGCAGGAGGCCGGTGCGGAGGCGCTCGGGGCCGGTCTCGAGCTGGGCCGCGATGATCTCGGCCCCCGGATAGCCGCCCGCGCGGGCACCGCCGGGGCGGCGGGCCTTGGAGAGCGCGAAGGTGAGCGCGGCCTCGGCGGGGGTAGTGCCCTCGTCGATGTCATGGCCGTGGAGCGGCAGCCCGGTTTCGAGCCGGAGCGAATCGCGCGCGCCGAGGCCGATGGGCTCGCAGGCCTCGTGGGCGAGCAGCTTGCGGGCGAAGGCCTCGGCCTGGGAGGCGGGCACGGAGACCTCGAAGCCATCCTCGCCGGTGTAGCCGGAGCGGGAGATCCAGAGATCGCCATAGGAGGTTTCGACCTCGGCCACATCCATGAAGCGGGCAGGCACGGCGCCGGTGGCGGCCTCCAGCACAGCCTCGGCGGCGGGGCCTTGCACGGCGAGAAGGGCGCGGTCTTCCAGCGGCTCGATCTCGAGCCCGGCGCGCCGCATGTGGGCGATGTCGGCCTCGGCGTTGGCGGCGTTGACCACCAGCAGCAGACGGTCGCCGTAGTTGGCCACCATCAGGTCATCGAGGATGCCGCCCGCGTCGTTGGTGAAGAGCGCATAGCGCTGGCGGCCGGGTTTGAGGCCGGCGATATCGACCGGCACGAGGGCCTCCAGCGCCTCGGCGGCCCCTGCCCCGCGCAGGATGACCTGCCCCATATGGCTCACGTCGAACAGCCCGCAGGCGGCGCGAGTGTGGAGGTGCTCCTTCATCACGCCGGGGGCGAATTGCACCGGCATCTCCCAGCCGGCGAAGGGCACCATCTTGCCGCCCAACTCCTCGTTCAGCGCGTAGAGCGGTGTGCGTTTCAGATCCGTCAATGTTGCCCCCTTCAAGACACAGCCCGGCACGGCGCCCGCCGTGCGTTTCGGTGCCCCCTCTGTCCTTTCGCCTGAGATCGCTATCCCTTCGGCGGGCCTTGCGGCCACTCTCCAGAGTCCTTTTCTCCGTCCGGTCCTTGGGCCTGAGAGTTTACCGGGGCGGTTGCTCCTTCGGCACCGGCGCGAGGCCGGATTCTCCTCGGACGGGGTGGTGCATGGTTAGCGCGGCGCGGGCGGCTGGACAAGATGGCTTGAGACCGACAGGTTGCGCAGCATGAGCGACGCCTATTTTTTCGGCTATGGAAGCCTTGTGAACCGCGCCACGCATATTCATGCGCCGTCTTTTCCCGCACGGCTGCGGGGTTGGCGGCGGGTCTGGAAGAGCACGGTGCTGCGGGATGTGGCCTTTTTGAGCGCGGAGCCGTGGGACGGCTCGGTGCTGGAGGGGTTGGTGGCCCATGTGCCGGGCGGCGACTGGGCGGCGCTGGATGTGCGCGAGCGGGCCTATGGGCGGCACGAGGTATCGGCGCATTGCGAGCATGAGGCCGGGGAGGTCAGGGTGGAGGTGTATGCCGTTGCGCCCGAGCATATGGCGGCGGATGCGGCCCACCCGGTGCTGCTGAGCTACGTCGATACGGTGGTGCAGGGCTTTGCCGATGTGTTCGGCGAAGCGGGGGCGCTGCGGTTCTTCGAGACGACGGCGGGCTGGCCGCCGGTGGTGGTGGATGACCGGGCCGCGCCGATCTACCCGCGGGCAACCGAGGTGAGCGCGCAGGAGCGCGACTTTGTGGATGCGGGGCTGCGGCGGTTGGGCGTGGAGAAGGTCGCGGCCCCCGTCAGGGCGTGACGACGCCGTTCTCTTCGCCATCCCAGTAGTGGATGTGCTCGGCGTCGACCCGGATGAGCAGCAGGCCGGGCGTGTCGATACCGTCTTTGAACCAGTATTCGAGGTCGGGCACCCAGTGTTCTTGCAGCGCGGCGCGGTCACTGGTGAGCGTGGCGCGGCCTTGGACGTGGACCATCGCGCCCGGCTTGCCGACCAGACCGAGCACACCGCCAGAGCCCTGAAAGGCGAGGCCGACGCGGGGATCGGCGCGGATGTGGCGGGTCTTGCGGGTATCGTCGAGGCTGTAGAACCAGCTCTCGCCGCGATACTCCACGTCACCGTTCGAGCTCATCGGACGGGCGGCGATGCGGCCGTCTTCGGCCAGGGTTTCCATCATGCAGAAATCGATTTTCGCCATCAGCTCGGCGACTTCGGGCAGGGTCTTGGTGGCCATGTCGAGGTTCCTCGGGGCGCGGGATGCGCCGGTTGAGGGAGGAACGCGCGACGGGGGCGAAGGTTGCCATGAGGAACGGCGCGCGCCTTGCAGCGCCGGCCCGCGGGGTGGCGCCCGCAACGGCTGTGCGTGGCACTTAATCGTGCCGTGGTAGCTCAAGTTTCGTGGTCAGCCCCAACCTCACCAAAGCGCCGCCCCGGGGGGCGGGTCGGCGCTGCACGGCGCCTTCGGCTTGATTCCGTGCAGGCTTCTTTGATCAGCCCGGCTTGCGGGCCAGCAGCGGCATCACGTCGGCCATCTCGGGGCCGCGCTCGCGGCCCGTCACCGCCTTGCGGAGCGGCATGAAGAGGCCCTTGCCCTTGCGGCCGGTGGCCTCTTTCACGGCAGAAGTCCACTCGCTCCATGTGGTGTCGGTGTAGGGCGGCTCGCCGAGCATGGCGAAAGCCTCGCGCACGAAATCGGCGTCTTCCTCGGCGACCAGCGGGGTCGCGCCCTCGGAGAAGAGCTTCCACCAGTCCTGAAGATCGGCCTTCACGGTGATGTTCTCGCGGGCCACGGCCCAGAAGCGCTCGGCCTGATCGGCGGGCACGCCCAGCGCCTCGATCTCACCCGCCACGGCAGAGAGCGGCTGGGCGGCGAGGTGGCGGTGGGTGAGCGGGAAGAGATCTTCCACGTCGAACTTGGTGGGGGCGGAGCCGAACTTGGTGAGGTCGAAGCCTTCGATCAGCTCGTCATGGGTGGCGCGCAGCTCGACCGGGTCGGCGGAGCCGAGACGGGCCATGAGCGACAGCAGCGCCATCGGCTCGACGCCGCGCTCGCGAAGATCGCGCAGGGCCAGCGTGCCGAGCCGCTTGGAGAGCGCCTCGCCCTGCGGGCCGGTGAGCAGCGAGTGGTGCGCGAACGATGGCACGGTGCCGCCGAGCGCCTCGATGATCTGGATCTGGGTCGCAGTGTTGGTGACGTGGTCGGAACCGCGCACCACGTTGGTGATGCCCATCTCGGTGTCGTCGACCACGGAAGCCAGCGTGTAGAGCACCTGCCCGTCGCCGCGGATCAAGACCGGGTCGGAGACGGAGGCGGCGTCGATGGAAATGTCGCCTAGGATGCCGTCATTCCACTCGATGCGCGCGTGGTCGAGCTTGAAGCGCCAGTGGCCGGTGCGGCCTTCGTCACGGTAGGACTGCTTTTGCGCCTCGGTCAGCTCCAGCGCGGCGCGGTCATAGACCGGCGGCTTGCCCATGTTGAGCTGCTTCTTGCGCTTGAGGTCCAACTCGGTGGGGGTCTCGAAGCACTCGTAGAAGCGACCGATCTCGCGGAGCTTGTCGGCGGCGGCTTCGTAGCGGTCCAGCCGGGAGGATTGGGTTTCGACCCGGTCCCACGTGAGGCCCAGCCACTCGAGATCTTGCTGGATGGCGTCGGCGAACTCGGGCTTGGAGCGCTCCGGGTCGGTATCATCCAGACGGAGGATGAAGGTGCCGCCGGACTTGCGGGCGATCAGCCAGTTGAACAGCGCGGTGCGCAGGTTGCCGACATGCAGGTAGCCGGTGGGGGACGGGGCAAAACGGGTGGTGGTCATGGGATATCCTCGGGCGTCAGGGCCGCGATTTACACGGGGCGCGGGCGCGGGGCAAGTTCAGCGGCGGCGCGGCGTCAGGCGGAGACGGGCCAGCGGGTGGCGAGATCGTCCAGCCCGGCGCGGATCAGCTCGGCCAGAACAGCCTCGTCGATCTTGCCGAGGCGGCCAAGGTAGAGGCAGGACTTGCCGATCTTGTGCGGCCCGAGGCGGGCGAGGATGTGCGAAAAGTCAGTGTAGCCCGGCATGATGTAGACGACCATGTTGGCCTTGCGGGGCGAGAAGCCGGTGGCGAGCCAGTCGCCAGTGCGGCCCGAGGCGTAGGTGTAGTGATACTGGCCGAAGCCCACGATGGTCGGCCCCCACATGCGCGGGGCGTAGCCGGTGGTCTGAGCGAAGAGATCGAGCAGACGCAGGGCATCCTCGCGGCGACCGGGGTGGGCGACGGTGTCGCAGAAGGCGCGCGGGTCGGTCTCGGTGGGTTGGGTGGCATTGGCCATGAGTAGAGGATGGCGGAGGGGGGCGTGCTGCGTCAACGGGGGGCTTGGCTTGTGGCAGCGGTGGTGGGCTGCACCTGCTCTGCGGGCGCACGCAGGCCCCGCTGCGCGGGGGCCTTTTGTAGGGTGGGTTCTGCCGACCGTTAGGGGCCCGTGCCTTGGGGAGCGCGTGATGCGGTGTGCACGGCGGTGGGTTTCACCCACCCTACTTGAGGGGGCGCGGGAGGAGGGAAACCCCGCGCCGCTGCGGCTCGAATGGACCTCGGGGGAAAGGTGCGAACCGTTGCAGCCTGTCTAGGCGCGGAGCGTAAAGATTTGGTTCACGCGTAAGAGATCACCTCATATTCCACCCCGTCCCAATCCTCGAAGTAGAACCGGCGGCCCGGCTCGTAGTCAGCGTGGGAGCGGGGTTTGAGGCCGTAGTCCTTGACCCGCTGTTCCACCGCGTCGAGATCGTCGACGACCACGCCGACATGGTTGAGCCCGCCGGTCACATGATAGGTGGATTGCTTGGCCGCCTCCTGATCGTGGTGGCGGTAGAGCGCGAGGTAGCTCTCGGCTCCGCCGACATGGGCGGTTTCGCCGCCGTAGATCGAGGCGCCGCGCCAGCGGAGCTTCCAGTCGAAGAGATCATCGAGCAGCGCAATGGCGCGGTCGAGATCTGAAACGGTGACGTTGACGTGTTCGAGTTGGGCGGACATTGGCGAATCTCCTTGAGCTGCGATGGCACCTGTGTAATTGCTAAAGCTAACTTTAGCTCAAGGGTTTTCTGATATGGCCGATCGCAGCGCGAAACTCAGGGCGAATGATGTGCTCTCCATCGGGCAATTCGCCGAGCGGGCCGGGCTGGCGGTGAGTGCGCTGCGCTACTACGAGGCGGAGGGGCTGATCGCGCCGATGCGGGCGCCCTCGGGCCAGAGACGGTTTCGGCGAGCCGACATCAGGCGGGTCAGCTTTATCCGCATTGCACAGCAGTTCGGTTACACCCTGCCCCAGATCAAGGCGCTGATGGCCGGGCTGCCGGAGGGGCGAACTCCCACAGCGAAGGATTGGCGGGAGATCTCGGAGCAGTTCCGCGACACGCTCGACCAGCGCATCCAGACCCTGAAGAAGATGCGCGACGATCTCGACGGCTGCATCGGTTGCGGCTGTCTCAGCCTCGAAAAATGCAGGCTTTACAACAAGGAAGACAAGGCGGCGACGCGGGGCGCGGGGCCGCGCTACCTGATGGGCGACCGCTCGGACGAGATCCGCGAGGCGGGCGAGTGACAATCGTGCTCGCACGATAATTGCGACATAAGTGTCATTTGCGGAATTATCTTTCTTCGACATATTGCCGCAATGCAGCGGTGGCGCTATACCCGCCCCATGACGGAGGAGACCGAGATGCTCGACAACATGCCCCGCGGGACGATCTGCATCGAAGATATCGAGATCGGCATGATCCGCAGCCTGCGCAAGCAGGTGACCGACCGGGATATCGAGATGTTCGCCGAGGTCTCCACCGACCGGAACCCGGTGCATCTGGATGACGCCTATGCGCAGGACACCATCTTCGAGGGGCGCATTGCCCACGGGATGCTGACTGCCGGGCTGATCTCTGCGGTAATCGGAGAGCAGCTGCCCGGCCACGGCACGGTTTACCTTGGGCAGACGCTCAAGTTCATGGCCCCGGTGCGGCCCGGTGACATGGTGCTGGCCGAGGTGGAGGTGCTGGAGATTGACCACCGCAAGCGCCGGGTGCAGCTTGATACCCGCTGTCTGGTGGACGGGAAGGTTGTGCTGAAGGGCGAGGCTACGGTGCTGGCGCCTTCGGCGAAGTTCGACTGAGCGATAGTGTCCCCGGCCCTTAGCCGATGAGGCCCCGGCGGATCAGGTTGAGGCCGGCGATGAGCAGCACGGCGAGGGTGGCCTTGCGGAAGGTGGCCTGATCGATCCTGTCCTGGATCTGGAAGCCGATCCACATGCCCGCAAGCGCCGGCAGGAGCAGCAGGGCCGAGAACCAGACGGTCTCGCTGTTCATCACGCCGCTCTTCAGGTGGCCCGCCAGCAGCATGATCGAGCCGAGACCATAGATAACCCCCTGCACCACGATCTGCCGGGCTTTGGGCGTTTCAATCGCCACGAGATAGAGCACCGTGGTTGGCCCCCAAGTGCCTGCCAGCCCGCCGAGCAGGCCGGAGAGGATGCCCGCCACCACAGAGGCCACCAGGCGGCGCGCCTCGGGAATCACAAGCTTCAACCCAAGCAGCTGGATTGCGCAGAGCAGGGTCACCGGGATGCCGAGGACCAGATACATCACCCCGGTCGAGATGACCGTGACAAGCTGGGCCGACAGCAGGATGAGGACGCAGACGATGAGGATATAGACTTTGTAATCGCGCAGCGCGGCCTTGGCCTCGGCCCAACCGCAGCGGGCGACCTGAAGCAGGTTGGTGAGCACGATGGGCAGGATGATGCCCGCGATGACCAGCTTTGGATCGAGCAGGATGCCCATGCCGGAGATCATGATCAGCGGCATGGCAAAGCCCACTGCCCCCTTCACCACGCCCGCCAGCAGGGTCACACCCAGCGCAAAGGCGATGAGGCCGGGGGTCAGAAGATCGGGCAGAAAGCTCATACTGCCTCATATCGCGCCGCTCCCGCTGCCGCAGCAGGAATCGACCGCGACATTTTTATGCACCAAAGTCTATTCTCGCGAAATTAAGTTGCGCTGCACCTGCGAAGGGATTATGCCGACCGGGCACGACAACGAGGACCGAATCCATGCCCCATGACGGACAGGACATGACCGCCCAAGCCATCATTCTCCCCGATCTGCTCAACCTCACAGGTGCCGCCGTGGCCCCTGCGCAGGCGCTGCTGGAGGCGGCGAAAGCCGGGTTGAAGGCCGAGTTGGCGGTAGAGGGCCGGGTCTCTGGCGGGGCGGTGGACGCCAACCAGACCGCCACCCACGGGCTGGCATGGTTTGCCACTTACGTGCAGGCGCTCAAGCAGATGCAGGCCTGGGCCGAGAAGCTGGAAGGCGAAGGCAAATTTGGCGAGGTGGAGAAGCTGCTGCACCAGATCGCCTTTGGCGAATACCTCGCGCAGATGTCCGGGGGCATCCCGATGAGCCAAGGCGAGATCGTACGGCCCGCCGACCTTGGGCTGGAGAGCACCGAGGCGCTGATCACCGATGCGGTGCGCCAGTTGATCGCGCGGGGCAACAGCCAGGCGGCGCGGATGCGGCTGGTGGAACTGATGCAGGAGCGTTCGGCCGAGATCACCGTGGGCGCCAGCGGGCTCGATGACGAGTTGGAGATGATCCGCGAGCAGTTTCGCCGGTTCTCGGTGGACCGGGTCGAGCCGCACGCCCATGAGTGGCACCTGAAGGACGAGCTGATCCCGATGGAGGTGATCGAGGAGCTGGCGGAGATGGGGGTCTTTGGCCTGACCATCCCCGAAAACCTCGGCGGCCTTGGCCTGTCCAAAGCCTCGATGGTGGTGGTCTCCGAGGAGCTTTCACGCGGGTATATCGGTGTGGGCAGCCTTGGCACCCGCTCCGAGATCGCCGCCGAACTGATCCTTTGCGGCGGCACCGATGAGCAGAAGGAAAGCTGGCTGCCCCGGATCGCCAGCGGTGAGATTCTGCCGACCGCCGTCTTTACCGAGCCGAACACCGGCTCCGACCTCGGCTCCCTGCGCACCCGCGCGGTGAAGGAGGGCGATACCTACAAGGTGACCGGCAACAAGACGTGGATCACCCATGCCGCCCGGACCCATGTGATGACCCTGCTGGCACGGACCGATCCTTCGACGAGCGATTACAAGGGCTTGTCGATGTTTCTGGCCGAGAAGACGCCGGGCACCGATGAGGCCCCCTTCCCCACGCCCGGCATGACCGGCGGGGAGATCGAGGTGCTGGGCTATCGCGGCATGAAGGAATACGAGCTGGGCTTCGACGGCTTCGAGGTGAAGGAAGAGAACCTTCTGGGCGGCGAAGAGGGCAAGGGCTTCAAGCAGTTGATGGAGACCTTCGAGAGCGCGCGCATCCAGACAGCGGCGCGCGCGATTGGTGTGGCGCAATCAGCGCTGGATATCGCGATGCGCTATGCGCAGGACCGCAAGCAGTTTGGCAGGAGCCTGATCGAGTTTCCGCGCGTGGCCAGCAAGCTGGCCATGATGGCGGTAGAGATCATGATCGCCCGGCAGCTCACCTACTTTTCCGCTTGGGAGAAGGACCATGGCGTGCGCTGTGATCTCGAGGCCGGGATGGCCAAGCTGCTCGGCGCCCGGGTTGCATGGGCGGCGGCGGACAACGGGCTGCAAATTCACGGTGGCAACGGGTTTGCGCTGGAGTACAGCATCAGCCGGGTGCTCTGCGATGCGCGGATCCTGAATATCTTCGAAGGTGCCGCCGAGATTCAGGCGCAGGTGATCGCGCGGCGGCTGCTCGCCTGAGGGCGCGCCCTAGCGGAGCGTCCAGACGACGCGGCAGGCGGTGTCATCGCGGGGCGTCTGTTGGGCCGCGATGCAATCGGCCATTGCGGCTTGTCCGGCGTCATGGCGGTTTGGATAACCCCATGCGCTGCCCCAGTGGCCCCGTGCATCCACCGCAAGCGCACGCCCGCCCTCCCTACTGCTCCGCAGAGTGGCAAGCTCGCGCGCTTGCGGCCCGGAGAGCCCGGCCACTTGCGGCTCGGCGGGGGTGATGGTGGCGACCACCCGGCAGTCGGCAGCCCAATCGGCGCAGAGGGCAAGCGCGTCAGCCTCGGCCAGCGCGGCATCGGCATAGCCCGAGACGGCGCCGAAGGCTTCCTGCCCGCCCACCGCGAAGGCGCCGTACCAGTCCGGCCCGTTGTGGAATTCGTCGTAGGCCTGGTGCATCTCCCAGGCCTGCGGATGCGCCCGCGCCAGCTCGGCCTGGCTCGGGCCGGTCAGCACGGCACCGGGCACTGCCCCGTCATGCCGTGCCAACCCCGAAACGCCCGAGTAGGACAGGGCGGCGATGGCGACGACGGCCATGAAGAGGCTGGCTCTTTGCAACATGGGCTACAGATTGCCGGTGCAGCATGGCAGCAACGTGGCAGCTTGGCGGCGCGGGACGGGCGACCTATGTGTGAGCCATGAAAACGCTTGCCCTCGCCACCCTGCTCGCCCTCCCCCCAATGGTCGCCGCCTGCGCGGATGAAACCCTGACGGGCTATGCCGAGGGCACCTACCAGCTCGAAGAGATCGACGGCGTGGCCTTTCAGTGGGGCGCGACGCTGGAGTTGGGGGAGGAAGGCCGGATCTCTGGCCGGGCGCCCTGCAACGGCTACTCGGCGGAGCAGACCGCGCCCTACCCGTGGTTCAAGCCGGGGCCGATCATGGCGACCAAGATGGCCTGCCTGCACATGAACGGCGAGGCGGAGTTCTTTGAGGCTTTGGGCGCGATGACATTGGCCGAGGCCAACGGGCCGGTGCTGATCCTGTCCAACGAAGACGGGCGGGAGATGGTGTTTCGGCGCGATCCCTAAGGCTTCGCCAGCACCCGAACCAACCGCCCCCGCGCGGCGGGCAGGGGCTTTTCGCCCAGCGAAGTGCGCAGCTGATGATCCAGAAAATAGCCAGTGGTTTCAAACCCCTGCGCAAGCTCTCCGGGGCTTTCTGGCGGCTCGCCCATGAGGCAGGGCGGCAGCGGCAGGAGCTTGGGTGCCCACTCCCCTGCCCCTTCAGCGCTGACAGCGCGCCCGGTTTTGGGCGAAACGTAAACCAGACCCTCGGTGGCTCCGGTGGCGGCGCAGCAGGTGAGATCAAGGCCGAAACCCATTTCGTCGAGCAGCGCCAGCTCCCAGCGCAGGTAGGCCAGCGGCCAGTGCTCGGAGCCTTCCTCGATCAGGTCCAGCACGGTGAGGCTGCGGGCGTAGAGGCGCGGATAGGCGGCGCGTTCGGGCAGGACGAAGGACAGCAGCGCGGTGACGGAGCCGAGACCCGCAAGTGCCCGGCGGTCGCCCAGCACCCCCGCCGCGCGGGCGCGGATCGGCTCGACGGTGAAGGCGCCGAGATGATCCTCCAGCCGGGCGCGCCACGAGAGGTCAAGCTGGGCGCCGGGTTGCAGGATGGGGGCCATGCGCCGCCCCGTGCCGCCGCGGACGACGCCGGCATGGCGACCGCGCCCCTCGGTGAAGACCTCGATGATGGCAGCGTTCTCGCCGTGGGGGCGGGATGTGAGCAGCACGCCCTCCTCGCGCCACTCCATCAGCCCAGCCCTTCCTCATCCAGCAGATGGCGGCCTTCGCGGTCTTCGACCTCGATCACCCAAAGGTCCGGGTCAAACCGGCGCTGATCGCGCAGGGCGGCATCCACCTCGGCCTCCGGCCCTTCGGCCAGCACATCCCACGGGCGGGAGCCGTCCATCGCCATAATGCGCTGGAAGGCCCGTGCGGTGCCGTCGAGCGGGCTTTGCTTGATGAGGATGTTGCCCGCCGTCTCATCGCCCTTGGCGACGACGAAAGCGGGGATGTCGGCCAGCCGCAGGCGGGTGAGGTAGGCCTGCACCCAGAAGCCGCTGGTCAGGCGAGTCAAGCGTTACCGTCCTTGAAATCAAGGCCCATCTCGTCATACCGCTCGCTCTCCTCCAGCCAGTTCGGGCGGACCTTCACTTGCAGGAAGAGGTGGACCTTGTGGCCGAGGAACTCCTCCAGCTCTTCGCGTGCGGCCTTGCCGATGGCCTTGATCGTCTCGCCCCGGTTGCCCAGCACGATGCCCTTGTGGCCGTCGCGCATGACGTAGACGATCTGGTCGATCTTGGCGGAGCCGTCCTTGCGGTTTTCCCAGGCCTCGGTCTCGACGGTGAGCTGGTAGGGCAGCTCCTGGTGGAGCCGCAGGGTGAGCTTTTCGCGGGTCATCTCGGCGGCGATCATGCGCAGGGGGAGGTCGGCGATCTGATCTTCGGGGTAGAGCCAGGGGCCCTCGGGCAGCTCGCTGGCGAGCCATTTGCGCAGGTCGTCCACGCCGTGGCCCTTTTCGGCGGAGATCATGAAGGTCTCGGCAAAGGCGTAAGCCTCGTTCAGCTTGGCGGTCAGCTCCAGCAGCACCTCTGACTTGACCCGGTCGATCTTGTTGATCGCCAGCGCCACCTTTTGCCCCTCGACCGCGCGCTCCTTCAGCGCGTCGAGGATCGCCTGCACGCCCTCGGTCAGCCCGCGATGGGCCTCGACCAGCAGCACGACGATATCGGCATCGGCCGCCCCGCCCCAGGCTGCCGCCACCATCGCCCGGTCGAGCCGGCGGCGGGGGCGGAAGAGACCGGGGGTATCGACGAAGACGATCTGGCTCTCGCCCTCGATCGCCACGCCGCGGATGCGGGCGCGAGTCGTCTGAACCTTGTGGGTGACGATGCTCACCTTGGCGCCGACCATGCGGTTGGTGAGCGTCGATTTGCCCGCGTTGGGCTCTCCGATGAGGGCGACGAAACCGGCGCGTGTGGTCATGGGGCTTGGCCTTGTTGGTTGAACGCGCCGGGAATAGAGGATTTGCGCGGGTTTCGCCAGCAAAAGCCTGCGCGGGCCTTGCGGGCCGGGGCGACCCGCCGCAGGGTTGCGCAAAGCCTCAGACGGAGCCCTCCCCATGCCGCAATCGCCCGATCTTGGCGCCCTCTTCGGTGCGCCGGACACCAAGACCTTTCTTGGCCTCGACCCCTGCCCCGATTTCAGCCCGCAAGGGGCCTCGGCGGCGCTGTTCGGGGCGCCCTGCGCCACGCCTTACGGCTCGGTCGGGGCCTATTGCCAAGGCGCGCCCGCGGCGCTGCGGCGGGCCTCGGGGCAGCTCGCGGCGAACATCGACCGGATGAACTTTGACCTTGGTGGCCCGACCTTTCCGCCCGGCACGCGGGCGGCGGTGGATTGCGGCGATCTGGATTGGAGCGAGAGCGACCTTGCCGCCAACCGCAACGCGATCCGCGAGGCGACGGGCAAGGTGCTGGCGGCGGGGGCGGTGCCGGTGGTGCTGGGAGGCGACGATTCGATTCCGATCCCGATGTTGGAGGCGCTTGGAGCGCTGGGGCAGCCAGTGACGGTGCTGCAGATCGATGCCCATATCGACTGGCGGCAGGAGCATATGGGCGAGCGGATGGGGCTGTCGTCCACCATGCGGCGGGCCTCGGAGATGGCCCATGTGGAGCGGATCATCCAGGTCGGCGCGCGGGGCGTGGGCTCGGGCCACCCGGACGACCTTGCCGATGCGCTGGACTGGGGCGCGCAGATCATCCCGGCGCGGCAGTTCCACGCCGAGGGGGTGGGGGCGGCGCTGGCGGGCATCCCCGAAGGGGCGGCGGTGGTGATCTGCCTCGATGCCGATGCGCTGGACCCGTCGATCGTGCCCGGCGTCATCGGGCGCTCGCCCGGAGGCCTCAGCTATTATCAGGTGCTGGACCTCGTGGAGGGCGTGGCCGCGCGGGGGCGGATCGTGGCGATGGACCTGGTGGAATACGTGCCGGAGATGGATGTGGACGGGCTGGGGGCGCTCACCCTGTCACGGCTGCTCACCGCCTGCCTCGGGGTGATCGCGCGGGCCGAGGGCTAGGGCAGTGTCAGCAGCAGCGGGCAGTGGTCGGAAACCTCTGGCTGGTGCAGCACGTCGAAGCTGGTGAAGGCGAGGGTTTCGCTGACCATCATGTAATCGGCGTAGCGCCCGGGTTTGGGGTAGAGGCTGTTGCGGGTGCCGGGGTGGCCGCCCTCGGTGACCAGCTCGCGGGGGGCGAGGCGGGAAAGGATGCGCAGGGTCTCGCTGCCGGGTAGCACGTTGAAATCGCCGCAGATAATCACCTCGTCGCCGGGCTGGCGGATGCTCTCGACAAGCCCAGCCAGCCGCTCGGCCTGGGCGGCGCGGGCGGGTGTGTCGGCCTTGCCGGCCTCTGGGTCGCGCAGCCCGTGCATATGGGCGATGACGACAGCGCCCTCGGGCCGCCAGAGGCGCAGTGCGTGACCGGTGCGCGAGCGGGGGTGGGGGCCGAAGCCCTCGGCGCCGAACGCTCCGTGGACGAAGCCCTGCGCCTGATGGGTGACGGGCAGGCCGCGCCGGGTGCAGGTGGCGAGGCCCCAGTGCGACCAGACCTGAGTTTGCCCATGCCAGAGCGGGCCACGGGCGGCGGGGCAGAAGGTGACATCATGCCCCGGCAGGGCCTCGGCCAGATCGGCCAGCATATCGGCCCGCTGCGGCAGGTTGCGGCCATCGTCGCGGTAATCGAGCCAGGGCGCGGGGGTGTTTGGAACATGGACAACCTCCTGAATACAAAGGATATCCTGGTCGTTCTGGGCGAGCCAGTCTGCGAGTTCGGCGTGCATGCGCCCGCCCCAGGCGTTGAGGCAGGTGAGGCGCATCAGCCCTCCAGCCGGGTCAGCAGCGCCCGGGCGGCCTCATGCTCGGCCAGCTTTTTGCGGCGGGCCTTGCCGACGGCCTCCTTGCCGTTGGCCAGCACGGCGGCCATGTGGAAGATGAACTCGTGGCCATCCCCCTCCTGCTTGCGCAGCTCGTAGCTGGGCGGCGGCAAGCCGCGCGCCTGCGCCCATTCCTGAAGCGCCGTCTTGGCATCCTTGGCATCGGCCTCGACCGACTTTACCCGGCCCAACCAGTGCTTGCGGATCACCGCGCGGGCGGCATCGAAACCGGCATCGCGATAGACGGCGGCGATCACCGCCTCCATCGCATCGCCCAGCAGCGCCTCCTTGCGGCGCCCGCCCGACTGCATCTCGGAGCGGCCCAGCTTGAGCACATCGCCCAGCGCGATCTCGCGGGCGACCTCGGCGCAGGTCTCCTTGTTGACCAGCACGTGAAACCGGGGCGAAAGCTGGCCCTCGGGCGCGTGCGGGTCTGCCTCCATCAACGCCTCGGCGATCACGAGGCCGAGCACGCGGTCGCCCAGAAACTCGAGGCGCTGGTTGTTCTCCTGCCCCGTGGTGGTGAAGGAGGGGTGGGTGAGCGCCCGGATCAGCAGCGCCGGATCGGTGAACGCGTGGCCGAGCCGGGCGGCGAAGGCCTGAACATCTGCCGAGAGCTTCATTCGATCACTTTCCCGTATCTATCGCCGCGCCAGTTACGAAAATCATAAAGCCACGACCCGGCGGCTGAAAAGATCACCCTGTCGGCATGGCCGCGGACGCTCTCGAGCGGAACGAAACCGAGGCCGCCCTGCGGCTGGGGCACGCGGCTGTCGAGGCTGTTGTCGCGGTTGTCGCCCATCACGAACATATGGCCGGGCGGCACGGTGACCTCGGGCGTGGTATCCATCGGGCCGCCATCGGAGAGGTTGAGCACGTGGTGGCTGCGGCCGGAGGGGAAGCTCTCTCGCAGCAGGGGTTTGAGGCAGATCGCCCCCTCGCCCACCGGTCCATTGGCGCAGCGCGGGCGGTTGCGGCGCGGCCCCTGCCCTTCCATGACCTCCTCGAAATCACCCACAGGCTCCTGCGCCAGCGGCGCGCCATTGAGCACCGGCACGCCGCCCTGCATGGCGATGGTGTCGCCCTCCAGCGCGATGACCCGTTTGACGAAATCGGCCCCTGTGACGGGGTGGCGGAACACCACCACATCGCCGCGCTCGACGGGGCGCGGGAGGCGCTCGTTCACGAAGAAATAGTCGCCCACCAGCAGGGTAGGCTTCATCGAGCCGGCGGGGATGTAGAAGGGCGCCCAGATCAGCCGCAGGGCCAGCGCGAAAGCGGGGAGGCCCAGCACGATGGCAACGCCTACCCCGATGAAAAGCCAGTAGAAAACCCGGCGCACCGGATCAGTCGACCTTGTGGAAGAAGCGGTCGCTGCGCCATGTCCAGAAGTAGAAGAGCGAGCGCCCGGCGGAGGAGAACATCACCCGGTCGACGCGGCCGATGAGGTTTTCGTAGGGCACATAGCCGACGCCACCGATCTGCTGCGATACGCGGCTGTCCTGGCTGTTGTCGCGGTTGTCGCCCATGAAGAAATAGTGGCCTTCCGGGACGTTGTAGACGTTGGTTTCATCCTGATGGCGGTTCGGGAAGTAGTTTACGTCGAGGGTGCCGTAGCTCTTGCCGTTCAGGTCGGTCTCGATCAGGCGCTGCTTTTCGCAGGTGCCGCCCTGCCCTACCGGGGCGTTGGAGCAGGCGGGCTCGGTGCCCTGGCTGCCCTGCGGCTCTTTGATCTCGGTGAAAAGGCCGCCGTCTTCCTGCTTGTAGGGGGTACCGTTGACGGTGAGCTGGCCCTTGGTGACCTGAATCCGGTCGCCGGGCATACCCACCAGACGCTTGACGAAATCGGCCCCGGTGACGGGATGGCGGAACACCACCACATCGCCGCGCTCGGGCTCGCTGCCCCAGATCCGGCCCGAGACCGGGCAGGCGGAGAAGGGGCAGGAATGGCGCGAATAGCCGTAGGCCATTTTGTTCACGAAGAGGAAATCGCCGATCAGCAGCGTGTCTTTCATCGAGCCAGTGGGAATCCAGAACGGCTGGAAGAACAGGGTGCGGAAGACGCCGGCGATGATCAGGGCCCAGAAGATGGTCTTGATCGTTTCCATAAAGCTCTCGCCGGCTTTGGATTTTTCGGCCATGCGGCTCCCTCGCCTGTCTCTGCGCTCGGCAGCTACATGGCGGGCGCGCAGGGGGGAGTCAAGGCGGGCTGACGGCACCGTGCATTGGGGTTAACGGCAGGGTTAACCGTTGCCACAGGGCCATGCACAACTGATGCACATCCGATGCACATTCCATGCGCATGTCGGATGACATAGCGGAGCCGCGTTAACGGCGCTTACCCCTCCGCGCGGCGCGGCAGGGCCTCGATCACCACGAAGGCCTGCGCCCAGGGGTGATCGTCGGTCAGGGTGACGTGGATCACCGCCTCGTGGCCCGGCGGGGTCATCGACGCCAGCCGCTCGGCGGCCCAGCCTGTGACCTCCATCACCGGCTGACCGGTGTGCAGGTTGCGCACCGACATATCCTTCCAGGCGATGCCCATGCGCAGGCCGGTGCCCAGCGCCTTGGAACACGCCTCCTTGGCGGCCCAGCGTTTGGCGTAGGTGCCCGGCGTATCGGCGCGACGCTCGGCCTTGGCCTGCTCGACCGGCGTGAAGACGCGATTGCGGAAGCGGTCACCGAAGCGCTCCAGCGTGGCGGCGATGCGTTCGATGTTGGCCAGATCGGTGCCGATACCCAGGATCATCGGCGGATCACTCGTTGCCGAGTTGTTGGCTGACGGTGATGTCGCCGGTGGACTGGTTGAGGGTGATCGTGAGCACGGTGGAATTGACGAAATTCTTCTCGGGCAGCCAGATCATGGCGGGCAGGGTAAAGGTGAGGCCGAGGGCCGGATCGTATCCTGCTTCGAGCTGGTCAAACTGCATCCCCGCCCAGCCGGATTGGTTCTCACGGGAGAGCACTTTGCACTGGCGGCCGCCGACCTCGTCGTAGGGTGGCGAGAGGATCATCAGGTGATAGGGCGCGGCGGCGGGTTCGATGGTGTCGAGCAGCACGAGCCGCACGTCGCCATTGGCGAAGCTGCGGGTGCTGGCCTCCCACGGCTCGGGAATGTTGCGGGCATCGGTGCGGAAGTCTCCGCAGTCGGAGACCTCCTGCGCGGCGGCGGGGAGGGTGAGGGCCAGAAGGGTGAGCGCGGCGCGGATCACTTGCGGGACTCCAGCGCCTTCAGCTGACTCCTGGCGCCCATGCCGAGGAAGATGCGGTTGACCAGCAGGACCACGACCAGAAGGACGAGGAAGACGACACCCACGATGGTGAGCACCTCGGGGTCGGTCAGCTCGGGCGTGAAGAGCAGCACGCCGCCGAGGATGACGGCATTGATGACTGCCACCACGAGGGTCATCCGAAAGGCGGCAGACCAGGCCTCGTCATTGAGGAGCGGTTCGCGGGTTTCACGCGCGAAGGCCTGCCCTTCAAGCAGCGCCGCGAGCATCGGCGGCAGGGCGGTGGAGAGGCCGGTGGGCAGGCGCACCCCGGCGAAGCTGGCGAGCACCCATGTGAGCAGGGCGAGGCCGAGGGCCGTGGCGATGTAAATGCCCGCGTAGCGCAACAGGCTGATCCGCATAGCTTTCCTCTCCGGCCATCTGCGTTTGGTGAGGCGCAGACTAGCGGGCGGGGCGCGGCAGGGGAAGGTCGGCCAGCTCGCGCGGGGTCATCCGGCGGAGGGCGGGATGGGCGAGCGGGTCTGTGGGGTTGAGCGTGGGGTGCGGTGTGAAGAGAGTGCGAATGAGGCGGAACATGGGGTGGCTCCTTTTAGCTATGATGAAATTAGCCCCGTGCAGGACGCCTGCATATTGCGCCTGATCTGCATATGTATTTAGATTTGCTATATGGCTGACCTGAACGACATTCCGCTCAATGCGCTGCGCGCCGCCGAGGCGGTGGCGCGGCTGGGCTCGCTCTCACGGGCGGGGGCGGAGCTTGGAGTTTCCCCCGGTGCGGTGAGCCAGCAGGTGGCGCGGGCGGAGGCGGCGCTGCGGCGCGGGCTGTTCGAGCGGCGGCCGGGCGGGATGGTGCCGCTGGAGGGGACGGAGGAGGTGTTTGCCAACCTGCGCGAAGGCTTCGCCCGGCTGACCCGCGCCGCAGAGGCCGCGCGGCGGGACCGGTCGCATGTGCTGACGGTCTCGGTTGCGCCGATCTTTGCCGCGCGGTTCCTGATCTGGCGGCTGAGCGACTTCACCCGCGCGCATCCGGACATTCAGGTGCGGATCGACTCGACGCCCGGGCTGATCGACTTTGCTGCCTCGGACATCGACATTGCGGTGCGGATCGGGCCGGGCGGCTACAGCGGCGTGAGCTGCGAGCGGCTCTTCGGCCAGCGGATCGTGCCTGTGTGCTCGGCGGAACTGGCGGCGCGGGTAGCGGGGCCGGAGGATTTTGCCCGCCTGCCGATTATCCGCGACACCAGCGCGATGTTCGGCTGGGACGCATGGCTCGGGCCGGAGGGTGCGGAGGTGACGCTGGGGGGTGGGCCGGAATTTTCGGAAGCTTCTCTGTGCTTTGACGCGGCGATGGCCGGGCAAGGGGTGTTCTTGGCCTTCGAGGTGCTGGCGCATGACCCGCTGGCGCGCGGGCAGGTGGTGGCGCCGGTGCCGCGCTGGCATGACACCGAGCACGCCTATTGGCTGCTGCACGCGGAGGGGCGGAGCCTTTCAAACCCCGCGCGGCTGTTCCGGCGGTGGATAAAGGGAGCGGTGAAGGCCGAGGGGCTGGGGGGCGCCGACGGGTGAGACTGAGGGGTGAAAATTCTTCTCGAAGAATTTTCGGGCCGGAAAAATTTTCGTTAAAATTTTTCTAGCTGCGGGCCTCGTCCATCAAGCGGCGCATTTCGTGGATCGCGGGGGTGAGGCCGCGGAAGATGGCTTCGCCGATGATGAAGTGGCCGATGTTCAGCTCGCGCACTTCGGGGAAGGCGGCGATGGGCTGGACGGTGTCGTAGGTGAGGCCGTGGCCGGCGTGGACCTCCAGCCCGAGGGAATGGGCGAAGGTGGACATCTTGCGCAGGCGCTCCAGCTCGGCATCGCGCTCGTCGAAGCGGCCCTCGGCGTGGGCGTCGCAATAGGCGCCGGTGTGCAGCTCGACGACCGCCGCGCCGATGCGGTGGGCGGCCTCGATCTGGCGTTGGTCGGCGGCGATGAAGATCGACACGCGGCAGCCAGCCTCGGCGAGCGGGGCGATAAAATGGGCCAGCTTGTTCTCTTCACGGGCGACCTCGAGCCCGCCCTCGGTTGTGCGCTCCTCGCGCTTTTCGGGCACGATGCAGACGGCGTGGGGCTTGTGGCGCAGGGCGATGGCCTGCATCTCGGCAGTGGCGGCCATCTCGAAGTTGAGCGGCACGGTGAGCGCCTCCATCAGTGCCTCGATGTCGGCGTCGGAGATGTGGCGGCGGTCTTCGCGCAGGTGGGCGGTGATGCCATCGGCCCCCGCCTCCTCGGCCAGCTTGGCGGCGCGGAGCGGGTCGGGATAGGCCGAGCCGCGCGCGTTGCGGACGGTGGCGACGTGGTCGATGTTGACGCCGAGGCGGAGTTGGTCGGTCATTAGCGGGCCCTCTGTTGTGGCGGACCTTAGGGCGGGTTTGGCCGGGTTGGAAGGGCGGTTGGGGAGTGACCCTGCCCGATGCGCGCCGCAGGCGCCGGGCAGCGCCGTCCCGCCCGTCGCACCGGAGGTGCGCCGTCGAATGATGGCCCGCCTTTGGCGGGACGGGGCGGCGCTTGGGTGAGGCAATCTCTCCCCTCAGAGGTCAGATGACCACTGCACCATAAAGTGCCCCGGACCTCCGTTGCATGCGCCACCCCGCGGGACGGCGCGGCCCGGCTCGCGTTGGGAGGACGTTTCTCCCCAGAGCCAGTGCGGCAAGTTACTCGCCCGCGACCTCGCTCTCCTGCTTCTTCCGCTTGGCGGCGATCTCCTGCAGCTTGGCTTTCAGCTGGCCTTTGCGGCGCTGCTGGTAGGCGGTCAGGATCGGCACGGAGACGTAGTAGCAGATCGTGGCGGCGATCACGCCGGGGATCAGGCCGCCGACGAGATAGGGCAGGAAGACATCATCCATGAACCCCGCCAGCTTGCCCCAGTGGGCCGTTTCGGGAGTGAAGATCGACAGGAAGTTGTGCCAGAGGTCCGACATCGCCCCGGAGAACGCCTTCATCAGCCCGTGGCTGTCATCGGGGTTGGGGCCGCGCCCGAAAACGGGGCGGGTGCCGAGCATGCCGTGGCCGAGCCGCAGCGAGAGCGCGGCGATGATCGGGAAGGTGATGGGATTGCCGAAGAAGGTGCCGAGGAGGGCCGCGAGGATGTTCCCGCGCATCACCTTGCCGACGAGGAAGGCGGTAAGGAAGTGCAGCCCGTAGAACGGTGTGAAGCTGACGAAGACCCCCGCCCAGATGCCGCGGGCGATGCGGTTGGGTGAGTCGGGCAGCCGCCGCAGCCGGTGGCGGACGTATTGCGCCGCCCGATACCAACCGCCGCGCGGGTAGAAGAACTCGAGCACGATCCGTGCCCAGCTTCGTCTGTCCCTGCGCCTGAAAACCAAGCCTCTTCCCCTGCTCTGCGGCCCCTCTCCGGGGGCCGCTGGTTCATGGTTTGCGGTCCGTGTTCTTCACCCGGGCGATCTCGGCCACGTCGCTGTCGGCCTCGAGCGCGGTCTGGACCATGTGCAGATGCTCCACATCGCGCAAGTCCACATCTATCAAGAGACGATAAAAATCCTGTTTCCGGTCGATGAAGTGCAGATCCGAGATATTGGCCTTCTGCTCGCCGATCAGGGTGCAGATGCGCCCGAGCACGCCTGCGTCGTTGGAGATGGTGATCTCGACGGTCACGGTGTTGACCGCGCCGTGCTGGCCGGAGTGCCAGTGCAGATCAACCCAGCGGTCGGGCTCGTCCTCGAACTCGACCAGAACCGGGCAGTCGATGGCGTGGACCATTACGCCCTTGCCGCGATAGGTGATGCCGACGATCCGCTCGCCGGGCACCGGCTGGCAGCATTGCGCGCGGGTCGAGATCTGCCCTTCGGGCAGGCCGACGACCGAGCGGGCCTCGTCGACCACCTCGCCGCGATGGGCTTCGGCAAGGTCAGGGTAGAGCGCGCTCACCACGTCGCGGGCGGTCAGCTCCGCCGATCCGAGGCGGGCCAGAAGCTCTTCATGGGCCGGAAGGCCAAGGGTGCGCGCGGCGGTGGTCAGGGCCTTCTCGGTTGCGCGCTTGCCGACATGCTCGAAGGCCACGCGGGCCAGCTCGCGGCCCAGCTTGATGAAGCGCTCGCGGTCTTCCTCGCGCAGGCTGCGACGGATGGCCGACTTTGCCCGGCCCGTGACCACGATATCGAGCCATGTGGGCTGGGGCCGCTGGCCCTCGGCGGTGATGATCTCGACCTGCTGGCCGTTCTTCAGGCGGGTCCAGAGCGGCACGCGCAGCCCGTCGATCTTGGCGCCGACGCAGCTGTCGCCGATGCGGGTGTGGATGCCGTAGGCATAGTCGATCGGCGTGGCGCCGCGCGGGAGCTTGATGACCTCGCCCTTGGGGGTGAAGCAGAAGACCTGATCCTGATACATCTCGAGCTTCACGTGCTCGAGAAACTCGTCGTGGTCCTCTTCGTCGAGCCGCTCGGTGAGCGCCCTGATCCAGTGGGCGGGATCGACGGCGAAGGGGTTTTCGGCGCGCACGCCGTCGCGGTAGCTCCAATGCGCGGCCACCCCGGCCTCGGCGACCTCGTGCATCTGGCGGGTGCGGATCTGCACCTCGACCTGCTTGCCGTCGCGCCCGGCCACGGTGGTGTGAATCGAGCGGTAGCCGTTGTTCTTGGGGTTGGAGATATAGTCCTTGAACCGCCCCGGCACCGCCGACCAGCGCGAGTGGATGGCGCCGAGCACGCGGTAGCAATCCTCCTCGGAGCCGACGATCACGCGGAAGCCGTAGATATCTGCCAGACGGGAGAAGCTCTTTTGCTTTTCCTGCATCTTGCGCCAGACCGAGAACGGCTTTTTGGCGCGGCCATAGACCTCGCCCTTGATGGCGGATTTCTTCAGCACCTTCTGGATGTCGCGGGTGATGCTGTCGATCACGTCGCCGCTCTCGCGCTGAAGCAGGATGAAGCGGCGGATGATGGAGTTGCGGGCCTCGGGGTTGAGCACCTTGAAGGACAGGTCCTCAAGCTCCTCGCGCATCCACTGCATACCCATGCGGCCCGCCAGCGGCGCGAAGATATCCATCGTTTCGCGGGCCTTCTGGGCCTGTTTCTCGGGGCGCTGGAACTTGATGGTCCGCATGTTGTGCAGACGGTCGGCCAGTTTGACCAGCAGCACGCGGGGGTCGCGGCTGACCGCCATGATCAGCTTGCGGAAGTTCTCGGCCTGCTTGGTCTCGGAGGACGAAAGCTGGAGGTTCGTCAGTTTGGTGACGCCATCGACCAGCTCGGCCACCTCGCGCCCGAAGCGCTCGGAGACATCGGTATAGCTGGCCTTGGTATCCTCCACCGTGTCGTGCAGCAGGGCGGTGATGACAGTGTCATCGTCGAGTTGCTGGCGGGCCAGAAGCTCGGCCACGGCGACGGGGTGGGTAAAGTAGGGCTCGCCGGACTGGCGAAGCTGCCCCTCGTGCATGTGCTCGCCGAAGGCAAAGGCCTCGGCGATCCGCTTGGCATTGCAGTTGGGGTTGTAGGAAGAAACGAGGGCGACGAGACCGTCGGAGTCCATGCCTGCCGCCCTTTGCTCGCGTTTACTTCTGTTCCTGGGCTTCCATCAGGGCGCGGAGGAGCTTTTCTTCGGACATGTCGTCATCTGCCGGCTTGTCCTGCTCGGCGCCCATCAGCAGGGCCATTGCATCATCTTCGGGCTCGTCGACCTCGATCTGGGTCTGGTAGCTCTCGATCATGCGCTCGCGCAGATCCTCGGCCTGCTGGGTCTCCTCGGCGATCTCGCGGAGGGAGACGACCGGGTTCTTGTCGTTGTCGCGGTCGACGGTGAGCGCCCCGCCCGAGGCGATCTCGCGGGCCCGGTGCGCGGCGAGCATGACAAGCTCGAAGCGGTTGGGGACTTTATCGACGCAATCTTCAACGGTGACGCGGGCCATGGATGTCTCCTGCAGGGAGGGTTGGGCGGTGAAGGCCGCTATGTAACGGGGGGTGGGCAGGTTGGCAAGGGGTCCGGCCCCGGTTTTGCTGGCCCTTGCGGCACTATGACAGGGGTTTGACCGCTGCACGCTCCGCTGCGGGCAGGGCGGCGGCCATTTGGGCCACCGTGAGGCCGGTGACGGGATGCGCCCAATCGGGGGCCACCTCGGCCAGCGGAACGAGAACGAAGGCGCGCTCGGCCAGCCGGGGATGGGGCAGGATCAGCTCGCCCGGCGTCTCCCGCGCCGCGCTGACGGGCGAAAGCCGCGCCCAGCGGCGCCATGTTGGGCGGTCAGGCCGGACGGCATCGCCCCAGCCGATCAGGTCCAGATCCAGCGTGCGCGGCCCCCAGCGCTCGGCCCGCGCCCGGCCGAAGGCAGCCTCGACCTCATGGAGACGGGCCAGAACCGCTTCGGGCGAGAGTGTGGTTTGGGCCACAATCGCCGCGTTCACAAAGTCAGGCCCGGCGCCTTTTGGGTACGCAGGGGTCTCAAAGAGGCGGCTTTTTGCCAAGATGGTTAACGAATCGGTGTTTACGGCGGAAATCGCCGACAAGACCGTTACATTTGAGAAACCGGCTTGTGACGCCGCGTTTGACCCGACGGCAATGAGTGCTTTTGTAACCATGATATGACGTTTGGAGGGTTGCGACCCAACTTTTTTACACTATTTTCCGCCACGCTCTCGGGGCAAGACCACTCACTCCCTACCGACCACCACCACCGCGCGGGGAGCTCCGGAGCCATATACAGAAAGGGTATTTGATGTTCTACCGTGATGAGCGCCTCGCTCTGTTCATTGACGGATCGAATTTATACGCGGCCGCAAAGGCCTTGGGCTTCGATATCGACTACAAGCTGCTCCGTCAGGAGTTCATGCGCCGGGGCAAGCTGCTGCGGGCCTTCTACTACACTGCGCTGCTGGAGAACGACGAGTACTCGCCGATCCGCCCGCTGGTGGACTGGCTGCACTACAACGGCTTCTCGATGGTCACCAAGCCCGCGAAGGAATACGTCGACAGCCAGGGCCGCCGGAAGGTGAAGGGCAACATGGACATCGAGCTGACGGTCGATGCGATGGAGCTGGCCCCGCATGTGGACCACGTTGTGCTGTTCTCCGGCGATGGTGACTTCCGCCCGCTGGTGGAAAGCCTGCAACGGCAGGGCGTGCGGGTTTCGGTGGTTTCGACCATTCGCTCGCAGCCGCCGATGATTGCCGATGAGCTGCGCCGTCAGGCCGACAACTTCATCGAGCTGGACGAGCTGAAGGAAGTGATCGGCCGCCCGCCGCGCGAGCCGCGCCCCGAGCCTGCGGGCGCCGAGGAGCTTTCGGCCCGCGATTGATCGGGACGGTGTGCCGATGGCTCACCCCACGGAATTTGAAAGGCCCGCCGGGAATGGCGGGCCTTTTCAGTTTCGGGTGGCCTCGTATTGGGCGTTCATGCCGTTGTGCGCTTCGATGATCTCGGCGGGCCATGTGCTTTTGATGAAGGCGAGGGTGGCGAGGATCTCTGCGTCAGTCAGCACGCCCTCGAAGCCGCCCATGTTGCTCTGGTAGCCCTGCCCCACCACGGCCTCGGTGCCGTATTTGGTGATGGCGAAGAGCATGGCATCGGGGTGGTGCCATGTGTGGCCGGTCTCGTCATGCGGCGGGGCGGGCATGAGGCCATCCGCGTCGCGGTCGCGCCAGTTGGCCACCTGCCCTTGCAGCGCAGCGCCGTGGCAGGCGGCGCAGTTCTCGGCATAGAGCGTCTCGCCCAGCGCGAGGGCCTCCGGGTCTTTGTAGGGCAGCAGGTCGGCGGTGGTTTCGGCCTGTCCGGGCCATGCCAGCCAGAGGCCGGTGGCGGCGGCTGCGGCGGCAAGGGCGATGAGCGGGGTCTTCATGGCGGGGGTCTCCTCTTTGAAGGGCGGTCTGCCAGCTTCCAGCAGGGGGAAGGCAAGACCCCTTGTGCTCACGCCTGCGTCAACGCCCCGCGCTTTACGCGGGCGGCCTGAGGCACTACCTCTCAGGCCATGAGCAAACCTCCCCTCACCCTCCTCCTCGCCGCCCCGCGCGGGTTTTGCGCCGGTGTCGACCGGGCGATCAAGATCGTCGAAATGGCGCTGGAGAAATGGGGTGCGCCGGTATTCGTGCGGCACGAGATCGTTCACAATAAATACGTGGTGGACGGGCTGCGCGAGAAGGGTGCGGTGTTCGTGGAGGAGCTGGAGGAGTGCCCGGACGACCGGCCGGTGATCTTTTCGGCCCACGGGGTGCCCAAGGCGGTGCCCGCCGAGGCGGCCAAGCGCGAGATGGTCTATGTGGATGCCACCTGCCCGCTGGTGAGCAAGGTGCATATCGAGGCCGAGCGGCACGCGGTGAACGGGCTGCAGATGGTGATGATCGGCCATGCCGGCCACCCAGAGACCGTGGGCACCATGGGTCAGCTGCCAGAGGGCGAGGTGCTGCTGGTCGAAGTGCCGGAGGATGTGGCGGGCTTGCAGGTTCGCGACCCGGAGAAGCTGGCCTTTGTGACCCAAACGACGCTTTCGGTCGATGACACCGCCGAGATCGTGGCGGCGCTGAAGGCGCGGTTTCCGGCCATCGTGGGGCCGCACAAGGAAGACATCTGCTACGCCACCACCAACCGGCAGGAGGCGGTGAAGGCGATTGCCCCGCGCGTGGATGCGCTGCTGGTGGTGGGTGCGCCGAATTCGTCGAACTCCAAGCGGCTGGTCGAGGTCGCCTCGCGCGCGGGCTGCTCCTATGCGCAGCTGGTGCAGCGGGCGGCGGATATCGACTGGCGGGCGCTGGGGCAGATCGGCACCGTGGGCGTGACCGCGGGGGCGAGCGCGCCGGAGGTGCTGATCGAAGAGGTGATCGACGCCTTCCGCGACCGCTACGACGTGACGGTGGAACTGGTCGAGACCGCGCAGGAGCGGGTCGAGTTCAAGGTGCCACGGGTGCTGCGCGAGCCGGCCTGAGGCGGATTTTCGGCACGCGCCGAATCCCATTGCGAGTTTTCATGTGACAGCGCCGGATTGTGCCGCCAATCTGCGCCGCATGAGACATGTCACGCTCTTGCTGGCCTTTTGCGCCACCGCGGCCTGCGTATCGGCCGAGCCGGAGGGGCCGCAGGGCGCCGTGTTTGCCACCTATGGCTATGACAACGGCAGCCTGCCCCCGCCCTACCGCGAGGAATTTCGCGCCGCGTTCAGCCATGAGGGGCAGGTGCGGCTCACCGCCTGCCGGGGCTATGGCGAGGAGGGCTGCGTGAGCCTAGAGGCGGAGATGCGGCCCGGCGCGGCAGAGCGGATTGCGGCGGCGGCCCGCGCCTCGGGGCTGGCGGAGAAGCCTGCGCAGAAAGACCCGGAGCCGCCCATCGGCGGCGGGCTGGCATGGGGCGAGGTGGTGCTGGGCGGCGCGACTTACGATGCCATCGCCCTGCCCGCCCGGGAAGATGCCGCGCGGGTCGAGGCGCTGCTTGCCGCGCTCGACGCAGAGCTGCCCGAAGATGCCCGCAAGGCGGTGAACGCCGAGGCCGACAAGAAGGCCGGGCAGTAGGGAATTTTCTTTTCAGACACAGCGGGCTGAGGCAGGGTTAAGCATGGCCCTCTTTCGTGTGCTCCTGCTCTGCCTGCTGATGCTCGCGCCCGCCGCTGCGCGGGCCGAGTCGCCTGCCATGGTGGCGAGCTATTTCCACGAGACTGGACCGACCGGCACCCCGGGCTTCCGGGGCTTTTACGTTGAGTTCTTCGTCGATGGCTCGGCCATGCTGGTCGCCTGCCGGGGCGCGGCGGAGGACGAGGACTGCGTGACGCGCATGGGCCGGACCGACTCGGCCAAGCTGGATGCGATCGAGGCCGCCGTCGCCCTGGCCGGGTTTGACCAGCGCCCGCCGCGCGCCCTCCCGCCACCCGATAGTTACGGCGAGGCCCGGGCCGGCTGGGTTTGGGGCGTGAATGCGGAGGGCGTGACCCTGCCGCCCTTCGTCAGCCCGGCGGATGCCGCCCGGATGAAACCCGTTTACGATGCCATCCGCGCTGCCGTGCCGATCCGCGACTTTCGCCGGGTGAACCGCGATGCCGACCGGCTGGCGGAGAAGAAGAAAAGGAACTGACCGCATGAGTATAGCCTTTCTCGTGACCACCTTTCTGGTGTGCCTCGCTCCGGGGATCGGCGTGGTTTACACGCTGTCGATGACGCTGGGCGGCGGCTGGCGGGCGGGTGGCCTTGCGGTGGTGGGCTGCACGCTGGCGACCGTGGTCCACCTTGCCGCCGCGATGGCCGGGCTGGCGGCGGTGCTGCACACCTCGGCGCTGCTGTTTCAGGCGATCAAATGGGCGGGCGTGGCCTATCTGCTCTGGATGGCATGGGGCACGCTGCGCGGCAAAGGCACGCTCGATGTGAAGGCCGAAACGCCGGGCGCGGCGCTCAGGATCGTGCGGCGGGGTATCACGCTGAACATCCTGAACCCGAAGATTCCGATCTTCTTCGTGGCCTTCCTGCCGCAGTTCATCACCCCCGGCGCGGATGCCACGGCGCAGCTCGTGGGCCTCGGCCTCGCCTTCGTGGCCATGACCTTTGCCGTCTTCGCCGGCTATGCGCTGCTGGCGGGCACGATGCGGGCGCGGGTGCTGGCGAGCGAGCGGGCGATGGCATGGCTGCGGCGGGCCTTTGCAGCCAGCTTCGCCGCGCTCGGCCTGCGGCTCGCCTTCGAGCGGGCATGAGGCCGGAAGACACCCTCGCCGTCTATGACGCGCGGGTGGAGGATTACGTGGCGATGAGTGCCGCAGTGAAGGAACGGCGCGATTTGCAGGCCTTCATGGCGCATCTGCCCGCTGGCGCGCGGGTGCTGGACCTTGGCTGCGGCCCCGGCGCCTCTGCCGCCGTGATGGCGGAACAGGGCTTTGTGGTGGAGGCGGTGGACGGCTCGGCGGAGATGGTCGCGCGGGCAGGCGCGATCCCGGGTGTGGCGGCGCGGCAGGCGCTGTTCGAAGAGGTGGAGGGCGAGGCCTGCTATGCGGGCGTCTGGGCCAATTTCTCGCTGCTGCACGCGCCGCGGGATGCCTTCCCCGGCCATCTGGCGCGGCTGCACCGGGCGCTGGTGCCGGGCGGCTGGCTGCATCTGGGGATGAAGCTGGGCGAGGGCGAGGGGCCAGACAGCATCGGGCGGTTCTACACCTATTACGGCGAAGCGGAACTGGAGGGGCTGCTGGTGGCGGCTGGGTTTGCGCTTAAGGGCAAGCGCGTGTCACGCGGCAAGGGGCTTTCGGGCGACAGCTCGGAGTTCATCGTTCTGCTGTCACAGGCCATTCCCGAAGGCGGGGCAAAGGGTTAACCTCGCCGCATGATGCGCCTCAAGACAGCCGCCCGCGCCTTTGCCGCCAAGACCATGGGCCATGCGATCGTGTTCTTCGCGTGGCTTGTGACCGCCGTGCGCGGCATCTGGGAGGGCAGCGAGCCGGTGCCTGTGCAACGGGTCTATTTTGCCAATCACACCTCGAACGGGGATTTCGTACTGATCTGGACGGCCCTGCCCTCGCGCCTGCGCCGCCGCACCCGCGCGGTGGCCGCCGCCGACTACTGGCTGACCAACGGATGGCGCAGCTTCATCGGGCGCGACGTGTTCAACACCGTTTTGATCTATCGCGGCGAAGAGGGCCGCGACGTGGACCCGATGGAGAAGATCCTAGAGGCGGTGGATGGCGGCGACAGCCTGATCATCTTCCCTGAAGGCAAGCGCAACATGGACCCTGAGGTGCCGCTGCTGCCGCTGAAATCGGGGATCTACAACATCTCTGCCAAGCGGCCGGAGGTGGAGATGGTGCCGGTCTGGATCGAGAACCTGAACCGGGTGCTGCCCAAGGGCAAGCTGGTGCCGGTGCCGCTGCTCTGCACAGTCAGTTTTGGCCGGCCGATGGCGGTGCGGGCGGGGGAGACGCGAGAGGAGTTTCTGGCCCGCGCGGGCGAGGCACTGCTGGCGCTGCGCCCGCAGGGCGGGCCGCAGGCCACGGCGGGGCAGGCCCCCGGTGAGGTGCGGGGATGAGCGCGGCGGCGGTGGACCTGATCAAGCTGCTCTTCGGCGTGCTCGGGGTGCTGGTGCTGGCCACGGCGGTGGGCCGGGTGCTGCGCGAGCAGGTCGCGCCCGACCGCTCCAACCCCGGGATCGAGAACCTGAACGCCCGGATCGACGCATGGTGGGGCATGGCCGCCCTGCTCGGCCTCGCCTTTCTGGCCGGAAAGACCGGGGTGATCGTGCTCTTCGGCTTCATCTCCTTTGCGGCGCTGCGCGAGGTGCTGACCCTCACCACCAAGCGCGAGGCCGACCATTGGGCGCTGTTCGGTGCCTTCTTCGTGGTGCTTCCGGTGCAGTTTTGGCTGGTCTGGGACGAATGGTATGGCTTCTACTCGATCTTCGTGCCGGTCTACGCCTTCTTGCTGCTGCCAGTGGTTTCAGTGCTTTTGGGCGACACGCGGGACGCCCTTGTGCGGATCGCCGAGACCCAATGGGCGCTGATGATCTGCGTTTACTGCGTGAGCCATGTGCCCGCGCTGCTGACGCTCAGGATCGAAGGCTACGAGGGGCGCGAGGTGCTGCTGATCGCATGGCTGGTGATCGTGGTGCAGATCTCGGATGTGCTGCAATACACATGGGGCAAGCTGCTGGGGCGGACCAAGGTGGCGCCCACCGTATCGCCCTCGAAGACATGGGAAGGGCTGGTGGGCGGCGTGATCTCGGCCTCGCTGATTGGCACGGCGCTCTACTGGATCACCCCGTTCAGCACGTGGCAGGCGCTGGGGATGGCGCTGGCGGTCACGGCGATGGGGTTCTTCGGCGGGCTGGTGCTTTCGGCCATCAAGCGGGACCGGGGGGTGAAGGACTGGGGCCACCTGATCGCGGGGCATGGCGGCTTCATCGACCGGATGGATTCGGTGGTGTTTGCCGCGCCGATCTTCTTTCACCTCACGCGCTACTTCTGGTCGGCGGTCTGATGGGGCTGATGGACTCCTCGGTGGCTCATGGCGCGGCGGGGGCGGCGCTGATGGGGGGATGGGCGTTTTATGCCAACAGCGGCCATGCGATGCCCGCGCCGCTCTGGGCGGCGCTGGTGCAGGGGGCGTTGACGGCAGGGGTCACGGTTGTGCTGAAGCGGGTGCAGGAGGCGCTGGTGCCCCGGTTGCAGGGCGCGCCCGGGCTGGTTGGCCCGCCTGTGGTCTGCGCGGCAATCTCGTTTTGCCTGCTCTACACGATCCATTCGCTCGCGGGCACGCCGGAGGTGCTGGCGACGCTGGCGGTGCCGGTGAGCGTGGCGACGCTTTATGCCTGCCTTTACACGTGGCGGCTCTGGTCCCGTGGCTGAGCGGCGGCCGATCAAGGCGCGCGGCGCGGGCTGGGCGCAGGCGGCGGCGCGGTGGCTGGCGGCCTCGCGGGTGACGCCGAACCAGATTTCGGCGTCTTCGATGGTGTTCGCGGCGCTGGCCTTTGGGTGCTTCTGGCTCACACGCCCCGCCGGGCCCGGCGTGGCGGCGGCGCTGCTCATTGGCGCGGCGCTGTTCTGCCAGCTGCGGCTGGTGGCGAACCTGCTGGACGGGATGGTGGCGCTGGAGGGCGGCAAGGCCAGCCCGAGCGGGCCGTTCTGGAACGAGGCACCCGACCGGGTGGCGGATGTGCTGATCCTCGCCGGGCTCGGGCTGGCCGCCGGGCCGCTCTGGCTGGGCTGCTTTGCGGGGGCGCTGGCGGTGGGCACGGCCTATCTCCGCGAGCTGGGCCGGGCCGAGGGGCTGGCGGCGGACTTCTGCGGGCCGATGGCCAAGCCGCAGCGCATGGCGGCGGTGACGCTGGGCTGCGTGGCGGGGGCGGTGGAGGCCGCTCTGTGGGGGTCGACGGTGGCGCTGCAAGTGACGCTCTGGGCGGTGGCCCTCGGCACCGCGCTCACCGCGATCCGCCGCGCGGTGCGGCTGGTTCGGGGCTTGTCTCTGCCGCCCGGGGCGGGCAAGTAGCGCCCATGCCAGACCTTTATGCCTATACCGACGGAGCCTGCTCCGGAAATCCCGGCCCCGGTGGCTGGGGCGTGCTGCTTCAGGCGAAGGAGGGCGAGGCGGTCGTGAAGGAACGCGAGCTGAAGGGCGGCGAGGCGGCGACCACCAACAACCGGATGGAGCTGATGGCGGCGATCTCGGCGCTGGAATCGCTGAACCGCGACACCGAGATCACCGTGGTCACCGACTCGGCCTATGTGAAGAACGGCGTGACCGGCTGGATCCACGGCTGGAAGCGCAATGGCTGGAAGACCGCCTCGAAAAAGCCGGTGAAGAACGTAGAGCTCTGGCAGCGGCTGGACGCGGCGAATGCGCGGCACCGGGTGACGTGGAAATGGGTCAAGGGCCATGCCGGGCACCCCGAGAACGAGCGCGCCGACGAGCTGGCGCGGGCGGGGATGAAGCCGTTTAAGTAGGCGCTTGCAGCGGGTCGCTGAGATTTCACACCCCCAGACCCGTAGCATTGCTGGGGGTTTCACACCCCCAGACCCGAGTGATCCCTGGGGGTTTCACACCCCCAGACCCCCGTGGAGATATTTCTGCCAAGATGAAGGGCGGGCGTTAGCGGGAAATTAACCTTAACGCGAGATTGTCGAGGGGCGGTACAGGCTGGAGAGCCGATGACCGCCCAAGGTGAAGCCCCGCCCGCCTCTCGCTGGATGGCGCGCGGGTGGGGTGGACTTGGGCCCTGTCTTCATCTTGGCGGCAAATACTCACCAAAACCAAGTCGTGCGCCGCAAGGCGCGCAATTTGGCAGCGGGCTATTTCTTTCGGACGATGAAGTAGAGCGCTGCGGCGGCACCTGCGATGACGGCGAGGATGAGGGCGTATTTCACCAGCCCGACGATCAGCGGCAGCATGCGGAGCCCGATCCAGCAGAGGGCGACGACGCCTGCGCCCAGCACGGCGGCGATCTCGTCATCGAAGCGGCGGTCGGTGCCGCGGTTGATGGCGAAGCCTGCGGCGGCGCCGGCGATGAGGAGAAAGACGAAGACCATCAGGCCCCGAGCCTGCCCGGAAGCGCGAGGCCGCGCAAGAGTTCTGCCGCCTCCATCGGGCGTTTGCCGGGGCGCTGGGCCTGGGTGATTTCGACGGCACCGCTGCCGCAGGCGATGGTCAGGCCGGTAAGCACCTCTCCCGGCGTGCCGCTGCCGGGCGCGGTGCGGGAGCGGAGGAGTTTGAGGCGTTCGCCGTCCACCTCCGTCCATGCGCCGGGGAAGGGGGAGAGGCCGCGGATGTGGCGGTCGACCTCTTCGGCCGGGCGGGACCAGTCGACCCGGGCCTCGGCCTTGTCGATCTTTTCAGCATAGGTGACGCCGGTCTCGGGTTGGGGCATGGGCTGCAGCGCCCCTGCCCGCTCGGCGGCGGTCACGATGAGGCGCGCGCCCATCTCGGAGAGGCGGCCGTGCAGGTCGCCGGTGGTTTCCTCGGCGCCGATGGCGGTGCTTTCGCGCAGCAGGACGGGGCCGGTATCGAGCCCGGCCTCCATCTGCATGATGCAGACGCCCGTCTCGGCATCGCCCGCCATCACCGCGCGGTGGATCGGGGCGGCGCCGCGCCAGCGGGGCAGCAGGGAGGCGTGGATGTTCATGCAGCCGAAGCGGGGGGCATCGAGCACCGGCTGGGGCAGGATGAGGCCGTAGGCGACGACCACGGCGAGATCGGCCTCGAGCGCGGCGAAGGCCTCTTGCTCCTCGGCGCCTTTCAGGCGGGCGGGGTGGCGCACCGGCAGGCCGAGGGCCTCGGCGCGGGCCTGCACCGGGGAGGGCCGATCCTTTTTGCCGCGCCCGGCGGGGCGGGGCGGCTGGGTGTAGACGCAGGCGATCTCATGGCCCGCCGCGTGCAGGGCCTCCAGCGCGGGGACGGAGAAATCGGGGGTTCCCATGAAGATGATGCGCATCGCGGCCTCCTGCCGTGGGGCGGGCCGAGGCCCGCCGGTCTGTCAGCCCTTCTTGGCCGCCTTCTTCAACAGCATCTGCCGTTTCATCCGGCTGAGGTTGTCGAAGAACATGCGGCCATTCAGGTGGTCGATCTGGTGCTGCACGGAGGTGGCCCAGAGATCCTCGAACTTCTTCTCGACCCGTTCGCCGGTCTCGTCGGTGTAGGCGACGGCGACGCGGGAGGGGCGGGTGATCTTGGCGGAGGCGCCGGGGAGGTTGGGGCTGGCCTCCTCCCAGCTGAAGCTCTGTTCGCCGAGCATGGTGATCTCGGGGTCGGCCAGCCGCACGACCTGCCCGCGGGACTTGGAGCAATCGACCACGGCGAGACGGAGCATCACCCCGATCTGGGGCGCGGCGAGGCCGTAGCCGGGCATCGCCTCCATCGTGTCGACCATGTCATCCCAGATGGCGCGGATCTCGTCGGTGATCTCGCCCACCGGGGCGGCGGCGGTTTGCAGGCGCTTGTCAGGCCAGGGGATGAAGGGGCGCGGGCTCATGCAGGCGCCTCCTCCAGCCCGTCGATGATGAGCTTGCCGTCGAGATGGTCGGCCTCGTGCTGGGCGATGGTGGCCTCGGCGCCCTCAAGTTCCACACTTTGCGCGGCGCCGGTCTCATCGGTGTAGTCGAGGCGGATGCGGGCGGGGCGGGTGACCTCTACCGGGCGTTCCGGGATGGAGAGGCAGCCCTCCTCCACGGTGCTGCTCTCATCGCCCAGCGGGGTCACGACCGGGTCGATGCAGATGCGGGGCGTGGGGGTGCCAGACTTCCAGCCGGCGTCCATCACGAAGATCCGGCGGAGGACGCCGACCTGCGGGCCGGCGAGGCCGCGGCCGGGGGCGGCATACATGGTTTCGAGCATGTCGGCGGGAAGCGTGCCCATATCCTCGCCCGCAACCGGTGTGCAGCGGGCCTTCAGCCGCGCATCGGGCCAGAGGACGATCGGCAGGATGCTCAAGCGCGCGCCTTCTCGCGCTTCAGCTTCTGCATCTTGCGGGTGATCATCTGGCGTTTCATCGGGCCAAGATAGTCGATGAAGAGCTTGCCGTTCAGGTGATCGATCTCGTGCTGGACGCAGGTGGCCCAGAGGCCGGAGAACTGCTCTTCGACCGTCGCGCCATCGAGCCCCTGCCAGCGCACCTTGACCTCGGCGGGGCGGGTGACATCGGCGTATTGCTCGGGGATCGAGAGGCAGCCCTCCTCGTAGGTGCTGGTCTCCTCCGAGGTCCAGACGACCTCGGGGTTAATCAGCACCATCGGGCGGGGGGCTTCGTCATCGTCCTTCACGCAGTCCATCACCAGCAGGCGGCTCATCTCACCGATCTGGGGCGCGGCCAGCCCGATGCCGGGGGCTTCATACATGGTTTCGAGCATGTCGTCGGCCAGCCGGTGCAGCTCGCGGTCGAAAGCGGACACCGGGTCGGCGGGCTTTTTGAGCCGGGGGTCGGGGTGGATGAGGATGTCTCTGAGCGCCATGGGGAGGGATTTAGGGCAGAGCCGGGCGGGGCGCAACTGGGGTTGCAGCCGGGGCGGGTGGCGCTAGGGTCTGCGCAAAGAAGGAGCCACCCCATGAGTTTTGACGAGATCATCGACCGCCGCGGCACCCATTCGGTGAAATGGGACATGATGGAGAAGATCTATGGCGTGCCCGCCGAGGGCGGTTTGCCGATGTGGGTGGCCGACATGGACTTTCGCCCGCCCGCCTGTGTGCAGGGCGCGGTGGAGAAGATGGCGGCGCATGGGGTCTATGGCTACTACGGCGACGACAGCGGCTACACCGATGCGATCCGCTGGTGGATGGCCGAGCGCCACGGCTGGCAGGTGGAGGCGGGGGCAATCTTTACCACCCACGGGCTGGTGAATGGCACGGCACTTTGCGTGGATGCCTTCACCGCGCCGGGCGACGGGGTGGTGCTGATGACGCCGGTTTACCATGCCTTTGCGCGGGTCATCAAAGCGGCGGGCCGCGAGGTAGTGGAATGCGCGCTGGCGCTGAAGGACGGCCGCTACGAGATGGACTTCGACGCTTGGGACGCGCAGATGACCGGCAGCGAGACCATGCTGGTGCTCTGCTCGCCGCACAATCCGGGCGGGCGGGTTTGGTCCCGCGCCGAGTTGGAGGGTGTGGCCGCCTTTGCCAAGCGGCATGATCTGGTGCTGGTCTCCGACGAGATCCATCATGACCTGCTGATGCCGGGACAGGCCCATGTGCCGATGGCGCTGATCGAAGGCATCGAGGACCGGCTGGTGATGATGACGGCGACCACCAAGACCTTCAACATCGCGGGGTCGCACACCGGCAACGTGATCATCGCCGACGAGGCGCTGCGGGCGAAGTTTGCGCAGCGGATGGCGGCGATGGGGCTTTCGCCCAACTCCTTCGGGCTGTTCATGGCCGAGGCGGCTTATTCGCCGGAGGGCGCGGCGTGGGTCGATGAGCTGTGCGCCTATCTCGACGGCAACCGGAAGGTCTTTGATGAGGGGATCAACGCGATCCCCGGGCTTGCCTCGATGCCGCTGCAGGCGACCTATCTGAGCTGGGTGGATTTTGCCGGGACCGGAATGGCGAAGGCGGAATTTGCCGGGCGGGTGGAGAAGACCGCGAAGATCGCGGTGAACCACGGCGAGACCTTCGGCAAGGGCGGCGAGAGCTTCTTGCGGTTCAACATTGCCACACCGCGGGCGCGGGTGGTGGAGGCCGTGGAGCGGATGCAGGCGGCTTTCGGCGATTTGCAGTAGGCGTCAGCTGCTGGGCAGGTAACCTACGGGCGCGTCGCTGGCGCGCTCGAAATCCAGCGGGGCCTTGTCGCTCGCGGCGGTGGAGCGCTTGAACTCGAAGATCCGCTCGCCCTCTTCCTCGCGGCTGTTCACGATCAGGCACTGGTAGAGGTGGCGCTCGCCCTCGAAGAGGTCGACGAGGCCGCGCAGGTTGGGCGCGGGATCGGCGGCGAGGGCAAAGCCCTTGGACCAGAACCGCAGAACCGGGTAGCTCTCGTCGCCGTCGCGCACCTTCAGGCGGCTTTTGCGGCGCTCCGCATCGCGGCGCGCGGCCTCCAGCCCTTCGCGGACCGATTGTGGCAGGAAATCAGACATTTGGCAGCTCCATTCCTGTTGCCGGAGCATTGTGACCGAATCGGGTTCCGTCAAGGTTAACCTTTGGCGGGTCACATGCTGCCGTATCGATGCAACTCCGGTGCAACGGCTTTCGTTCCGCGCGGAAATGCACAGAAGCCCCTTCTGGCGCGCCGGTATCTTGCATCGCGCACATCCCCTATATTTCGCCGTGACTTGAGACACAGGAGAGCGACATGGGCCGTTTGGTAGAAGGCGTCTGGAAGGACGAGTGGTACGACACGAAGGAGAGCGGCGGGAAGTTCGTGCGCTCGACCTCGGGCTTTCGCAACTGGGTCACCGCCGATGGGTCTGCCGGGCCAAGCGGTGAAGGCGGGTTCGAGGCGGAGAGCGGGCGGTATCACCTGTTCGTTTCGCTGGCCTGCCCATGGGCGCATCGCACGCTGATCTTTCGGGCGCTGAAGGGGCTGGAGGAGCATATTGCCGTTTCGGTGGTGCACCCGGACATGCTGGAGAACGGCTGGGAGTTCCGGCAGGACTTTGCAGGCACCACGGGCGACCGGCTCTTCGGCAAGGATTACCTGTGGCAGGTCTACACCCATGTGGACCCGAAGATGAGCGGGCGCGTCACCGTGCCAGTGCTCTATGACACCAAGCGCGACACCATCGTGAGCAACGAGAGCGCGGAGATCATCCGTATGCTCAACAGCGCCTTCGACGGGATCACCGGCAACAGCGACGATTACTGGCCCGAGCACCTGCGTGGCGAGATCGAAGAGGTGAACGCCCGGATTTACGACACGGTAAACAACGGGGTCTACAAGACCGGGTTCGCCACCAGCCAGGAGGCCTATGACGCCGCCGTACACCCGCTGTTCGAGAGTCTCGACTGGCTGGAAGACCGGCTGTCGCGCCAGCGCTACCTTGTGGGCGGGCAGATCACCGAGGCCGACTGGCGGCTCTTCACCACGCTGGTGCGGTTCGACGAGGTGTATCACACCCACTTCAAGTGCAACCGCAACTTCCTGCGGGAGATGCCGAACCTCTGGGCCTACAGCCGCGAGCTGTACCAGCAGCCCGGCGTGGCGGCGACCTGCGTGCCTGCGCATTACGTGCGGCACTACCACTACAGCCACGACATGGTGAACCCGAACAGGATCATCCCGCTGAACCCGGCGCTGGACTGGACCGAGCAACACGGGCGGGATGCGCTGAAAGCAGCGTGACGGCAGTTGCCGGACCGGCGCGGTGGGGTCAGAAGCCCTCTGCGCCGGGGCGCGGGTAGTTGCGGAAATACTCGGTCATCTGCCAGCGGATCAGCCGGTTGGCGTCGATCACCTCGTAGGGGACCCCTGCGCGGGCAGCGACGGTGCGGACCTGAAACTCGTAGGCATCTTCGCGGCCATCGGTGTCGATCATCACGACCTTGGGGGCGAGGCCTGTCTGGCTGGCGGCGAAAAGGGCCTGATGGACGCTGTCGATGGAGCTTCGCTTGTCGAGGCCGAGCTCGATGACCTCGTTTTCGGTGCGGCAGTCGACGCGGACGTAATGCAGATCGTAGCCGACGTTGTAGGGCACACGCGCTTCGGTTTCGCCAAAGGCGAACATCGAACAGTAGATCAGGGCGAGTGCGGTTTCGGACATCGGGCCTCCTGCGGGGAGGCTAGAGTGCCGTTAACCTTTTGTTAACGAAATTCTCGCGCGCCCTACAGACTGTCTTCGACCCGGAAGCCCTGCGGGATGCTGTCGCGGTCGTCGAGCACGAGGTCAGCCATGACGCGGGCCACGCCGGGGGCCATGCCGAAGCCGATCTTGAAGCCGCCGTTGGCGATGTAATGCCCGTCGCGGCCCGGCCATGCACCGAGCATGGGCGCGCGGGAGCGGGCGCGGGGGCGCAGGCCGGCCCAGCGTTTGACCACCGGCGCGCCGTGCAGGAGGGGCACGAGGGTGGCGGCTTTTTCGATCAGGGCGTCGAGTTGGGTGTCTGTCTCCAGCCCGTCGAACTCCCGCTCGGAAGTGGAGCCGATGGCGACGGTGCCATCGGCGTGGGGCACCACGTGGAGGCCGTCAGCGAAGAGCTGGGCGGCCTCGGGGGCGGAAAAGTGCAGCAGCGCGGCCTGGCCCTTGATCGGCGCGCCGACGGTCTTGCCGAGATCAGCAGAGAGGGCGGCGAGGCCCTCGGCACCGGTGGCCCAGACCACCCTGCCCTGTTCCTCGACCTCACCCATCAGCACCTCGCCGCCCGCCGCCGTGATCGCGGCGGCCAGCGCGGCGCAGGCGCGGGCGGGGTGGAGCCGCGCGGTGAGAGTATCGTGGACCCAGAGGCCGGTTTTGGAGAGCGGGGCGAAGGCGGGGGCATGATCGACCACCTGCCAGCTGGCGCGACCTTGCCAGAGCTCGGCGGCCCCGGCCTCGCGCGCGCGGGCCAGCGCCTCGCCGCCCGGCACCACGGGCTGCACGCGCCCGCTGCGGGCATAGCCGGGATCGACCCCGCCCGTGGTTTTGACGCCTTCCCAGAACGCCTCTGCCGCAAGCAGGCTCTCGAGCTGAAACGCCTTCTTGGGGTTCCAGTTTTCGGGCACATGGGGGGCCAGCGCGCCGACGACCCCGCCGGAGGAGCCTGCGCCGACGCCGCGCGTGTCGATCACCCGCACCTTGGCGCCGCGGCGGAGGCACGCCCACGCCACCGAGAGGCCAAAGACCCCTGCCCCGCGCACTGTGATGTCTGCCATGGACATTCCCTCGCCCCGCCGCCATTTTCCGCCCGAACACATAGGCCATCCCCCGATGCATCACCATCCCGCCCGGCTCGCATGGCGCGACAACGGCACCCCTGTTTCGACAAAGTTCGACGACCCCTATTTCTCGCTGGAGAACGGGCTGGCCGAGACGCGCCATGTGTTTCTTGCGGGCAACGGGCTGCCAGAGCGGCTGCGTGCGGGGTTTCACGTGGCGGAGCTGGGGTTTGGCACCGGGCTGAACCTGCTGGCGCTCTGGGCCGCCGCGCGGGAGGCGGGGGTGGCGGTGCGCTACACCGGGTTCGAGGCCTTCCCGATGACGGCGGAGGAGGCGGGCCGCGCGCTGGCACCCTTTGCCGGGGCCTTCCCCGATCTGGTTGAAACGCTGGTGGTGCAGTGGCCCGAGGCAGGCGGACGGATGAGCGCCGAGGGGCTGGAGGCCGAGGTGATCACCGGGGACGCGCGGGCGTGCCTGCCCGGCTGGGATGGCCTTGCGGATGCGTGGTTTCTCGACGGGTTCTCGCCCGCGAAGAATCCCGAACTCTGGGAGCCGGAACTGATGGCCGAGGTCGCCCGCCACACCGCGCCGGGCGGCACATTTGCCACCTACACCGCCGCAGGCCACGTGCGCCGGGCGCTGGAGGCGGCAGGCTTTGCCGTGACGCGCCAGCCCGGCTTTGGCCGCAAACGCCACATGAGCACCGGAACACTGGCATGACCCAACAGACCCTCGGCATCCTGCTGATGATCGCGACCACCTTTGTGTTCGCCGTGCAGGACGGGCTCTCGCGCCACTTGTCGGAGACCTATCCGGTGATGATGGTGGTGATGATCCGCTACTGGTTCTTCGCGCTCTTCGTGCTGACCATCGCCGCCCGCGCCAAGGGCGGGCTGAAGGCGGCGGCGCGCTCCAACCGGCCATTCCTGCAGATTTTCCGGGGCGTTTTGCTGGCCGTCGAGATCTGCGTGGCGGTGCAGAGCTTTGTCTGGCTCGGGCTGGTGGAGGCCCATGCGATCTTTGCCTGCTACCCGCTGATCATCGCCGCCCTCTCCGGCCCGGTGCTGGGCGAAAAGGTGGGCTGGCGGCGGTGGACCGCGGTGGGCGTGGGGTTTTGCGGCATTCTCGTGATCCTGCGGCCCGGCTTTGGCGTATTCACCCCCGCTTCGTTGATGGCACTGGCCAGCGCGCTGATGTTCGCGCTCTATGGGCTGCTGACGCGCTACGCCTCACGCTATGACACCACGGCCACGAGTTTCTTTTACACCGGCACCACGGGGGCGGTGGTGATGACCGCCGCCGCGCTTTGGCAATGGACCCCAATGACCGGTACCGACTGGCTCTGGATGGGGAGCCTGTGCCTGGCCGGGGTGACCGGGCATTGGCTGCTGATCAAGACCTACGAGGTGGCCGAGGCAAGCGCGGTGCAGCCCTTTGCCTATTTCCAGCTGGTCTTCTCGTCGATCATCGGGGTGCTGTTCTGGAGCGATATCCTGCCGCCCGCGACGGTGGTGGGCGCGGCCATCGTGGTGAGCGCGGGGCTGTTCACGCTCTGGCGCGAGCGGCAGGCCTGAGGGCGGCAAGGCGCCGGATCGGGGCTTTTCCCCGGCCTGCGGCTTGCCTACGATGGGCCGGAATTGACGCTCCACGGATTTGACTGATGATCTTTGCCCTGCGCTGCTTCCTGCTTGCCCTCTGCCTCACCGCCACCCTGCCCGCCGCCCCTGCCCTTGCGCAGGACAGCGGCGAGAGCCAGCCGACCGGCACAATCGGCGTGGAGGAGAGCCGCGAGCAGGATGCGGCGATTGCCCAGCGAATCCGCACCATCCTGAGCGAGCTTGAGGGCTATGAGGATGTCACCGTTGCGGTGAAATCCGGCATCGTGACCCTGCGCGGTACCACGCTGGATGCCGCCAAGGCGCGGACGCTGAACGACCTTGTGAGCCGGGTCGACGGGGTGGTGGCCATCGAGAACGAGGTGGTCGAGAGCACTGACGTGGTGGAGCGGCTGAACCCGGCGGTGAAGCGGTTTCAGGAGCGGATCACCCAGATGATCGCATGGGCGCCGCTGCTGATCATCGCGCTCTGCGCCTTTCTGATCGTGGCCTTCCTCGGCGTGCTGCTGGCGCGGATGAAACAGCCGTGGGACCGGCTCGCGCCCAATGCCTTCATCGCCGATATCTACCGGATGCTGCTGCGGCTGGCCTTCGTGATTGCGGGCATCGTGGTGGCGCTGGATATCCTCAACGCCACCGCGCTCTTGGGCACCATTCTGGGTGCTGCCGGTATCATCGGTCTGGCCATCGGTTTTGCGGTGAAGGACACGGTGGAGAACTTTATCGCCTCGATCATGCTGTCGATCCGCCAGCCGTTCCGGCCCAATGACGCGATCGAGATCAACGGCGACGAGGGCAAGGTGATCCGCCTCACCAGCCGCGCGACGATCATCCTGAGCTGGGACGGCAACCATATTCGGATCCCCAACTCGACCGTGTTCAAGAGCCGGATCGTGAACTTCTCGCGCAACCGGGAACGGCGGTTTCTGTTTGATATTGGCTTCGAGGGGCCGGTCGACATGGAGGCCGCCCGCGCCATTGCACAGGAGACGGTGCAGGCCCTGCCCTTCACGCTGGAGACCCCGGCGGCGAGTGTCTGGATAGACAGCATCAGCGACGCCGGGATCATCCTGAAGGTGGCGGGCTGGATCGACCAGACCGAAACCTCGCTGCTGCTGGCCAAGGGCGAGGCGTTGCGGCAAGTGAAGGCGGCGCTGGAAGCGGCGGGCCTGTCGATCCCCGATACGACCTACCGGCTCCGGCTCGACCCGCCCTTCGGCGCCCTGCCCGCCCCGGCTCCCACCGCCGAGGAGGCGCCCGAAGAGCCCATGGCACCGACCGTGCCCGAAACCGTCACCCCGGCCCCGACCCCGATCACCGAAACCGCCGATGTGGGCGCGACCGAGGAGAAGGAACTGGAAGCGATGGTCGAAGCCGAGCGCGCCGAAGAGGGCCACGAGGACGACCTGCTCGACAACACGACCAAGGTGGAATAGCGGCCGAGCGACGCGCCCGCATTTTTCGGCGCATTTCCCGCGCCGGGGGGCTTGCGCACACGCCCGAGACTCAGTAGGAACCCCCTCGCCGTTGGGGTGTAGCCAAGTGGTAAGGCAGCGGTTTTTGGTACCGTGTACCGTAGGTTCGAATCCTACCACCCCAGCCAGGCACTTTCCTGAAATCGTGCGGTGCACGTTTGGCTCCACTATGTGGCGTGAGTTCAAAGGCTTGCGCAGGAGCGGTCACGATGTTTCTCGCGACCGCTCCGCGCGCCGTTCAAAACGTCATCTGCCCGCCAAGCATGAGGGACAGACTGTTTTTGTTGCCGGGATCCTCGAAACCGGTCTCGTATGAGACCTCGCCGAAGAGCGATCCGCGACCGTTGCCGAACCCGTGCCTGACGCCAAGTCCAAACTCGCCGGTCCAGTCCTCGGCCTCGGAAACAACGGGCGTTCCGGCGATGGTGGTGGTGGGGCCATCGGCCAGTTCGCGGTAGATCATCGCCGAACCGTAGAGGGTCAGGCCCTCACCGCTTGGGGCGGCATGTTCGGCATTCAGACCTAGCCCCACTCGCAGGCTTTCTGCGTTATCCAGGCTGGTGTCCAGCCCGCCGCCGCTGGCGAAATCGTCGAATTCAACCGTCGCATAGCGGACCTGCCCCCTAGGTGTGAGGGTCCAGCCGGTTCCGGCCACTGTCATCCGCTTACCGATTTCCACGGCGCCGGCATAGCTCTCGCCTTCCGTGCTGCTTTCGGCGCCACCGGACATCACCGTGCTGTCGAAGGTGGTGTATTGAAGCTGGCTGTCCAGATAGAAGCCCGAATTCCCGTACCACGTTGCTGAAAGGCCCGCGGACAGGGCATCGGTTGTGATCGAGGCGGGTCCGGAGTCCGACTTAAGATCGGTCTCGGCCGAGCCCAGTGACAGGTTGGCCCCAACCACCAGCTGGCCCGCATCGGACTCCACAAGGCCGAGATTCACCCCACCACGAAGCCGAAACTCCTTCGTCTCGCCGCGATAGTCCGTACCCGAGGACACCGGCGCAAACCGCGACGTTCCGGCATCGATGATGAACCACGCGCCCTTGGTCTGACCGAATGCACCCATCTCGCCGGTCATGGCGAGGCCCGAGCGCTGGCTGAGGCTCGGCAGGTCGCTTTGCATGATCAGGGTCGTGGCCAGAGCTTCAAGCCCGACCACCTCGGCGACGAAGGCTCCGCTGGCGCCGAGCACGAAATCGCTGCCCACCTGTTCGATGTCGTAGACAAGGGCGCCAAGGCTGAGCGGAGCGTCCAGAACGAATGCATCTGCTGCTGATGTTCCGCTGACCGAGGCGATGATGATGTCATTGCCACTGGCCGTGCCGGACGAGACATCATTGAGCGAGATCGTCGTCGAACCGCCTGTCACATCGCCATTGACCAACATGCGGTCTGCGGTGGCAGCGGCGAAATCGACATCGATCAGCATGGCTCCGCCACCGTCATAGGTGCCGTTGACGGTTACGGTCTCGCCAGTGGTGCCGTTCTGCATGTTGATGGTGCCGCTGTTGGCGAACCGCCCGCTGACCGTCATCGAACTGCCCGAGGCAAGCGCCAGCAGATTGGCATTGGAAAACGCCCCGGCGCCGCCGAGCGTGACGTTCAGAGAGCCGCCGCCGACGGAAATGGTTCCGTCGTTGAGGATATCCTCATCTCCGCTGGCGTCGCTGTCGCCGATCAGAAAGCCACCCGCCTCGAAAAGTATTGAAGCCCCAGACTGGTTGGTGATGACACCGGCATCGCGCAGTGTTCCGGCTGCACCGACGGTCATTGCCGAGGCGTTGGTCATCGAATTGCCGACCCCTTCCAGCGTCGCCCCGGCGCCGATGGCAATACCCGCAGAACCACTGGTGATGGTGATGGTCTGGGCCGACAGCGTGTCGCCGTCAGAAACAGTGACCAAGCCGGTCGAATCCTGAGTTAGCGTGGTAATCCCCGAAACAGTGCCGGTTGTCGTGACCGTGCCCGCACCGTCATTCTCCAGAGACCCGGCAAGGGTGCCTTCCAGCTCCAGCGTGCCAGAGTTATCGACATCGCCTGTGATCTCTCCGGTCGACCGTGCGATGCCGGAGTTGGCCAGGTCACCGCTCAAGCTGCCGCTGCCCAGAACCGTGACCGTGCCGCCATTGTTGGTCACATCGCCCGTCACCGCTCCGCCGACTTCGACATTGCCGTTGGTCTCTGCGGTAATCCCGAGGCCGAAAACTCCGCTATTGGCGACAAACTGGCCGCCGGTGACCGTGACGGCTCCGGTCACGCCGCCGACTGGATCGCTCGGGTCAGCCGGGTTTTGGGTGAAGGTTCCACCTGTGACCAGCAGCGTTCCGTTGAGCGTTCCGGACGATGTAAATGTGCCGTCATTCTGGACCATGTCGTCGGTCAGCGTCTGGCCGGATTGCAGCTCTATGTCCGACCCGTTGTTGGTCAGATCTAGGGCTGCGTCTTCCGAGATCAGAATGTTGCCACCATTGGCGACCACACCATTGGTGAATATCCCGCCCGCAATATCCAGCGATCCGCCGTCCGAAACAGTGACCTGCTGGGTCACGGTGCCCGCGTTCACCAGCGTGCCCGCGACCAGGTTCGTGCCGCCCACATCGTTCAACGTCGCATTCGCACCGACACTCACCGAACCATTGCCCAGGTCGATATCGTTGGTCAGCGTCGACGTGCCGTTGATACTGACCGTACCGTTGGTGACGGTGATCGGCGAGACGATCAAGGTCGATGCGCTCACGTCAAAAACGGCATCGGCGCTCAGCATCGTGATCTCACCACCAAAGACACCACCATCCGCGACCAGCGTGGCGTCACCGGTTAGCTCGATGTCATCAGCCACGAGCCCCCTGTTGATCAGCCTGCCGCCAGACAGATCCACCAACGCGTCAGCCGCATCGTCGAGCTGGCCATTCACGTTGATCGTTGTTGTCCCACCGCTCTGGACAAGTTGGGTGTCCAGCGTAGCCCCGCCGGCAATGTCGATATCCCCGCCGGTGATCGTGGTTGTCCCTACACTGGTGTTCGCGTCGACATTGAACGTCCCCGAGCCGCTGACTGTCACGTCGTCATTGAAGGTCCCGCCATCGGCAAGAAGCTCCCCGCCGCTGATAGCGACGTCGCCGGTGATCGTCCCTCCGATATCATTCTGCAACTCGCCGCCCGAAACTGTCAGGCCATCTGCGTCCTCCAACACACCGCCATTCGCAATGACAGTCGTGCCGCCGGTCTGGTTGTAATTTGTCTGCAGGGTGATGCCCGCCCCGTCGATCGCGATATTGCCACCACCGTTCGTCACGTTATCGGCTTGCGTGCTCGCATTGACGTTGAACCTGCCGTCATTGACGATAACATCGCCGAAGGTACCGCCATTGCCATTCAGTGTCCCGCCCGTCGCGGGGTCTCCGTCGCCATTGTCGATGGTCACAGAGCCCGTCACATCGCTGCCGACGTAGTTATTGAAGGTCCCACTTGCCCCGTCAATGATCACATCGCCCGCGACCGTGCCGGAGGGAACCCCGGAAATGTCGCCATTGTTGAAGGTTCCGCTGGTGACTGTCACCGTGCCATCCATCGTGCCGAAGTTTTCCACTTCGCCGCCTTCGACGTTCAGCGTCGCGTCAAGCTCCTGCCCCGACAGAATGTCGATGTCTCCACTCTGGATCGTCATCACATTCGCCTGCGTATCCGCAAAGACGGCCATCGTGCCGCCATTCACCAGGATATCGGCAAAGCTGCCACCCGCAGCGTTCAGGCTTCCCGCATTCACGGTCACAAGGTTACCCACCGAGCTACCGTCATAATTGTTGAAAGTGGCGCCCGACCCATTGAGCGTCACCGCGCCATCGACATTGCCCGTTTGGAGTGAGGGCCCAAATCCATTCTCGAAAGTGCCATCAAACAGGTTCACATTGCCTTCGACGGTGCCATAATTGTCTATGTCCCCGTTGCCGGTCATCTGAAGACCCGAGTCCAGCGTATTGCCGTCTTGGACCAAGAGAAGGCCAGTCCCCACCGAAATACCGCCCGCAGCGGTATCCGCCTGAATGATCATCATGCCGTTGTTCAACTGAACGCCGCCGGTGAAATCACCACCCGTGGCAAGCACACTGCCATCTACCACCGTGGTCAGACCTTTAGCGTCACCATCAGCGTTGGTGAAACTCCCGGCAATGTTGGTGACTGTGCCCAACACGGTGCCGCCTCCGTTCAGCAGCAGCGTCCCATTGTTGTTTACCACGGAATCCTCGGCGGCCGTGGACCCGGTGATCACAAGATTGCCGCCGTTGATCGCGTAGGTGCCTGCCGCCGCTACGCCGTCTTCAATGTTGGCCCCACTGAGGGTCAATGTTCCGGCGCCGCCGATGGTGACAGTGCCTTGATTTGAAATCATCGCCTCAATCGTGACGGCACCCCCATCCACGGTGATCCCCATGACCCCCGTGACATTTATGCTGTTAGTATCCGCATCACTGTTGACGATGCTGTACCCACCGGATTCGAAGGTCATCGAACCCGGCGCGACATTGTCGCCTAGGTCGATTTCGGCGGTCGCTCCACCAAGAGCGCGGAAAGTCAGGTCGTCGCCATCGCTGAATTCAACATTGGCACTGGTATCATCCTGCCAGTTCGGCACGGCACCATTGAGCCATGACCCGCCACCACTTTGAATCCCCGCGGTGACCGGATCGCTATCCCAGGTCAGACTTTCCGACTGCGCTTCGTGAGACGCTGCAAAGGCCGCGACAAGCGCCAAACACATGCATGGCACAAAGCTCGCCACCGTGCCTTTGAGATTCGCCAGATGGCGCCCGCGCAACCTCATTGAAGGTGAGGTGTAATTGCCTGATTGTGTTCTCATACGTTCCTCAAATTAATTCCTGAACTCCGCTACCTGATGGCTAGCGGAATCCTCCTGTCCATGTCTGGTTGCACCATCGGCATGTCCACATTTTGACAAGCGGCATCGAGGCCGCCGTTCGGTAGAGCGCTCTGTTCTGGACACGCTGGTGCGACGGAGCCCGGTTTGTGCTGATGCGCATAATCGTATCGGCTGGCCTCAGGCTGTGTGTCCTGAGACCTGGTGCACATGCCGACAGATAGGCAAAACACACCGCATCCTGAATTTTCAATCGCCATGTAATCTCGCAACAGCTCGAATGCCGCATTCCCAGAAAGGACTGCGAACCAATTCGACCGCGTTGCCCGGACTCGAACAACGCATTGGCTGTTCAAGCATTTTAGTGGCGTCGGTCTTGTCGCCACAGGTCTTCAAGCCATACCTGTAGACAGTTCTTGAGAAAATTTGTCAACGACTTACTGTTTACTGTGAACCCGGCCAGACTGTTCACCAACGATAGGTCGAGGTTCGGCAAGATTCTCGGCGCAGCAGGGAGAGATTCTGTGCCCTCGTTGCGGTCATCGATGAATGTCCTGAATGAACAAATACAGCCAACGACGGCTTTAGCAAAATGCATTGAAATTTGAGGGGGATGTGGCGAATGGCGGCTCTGGGCCGGAAGTGTTCTTAGCGACCAGCATAATCGGGGGATAGCTTGCTGCGTCACGGCCTCATCGGCGGGACTGATCAAAACTTAGACCGGCTACTTCCTTGAGATGGGCTTCGAAGAAGTCCGTGAAGGTCGCCACCAATGGCGGCAACACCTCATAGGGTGGATAGAACAGCGTCAGCCAGAGGGGCGGTGCGGACCAGTCGCTGAGGACGGTTTCGACTTCGCCGTTTGCTATCCCGTCACTGACGATGAAATCCGGCAGCAGCGCTATTCCGTTTCCGGCCTTGGCCAGGGCGTAGAGAAAGTCGCCGTTGTTGCTGAGGATCGAAGCGCCTGCGGTCACGTTGCGCGATCGCCCGCCATGGCTGAGCTTCCAGGTTTCCGCCCGGCCCGAGGCTGAATAGGACATGCAGACCGCCGGATCGAGATCGTCGGGCGTTTCGGGCTTCGGGGTACGGTTGAAGAGGTCCGGGGCTGCCACGAGGTGCCGAGGGACTTCGCAGATCTTGCGCCAGATGGTCGACTTGTCGGCAGGCGGGCCTGAGATGCGGATGGCGAGATCGCACCGTTCCTGGACGATGTCGATGAAGGCATCGGTCAATTGCACATCCAGCGTGATGTTCGGATAGGCCAGCCGGAACCTGTCGATCAGGCTTGGCATCAGTCGCAGGCCCAGCGACATCGGCGCGTTGATGGAGAGCCGCCCCCGGTCGGGGCGGGCGGATCGGGTGATTTCTTCGGTGATCCGGTCGAAGTCGGCAACGACAGGCGCATAGCGGGCGGCCATGGTCGCCCCGGCTGTCGTGAGCGAAACCTGCCGGGTTGTGCGGACCAGAAGCTGCTGGCCAAGGTCCTCTTCGAGCCGCGCGACGATGCGCGTGACAGAGGCCGGTGTCATCTTGAGGGCGCGGGATGCGGCGGCGAAACTGCTGAGCTCGACCACCTTCAAAAACACCCGGATCGGTTTGATGTCCTGCATTCGGAATTATTGCACTCATGACAATAGTGAGTGCAATGCCATTTCGATTAATGTGAATGGCGCCATGCCCTATCTTGGGATCAAGACACAGGGATCGCTTGAAAGGCACAGCCATGATTACCGAGATCAAAGGCCTGCATCACGTTACATCGATGGCAGGAGATGCAAATGAAAACAACGCGTTCTTCACCAATACCCTTGGCCTGCGCCGGGTCAAGAAGACCGTCAACTTCGATGCGCCGGAGGTGTATCACCTCTATTACGGGGACGAGGTGGGCACGCCCGGATCGGTGATGACATACTTCCCATTCGGGAACATGCCAAAGGGCCGCCGGGGCACCGGCGAGGTGGGAACGACCGAGTTTGCCGTGCCCAAGGGTGCGCTGGGATACTGGAAGGAGCGCCTCGCCACGCGCGGCGTGACCGGGCTGCATGAAAGCGCGTTTCTGGGCGAAAACCGGTTGGGTTTTGACGGGCCGGACGGGGACGGGTTTGCTCTGGTGGAAAGCGATCTGCGCGGCCGCACGCCGTGGACCGGAAGCGATGTGCCCGAAGATGCGGGCATTCTGGGTTTTCACGGCGCGCGCTTCAGCCTGCGGGATGCGGCGGCGACCGGCGAGCTATTGAGCTTCATGGGGTATCAGAAACACGAGAGCGACGGAGGGATCACCCGCTATCGGATCGAAGGAGGCAATGCCGCCGACACCATCGACCTTGAGGAAGTGCCGGATGCGCGCACGGCTGGGCAAGGCGCTGGATCGGTTCATCACATCGCCTTCGCGGTGGAGAACCGGGCAGCGCAGCTTGAGGTGCGCCGCGCCCTGATGGACACCGGTTACCAGGTGACGCCGGTGATCGACCGGGACTACTTTTGGGCGATCTACTTCCGCACGCCGGGCGGGGTGCTGTTTGAAGTGGCGACCAATGAGCCCGGGTTCGATCGGGACGAGGATACGGCGCATCTGGGGGAGGCTCTGAAACTGCCCACGCGCTACGAGCCGCATCGCGCCGAGATCGAGGGGCTTCTGCCCCCGATCTCTGGATAAGGAGCCGATCCATGGGAACGGAAAGCTATCACGCATTGACGAGGCCGCCGGAGCCGGGGGCACCGCTGATCTTTGCCTTCCACGGCACCGGCGGGGATGAAACCCAGTTCTTCGAGATTGCCGGGCAACTCCTGCCCGGCGCGGGCATCGTTTCGCCGCGCGGTGATGTCTCGGAGATGGGGGCCGCGCGCTTCTTTCGCCGGACCGGCGAGGGTGTTTATGACATGGAGGATCTGGCACGCCGGACTGAGGCGCTGGCCTCGTATGTCGCGGCGCACAAGGCGCAGCATCCGGGCAACCCGGTTTACGGGTTCGGCTACTCCAATGGCGCCAATATCCTTGCCTCGGTGACGATGGCGCAGCCCGATCTATTCGACCGGGTCGGGCTGCTTCACCCGCTGATCCCCTGGGCGCCAGATGCGGCTCCGGGCCTCGCAGGAACCCGGGTTCTGATCACCGCAGGCCGGCGCGACCCGATTTGCCCATGGCCGCTGACCGAGCGGCTGATCGGCTGGTACGCTGAGCAGGGGGCCGAGGTTGCGACAGAAATCCATGACGGCGGGCATGAGGTGCGCCAGCCGGAGCTTGTGGCTCTGCAGAGCCTCGTGACAACGGACTGACCTCGCCGGGGCACGCCCTGCTGCGCCGCCCTGCCTCAGATGAAGAAAGGAGCCCGGATCGTGGCCGACGTTGAGATCACTTACACCGAAACCGAGAGCAAGGGGCGCTACGTGGCGACCACGCCGGAGGCGGGGGGCGAAGCGGAGCTGACCACCTCCAAGGTCACGCCCACGCTGTTCATCGCTGACCATACCTTCGTGCCCGACAGCATGAGGGGCATGGGTGTGGCGCGGATGCTGGTTGATCGCCTGATCGACGATGCCCGGCGGCGCGGCGAAAGGATCGTGCCGCTATGCCCCTTTGTGCGGGCCCATGCGCTGAAGCATCGGGAAGAGCTGGCAGATGTCATCCAGTGGTGAGGCTGCCCGGCAAGAGAGACACCATCGAGAGAAAGGACAACCATGAGCTGGAACCCCACGCACAACCCCGAATGCCCGTTGGAGCACGCCGGGGAGATCGACACGCTCATCATTCCGCGCGCCCGTGATCTCGGCGGATTCGAGGTGCGGCGCGCCTTGCCCGCCCCGGCGCGGCAGATGGTGGGGCCGTTCATCTTTTTCGACCAGATGGGCCCGGCGGAGTTCATCACCGATGGCGGTATCGACGTGCGCCCGCATCCACATATCGGCCTCGGCACAGTGACCTATCTCTACCAGGGCGAGTTCGAGCATCGGGACAGCCTCGGCACGCATCAGATGATCTACCCCGGCGAGGTCAACTGGATGGTGGCCGGGCGCGGCGTGACCCATTCGGAGCGCACCAGCGAGGAGACCCGCGCAACCCGGCACAAGCTGTTCGGCATCCAGACCTGGATTGCCCTGCCCGAAGACCGCGAAGAGATGGCGCCGGATTTCGAGCATCACAAGGAGGCCACCTTGCCGCAGTTTCAGGACGGCGGGGCTAGGGCCCGGCTGATCCTCGGCGAGGCCTATGGCAAGGCGAGCCCTGTCACCATGCAATCGGAAACCTTCTATCTCGATGTCGTGCTCCGGCCCGGCGCCGCCTTCCCGCTGCCCGACGATCACGAGGATCGCGGCATCTATGTTTCTGAAGGCAGCATCGAGGTGAGTGGTGACACATTCGAGGCCGGTCGGATGATGGTGTTTCGGCCCGGTGACCGGATTTCGATCAAGGCCGGGCCGCAGGGGGCGCGGCTCATGGCGCTTGGCGGGGCGACGCTCAACGAGAAGCGCTACATCTGGTGGAACTTCGTCTCCTCCTCGAAGGATCGGATCGAGCAGGCGAAGGAGGACTGGAAGGCGGCAGATTGGGCCAACGGGCCTTTCAGGCTGCCCCCGGGGGATGAACAGGAGTTCATTCCGATCAGCGCCGAGCTTGAGCGCACCCGGCCCCGCGACTGGTAGGGCCGGGCGGGAACGGGGGCGGTCAGGCCTTTGGTCGCCCGAGATACAGGATTGTCAGGATGAACCAGAGACCGGCGATCATGGCGGTCTGCGCCCAATAGGGCCAGGTGGACCGGTCCTCCGAGAGCACCGAAGCCAGGGCCTCCGACATATTGACGGACGCGAGGCCGAGGGCAGTTGCCCCCAGAACGGCCAGGGCGATGGGGACGAGTTTGATATCCCGGGAGGCCGCGTAAAACAGGCCGACGTAGCTAAGGACTGCGAAGGAAATGATCTTGTCCTGGTAGGCGTAGAAGGGCGTGTCGTAATAGACGAAGAGAATGGGCACTTTGAGACCGAAGAAATGCGCAATCGCCATGCAGACGAAATAGGCGGTAAGCGCAAGGAGGCCGAAACGCAGGGTTTGGGGCATGAGTGGTTCCGTGGGTTGGAGATTTGCGGTCAGGGCTGCGAGGGACGGCTACCGGAGGGATGGGGTTGAAGGCTGACGGGGGGCGCCTCGAAGGATAGCGTGGCTCCGACGCGTTCAGGTCCGCGCTTTCTCGAAGGCTGACCATGCGGCCTCGAAGGTTTCGAAGTCGAAGCCAGGGGCGCGGGCGGCGTCCAGGACGATGGCTTCGGTTTTCTGCATCTTGGCGATCGCGGCGGCGATGGAGGCGATGTAGGGCTCGGGGATGACCAGCGCGCCGTGACGGTCGGCGTGGACAAGGTCGCCGTCGGCGATGGTCATGCCGAAGACGGTGACGGGTGTGCCGATCTCGCGGACATGGACGAAGGCGTGCGAGGGGCCGATGGAGCCGGCCAGGACCGGGTAGCCCTCGGGCAAATCGCCGAGGTCGCGCATTACACCGTTCGTCAGCGTGCCGGCGAGCCCGAAGCCCTTGTGGACGTTGGTGTTGATCTCGCCCCAGAAGGCGCCGACCGCGTTTTCGCCATCGAGATCTTCGACCACGGCCAAGGCCGGGCGCGGGCCGGTGGCCATGTGGCGGTAATAGTCCATCCGGCGGGCCTTGATCACCTCGGGCGCCTCCTCGGGCGGGGCGATGGCGGCGATCTTGGCGGTGCGGGCACGGCCCACGAGGGCACCGGCGGTTTGGTCGCTGCTGAGAATTGTTCCACGGGTGTAACGGTCAAACCCGCGTTTGCCTTCAATGACTTCGATGGCGTTGCAGACTGTGGGGGTGTCGACCTTTCGCAGCCGGTCTAGGGTCTCGGGGGTCATAGGGTCTCCAGCCAGCGGGCGAGGGCCGCGTTGGTCTCGTAGGGGCGTTCGAGGGTAGTGAGGTGTCCGGCGTGTTCGACGATCTCGAGTGTCGAGCCGGGAATGAGCGCGTGCATCAGTTGGTGGCGCTCGACGGGGCAGAGCCTGTCATGCCTGCCGCAGAGCACGAGCGAGGGCATCGAGAGCGCCTTCAGCGTGCCGGTCTGGTCGGGGCGGTCGCGGAGCGCGATGGACTGGTTGGTGAAGGCCTGCTGCCCGAGGTCCAGCGCCATGCGCCGGCAAAGATCGGGCAAATCGGGCGTGGCCGCTTCATCCGCGAGATAATGGGGGATCATCTCCTCTGTCATCACCGCGGCGAGGCCGTTGTTATGAACCCGCTCGATCTGTGGCGCCCGGCCTGCCTGCTTCTCCGGCAGTTCGGCCAGCGGGTTGGTATCGAGCAGCGCCAGCCCTGCGAGCCGCTCGGGCGCTTGGCGGGCCACCTCCATCGCGACGATCCCGCCCATCGAGAGGCCGCCGATCGCAAACCGCTCTGGGGCCTCGGAGAGAACCGCGGCGGCGAGGACTTGCATGGTGCAGGCCCCCGTCAGATCTGGCACGATCACCTCGCGCGCCTGACCGAACGCCGCGATTTGCGGCGCGAAGAGACGCGCATCGCACATCATTCCGGGCAGGAGCACGAGAGGTGTGGCGGACATGGGAGGCGTCAGCCTTTCCAGCTCGGGCCAGCCGGATCGGCGGTGCCGATGATGTGGTAGAGTGCGGCCTCGCCGGTCATCGACGGCACGGCGGAATGGGCGAGGTTCTCGGGCACCGACATGGTATCGCCCGGTGCCAGCGTGGCCGAACCGCCCTCCCAGCTCACCTTCCAATGGCCGGTGACGGGCATCAGGACGGAGGGCTTGTCATGGCTGTGTTTGCGCTCTGTCGCCGAACCGCGGGTGATGAAGTCGACCTCGAAGCCCGGCTTGTCACGCAGCAGGCCGGTTTCGCCGATCACCTTGCAGGGCTTGCGGTCGGCCAGCGCGACCATGTCCCAGTAGCGGGCGACGTGGTTGGGGAGCACCTCTGCTGTGGTCGGCTCGGGGCGCTTGGCCAGCTCGGCCTCGGACATCACCGGCATCGGCTTGACGCCGTCGGGGAGGCGCTGCTGTTTCTTGCTGTCGTAGAGCTTGCCGTTCTCGCCCAGCACGAGGCCGTGGTCGGCGGCGTCCTCGATCACCTGCGGCGCCCACATGACACCGCCGCCGGCATCATCGCCGCCAAGGATGGCCATGATCATTCCGTAGTCGGTGCCGATGTTCTCGAAGCCGCGGAAGATGCCAGTAGGGATGTTGAAGATATCGCCGGGCTCCAGCGTGACCTCGCCGGCGTCGCCCCAGCGGCCCCAGAAGAACCGCCAGCGGCCGGACAGCACGAAAAAGGCCTCTGCCGTGTGGTGATCGTGCAGCGAGTTTCGGCACTTGGGCGGTTGGCCTGCGGCGCCGATGTTGAAGCCGTGCGGGATCGAGATGTGCACGTGCTGGTCGGGGCTTTCGGACACCCCTCCACCGATGATGGTGAAATTCTCCTTCTGGTCGGAGCCGGGCGTGTGGGCGTCGATGAAGGCGGTCTTGCAGGGTTGCAGGTCGCCGTAGCGGACGATGCGGGATTCGATCTCTTGCGGGGTCATCTGTGTGGTCCTTCTGTCTGTATCCGTGGGGTGAGGGCGCGTGGCCCCTGCCCCGGCGGATGCAGGTTGAGCCGCCGCGCCCGCAGCCCAGCGCGATGCGCGTGAAAGCGCCGCGCGGTTTCTTGCGGGCAAGGCAGCATCAGAGGTCGCCCGTCTGGAGCAGGATCTGCTTCCAGATCGAGGTCTCGTCGTAGAGCGTCCATTCGCGGCGGATGCGGGGCTCACCGCCGACGAGCGCGCCCCATTCGACGTGGCTGATGCCCAGCACGAAGACCTCTGCGCCGGTAGGCGTGCCGAAGCCGCCCCAGCCTTCATGCTTGCCGTGCATGGTCCAGCGCAGGGCCGAGCGGGGAGGCATCATCGGATCGTGGCGGCCGATGGTGTGGTGGAGGGTGAACTTCGCGTTGGGGAAGGAGGCGCGGAGGCCCATCCAGAAGCGGTCTGCCCCGTCGAAGGACAGCGTATCAAGCCCGCCGGGGTAGTAGAGGTTGGCGCCGCGGTCGTAGGCCTCGGGGATCACGGTGAAATCGGCATTCATGATGCGGGTGAGCACATCGGCGTGGCGCTCGCCCCATTCGCTTTGATTGCCGCTGCCTTTGTAGGGGCCTTCGACATCATTGGCGGGGGTGTAGGGTTTGACGCAATGCTCCGGCCCGCCTTCGCGGGCGATCAGATCGCGGGCGTAGTCCTTGGGCTCCCAGCCGAGTTGGCGGACGATGGCACCCTGGTCGCGGATCAGCCACTCGTCGTCGATGGCGTTGTTCCGGGCGTGGCAGTCGGCGAGGATGCGGTAGTGCAACTGCTTGCCGGTGGGCGCGCCGTAGACGCCCGGGTTGATGTGGGTGGCGGTGGAATGCAGCCGGTGGCTGGAGAGCATCCCCTCCTCCGGAGTGCCGGACCAGATCACGTCTTCACCAAAAAGGGTTCGATCGGGAAACTCGGCCAGCGTTGCCATGGTGGCCGCGATGACGCCTTGGTTGCCGACGACGACGGAGGCGGGCGAGCGCACCACGATATCGGGCGCGTAATAGTCGTGCAGCGTGGCGATGCCACGGTCTTCCCATATCTCCTTGGTGATCCCGATGATGTAATCGGGGAAGTCACGGAACTTGGGGTCGAAGCCTTGCATCGGGGCAGTCATGTGCGGGTCCATCCTTGGGGTATTCGGGCCGAGCCGCGCACGATGAGCGGCGCGTCGATGGCGACCATGCGGGCCTCGGCTGTGTCGGGGGTGTCGATGTGGGCGAGCAGCGCCTTGACGGTCTCTTCCACCATCAGGTTGGCGCGCTGGCGCACGGTGGTGAGGTTGTAGGCGAGCCAAGCGGCGGGGGGCACGTCATCGTAGCCCACCACCGAAACGTCGCCGGGCACGGAGAGGCCCAGCTCGAAGCGGATCACATCCATCACGGCAAAGGCCATGTGGTCGTTGGCGATGAACACGGCGTCGGGGCGCTTGCCCGGGTCGGCGAACATCTCACGGGCGGCGGTGCGGGCGGTGTCGACCTCGTAATTGCCTACGGCGCGGGTGAAGAGCTCCTGCCCGCCCGCCTTCAGCCCCTCGAGAAAGCCTTGCTCACGGTCACGCTGGGTGGAGGCGCCTTCCCATCCGGCGATGTAGCCGATCCGCGTGTGCCCGCCGGCCAGAAGGAACTCGGCCACCTGACGCCCGCCCGAGAGATTGTCGGAGGTGACTGCGCTCAGGCCTTCGCCTTCCTCGTAGCGGTTGAATAGCACCACCGGCACGCCAGCTTTATCGCAGCGTTCGGCAAGGTCGGAGGACATGGCGATGGAGGCCAGCACGATGCCATCGACCTGATAGTCGAGGATCTCCTCGACCACGCTGTCGATGTTGCCCTTGGTCTGCGAGGCCATGAAAACCAGCACATGATAGCCTTGGGCCTGCAGTGCGTTGGAGAGCTTTTCGAGCGCCTCGGGGTAGAAGTAGTTCTCGAGATAGGCGACCACGAGACCGATGATCCGGCTCTTGCCGGAGACCATCGCGCGGGCGAGCACGTTGGGCCGGTATCCGAGTTCATCCGCAGCCTTGCGGACCTTGTCGATGGTCTTTTGCGAGGCGGAGGCGCCCGGTGTGAACACCCGGCTCACCGCCGACTGGCTCACACCCGCCTTGCGGGCCACGTCGAGTGAGGTCACCTTGCTATCTGTCATTGCCCGCCCTCAACCTGTCTGCCAGTTCCATTGCCATGCCGACGCCTATGGCAAAGCCGTCGCCTGCGGGAAAGGGCGTGATCGACCAGTGGCCGTTCTGCCAGTGCCGCCCGATCAGCGTGATCGCCTTCAGCAGGTCCAGCTCGGCCAGCCGGCGGCGCAGCACGTAGCGCACCTCGGAGGGCATTTGCTGCCAGAGGCGTTCGGCGGTGGCCTCGACCTCGGTCGGGGTCTGCTTTGGCTGGGGCTGGTTCATCGCGTGCATCATCAGTCCGCCGTCCAGCCGCCATCGACCATCAGGGCGGTGCCGGTGATGAGGCTGGCGGCATCGGAGGCCAGAAACACGGCGGCGCCCATGATGTCTTCGACCTCGCCCACGCGGCCGAGCTTGATCTTCTCTTCCACCCATGCGCGGCGTTCGGGACGATCGAAGGTTTGCCGGGTGAGCGGGGTGATGATGAAGGTGGGGCAGATGGTGTTGACGCGGATGCCCTTTGGCCCCCATTCGATTGCCATCGACTTGGTGAAGCCCTCCACCGCGTGCTTGGTGGCAGAATAGACCGCGCGGTCGACCCCGCCCACCTTGGCCATCTGGCTGGAGATGGTGATCAGCGAGCCGGGGCGACCCGCCTCCGCCAGCCCGCGCGCCACCGCGCGCGTGAGAAAATAGGCGCCCTTCACGTTGAGGCCGGTGGCTGCATCGAAATCCGCCTCGGTGGTTTCGAGCGCGGGGCTGTGGATCGCGAGGCCTGCGGAGTTGATCAGAATGTCGAAGGGGCCGTTTGCGGCCACGGCCGCCTCGGTCGCCGGGACATCGGCAACATCGAGGCTAAGGGCCGTGGCCGCATGGCCGCGGGCCTTCAGCGCGTCCTCCAGCGCCTCCAGCTTTGCGGCCGTCCTTGCGGCCAGCACTACCTCGGCCCCGTGCTCGGCCAACGCCACAGCGCAGGCCTGCCCGATGCCCGAGGAGGCGCCCGCCACGAGCGCGCGCTTTCCGTCCAGCCGGAAGGAGGGCGTGCGCGGCAGGTCCATCACACGTCTCCCACCGGAAAGGCGATGCGACCGGGGACCCGCACCTTGTTGAATTCACGCAGGCGGGCGAACACGTCGACCCCGAGCTGACGGTAGGCGTCGAGGATATCGACCATCACCCAGTTCTCGCGGATCTTGCCATTCTCGAGCCGCCAGAAATCGAGCGAGCGCATGGTGATCTTCTTGCCGGAGGGGGCAATGCCCATCCAGCCATCGTGGGTCACGGTCTGGATCATGTCGGGCCAGCCGGTGACAGCGGCGTAGTCGCCATCTCCGAAGAAGTGGTAGGTGATTTCATCCACATATTGGCCGCGGTCGGGCATGCCGTTGAGAAACGGGATCTGGTGCCAGTTGCGAAAGCCCGCAATACCCCGGCCGGTGCCAATGCCTGCCGGGCCATACCAGTTCATCCGGTCGTGCCAGAAGCGCGGCATCTCCATCACCTCCGGCCCGCCTTTGGACGGGTGGCGCTTCATGTGCTCCAGCATGGTGATGATGTGCTGCTGCGAGGCGCGGGATTTTTCCGCGTTCCACGGGCCGGGCACCATGCCATCGAGTGTGGCGGGGCCGGGGATGCAGAACTCGAGGCCGAGCGAGGGCGCCATCGGCCAGGCGTTGGCCTGCATCATCACCTCGGGGATGTCCCACAGCGTCTGGATCTCCACGACCTTGCCACCCTCGAAGCGGTAGAACTCGTGAAAGCGCATGTGGGTGAGGTGGCCGGTCGGAGGAATATCGAGCCACGGCCCGACAAAGGTGCCGAAGTAGTGGCCACCGCAGCCGACCCAGTTCGCACCATCTTCATCCGGCCCGCCCATCACGATCCAGTCCCGGCGCTCGAGGTCGGGCATGGCATCGAAAAGGGGCGCGTAGCAGGCATCGTAAAAGGCCTGCGGGCCGGTGAAGTCGCCGAAGGGGTGCGGCATGTGAATGACCGCATCCGGGGCGATCACCGCATCCAGCGCGGCGCGCACCTTGGCCTCGTCGAACTCCGACATGGCCGCGCGGAGCGGCGCGAGGGCCGCCTTGTTGGATGTGTGGGTATCGGTCATTCTGCGGCCACTCCGTAGGGCACGTTCTGTCCGCCGTAGCGGCGGACGCGGATGTTGCATTGTTCGGCATGGCCGACGAAGCCCTCGAGCATGCAAAGGCGAGAGCCGTATGCGCCGATCATGGCTGCGGCTTCATCCGTTGTTACCCGCTGATAGCTGTGGGTTTTCAGGAACTTGCCCACCCAGAGCCCGCCGGTGTAGCGGCCCGCCTGCTTGGTCGGGAGGGTGTGGTTGGTGCCGATCACCTTGTCGCCGTTGGCCACGTTGGTGCGCGGGCCAAGAAACAGCGCGCCGTAGCTGTGCATGTGCTCGAGATACCAATCGTCGCGGTCGGTCATCACCTGCACGTGCTCATAGGCCATCTCGTTGGCGACGCGCAGCATCTCGTCGTGGTCTTCGCAGAGGATGATGTCGCCGTAGTCGCGCCAGGAGGCGGCGGCGGTTTCGGCGGTGGGCAGGATCTGTAGCAGCCGGTCGATCTCGGCCAGCGTCGCCTCGGCCAGCTTGCGCGAGGTGGTGATCATCGCGGCAGGGGAGTTGTAACCGTGCTCGGCCTGACCCAGCAGGTCGGTGGCGCAAAGCGCGGCGTCGACTGTTTCGTCGGCAATCACCATCGTCTCGGTCGGACCGGCGAAGAGGTCGATCCCGACGCGGCCGTAGAGCTGGCGCTTGGCCTCGGCCACGAAGGCATTGCCGGGGCCGACGAGCATGTGCACCGGATCGATCGTTTCGGTGCCCAGCGCCATCGCGCCGATCGCCTGAATGCCGCCCAGCGCGTAGATCTCATGCGCCCCGCCGAGGTGCATGGCGGCGATGACCGCCGGGTTGGGCTCGCCCTTGAAGGGCGCGGTGGCGGCCACGATGCGCGGCACGCCGGCGACGGTGGCGGTGGCGACCGACATATGCGCCGAGGCGACCATCGGGAATTTGCCGGCGGGCACGTAACAGCCGACGGACTGCACGGGGATGTTCTTGTGGCCGAGAACGACGCCCGGCAGGGTCTCAACCTCGATATCGGTCATCGAGGCCCGCTGGGCGCGGGCGAAGTTCATCACCTGCTCTTGGGCGAACTTGATGTCTTCCATGTCGCGTGCCGAGACCTTGGACATCAGCCCTTCGATCTGGCCATCGGTCAGGCGGAAGCCCTCGGGGCTATAGTTGTCGAACTTCTGGCTCATCTCGCGGACGGCGGTATCGCCCCGCGCTTCGATATCCTTCAGCGCGGCCTCGACCACGCCGCGCACCTTGGCATCATCCTCCGCCCTGTCGGCCTCGGGCTTGCCTCGCTTGAGATATTCCACGGTCATCGCTCTTTTCCTTCAGTTTGCGGGCCGGGGCGGAACCTTGTCGCCCCGGTCGTAGGCTTCCCAGCCCTCGCCGCCGAACACATCGGTGCCGAGCTGGGCCAGAACATGGGGGAAATCGACCATCACCCAGTTGTCGGTGATCTTGCCGCCCTCCACTTTCCAAAAATCCATGTACCTGATTTCAATACGCTTTCCGGTGGGCGCCACACCCATGAAGGGGCCGGAATGGGTGGCCTCCTGCCGCCCGAAGGCGGCGGCCCACTCGCCCATGTAGAGGCGCGCCTCGTCGATGCAGGTCTTGTCGCTGAAGGCCGCCTGAAACGGGCGCTGCCAGTTGTCATGAAACTCCTGCAGCCCGGTCTTGGTGCCGCAGCCCTCATTGCCCATCCAGCGGAAGCCCTCGGCAAAGAACTGGCCGATATCGTCGATCCGGTGGTCATTGAGCCCGTCGACCATGCCCTCGATCACGGCGCGGGTCTCGGCTGTCTTGCTCATGTCGGTGTCTCTGCTGAGCACCGCCTGTTCGGGTCTGGAACCCTTCATCTGTCTGATCCTTCAAGTCTGCGTCGGGAAATTCGGTGAAGCGGGGTGAGCCGTTTCAGAAAATCCCGGGGCATCCGGTTCAGCGCGGGGTGGCGCGACAGGGCGGAATGGCGGGCGGAGGCGCTCATGCGGCGAGCCTTCCGCCCGAGAGGCGGGCCATGCGGGCCAGCACGTCGATGCCGAGTTGGCGGTAGAGGTCGAGCATGTCGACCATGACCCAGCACTCGCGCACGAGGCCATTCTCGACGCGCCAGAAATCCAGGCTGCGGCGGGTGATCTGCTTGCCAGTGGGCGCGAGGCCAAGGAACCCGTCGCCCGTGTGCAGCGCGGTGCCCGAGGGCCAGCCGGTGAAGGCCACGAGGTTGCCGTCGCCAAAGAACACGCCCTCGTCGAGACGGCGGGTATTGTCGGAGAGGCCCTCGCGGAACTGCCGGAAGATCAGCTCGGCAATCCCCGAATGGCCGCGCGCGGTGCCGAGACCGGTGGGGCCATACCAGACCGCGTTGGGGTGCCAGTAGCCACCCAAACCGCGCTCGGGGTCGTTCGCGGTGCCCTGCTTGAGATCGTGGAGCATATCCCAGACCACCTGCACCGAGGTGTCGCCCTGAGCGGCATCTTGCGGGGCGGTCAGCACCCCCTGCCCGTCTGCCGGGCCGGGGCACATCCACTCGACGCCGAGTTGCGGGGCCATCGGCCAGACGCCCGCTTGGAGCATGAGTTGCGGGATGTCCCACAGTCCCTCCATCTCGACCACGCGGCCCGCCTCGATGCGCAGGTACTCCTGATAGCGGAAGAAGGCGGGGCGCAGGGTGGACGGGATGCCGAGCCAAGGCGCGCGCAGGGTGCCGACGATATTGCCGCCAAGGCCGACCCAGTTGCCACTTTTGCCCGCGCCCCAACGCGGCCCGGCCATCATGATGAACTCGGTGCGCTCCATGTCGGGCATCGCCGCCATGAGCGGGGCATAGACCTGCTCCCACAGCGCCTCCGGCCCAACGATCTGCCCGTGCGGATGGCCCAGCCGGATCTGCGCATCGGGTGCGAAAGCCGCCTTGAGCGCGGCGCGCACCGCCGCCCCTTCGCCCGAGCGCAGGGCCCGGCGCAGGGGCGCAAGCAGCGCCTTGTTGTCGTCGTGCAGGCTCACCCTTTCACCGCCCCTGCGGTCAGGCCGCTGACGATCTGGCGCTGGAAGAACATCACCAGCAGGAAGAGCGGCGCGGTGGCCGAGACCACGGCGGCGACGGCGAACATCACGTTGCCTTCCACCTGTGTGGTGCCGAGGAAGCTGGCGATGGCCGGGATCATGGTTTCGTTCTCCGACGACAGCAGCATCGAGGTGACCGCAAAGTCGTTGTAGGCCAGCAGAAAGCTGAACAATCCGGTGGTGATGACGCCGGGCCACATGACCGGGATGATCACGTGCCGGAAGGCCTGGAACCGGGTGCATCCGTCGACCATGGCGCTCTCGTCCATGTCCTTGGGGATGTTCAGGAAGAAGCTGTGCAGCATCCAGAGCGTGAAGGGCTGATTGATGGCCACGAGCACGATGATGGTGGTGGGCAGGATGCCCCAGACGTTCCACTCGAAGAACGGCAGCAGGTAGCCCGAGACCAGCGTGATGTGCGGCATGGCGCGGAAGACCAGCGCGGCCATCAGGATCCAGAAGGCATAGCGTTTGCCGGAACGCGCCAGGGCGTAGCCGCCCAGCGTGCCGAAGGTGAGCGAGATGATGACGGTGAAGAACACCACGATCAGCGTGTTCAGAACCGGGCGCCAGAATTCCTCTTGCACCCATGCGCCGTAGTAGCCGCGGGTGGTGAAGGCCGCGCCAGTCTCGCGGATGGTTTCGGCGCCGGTGAGCGCGTTGGTCCAGTCGGCCTTCGAGAAGAAGTCGGCCTGCACCTTGAAGCTGCCCCAGAGGGTCCAGAAGAACGGGAAGGCGGCGATGACCAGCCATGCGGCGACGAGGGCCAGCGAGATGATCTTCAGCGGCGTGGTGCGGGAGAGGGCCTGTGTGCTCATGGTCGTCTCCTCAGTGGGCTGCTTTGCGGGTGTAGTCGCGCCAGGTGCGGATCAGCACCGGCATCAGAAGGATCGCCACGCCGATGATGGTCATCATCGAGGTCGCCCCTGCGGAGCCGTAGAGCGGGTTTCCGCTTTCGCGCAGGTCGTTGTAGATGATCCACGACAGCGTTGGCGCATGGGCCTGGGCCTGGAAGCTGACCACCGGTTCGAAGACCCGGAAGTTGTCCATCAGCTGGATCAGGGTAACGAAAGTGACCAGCGGCATCAGGTGCGGGATCGTGACGTAGCGCATGCGCTGCCAGGTGGTGGCGCCGTCGATCATGGCGGCCTCCATCGTGTCTTTCGGCTGGGTCTGGAGACCGGCGTAGAAGACGATGAAGCTGAAGGGCAGCGAGTGCCACACGCCGTAGACCATGAGCATCATCCAGGTCAGCGCGGGCGAGGCCTTGAGGCTGAGCGAGGGGTCGTCGAAGAGCGACTGCAGCGAGTTGCCGATGATCCCGTCGCCATCGACCATCCAGAACAGGATCAGCGCGCCGACCAGCGGGGTCACGATCATCGGCAGCAGCGAGAAGAAGATGGTCGGGCCCTTCAGCAGCTTGGGGAGGTTGTTCACGCCTGTCGCCACGGCGAGGCCCAGCACCAGCACGCAGGGGGTGACGATGGCGGTGTAGGCCATGGTGAAGAGGAGCGCCTTGTAGAACGGCAGGTTAAACATGCGGTTCAGGAAGGCGAGGAAGCTGTCGGTGGTGCGCCACGCTTCCGCCACCTCGGCAAAGGCGAGGTGGGAGCGGTTGGTGTAGGTCTTCAGCCCGTTGAAGCGCCCAAGCGGCTGCGCCTCGCGCAGGGCCTCGGTGGCGGCGGCATCGACGGCGGTTGTCTCGGAGCAGCCGAAGGGGCCGCAGCTTTCGGAGACCACGAGCACCTGTTCGTGCTCGATGTGAAGCGACTGGATGAAGACCGATACGATCGGCAGGGCGATGAAGAGGACCATCGCCGAGAGCGTCGGCAGGATGAACCAGAAGAAGGTACGGTTTTTCATCGGCGCGCGCTCCGGCTGCGTGGAAAAGGTGGGAGGGGCCGCTGGAGCCGGCCCCTCCCCTGGGGAGAGACTTACTGGAGGAAGCCTGCTTCCTTGGCAGCGGTGGTATAGGCCGCCTCGACATCGGCCAGCGCCTGCTCGGCGCTTTCGGCGCCTTTCAGGAAGTCGACCAACTCGTTGCCCAGCGCGTTGTGCATGATCCCGATCTGCGGGATCATCGGGTAGGGCTTGGCCCCGCCCTGCGCGGTGGCGGCAACGCCAGCGGCGGCCGGGCCGGGGGTGAAGCCATCGAGCAGCCAGACGGCATCATCGTTGTTGGCGGCCACCATCTCGGGGGTCATGCCGGAGACGAGCGCCGCGAAGGTGGCCTCGGCCTCTTCGTCGGAGACGTTGCGGGAGATGGTGATGCCATCCCACCAGAGCGTGGCGCCGGGGATGCCGCCGGGCTCGACCGAGGGGGCCTTGGCGAGCACAGTGCTGCCCGTCACCTCGGGGGTGGAGCCCTCATCATCGAGAATGGCAGCGCCGCGCGAGCCCCACATGATGCCGAGAGCGGCCTGACCGGCCTCCCACAGACCTTGGGTCTCGTTGGAGGCCTGGGTCAGATAGTCGGGGTGGGCGTATTCGACCAGTTTCTTCAGGGTCTCCAGCGCGGCGACACCGGCCTCGCTGTTGACTGTGGGCTCGGCGGTGCCGGGCTTGAAGAACTCGCCGCCATGAGCAAGGAACACGAGGTTGAAGCTTTCACCGATGTTCCAGCCAACCTGCATGTTCATCACCAGCGGATGCTCCATGATCCCGGCGGCGCGAATGGCCTCGGCAGCGGCCAGCAGTTCGTCGTAGGTTTCAGGAACCTTGGTCACGCCTGCCTGCTCGAGGATGTCCTGCCGGACAAAGAGGTGCTGGGCGTTGGCCATGAAGGCCACTGCCATCACGTCACCACCGATGGTGATGAGCTGGTTCGGCTTCACGTTGTCGCTGTACTTCTCGACGAGGTCGTTCAGCGGGCGCACGAGGTCGTCGTTCATCAGCTGGGTGAGGGTCGAGTTGGCGAGGATGACCGAGGTGTACTCGGCCGGATTGGGCGTGAGGGCGGCGTTCATGATCTGGCGCGCCTCGGTGGTGTGGTTACGGGCAAACTCGCCCGCCGCCGCGCCGCAATTGGCCTCGCCCTGATCGACCACGGCATGGATCGCCGGGAAATCGCTGGCGAGGATGCGGATCGACTGGCCTTCGGGTCCGCACATGGCACCGTGGCCTTCTGCAAAGGCCGCCGAGCCCATCAGGCCAGCCACGGCCCCGGTAATGGCTATCTTCTTCAGGAACATGTCTCTCTCCCAGACTGTTGCTACGGACCGCGTCATTGGGTGGCGGCCCCTGATGATGAGGGCCTCAGGCCCCGATACGCTGGCCGGTCTGGCCATCGAAGAGGTGGCAGGCGGCGGCAGGCACCGCGATGGATACCGGATCGTCGATCTCTGCCCGGAAAGATTTGTCGGCGCGTACGGACACCAAGGTCTTGCCGATGCGGACGGTGACCATTGTGGCATCGCCCAGAAGTTCGAGGGTGTAGATCGGCGCGTTGATTTGCCCGCCGCTCTCGACCACCTGCGCATCCTCTGCGCGGAAGCCGAGCGTGACCTTGCCATCGGGACCGGTGAGGCCCGGAATGTCGGCATTTGGCGCGGTGAACCGCCCGCCGGAGAGGGTGCCCTCGATCAGGTTCATCGCGGGCGACCCGATGAAGCTGGCGACGAAGGTGTTGGCCGGGTTGTCATAGATCTCGGTGGGGCTGCCCACCTGCTGGACGATGCCCTTTTCCATAACCACCACGCGGTCGGCCAGGGTCATGGCCTCGATCTGGTCGTGGGTCACGTAGATGGTGGTGACGGAAAGCTCGTGGCTGAGGTTCTTGATCTGCGCGCGGGTCGAGACGCGCAGCTTGGCGTCGAGGTTCGAGAGCGGCTCGTCCATCAGGAAGACATTGGGCTCGCGGACGATGGCCCGGGCCAGCGCCACGCGCTGCCGCTGCCCGCCCGAAAGCTCGGCGGGCTTGCGGTGCAGAAACTCGTCAAGCTCCACCATCGCCGAGGCGCGCCGCACCTTCTCGTCATGGGTGGCAGGGTCAATGCCGCGCACCTTGAGCGGAAAGCGAATGTTCTCGTAGACGTTGAGGTTGGGGTAGAGCGCATAGCTCTGGAACACCATCGCCACGTCACGGTCCTTTGGCTCGAGATCGTTGACCACGCGGTCGCCGATCTTGATCTCGCCGGCGGACGGGTCTTCGAGGCCAGCGATCATCCGCATGGTGGTGGTCTTGCCGCAGCCGGACGGGCCCAGAAGAACCAGAAACTCACGGTCCGGGATGGTCAGGTTGAAGTCTTTGACGCCAACGAAACTGCCCCATTTCTTGGACACGTTGTTCAGCTGGATCTCGGCCATTCCGGCTCCCCCATGTGGCCTCGCAATGCGAGATTGCATACGATTGCAAAAACCCTAGACAGGAGCCTGCCGTTTGGGCAAGCCTTTTTTGCAAGCGTATGCAAATTTAGGAGAAAGCCGTGAGTTTCAAGGAAGAAAAGCAAGTCGTACGGGCATTCTACAAAGCCCTCGATGCCGCCGCGCCCGAGCGAATCAGCGAGGTCGCCGCGCAGCACATGGCACCCGACTCGCTCTGGCGCGGGTTTCACCCTTTTGGCGAGCTGACCGGCCCTGCTGAAGTTGCAGAAAAATTCTGGCAACCGCTGCGCCAAGCACTCACGCGGATGCAGCGCCGGGAGGACATCTTTTTTGCCGGCAAGAACGAGATGGACGGCTTCGGCTCGACATGGGTTGTCTCGATGGGGCACCTCATGGGCCTCTTCGACCAGGCGTGGCTTGGCATTGCCCCCACCGGCAAGATGGCCCTCCTGCGCTACTGCGAGTTCAACCGGGTCGAGGCGGGCCACATCGTGGAAACCGCGATGTATTTCGATATTCCGCACCTGATGATGCAGGCTGGCTTGCAACCCTTTCCGCCGCAGACCGCGGCGCATCTGGTTCAGCCCGGACCGATCACACATGATGGATTGCTGTTTGAGGACCGCCCGGAGGAGGAAGGCCGTGCCACTCTTGCAGCGATCAATGCGATGATCGGCGACCTCGGCACATGGCAGCTTGGCCTGCCGCTGGAAGAGGAACTGGCCCGCACATGGCATGACGACATGATCTGGTGGGGCCCCGCAGGGATTGGCGCGACCTACACGATCGAGCGCTATGCCAAGCAACACTCAGGGCCGTTTCGCGCCGGGTTCAAGGACCGTTCGAAGACCAAGCACCTTGCCCGGCTGGCAGAGGGCAACTACGGCGGCTTCTTCGGCTGGCCCAACTTCACAGCTGTTCCCACCGGCGGGTTCATGGGCATGCCGGGATGCGACCGGCCCGGCGAGATGCGCGTGATCGATATCTACCGCCGGGACGGCGACAAGCTGGCGGAGAACTGGATCTTCATCGACCTGCTGCACTTCTGGAAAACGCTGGGCGTCGACATTCTCGCCCGGATGGAAACCGTGCCGCGCAGCTGACTGTCAGGCAGGCTCCAGCCCGGCGGGGAGGCTCTCGGTCCATTCTCGCAGGGAGTCGAGAAAACCCAGTGCAGTGCGGCCGAGGTCGGTGATCTCGTAATGTACCGAGACAGGCGCGGTCTCCATCACCTGCCGGGTCACCAGCCCCTGCGCCTCGAGCTGGCGGAGGCGCTCGGAGATCATCTTCTTCGAGGCGCCACCGATCATGCGGGACAGGTCGTTGAACCGTACAGGCCCGTCTTTGAGGTGCCAAAGGATCGACCCTGTCCACTTGCCGCCGATGATCCGCATACCGCGCTCTATCGGGCAGGGCTCAACACAGGCATTTGCCACCACACGCCGCCCCTTGGCGTCTTGCTGTACTGTCGCGTCCATCTGCCACCTAACCCGGCTGATTTGCAGGTTACAAAAAGTATACTGGTTGATTTTGGTTCTCTGGCTTCACAATTTGCCCTGAACCCGCCGCGAGTCAAGCGGCACAGGCTTTGCAGACAAGGACAGCTGACATGACCAAAATCCTCATTCTCAACGGCGCACATCCCTATGCCTTCGCCCCCGGCGGGCTCAACGGTGCCCTCGCCGAGCGTGCCCGCACCCGGCTTGAGGGCATGGGCCATGAGGTGCGGCTCACCACCGTTGCCGAGGGTTACGATGTGGAAACGGAGGTGGCGCGCCACCAATGGGCCGACGTGGTCCTGATGCAGTTTCCGGTGAACTGGATGGGCGCGCCCTGGTCGTTCAAGAAATACATGGACGAGGTCTATACCGCCGGGATGGACGGGCGCCTCTGCGCCGGGGACGGCCGCACCAAGGAGGCCCCCAAGGCCAACTACGGCACCGGCGGCACGCTGACCGGCAAGCGCTACATGCTGTCTGCCACCTTCAACGCCCCGCGTGAGGCCTTTGACGCCCCTGACGAGCCGTTCTTTCAGGGCATGTCGGTCGACGACCTGCTGCGCCCGCTGCACCTCAATGCGCGGTTCTTCGGCACGAGCCCCCTGCCCACCTTTGCCGCCTTCGACGTGATCAAGAACCCCGAGATTGACGCCGACTTTGCCCGGTTTGATGACCTGCTCGACACCCAGTTCCGCGAGGCCGCCCATGCCGCAGCCTGATATCCTGCTCTACACCGCCAACACGATGAATGGCTGGAAGCCGCTGATCTTCCTCCATGAAGCCGAAATCGACTACGAGCTGCGGCCGGTCGACTTTGGAAAGAAGGAGCAGAAGGAGACGTGGTATATGGAGCTCAACCCAAATGGCCGCATCCCCACCATCGTCGACCGTGGCAACGATGACTTCGCGGTTTTCGAGAGCGGCGCAATCCTGTGGTATCTCGCCGAGAAATACGGGCGCTTTCTGCCGGACGATCCGAAGCTGCGCTCGGAGACCCTGCAATGGGTCATGTTCCAGATGGGCGGCATTGGCCCGATGATGGGGCAGGCGATGTTCTTTCAACGGATCGCCAAGCCGAACGGCGACGAGGTACCCTATGCGATCAATCGCTACATCAACGAAAGCCGCCGCCTGCTGGAGGTGCTCGACACCCGGCTGAAGGGGCGCGACTGGCTGGTGGGTGACGAGATGAGCATCGCCGACATTGCCACCTACCCCTGGGCGCGCACATACTTCTGGGCAACCGTCAGCGTGGATGGCCTGCCGCATCTGAACCGCTGGTTCGAGCGGATCGATTCCATGCCCCGCGTGCAGGAAGCTCTGCAACTGCCCGAGCCCCGGCCTGCGGCTTTTGGCAAGGGTGACATCGACGCCGCCGCGAGCGCCAATGCGGCGCGGTTCAAGGAGTGACACCATGAGCAACACCCCCATCCGCGTGGAAATCGTCTCCGACGTCGTCTGCCCGTGGTGCGTGATCGGCTACCATCAGCTGGCGCGTGCCTCGGAGCAGAGCGGCATCGCCATCGAGGTGCATTGGCACCCGTTCGAGCTGAACCCGGGCATGGCGGAGGAAGGCGAGAACCTGCGTGAACATCTCGCGGCAAAATACGGCACCACGCCGGAAGGCTCCCGCGAGGCGCGGCAACGGTTGACCGAGCTTGGCGCATCGCTCGGCTTCGAGTTCAACTATGCCGACGACAGCCGGATGGTGAACACCTTTCGCGCCCACCAGTTGATTGACTGGGCCGCAGGTCAGGGCCGCCAGCACGAGACCAAGCAGGCTCTCTTTCGGGCCTTCTTCACCCGGCGCGAGGACGTGAACGCGCTCGGCGTTCTGGGCGCCGTGGCCGAGGAGGTCGGGCTGGACCGTGCCGGTGCGCTGACGATGTTGGAGAGCGGCGAGTTGGCCGGGACGGTGCGGCAGAAGCAACGGTTCTGGACAGAGCGCGGGATCTCCGGTGTGCCCGCGATGATCTTTGCGCGGCAGCATCTCGTGACCGGCGCGCAGGGGGAGGAGAATTATGCGCGCATCCTGCAGCATTGCCTCGAGTCAGAGGCGGCAGAGCGCGCGGGCTGATGCGGTAGCGAGGAGTGCTGGCTCGGGCGCGCAACCTGCTGTGATCCGCTGTGGCGCCGCCCCGTATCAGGCGGCGCCTTCTGCCCCGGCGGTCAGCCCCAGGGGGTGACGAGATACTTCTCACCGGTGCGCATGCCGCGGTAGTCGAGAACCGCATCCTTTGTCAGCATTTCCTCCAGGGTGACACGCGCCTTGTAGCTGCTGGCGAAGGTGGTGGTGAGGTTGTCGCGCACGCGTTGGCGCATCCGCCCCATGACCTCTGCCCCGACCGACTGAAGGAAGGGGAACAGCAGCCAGCCCGACAGGGTCCAGCCGAAGCCGTAGCTTGGCGTCAGGATGGTTGGGCTGGTGTCCAGCCGGCCGTAGATGAACATGCGTTTGGGCTGGTTCGAGCCGTAGCGCGAGTATTCGGTCATCTTTTGCTTGGCGACCTGCTCCATCGCGCGGAAGGCGGTATCGACCAGTTTGCCACCGCCGACCGGGTCGAAGCCGTAGAAAGCGCCGGTTTCGCTGATGGCCGAGGTCAGTTGGGTGAAGAAATCATCGTCCGAGGAGTTCACCACGTGGCTGGCGCCGAGCCCCTTCAGCAGGGCCACCTGATCGGGTTTGCGCACGATGTTCACCAGATCGATCCCCTCCTCCTGGCAGATGCGGGTCAGCATCTGGCCGAGGTTCGAGGTGCCAACGGTGTGGAGGATGGCGGACTGCCCGTCTGCCTTGGCATTCTCGACGAAACCGAGCGCGGTCAGCGGGTTTACGAAGGCGCTGGCGCCCTCCTCGGCGGTATGGTCGCCCAGCGGCAGGCACATGGCTGCATCGGCAAGGCAATACTGGCTATAGGCGTTGCCCGGCACGCAGGACACGCGCTGGCCGATCAGCGCCTGGGCGGCATCGCTCTCGCCAGCGGCAACAACCGTTCCGGCCCCCTCGTTACCGGCGGGAAGCTTCAGCCCGTGGCGCGCCTTGGAGGCCGCGTTGACGGCCTCGGGCATCCGGGCCACGAACTTGCCCGGCGTGAACTCCGCGGTTTCCATGTCGGCACCACCAACAAGAATGGCGAGGTCTGACGGGTTGATCGGCGCGGCTTCCATCCGCACCAGCACCTTGTTTCCGGTCGGGTCGTCGAACGACACGTCTTCAATGGCGACAGTCAGCGTGCCGTCGGCCTCGAGCGTGGTGAACAGCTGTTTTCCGGTGGTGGCCATGCTGGCCCTCCTTTCTGCGATGTCAGGTCAGGCGGCGATGTAGGCCAGAGGCGTGGAATGTCACCCATTGAGGGCGCAGAAGGGTGGCGGATGGGGGAATGCGATGGGTGTTGCGGGCGAAAGGCTGCCGAGGTGCGCCCCCGCCTTTCGTTTTGTCGTGGCTGGCGAATGGCCGGACATGCGGTTTCGTGAGTTACTAAAACCAACGTCTCGCTGGCACCGTGGCTATCCTGCGCTGGTGCTTACGCTGGACCAATCAGTTGGGCGGACGGCCACAAATACTGTCACGACTTGATCGTGCTGTCCGTATGGCCAACGGCGCGCCTAGCCTTTAACCCCCGCAGAAATCATCACGGCCTCGGTCACGCGCTTCTGGAAGATCAGGTAGCCGATGATCACCGGCGCTGCGGCGAGCAGGGCCAGCGCCATCATGCGGGCGTAGAACACGCCGAAGGCATCATTCACCTGAGTGATCCCTACGGGGATTGTCATCATGCTTTCGCTGGTGACGACGAGGAACGGCCAGAAGAAGTTGTTCCAGACGCTGATGAAGGTGATGATCGCCAGCGCGGCGGTGATGCCCCAGTTCAGCGGCAGGTAGAGCTTGAACAGCAGGGTGAATTCGCCACCGCCATCGAGCAAGACCGCCTCGCGCATCTCCTTCGGAATAGCGTCGAAGAACTGCTTGTAGACGATCACGACCACCGGGACGATCAACTGCGGCAGGATGATGCCCCACCACGTGTTGACGAGCCCCAAGTCGCTCATCAGCACGAATTGCGCCACGTAGAGTGCTGGCACCGGCACCATGAAGCTGGCTACCACCAGCAGGTAGAGCAGCCTGCGGCCGGGAAACTTCAACTGAGACAGCGCGTAGGCGCACATCATGCCGGTCAGCAGCACGATGAAGGTGGAGATCAGCGAGGTACCGACCGAGTTGAGGTACCAGATCGGCAGTTTGGAGGTGGAGAGGACCTCGATGTAGGCCGAGAGGTTGAATTCGTCGATCAGCACACCCGCGTCCGAGACGATGCGGTTTTCGCTCCTGAGCGAGGTGGTGAGCGCCCAGTAAAGCGGGAAGAACCAGATCGCAGCAGCGATCAGCACGATGGCTGTGAAGGCGATGTTACGGCCCTGCTTGGCAGTCATTTGCGGCGCCCTCCGATGCGCAGAAGCTGGAATTGAAGCACCGAGACCACAACGATGATCATGAACAGCACCATCGCGATGGCAGAAGCGTAACCGCCGTTGTTGAGCTGGAAAGCCTCACGATACATCTGCATCAGCACCACGTAAGACGAGTTGAAGGGGCCGCCGTTGGAGAGCAGGTAGACCTGATCGAAGAGCTTGAGCTGGAGGATCAGCTGCAGCGTCAGCACCAGCGCCGTGACCGGCCAGAGCAGCGGCCAGGTGACCCGCCAGAAGCGCTGCCACGGCGTGGCGCCGTCGAGCGCGGCGGCCTCGTAGAGATCTTCTGGGATGTTGCGCAGACCGGCGATCAGCAGCAGGACGTTGAACCCGTTGGTCCACCAGATCGTGACGACCGCGATCATCGGCATGACCCAGTAGGGGTTCTTGAATACCGGGACGGGCTTGCCGGTGATGGCGGCGATCAGGGGCTGGAGCACGCCGAACTGGAAGTCCAGCATCCAGGCCCAGATCATCGTGACCACAGAAACCGGCAGCACATAGGGCAGGAAGAACAGCGTCAGGACCAAGGCCTGCGTGCGGCCTTTCAGCTTGCTGACCGCAAGCGCGATGAGCATGGCGATGATCGTCGTCGGGATAACGGTGAGCAGCACGAAGTAGAAGTTGTTCCAGACCGAGGTGTAGAACAGCTTGTCGCCCAAGAGCTTGGTGTAGTTGGCCAGCCCGACCCAGTTGCCCTCTCCGATCAGCGGGGCATCGGTGAAGCTCATCGCGATGACCTTGTAGGTCGGATAGAGGAAGAACAGCGTAAAGACGAAGAGGAAGGGTGCGATCAAAAGGATCGCTGCGCGCAATTCGCGGCGGCGGCGGTTCATTTTTGACATCACGGCCTCCCTCGTGGCGTGTTGATGGGTGCAAGGGGCGGAGACAGTCAACTGCGCCCCTTGCATGACTTCGGGCCAGTAAAGCCGATCAGTTCAGCAGACCTTGGAGTTGGTCCTTCATCTGCTGGGCGGCGTCTTCGGCACTGAGGAACCCGTGAACGGCCGGGGCGATCAGGTTGTCGACAGCGTCGTAGATAGGCGAGGCGACACCGGCGATCTTTGAGCGCGGGTCGAAAGCCGCATTGTCGGCCAGCGAGGCATAGGTCGAGTTGGGTTGCAGCGCGGCGTAGTCATCGCTCTCGACGGTTGGCTTGTAGGCCGGGATGTGGCCGGCACCCGCCCAGGCGAGCGAATGCTTTTCCATCCAGCCGATCACGGTGAGCACGGCAGCGCGGGTCTCTTCGCTCATTTCCGGGTCGTTGGGAATGGCGAAGGCGTGGGAGTCGGCCCAAGTGGCGGGCTGGTCCATCATCTGCGGCACCTCGTTGGCAAACCACTCGAAGCCAAGCGTACCGGCCTCTGACTGATCCTTGAACGTGGGGACCTCCCAGACGCCGTTGATATGCAGCACCGATTTGGCACCGGAGAACAGCGCCACTGAGGCCTCGTAGGCGGCCTGCTCGGGGATCAGGCCAGCGGCGCGCCAGTCGGCCAGGGTCTGGATCGCGGTCACGGCCTTGTCCATGTTGTCACCGGCCAGCACTTCGCCGTCGGTCAGCATCTCGCCACCCTGCTGTTTGAACAGCGTGTAGAACATCCGCCAGGTGCCGCCGCCGCCTTCGGATTGGAAGCTGAGCGGATCGGAGTAGCCCTGCTCCTTGGCCCAGGTCAGCAGCGCGGTCATGTTCTCGATGGAATCGAGCCCGGCGAGATTGCCGTCAGCGTCGAGCCACTCGGTGCCCTCGAGCGCTGTGCGGTTGTAGTGCACCACCACGGCGTGGATATCGAAGGGGACCGCCATGAGCTGGCCATCGTCGGTGGAGGCCGCCGTGATGGAGGACTCGAAGAAATCTGCCGTCGCGAGACCGGCTGTTTCGAGGTCTTCCGCCGTGATCGGCGAGAGCACATCTTCCTCCAGCGCGAGCGGCAGGCGGGAGAGGTGATAGGTCATGATGTCGGGGCCCTCGCCAACGGCGACCGAGGTGCGCACCTTGGTGTAGAACGGTAGGCCCCACTCCAGCGTTGTGCCGTTGATCTGGATGTCGGGATGCTCCTCATTGAATTGCTCGATCAGAGCCTTCATGCGCACGCCGTCACCGCCGGCGAGGAAGTCCCACCATTCGACCTGGACCTGCGCCAGGGCCGGGCCGGACAGGCCGAAGGCAAGGGCCGTGGCGCCTATGAGTTTTCCGAAACGTGTCGTCATCTTTGGGTCTCCTCCATTTTATCAGTCGCGTATTGGTGCATCGCCGTGTGTCAGCGGATGCGGTCGCCTTCCGTGTCGAAGACGAAGATCCTCCCGTCTTCGGGGGTGAGTGTCTGGGTGGTGCCGTGCATCTGGTGCCGGGCACCGATTTGCTGGAAGACGACGGGATCGCCACCCTCCAGAGTGCCGTGCTGGTAGGAGACGCCGCCAAGCTCTTCAGCCACATCGACGGTGACCCGCATGCCCTGCCCCTCGGTCAGGGTCAGATGCTCCGGCCGGATGCCCAGAGACAGGGCCGTGCCCGGCGCGGGGCGACTCTCGAGCGGAATGTGAAGCGTGAGATCAGGCTGACCGTCCAGCCGAACGCTGACACCGTCGGGGGCCACCGCTTCAACAGTTGCGGGGAAGAAGTTCATCGAAGGCGATCCGATGAAACCCGCCACGAACCGGTTGGAGGGATCTTCATAGAGGTCGAGTGGCGCACCGGACTGCTGAACGTGGCCGCCCTGCAGCACGAAGATCTTGTCTGCCAAGGTCATTGCCTCGACCTGGTCATGGGTGACGTAAATCATCGTCGCACCAAGAGCTTTGTGCAGCCGGGCGAGCTCCAGCCGCATGGCGACGCGCAGCTCGGCGTCGAGGTTGGAGAGCGGTTCGTCGAACAGAAAAACTTCGGGCGCCCGGACGATGGCGCGCCCGATCGCGACGCGCTGCCGTTGGCCGCCGGAAAGCTGGGCAGGCTTCTTGTCGAGATGGTCGATGAGTTGAAGGATGCCCGCCGCCTCGCGGACCTTTTCGTTCACCTCGGCCTTGGGTCGCCGTGCGAGGCGCAGGGAGAAGGCCATGTTCTCGAACACCGACAGGTGCGGGTAGAGCGCGTAGGATTGGAAAACCATCGCGACGCCACGGTCGGCCGGGTCGGCATCGGTCACGTCTCGGTCGCCGATCTGGATAGTGCCAGCGCTGGTTTCTTCCAGCCCCGCCATCATCCGCAAGAGCGTGGACTTGCCGCAGCCGGACGGGCCGACGAACACGGCAAACTCGCCGCGGTGGATGTCCATGTCGACACCCTTGATGACTTCGACCGCGCCAAAGGTCTTGGCAACGCCTTCGAGATGAACGCCCTTTTCCTTCATCGTTGCTCCCCCCTCGTTATTCTCCAAATGTCTCTCCCCCAGCTCTGCGACCTAGCTCACAGAGAACCGGGCCATTGTGTAGGAGAAGGCAGGCAGTTCGCCCTTAACCGCCCCATCCACGATGGCGAGCTTGTCTCCGTCTCGCGGCAACACCTTGTCGGGGGCTTCGGAGGTGTTGGCGATCCGGGCATCGGCGCTGTTGCCCCCCATTACCTTGTGCTCCACCAGGGTCAGCCCGTTGAAGCCGTGCAGCGAGAGATCGAGCTCCATCGCCTCGTCCGGATTGCGGTTGATCGCGAAGACCGTGATGGACTTCCCGTCAGGTGCGAGGACGGCAGCGACATCGAGGTAGCTCACGTCCTGAGCGGCCTCGGCATCATAGCGCGGCGCGTCGACCGCGACATTCAGAGCCGTCCCCCGGCCATAGAGGCTGGCGAACTGGTAGGGGTAGTAGATCGACGTTGCCCAGGCCGGACCGCCCTTGAGGGTGCGGATTGGCGCGATCACGTTCACGAGCTGGGCGATGCAGGCGATTTTCACCCGGTCGGAGCGGCGGATGAACTCGTTCAGCAGACCGCCGACGAAGATTGCGTCTTCGAGGTTGTAGTCTTCCTCGAGCAAGGCCGGAGCCTCGGGCCAGTCCCACGAATGCCAGTTTTTACTGTCCTGCTCGCGGTTGTGATACCAGACGTTCCACTCGTCGAAGCAGATGTAGATGTCGTTCTTCGCCCGTTTCTTGGCCTTCACGTAGTCGATCACCCCGGCGATGGACTGGATGTAGCGCCCGGTCTCCTCGATCTTGGCAAAGTAGTTGAGGCTATTGCGGCTGGAGTTACCGAAATACTTGTGCAGCGAGATGTAATCGACGTTCTCGTAGCACTCCTCCAGCACCTGCCGCTCCCAATTTGGGTAGGTCGGCATCTGGTCGTTCGACGAGCCGCAGACGACAGTTTCGATGCCACCGCCGAAGGCCTTCACGGCTTTTGACGTCTCGTTCGCAAGCCGGCCGTATTCGGTCGCCTCCATGTGGCCGATCTGCCAGGGGCCATCCATCTCGTTGCCAAGGCACCACATTTTCACGCCGTAGGGGTCTTCGACGCCGTGGCTGCGGCGCAGGTCGCTCCAGTGGGTGCCGGAAGGGTGGTTGCAATACTCGACGAAGTTGCGAGCCTCCTCGATGCCGCGGGTGCCGAGATTGACCGCGAGCATCATCTCGATATCGGCGTCCTTGGCCCAATGGGCGAATTCGTTGATGCCGACCTGGTTCGTCTCCTTGGAGCGCCACGCGAGGTCGAGGCGCACCGGGCGCTCATCCTGCGGGCCAATCCCGTCTTCCCACTTGTAGGCGGAAACGAAATTGCCACCGGGGTAGCGGATCGCGGGGATCTTCAGGCCGCGCACGAGATCGAGCACATCCTGGCGGAAGCCGTGGGCGTTGGCGGTGGGATGGTCCGGCTCGTAGATGCCGGAGTAGATTGCTCGCCCCATGTGTTCGATGAAGGCCGAATACAGGCGGTCGTCGATGCGCGCGATGGTGTAATCGCGGTGAATTGTAGCGCGGGCCTTCATGTCCCCTCCCGGTGCGAATCTCGTTGGTCGGGAAGCTATGTCGTCAGCGCGTTAACAGAAATTTACATTTCTCTCTCTCGCGTTGACAGTATCGGTAACGATCTATCGGGCGTTGTTGGAGGCCAGACGGTCTTTGACCAACTCAAGCAGACGGCGCGCAGCCGGTGACGCGATCCGATCACGCGGGCTCAGCACGCAATAGGGTTCGATCGTGATTGGGGTGCGCACGTCGAGCAGTACCAAGTCGGCGCTGTAGGGCGGTGAGAGGAGCAGGTCGGCCACCTCCTGCGTGATCACCGCGATGACGTCAGAGTCGCGCAGAAGGGCCATGATCGCGACGACCGAGGCCGTCTTGATCAGGTTTTCGGGCAGGTCGATCCCCTCTTCGTGAAAGGCGATCTCGAGCGCATGGCGGATCGGCGCGCCACGGTCCTGCATTGTCCAGAGCGCGCCCTGCAGGTCGGCCAGCGCAACAGGCCCGGCTTCGGCCATGGGGTGGCCGCGGCGGACCATGAGCAAGACCGATTCCGTCTGCGCCGGGAAGATATCGAACTGGCGTGTGTAGTCGTGTGGGCCGATGCGGCTGAGCGTGAAGTCGAACTCGCCGCGCTCGAGCCCGTGCATCAGTTGCGCCGACGAGGAGACATCCAGCGACACATCCACCAGCGGTGCCTGCCGTTTCATCTCAAGAACTGCCGGGATCACGACGGCCAATGCACCGCCGGTCACCGCCCCAACGCGCACCGACCCGCCCTCGCCACCGAGATGTGCATCGAACTCTGCCGACATCGCGTCGGCGCCGCGGACGAGCTGGGCCGCATGGCGAACCAGCACCTCACCCGCCGGGGTTGGCACCATACCTTTGGGTCTGCGCTCGAAGAGCTCCGTGGTGAGCTGAGTTTCGAGGTCTGCCAGCATGCGCGAGGCAGCGGGTGTGGTCATGCCGCAAGCTTCCGCCGCGAGCCGCAGCTTGCCGAGCCGTGCAATGGCCGCCACCAGCCGAAGCTGCACCAGACGGAGGGAGCGAAGATAAAGTCCCAATGTAGATGGCCCCTCCATGTTGCCGGGCGCATTCCGGCGGTCGTTAGATGGCAGTGTGCACCGATACCCGCAAGATGCCGACCCTGCTGTGAGAGGAGAGGCTTAGTTGGAAGCGGTTCCGGTCGGGTGGCCTAGCGTGACGCCCGGCGCACTATTGCGGCACGTTGTGCAGGGAGCACCAGCCGACGAAAGCGGAACTCCACGCTATTCCCGCCGCTCAAACGCTGTTCTTCACACGGTTCCAGGTGTTCATGAGGTGGCCGGCCATGATGTCGCCGAGGGCGGGGCCGTCGCGGCGGGAGAGGCATTCGGCCATTTTCTCGTGTTCGTCCACGGCGGCGGCCCAATATTCCGGCTTACGATTGCCCATGAAGCGGATGCGCTTCAGCCGGGCCTGAATGTTGCGCTGCATTTCCTGCAGGGTTTCGTTGCCCGACAGCTCGGAGAGCATGGTGTGGAAGTCCTGGTTGAGCTTGTAGTAGGCCAGCCGCTCGCGCTTTTCATAGAGCGCCAACATCTCGCGGTGCAGGCTCAGGAGGGCCTCGATCTCTTCGTCGCTGGCGCGCTCGCAGGTGAGGTTGCCGGCGAGCTTTTCGAGGTGGGCGAGCACTTCGAGCATGGAAAACACGTCTTGCGCGGTCAGCTTGCGGACCACCGCCCCGCGTGAGGGGCGGATGATCACCAACCCTTCGGCGGCCAGGGTGCGCAGAGCCTCGCGGAAGGGCGTACGCGACACTTCAAGCTGCTCGATCAGGCGGGTTTCGTCAATTCGGCTGCCCGGTTCGAGGTAGCCCTCGATGATCAGATCTCGAATGCCGTCGGCAACTTGATCGTGAAGGGTCCGCTTTCGGATCGCGACGGGGCCGCCCGTCGTGACACCACCATTATCCATTCCACTGTGCTCCCGGCTTACGTCGTCTCGGCAACTATAGAACCTCTTGCCAACTGCGGCGAGGCCATGCAATGTATTTCGTATACAAAATGAGGAAATACATGAATCACCAACAGCGAGTGGCTTTCGCCATAGGCGATGCAGGGGGAATCAGCCCGGAGCTGAGCGCCCGCGTGATTGCGGATGCCGAGGCCAACCGCGGCGATATGGTCGTGATCGGGGACGCGCGGGTGCTCGCCATGGGGGCGCGGCACGCAGGCCTCGAGATCGACCTGCCGGTGCTGACGCCGGAGCAGGCGGCCGATGGCCTGCCGGAGTGCACGGTTCTGGTGGACATGGCCAATTGCGACCCGGAGACGCTTAAGCTTGGGGAATCCTGCCGCGAAACCGGGGCCGCCTCATTGCAGAATTTCGCGGCCGCGCTGCGGCTGGCCAATGCCGGGCTTGCCGGTTGCGCCTTTTTCACCCCATTCAACAAGCATGGGATGCGCCTAGCGCGGCCTGACTACGTTGACGAAATCGGCTTCATCAATGCCACCATCGACGCCAAGCGGAGCGGGCGAGAGTTCAACGTGCTGGACGAGGTCTGGAACGCGCGGGTCACATCGCACATTCCGCTGCGCGAAGTGGCCGATGTACTCAACACCGACCGGATTTACGACGCGCTCTGCCTGACGGTGGAAACCATGGAGAACGCCGGGTTCGAACGGCCCCGCATCGGCGTGGCGGCGCTCAACCCACACGCAGGCGACGGGCGCAACTTTGGCACCGAAGACGAGGACATGCTGCTTCCGGCGGTGCAAAGAGCGCAGGCGCGCCAGATGGCCGTGACCGGGCCGATCCCTTCGGATACTGTCTTCGTGCGGGCGTTGAAGGGCGAGTTCGACGCGGTGCTGACCATGTTCCATGATCAGGGCCAGATCGCGATGAAGCTGATCGGCTTCGACCGCGGGGTGACGCTGATCGCGGGCTATCCGTTTACGATCGTGACCCCGGCACATGGCACAGCCTATGACATCGCCGGTCAGGGCGTGGCCGATACCGGGGCAACCTTCAACGCCGTCGCGCTCGGGCGCAAGCTGGCCGCGCGCGCCGCGCGAGCCGAAGCCCCGGCGGACCTGTCGCCAGAAGAGATGACCGCCCTGTTCCGGGGCCCGGCACTAGAGGACGCGACACAGAGCTGAACACAGGCCCGGAAGGGCCTGACCGGCGGCAGCACCGCCACCAACCAAAGGGAGGAAGACCATTGAAACTCAAGGCCGCAATCTTCGGCGCCGCATCGCTCGCCATGATGGCCGGCACGGCCGTGGCGCAGGAAGAGATCATCTTCGGCATCAGCGCCGCAACCGGCTCGCTTCAGCAACAGAGCGCAAGCGAGTTTGCCCGCCGTGCCAACGAAAAGCTGGGCGACACCGCTGTCGTCAAGGTCTTTGACAGCTCGCAGCTGGGCAAAGACAAGGACATGCTCCAGAAGATCAAGCTGGGCACCATGCACCTGACGCTACCCTCCTCGATCATGCCCGAGATCGCCGCCGAATACGCGATCTTCGACCTGCCGTTCCTCGTGGCCGACCGCGATCATCTCGCCCGGATCGACGAGACCTTCTTCAAGGACGTGCTGGTGCCTGCCGCCGAGGCGCAGGGCTATCGCCCGCTTGCGGTTTGGGAGAACGGCTTTCGCCAGATCACCAACAACGAGCGCCCGATCAACACTCCCGCCGATCTCGAAGGGCTGAAGATCCGCACGCCCAACTCGTCCTGGCGGGTGGCCATGTTCAGCGAATACGGCGCCAACCCGACGCCAATGTCGTTCTCCGAGGTCTTCGTGGCCTTGCAGACCGGCGTGATCGACGGGCAGGAAAACCCGCTGACCAACATTGCGGGCGGCAAGCTGAACGAGGTGCAGAAATACCTGTCGATGTCGGGCCACGTCTACTCGCCCGCCTATCCGACGGTGGGTGTGGCGGCCTTCGAGAAGCTCGACCCGGAAATCCAGCAGGTTCTGACCGAGACCGCACAGGAAGTCGCGCTCTGGGCACGCGAACAGGGGGCGGAGCAGGACGGTGCGCTGCTGAAGGAGCTTGAAGAGGGCGGCATGGAGGTCAACGTGGCCGACCGTGATGCCTTTGTCGAAGCCTCCGCGCCGCTCTACGAAAAATTCGCCGCAGAGGTCGAAGGCGGCCAGGCGATGATCGACCAGGTCCTGTCGCTCGCGGACGGCGACTCCTGACCTGAACAGACCTGATCCGACCCAGTCGGACCGGGGCGCATCGCAGCCGTGATGCGCCCCACGCTCCTCTCCCTCATTCTCGCAAACGGACCGTGCAATGCTCGACCGCGTCATTCATTGGCTCGATATCCTCCTGCAAGTCTTCACCGTCACGCTGATCGTCATCCTTGCGGTGATCGTGCTGCTGGCGGTCGGCTTTCGTTATTCGGGCAACTCGCTGATCTGGTATGACGAGGTCGCGGTGCTGCTCTTGGCCTGGATCACCTTCAGCGGTGCGGCCCTTGCGGTGTTGCGCGATGCGCACCTCGGGTTCTCGGGGCTCATGTTCGGCCTGCCGCTGCCGGGCCGCATGGCGCTGTTCTGGCTGGTGGAGGCGATCTTCTTCGCCATCTTCGCCATCGTCCTCTGGGCCGGCTGGACCATCCTTGGCATCTTCGGCAACGAAACCATGACCACCCTGCGCTTTGTGCCGCGCAGCGTTGTGCAGGGCATTTTGCCGGTGAGTGCGGCGCTGATCCTGCTTGGCCGGGGGCTGACGGTGCCCAAGCGCTTGGCCCTTGTCCGCTCGGGCGTTGACCCGGAAACCCGCGAAATCCAGCACGAGATTGCCCGCGCCGAGGCAGAGCTTGCCCGCACCCGCGCCGCTACGGAGACAGACAGATGACCGAAGCCCTTATCCTTCTGTCGATGTTCCTGATGATCGGCTTTGGCGTGCCCATCGCTGTGGCGATCCTCGGCAGCGCCCTGATGGGGGTTTTCATCCTCAACGGCCACCTTGGCTTTCTGAACGCGGCGCTCTCGCTCTATGACGGGGCCACCAGCTTTCCGCTGATCGCCATCCCGCTCTTCATCCTCGCCGGGGCGCTGATGAACACCGGCGGCATCTCGACCCGGCTGATCGCCTTTGTCTCGGCGCTGATCGGCTTTGTCCGTGGCGGGCTGGCCATGGTCAACGTGGGCGTGTCGCTGTTCTTTGCCGAAATTTCCGGCTCCGCTGTGGCCGATGTGGCCGCCACCGGCTCGGTGCTGATCCCGGCGATGAAGAAGAAGGGCTATACCCCGCGCTTTGCCGCCGCGCTGACCTCCTCCACTGCCTCGCTGGCGATCATCATTCCGCCTTCCATTCCGATGATCCTCTATGGCGCCCTGTCGGACACCTCGATCGTCAAGCTCTTCGTCGCGGGCATTGTACCCGGCCTGCTTGGCGCGGCGCTGCTGATGGGGCTCAGCTACTACTTCGCCGTGCGCTACGACCTGCCGCGCGAGGAGAGCTTCAGCCTCTGCCGCCTGTGGCAGGCGACCAAGGACGCGATCTGGGCGCTGATCCTGCCGGTCATCATTCTCGGCGGCATCTTCGGCGGCATCGTCACCGCGACCGAGGGCGCGGGGCTGGCCGTGTTGGCGGCGCTCTTGATCGGCGGGTTCATCTACCGCGAGCTGAGCTTTCGCAAGCTCTACGATGCGCTTGTCGACGGGGTGAACCAGACCTCGGTGGTGATGCTGCTTGTTGCCTCCTCCGCGGTGCTGGGCCTTTACCTGACCGAAACCGAGCTACCGCAGCGGCTGGCGCAGGGCATCACCGGGATCACCACCAATCCGCTGGCGGTGCTGATGATCATCAACGTCTTTCTGCTCTTCGTGGGCATGGTGCTGCATGGCGCGGCGGCGATCATCCTGACGGTGCCGATCTTCATGCCGCTGGTGAATCAGCTGGGCATCGACCCGATCCAGTTCGGCATCCTGCTGACGCTGAACATCGCCCTCGGCCAGCAGACACCGCCGGTGGCCAGCGTGCTGGTTACCGCCTGCTCGATTGCCAAGACCGACGTGTGGAGCACCACCCGGACCAACCTGCCCTTCATCGGCGTGCTGGTGTTGGTGTTGCTGCTGGTCACCTACGTGCCTGCCGTGTCACTCTCGCTGGTGAACGCATTGTATGGGCCGTAACGAGATGACCGATAGCAAACCCTCGATCGGCGTGATCGGCGCCGGAATGATGGGCGGGGGCATGGCCGCCAGCCTGCTGCGCACCGGCCACGCTGTGACGGTGCTGGCGCATCGAAAACGCGAGACGGTGGACCGGCTGATTGCCGAGGGCGCAACGGAAGCGGGCTCCGCCGCAGACCTTGCCGCATCGGTCGATGTGGTGCTCACATGCCTGCCCGATGGCCCGGCGGTGGAAGCCTGCGCCGAGGAGATCCTTCTATCCCTCTCGCCCGGGGCGCTCTGGATCGACACCACCACGTCGGACCCCGAAGTCACCCGCCGCGTTGCGGCAAAGTTGGACGCGCGCGGCGTGACATTTGCCGACGCGCCGGTCACCGGCAGCCCCGCGCAGGCCGAGGCGGGTGAGCTGGCCTCGCTGGTGGGGTGCCGAGAGGATGCGTTTGAGCGGGTGAAGGCGGTTGTTTCGAAGTACTCGCGCGTTGTGCGCAGGTTCGGCGAGGTCGGCACCGGCCATACCGCCAAGCTGATGAACAACCTCGTGACGCAAGGCACCATGACCCTGCTCGCGGAATCCTACACCGCCGCCCGCAGGCTGGGCGTAGACTGGCAGGCGCTTTACGATGTGATGTGCACAGGGGCCGCCCGCTCGGGCACGCTGGAGAAGGCAGTGGGCCCGGCGCTTCAAGGCGACTTCGATGGCGCACGGTTTACCATCCGAAATGGCGAAAAAGACCTGCGGTATGCCTTGGCAACCCTCGGCCCCGAGGCCGAGGTGGGCCGCGCGGCCCATGCCGTGATGTTGCGGCACGTGGAAGAGGGCCGCGGCGACGAGTTCATCAGCCGCATGCTGCAACCAGCTTCGAAGAACAAGGGCTGAAAAGGGCTCGTCCCTCTGGGCCCTGAGGGGCGGCGGACGTGTGCCTTTTGGTTTGTCTGCCGTGAAGCGCGCCGGGCGGGAAAAACCGCGATCACCCTCATCCCTACCCGGACTTTTTCTGCGCCTGCAAAGGAGATGCGGCTCTGACGTTTGCATGAGCCCGAAAGCTTTTTCTTGAGACGTTGTCGCGATGAGTTAACATGACAAGCGCACAGATCGGGCTGCTGCAACCATGAGGTTGCACATTCGAGACGTGTTCTCAGGGAGGAGAAAAGATGAAACCACAAAAGTATGACCGTCGCTCGTTTTTGAAGAAAAGCGCCTTGGCGGGAACTGCGGCCACGGGTGCCGTGCTGGCGGCTCCGGCCGTTCTGGCCCAGTCGCCGATCGTCGTGAAGATGCAAACATCCTGGCCCGCGTCCGACATCTGGGACGAGTTCGCCAAGGACTACGCCATGCGCGTTGACGAAATGTCTGGCGGGCGGCTCAAGGTCGATGTTCTGCCTGCGGGCGCCGTTGTGGCCGCGTTCCAGGTTCTGGACGCCGTGAACGACGGGCTGCTCGACGCCGCGCACTCGGTACCGGTCTACTGGTACGGCAAGAACAAGGCGGCCTCGCTCTTCGGCACCGGCCCGGTGTTCGGCGGCTCGGCCACCACGATGCTGAGCTGGTTCTATGAGGGCGGTGGCGCGGAGCTTTACCGCGAGCTGACCCAGGACATCATGGGCCTCGATATCGTCGGCTACATGGGCTTCCCGATGTTCGCGCAACCGTTCGGCTGGTTCAAAGGCGAGGTCAACACGGTGGCCGACCTTCAGGGCTTCAAGTATCGCACAGTGGGCCTGGCGGCCGACCTGATGCAGAAGCTCGGCATGTCGGTCGCACAGTTGCCCGGCGGCGAGATCGTTCCGGCGATGGAGCGCGGCGTGATCGACGCCTTCGAGTTCAACAACCCGACCTCGGACCGCCGCTTTGGGGCGCAGGACGTGGCGACGAACTACTACCTGTCGTCCTATCACCAGGCCTCGGAGAGCTTTGAGTTCCTGTTCTCGCGGACCTTCCTCGAAGACCTCGACCCGGACCTTCAGGCGATCATGAAATACGCCGTGGAAGCCGCCTCGACGGCGAACACCGCCAAGGCGATGCGCCAGTACTCGACCGACCTGGCCGAGTTGCAGGAGGCGGGCGTGACCGTGAAGCGGACATCGAAGGAAATCCTCGATGCCCAGCTGAAAGCATGGGATGAGCTGATCCCCGAGCTGGAGCAGGACGAGTTCATGAAGCGCTGCCTCGACAGCCAGCGCGAGTGGGTCGAGAAGGTGGCCTACTACGAGCTGATGAACGCGCCCGACTACGCCCTCGCTTTCGAGCACTACTTCCCGGGCAAGCTGGCCCTCTGAGCCAATTGGCCTGACAAAACTCCCCGGCGCGGCGGTTCCGCGCCGGGGAAATTGACTGTGGGGAGGGGACAACCTTGATCGGGTTCATTCGGTTTGCCGACAACCTGTCGGCCTGGTTCGGCAAGGCCTTTGCCTGGCTCATCATCCTGATGGCTGTGGGCACGGGCTACGAGGTTTTCGTGCGCTACGTGCTGAACGCGCCGACGGCGTGGGCGCTCGACGTGAGTTTCATCATGTACGGCACCATGTTCATGATGGCGGGGGCCTACACGCTCTCGCGCGGGGGGCATGTGCGGGGCGACTTCCTGTATCGGCTGTGGCAGCCGAAGACCCAGGCCAAGCTTGACCTCGTGCTCTACTTCCTGTTCTTCTTTCCCGGCGTGTTGGCCCTGATCATCTCGGGCTGGAAATACGCCGCCCGCTCCTGGCAATACGGCGAGGTCAGCATCAACAGCCCGGCAGGCGTGCCGATCTACCAGTTCAAGACGGTGATCGTGGCGGCCGGCATCCTGCTGTTCATCCAGGGCATCGCGCAGGTCTGCCGCTGCCTTCTGGCGATCCGCACCAATGAATGGCTTCAGGCCGAGGAAGATGTCTTCGAGACTGAAGACCTCCTGATGAAACAGGCCGCAGAGGCCGAGAAGGACGCTCATCCATGACGGACCCGCAAATCGCCCTGATGATGCTGGGGCTGTTCATCGTCTTCGTGTTCCTCGGCTTTCCCATCGCCTTCACCCTGATGGCCATGGGTATCGGCTTTGGTTACTACGCCTATTTCGACGCTCGCCGGATGTGGCGCAGCTTCGACCGGTTGGACGAGACCGCCTCGACCTGGGACTCATGGTCGACATGGTTGGAGGGATTCATAAACAACCGAATATTCGACCTCTTCGTGAACCAGACCTACACGGTCATGTCGAACGAGGTGCTCACGGCGGTGCCGCTGTTCCTCTTCATGGGATACATCGTGGAGCGGGCCAATATCGTCGACCGCCTGTTCTCGACTCTCAACATCGCCTCGAAGGATTTGCCCGGCTCGATGGGGGTGGCGGCGCTGATCACTTGCGCGCTCTTTGCCACCGCCACCGGGATCGTGGGCGCGGTGGTCACGCTGATGGGCCTGCTGGCCCTGCCGCAGATGCTGAAGGCGCGTTACAACCCGTCGTTTGCCAGCGGCATCATCTGCGCGGGCGGGACGCTGGGCATCCTGATCCCGCCGTCGATCATGCTGATCGTCTATGCGGCAGCCTCGGGCGTTTCGATCGTGCGTCTCTACGCGGCGGCGCTATTGCCGGGGCTGGTGCTGGTGGGGCTCTACCTGGTCTACGTCATCGGCCGGTCGATCCTGCAACCCTCGGTCGCCCCGCGCCCGAGCAAGGATGAAGTGCCCGACATGCCGCTGGGCAAGCTCTGGATGATGATCGTCACGTCTTTCCTGCCGCTGGCCTTCCTGATCCTCGCGGTGCTCGGTTCGATCCTCTTCGGCCTCGCCACACCGACCGAGGCGGCCTCGATCGGCGCGCTGGGCGGCATCCTTCTGGCCTTTGTCTACCGCGCGATGACATGGCAGCGGCTGCGCGAGAGCGTCTATCTGACGGTGCGCACTACGGCGATGGTTTGCTGGCTCTTCGTCGGCTCCTACGTGTTCTCGGCGGTGTTCTCCTACCTCGGCGGCGAGCATGTGATCTCGGAGTTCGTGCAGTCGCTGAACCTCTCGCCGCTGATGTTCCTGATCCTAGCGCAGCTCATCATCTTCCTGCTCGGCTGGCCGCTGGAATGGTCGGAGATCATCATCATCTTCGTGCCGATCTTCCTGCCGCTGCTGGCGATCTTCGAGGTCGATCCGCTGTTCTTCGGTATCCTCGTGGCGCTGAACCTGCAGACCAGCTTCTTGACGCCGCCAATGGCGATGTCGGCCTATTACCTCAAGGGCATCGCCCCGCCGGAGGTGCGGCTTACGCAGATCTTCTCGGGGGTCATGCCCTTCTTGTTCTGTGTCCTCGTGTCGATGGTGCTGATGTATGTCTTCCCGCAGGTCGTCTTCTATCTGCCGGAGCTGTTCTATGGCCGCTGACGGGGCGAATGCGACCAGCCTGATGGCCCTTGGCGCGGTGGCGCTGAGGGACCGGCTGGCCTCTGGCGCGCTCGATGCGATCACGCTGGTCGAGGCCTGCATCGCGCGGATCGAGGCGCGGGAGGCGGAAGTGGGGGCTTGGGCCTTTTTCGACGCGGGCTTCGCCCGGCATCAGGCCAAGGTGATGGACGAGATGCGCCGCTCGGGCCGCCCGATCGGGCCGCTCCACGGGCTGCCGGTGGGGCTGAAGGACGTGATCGACACCGCCCGGATGCCCACCGAGAACGGTTGCGCGCTCGATGCGGGCCGGGTGCCGATGCAGGACGCCGCGATTGTCGAAAAGCTGAAGGCGGCGGGGGCGATCATCATGGGCAAGACGGTTTCGACCGAGCTGGCCTTCATGCACCCCGGCCGCACGCGCAACCCGCACAACCTTGCGCACACGCCCGGCGGCTCGTCCTCCGGCTCGGCGGCGGCGGTGGCGGATGGGATGGTGCCGCTGGCGGTAGGCACGCAGACCGGCGGCTCGGTGATCAGGCCTGCCTCCTTCTGCGGCGTCACCGGCTTCAAGCCCACATTCGGCGCAATCTCGCGGCGGGGCGTGCTGATGCAGTCGCAGACGCTGGACACGCTCGGCGTGTTCGCGACTGACCCAACAGGTGCGGCGATGCTGGCCGATGTGCTCTGCGGCTACGACCCGGCAGACAGTGCCACTCGCCCCGCGCCGCACCCGTCGATGGAACGCACGGCCCTCTCGGCCCCGCCCATGCCCCCGGTTTTTGCCGTGGTGCGCCCGCCCGGCTGGGACGGGGCGCATGACGACCTCAAGGAGGCCTTTCTGGCGCTGGAAGAAGAGCTGGGCGAGCAGGCCTTTGCGGTGGAACTGCCCCCGATCTTTAACGAGGCCGCAGCTCAGCGGGCGCGGATCAACTTTGCCGAGATGTCGCGCAACTACTACCGCTACGAGCGGGACGGGGCCGAAACACTTGGCGCGGTGACACTGGAGGCGATCCGCGAGGGCGCCGCCACCCCGGCGCGGGACTACCTCGCTGCGCTCGACTGGCCCGGCATCCTGAACGCCGGGCTGGATGAGATCTTCACGCGCTGTGACGCGATCCTTTGCCCCGCAGCCCCCGGCCCCGCGCCCGAGGGTCTTGGCTCGACCGGGGACGCGATCTTCAACGGGCTCTGGACGCTCTGCGGCACGCCCGCCGTCACCCTGCCTCTGCTGACCGCCTCGAACGGGTTGCCGATGGGCGTGCAACTGGTGGGGCGGCGCGGAGAGGACGGACGCCTCCTGCGCTCGGCGCGATGGCTCTATGAACGAATGAGTGAGTGAAAGGACCAACGGAACATGAATGCAATTCTCGCCTTCCTCGCCTTTGCGGTCTTCGCCGCCTTTGCCGGAATCCTGGCCTTTGAAGTGCCCAGCCCTGATCTGGTCGTGGTCATCCTGCTGACGCTGGCGCTGGTCGCCTATGACTTCATCACCACGATCTTCAATCGGCGCGATTAGGGAGGCCGTTCATCGAAATGGCCCGGCGACGCGCTCTGGCGCGCCGCCACCGCGAAACTCGTCAGGCGGCCTGCCCCGCCGCGTGCTTCTGCCAGAAGAAGGCCAGCGCCGCGACACCGAGGCCGATGCCGTCGGTGAGCCAGCCGCCCGCGATCATGCTCAGCCCGCCGATGGCCAGCGCGACCCGCACAGCTGCGCCAGCCCGGCCGACGAACCAGCCCTGCACCGCGCACGACAGCAGGTAGACGCCCACCACCGCCGTTGCGGCGATATGGGCGATCTCGAACCAACTGCCCTGAAGCAACATCGCCGGGGAGAAGAAGAACATGTAGGGCACTACGAAGGCCGCGAGGCCGATGCGGAAGCTCTCGACGCTGGTCTTCACCGGGTCTGAGCCCGCCAGCGCGGAGCCTGCATAGGAGGCGAGCGCAACGGGCGGGGTGATGGCCGACATGACCGCGAAGTAGAAGATGAAGAGATGGGCGATCAGCGGCTCGACGCCGAGGTTGACCACGCCTGGGGCGATCACGCTGGCGGCTACGGCATAGGCGGCGGTGGTGGGCATGCCCATGCCCAGCACGATCGAGACGACCATGGCGAAGAACAGCGCGAGGATCTGGCTTTGGTCGGCCAGCGCCAGCAGCACGGTAGAGAACCGCGAGCCGATGCCGGTGAGGGCGATGACGCCGACGATGATGCCCGCCGTGGCGCAGACGGCGACCAGTTGCAGCACCATCCGCGCCCCGCTGTCGAGGGCGTGAAACAGCTGCTTCGGCCCCATTCTGTGCGGCGTGAGCCAAGAGACGACAGCAGCGGTTATCATGGCCAGGGTGCCACAACGGATGACCGAGTATCCGGCGAAGAGCGCGTAGATCAGCACCACGATGGGCGTTAGCAGGTAGATCTGGCGGGTCAGCACGCCGAGCTTGGGCAGTTGGTCGCGGGGCAGGCCCTTCATGTCGGCCTTGAGCGCGGCGAGATCGACCATGAAGTAGACCGAGATGAAGTAGAGCGCGGCGGGGATGATCGCGGCGGCGACAATGTCCATGTAGGCGATGCCGGTGATCTCGGCCATGATGAAGGCCCCTGCCCCCATGATCGGCGGCATGATCTGCCCGCCGGTCGACGCAGCGGCCTCGACCGAGGCGGCGGTTTGCGGGCGGTAGCCGACCTTCTTCATCATCGGGATGGTCAGCGAGCCGGTGGCGACCACGTTGCCCGCCGATGTGCCGTTGATCATGCCCATGAGGCCGGAGGCGAAGATCGCAACCTTGGCCGGGCCGCCACGCCTGTGGCCTGCGGCGGCGAAGGCGAGGTTGACGAAATACTCGCCCACCCGCGTGGTCTGGAGGAAGGCCGCGAAGATCACGAAGAGGATGATGTAGGTCGAGCTGATGGCGATGGGCGCGGAGAGGATGCCATTGTCGGTGAAGATGTAGGAGAAGAAGCGCTTCGCGTCATAGCCGCGATGTTCGAAGATGCCCGGTAGCCATGGCCCGAGGAAGGCATAGGCCACGAAGATCGAGGCGATGATGACCAGCGCCATGCCTGCGAGGCGGCGGGTCAGCTCGATGATGAGCAACACGCCGGTCACCGCCGACCACATGTCGCCCGGCAGGGCCATGGGCATCCCGGCGCGCAGCTGGAGTTGGCGCGAGAAGAAGATCAGGTAGGCCGTCGCGGTGAGTGCGGCGAGCGCCAGCAGAACATCGGCGGGGGCGAAGCGGGTGCGGTCACCCTGCGGAAAGACCCAGCTGTGCAGGATTGCCGCTGCGGTGCCGAGGGTGAGCGGGATACCGAAGCTGGACATCGCCCATGCAGGGGGCAGCATCTCGCCCATCACGGTGCCATTGATCCAGACGGCTGTGACGCCGATGAGACCGTAAAGGATGCCTGCCGCAGCGAGGGCCAACATGGCGAGGCCGAGCGGGTTGCGGCGCTGCGCCTCGGGTGGCGTCAGGGTCATGGCCGTGGAGCCGAAGAGCAGGAAGCCGAGGATCAGGCCGCCGCCGACGTGGCTGAGGCGGTAGGCCCATGTCTCCAAGGGATATACGTTCATCACCAGCAGGTGGAACACCGAATAGGCCACGCAGGCGGCGGCGATGACCCAGTGCCGCGTGCCGGAGAAGTCGCGCTGGTTGCCCGCAAGCGGCTCCGCATCGACATTGGCCCGCGCGGTCTCCTGCTCGATCATCGAGAGGTCATCGGATGTGTGGTCGGTGTCGGAAGGGTGGCTCATTGCAGATTACCCGGTGTCGGCAGTTGATACAAAGAGGGCGCGGACGGAGGTAAACTCGGCCATCCGCGCCCGGAAGCAGGCTGGGGAGCAGCCTTACTTCAGGTTGTCCGGGATCGTGTGACCGTTCTCCTCGAACCATTTGACCGCGCCCGGATGGAAGGGGATCACCTGGTTCTTCAGCACGTTTTCGGCCAGCGTTTCCTTGGCAGCGGCGTGAACGCTGACCATGCGCTCGGGGTTTTCCATGGCGAGCTTGGTGATCTCGTAGGCGAGGCTCTCCGGCATGTCCTTATGGGCGATGGCGAAGTTCCAGAGCGAGACGGTTTGCAGATCGTCCGGCTGATCTTCGTACGTGTTGGCCGGAATGGTGAAATCGGCCATGGCGGGCACGATCTCTTTCATCGTGGCGAGGGTCTCTTCATCCATCGAGATGAAGCGCACGTCATTCTCCACCGCGAGTTGGGCATAGGCGCCGGTCGGCAGGCCTGCGGCATAGACGAAGGCATCGATGAGCCCGTCCTTGAGCTGGCCTGCGGTATCGGAGCCGCCCGCGTTGGAGATGGTCACGCCATCGTAGCCCTCGGCGTTCTCGAAGAAGCGGGTCCAGTAGGTGGCCGAGGTGCCGCCTGCCGGGCCGACGCCGACGCGCTTGCCGGCCATGTCCTGAACGCTCTGGATGTCGGAGCTGGCCAGAACGGCGGCCTGCAGCGGGGTTTGATACATCGGGAAGAGCGCGCGCACGTTTTCATGCGGCGTGCCGGGCATCAGCGGGCTCTCGCCGCGGCGCGCCTCGTCGGCCGGGCCGAGGGTGACGAAACCGAGCTGGTGCTCGCCGGTCTCTACCAGCGTGACGTTCTGCACCGGGCCGCCGGTGATCTCGACGCCAGCATTCAGATCGAGGTCTTCGCTCAGCATCGCGCCGAAGCCGGAGCCATAGGTGAAGTAGGTGCCGCCTTGGCTGCCGGTGCCGATGGTAACGCTCGAGGGCCAGCCCTCGCGATCCTGCGCGGCGAGCGGAAGGGTGGTGGTGATGGCAGCCAGTGCCGCCACCGCTGTGAGGGTGCGGTAGTTCATGGGGTCTCCTCCGTGATGTCCTCCCGGGCCTCGTTTGGACGCGGGCCCGAATGGGAGGAGTGTGTGGAGAAGGGTCGCGCCGCGCTACGCGCCAAAGATTATATTATACTGCGATATAATCAGGCGGTGGCTTCGATGACGTCGAGGTTGCGCTCCAGCACGCCCATGAAGGCCTCGCGCAACGGATCGCGCGTGCCTCGCGCCCAGGCAACGGCGAGGATGAGCTTGGAGCGGGTCGTGCCGGAGGGAACCGAAAGCGCGACGAAGGTGACGCCCGGCACCTGCAGGCGCGCGGTCCAGCGTGGCACGATGGCAAGTCCGGTGCCCGCGGAGACGAGGTTGACGATGGTCTGCTTTTCTTCGGCGACCTGGGCGATGCGCGCGGTGAGCCCGGCCTCGACGAAGAGCTTGATGGTTAGGTCATGGGAATGCGGGCGCGAGCGCCGGTCGGGGACGATGAGCGGTTCGTCGGCAAGGTCGGAGATGTTGATTTCATCCTGTCCGGCCAGCCGGTGGCCATCGGGCAGCGCCACGACGGCGGTTTCAAAGAACAGGGTGCGGAAATTGATGCGCGGGTCGCGCACATCGGGGGTGCGGCAGAAGGCGATATCGAGCGAGCCGCTCAGGAGGCGGGGCAGCATGTGGATGGTCTTCTGCTCGACCAGTTGCACCTCCAGCCCCGGCTGGGCCTCGCGCACCAGCTTGAGCAGTTGCGGCATCAGCCCCGCCGCCGCGCTGTCGATCGCGCCGACCTTCAGCACCGGCGCCTCGGACTTGCGCACGAAGCGGACCTTGGCCTCGAAAGCATCGGCCGAGGCGACCAGCGCGCGGGCATCCTCGATTAGCGCCGCGCCAGCCTCGGTGATCGAAACGGCGCGGGTGGTGCGCAGGAAGAGGCGAGTCTCCAGCCGGTCTTCCAGCAGGCGGATCTGCCGCCCCAGCGAAGCGGGCAGCATATCGAGCGATTGCGCGGCCCGCCCGAAGTGCAGGGTTTCGGCCACGGCGAGGAAGCATCTGAGTTGCTTGATGTCCATGAGGCACCCTTTCGACTATTGCCGATTTGTATATAATCAATTGCCGATTGAGAAGCTGCGATGCATACGGGTAGCGTCCGGACCACGCCACCAAGCGGCGTTGGAGGAGTTACACCCATGTCCGTCACTGATTTGGCGCCTGCTGAGCGCGCCCGGGCCGAAGCCGAACCGAAAGGGAGCACCCCGTTGAAAACCTACAAGATCGCTTCCATTCCGGCGGACGGGATTGGCCCAGAAGTCATCGCCGCGGGCCTTCAGGCGCTGGAGGCTCTGGCCCGGCGTGACGGCGGTTTCGAGCTGGATGTGACCGAGTTCGACTGGTCCTCGGAGCGCTACCGCAAGACCGGCGCGTTGATGCCGGAGGACGGGGCCGAGCAGCTCAAGAGCTTTGATGCCATCTTCTTCGGAGCGGTCGGCGCGCCGGATGTGCCCGACCACGTGACCCTCTGGGGCCTGCGCCTGCCGATCTGCCAAGGTTTCGACCAATATGCCAACGTGCGGCCCACCAAGATTCTGCCCGGCATCACTTCCCCGCTGGCCGGAGTTGGCCCGAAGGATCTGGACTGGGTGATCGTTCGGGAGAACTCTGAAGGGGAGTATTCCGGCATCGGGGGCCGCGCTCACAAAGGCCTGCCCGAGGAGGTGGCCACCGAGGTTGCGATCTTTACCCGCGTCGGCGTCGAGCGGATCATGCGCTATGCGTTCAAACTGGCCCAGTCGCGCCCGCGCAAGCTGCTGACGGTGGTGACCAAGTCCAACGCCCAGCGCCACGGGCTGGTGATGTGGGACGAGATCGCCGCCGAGGTCAGCAAGGACTTCCCCGATGTGACGTGGGACAAGATGCTGGTGGATGCGATGACCGTGCGGATGGTGAAGAGCCCCGAGAGCCTTGACACTATTGTCGCGACCAACCTGCATGCCGACATTCTGAGCGACCTTGCGGGTGCGCTGGCCGGATCGCTCGGCGTGGCGCCCACGGGCAACATCGACCCCGAGCGGCGCTACCCCTCGATGTTCGAGCCGATCCACGGCTCGGCTTTCGACATCACTGGCAAGGGCATCGCCAACCCGGTCGCGACCTTCTGGACGGCGAGCCAGATGCTGGAGCACCTGGGCGAGGCCGATGCGGCGCGGCGGCTGATGCGGGCGGTCGAGAAGGTTTGCGCCGATGGTGTGCTGACGCCCGATGTGGGCGGCGAGGCGACCACACAGCAGGTGACCGACGCGGTCTGCGAAGCGATCCGCGGCGAGAACATCTGAGGCAACTCCATGACCGATGAGGACGCGGCGGCGCTTTTGCGCCGTATGATGACGGCTGCCATCTCGGCAGCCGACCCGGCGCATGTGCTCGCGCACCACTTGCCGTCCCGCCCGGAGGGGCGCTGCATCGTGGTCGGAGCGGGCAAGGCGGCGGCCTCGATGGCGCGGGCGGTAGAACGGGCGTGGCCCGATGTGGACCTCGGCGGCGTTGTCGTCACCCGCTATGGCCACGCGGTGCCGACCGAGCGGATCACCGTGCGCGAGGCCGCCCATCCGGTGCCGGATGCGGCGGGGATGGAGGCGGCGAAGGAGATCCTGAGAGTCGTGCGCGCGGCCCGCGAGGGTGAATTGGTGCTGGCGCTGATCTCGGGTGGCGCTCGGCGCTGATGCCCCTGCCGGTGCCGCCGCTGACGCTGGAGGATGAGCAGGCCATCAACCGCCTGCTGCTCCGCTCAGGGCTGGCGATTGGAGACATGAACCGCATTCGCCGCCGCCTCTCGATGCTTAAGGGCGGCGGGCTGGCGCTTGCCGCCGCGCCTGCCCGGCTGGTGACGCTGGCGATCTCGGATGTGCCCGGGGATGACCCGGCCAGCATCGCCTCCGGCCCGACCGTGCCTGACCCAACAGCGGGCGACGACCTTTCGGCGCTCGCCTTGCGGCTTGGCCCGGACCTGCCCGACGCCGCCCGCGAGATTTTGCTGGAGCCGCCCTGCCCAAGCCCTGCCTTCGAAACGGACTATCGCCTGATCGCCAGCCCCTTGATGTCACTCGAAGTGGCGGCAGAGGTGGCACGGCTGGCCGGGGTCACACCGGTGGTGCTGGGCGATGCGCTGGAGGGCGAGGCGCGCGAGCTTGGCACCGCGATGGCGGGCATCGCGAAATCGGTCGCGCGGCACGGGCACCCGGCCAAGGCGCCTGCGGTTCTGCTCTCTGGAGGCGAGACCACGGTTTCGATCGGCGATGCGACGCCGGGGCGGGGCGGGCGCAACATGGAGTTCGCGCTCAGCCTTGCCATCGCGCTCGACGGGCACCCCGGCGTGCATGCGATTGCCGTGGACACGGACGGCATTGATGGCACCGAGGAGGCCGCAGGGGCGCTTATCGGGCCGGGGCTCTTGGCGAAGGCCGCCGAAAGGGGCTTGGATGCGCAGGACTGCCTGCTGAGGCACGACAGCCATGCGGTGTTCGACGCGACCGGAGACCTTGTTGTGACCGGACCGACGCTGACGAACGTGAACGATTTTCGGGCGGTGCTGATCAGCTGACGTGCTGCGCCGCCCGGCTTGTGTCTGCGCGCTTGTCAGGCGCCCGAGAGTTCGGCGGCGAAGCGGGCGCAGATGGCGGCGGCGAGAATGGCCGGTTTGCCGTGGATCTTAGCGGCAAGCTGGCGGCTGGCGCGCGTGTAGCTGATGCAATCGTGGATCACGAGATCGGGCGCGGCCGCGGCCATTGCCTCGGCGGCGGCTGCGATGGTGGCGTCATCCGCGTCGGGCTGGAGCGGGATGGCGTGGCACTCCCGGCCCGCACGGCTCCAGCGGGCAACGCAGGCCTCGGCCTGGCTCGGCGTCGGGATGAATACCCCGAGCTTGCCGCTGCGGGGCAGGCAGGCTTCGACCGCGCCGCTGACCAGATCGGAGGCGAAGTGAACGCCCGCGCGCTCCAGCGACGGGAAGCGGCCGGTGCAGGCGACGATGGCCACGTCGATGCTCTCTGCTGCGAGATCGTCCAGCCGCTTGCCCATGCCCTCGGTCACGGCCTTTTTGCTGAGCAGGATGGAGCGGCCGCTGGGCAGGGTGGTGTAGAGCGTATCGCCGTCGCCGGTGGGGGCGGCGGCGGCGAGGCCCGCGTCATCGAGATGGTCGAGCGCGCCCATCACCCGAATGTCCGCCGCCGCCTCCGGCAACACGTGGCGGAAGTCGGCCAGCAAGGCCGGGCGGGGGGCCTGCCCGACGACGAGCAGGCCGATGTTGGGGCGAGTCATGCCGGCACGGGTTCGTTGAGGGCGGCAGCCTCGCCCACCACCCGCACCCGCGTGCGGATGGCACGGCCGGGCAGGTAGGAGAGCGGCAGGTCTTCAACGTCGATCACCTTGATGGTGCTCTCTTCCGCCCCGGCCTCGACCGCAGCGGCAATCGCGGCGCGGCGGGCCTCGGCGATGGCCTCGTCGCGGTCCATATCGCGGTAGATCCGGTCGGTCTCGCCGGAAATCTGCGCCATGGCCGCGCCGACCGCATTGGCGACGCCGCTGTGCTCGACGTGGATCACCTCGGAGATGCCGGGAACCGACTCGGGGATCAGCATGGCACCGCCGCCCACGGCGAGGAGAGGCACCTCGGTGGCGTCGGTCTTCATCCGGTCGACGCCCTCGGCGATGTTCTCGTGCATCTTGGCCAGCGCGGCCTGCACGAAATCGGCGGGCAGAGAGGCCACCTTGGAGGGATCGCCGAGGGTGATCAGACCAGCGGCAACCGCGATGTCGGTTGCCGTGACCTGATCGCCGCCGAACACCAGCGCACGCTCGCTCAGCCGGTAGCCGACCGACTCGGGGCCCACGGTGAGCGGATCGCGCCCGATCTTGGTGCCGCCGCCGACCGCGATGGAGAGCAGGTCGGGCATGCGGAAGAGGGTGCGGACGCCGCCGACCTCGACCACGTTGTTGGCCTCGCGCGGGAAGCCGTTGACGAGGCAGCCGATGTCGGCGGTGGTGCCGCCCACATCGCAGACCATCGCGTTCTCGATGCCGGCCAGAAGGGCGGCGCCGCGCATGGAGTTGGTGGGACCAGAGGCGAAGGAGAACACCGGATACTCGCGCGCGGCCTCGGCCCGCACCACGGTGCCATCATTCTGTGTGATGAAGAGCTGGGCGCCGAGCCCGCTCTCTGCCACGGCATCGACGAAGGCCTTGGTGGTGTCGCGGGCCAGCCCGATGAGCGAAGCGTTCATCAGGGCCACGTTCTCGCGCTCCAGCAGGCCGATCCGGCCGAGGGTGGAGGATTTGGTGACGTGGATGTCGGGCGCTTCGTTTTGCAGGATCTCGGCGGCCCGGTCTTCGCACTCGGCGGTCAGCGGGGAGAAGGTGGCGGAGACGGCGACCGCCTCGATGCCATCCTGCACCATCTTGCGGGCGGCCTCGGCCACGGCCTTCTCATCCATCGGAACGAGGGGGCGGCCATCATATTCATGGCCGCCTTCAACGAGGTAGACACCGCCGTTGACCTTGGCGGCCAGATCCTTGGGCCAGTCGCAGAAGGGCACGAGGCTGGCGGAGGCGGGGAGCGACACGCGCAGTGCTGCCGCGCGGCCAAGGTTGCGCCGTTCAACCACGGCGTTGGTGAAATGCGTGGTGCCGATCATCACCGCGACCACGCCCTGGGCCTCATCCCCGGCCTTGGCGATCACCTCTTTCAGGGCGGTGCGGACACCGCTGGTGACATCTGCGGTGGTGAAGGTCTTGACCGCCGCGATCACCCGGTCGCCGTCGAGCAGGGCCGCATCCGTGTTGGTGCCGCCGACATCAATGCCAATGCGTTTCATCAGTTGGGCTCCTTGAAGACGGATTTGAATTCGAGATCGAAGCCGAAGGCGCGCGGCCCCACGGCGGCGATGCCCTTCTCGCTGAGAAAGACGCCGGGTGCTGGCAGGGCGAGCACGCTGACGCGCTGGCCGAAGCGGAGGACATCGGTGCCGATGCCGTCACCGGAGACGGTATCAAGCAGGCAGATGAGGTCGGGTGTCATCACGATTGGCTCTCCATCGAGATAGGCGACGGAAAACTCGTTCTGGAAGTGCACGACCATTTCCTTGCCGGCGAAATCATCGAGCCCCTCGATCTTGGCCTTGCCGCGCAGGAAGCCCTCGGTGGCGCGGCGCTCGATGTCGACGATCTTGCCCGCGAAGAGGCGTTTGCCCTCGGTGGCGGAGAGCACGGCCTCGATCGGGTCGGTGTGGGCGGCGCGGGCCTTGAGAACGTTGGCGCCGAGCGCGATGGCCTTGGAGACGGAATAGAGCACGCCGTGCTGCTTGACCTCGGCACCCGAGCGGGGCGCCTTGCAGGTGGCAGCGACGGAGCCAATCTCGGTGCAGGCTTTGCGGCTGATCCGCTCCATCCAGCGCCAGGAGGCGGCGCGGGGGATGATGACTTCATTGTCGCGGATGTCGGCCATGGTCAGCGGGTAGCAGCGCAGCCCGGCAACGGCGACCGAAGTCATCTGCGCTTCGGGATAAGCACGGCCCATGGTATCGGCATCGACCACCGGGTAGCCGGTGAGCGCGCCCACCATCATGGGGTGCACCCCGTTGCCGCCGCCGATCTCCAACGCCATCACGGCATCGAACTTGCGGCCCAGATACTCTTCCATCATCCGGAGGGGCTTCAGCGCAAACTCCGGGTCGGAGAGCCGCTCCTGCCCGACCAGCGGGGCGCCCATGTTGGACAGCACGGCGACCACGGCATCATCATCGAGCGCCAGCGGGTCGACCAGCGTGACCTCACTGCCTGCCTCGTAGAGCAGGCGCATATTGAGAAGCTTCTGGTAGGGGTCGCCTCCGCCGCCGGTTCCCAGAATCCACGCGCCGACTGCCAGGGCCTCGATGTCCTCGGCCGACAAGACACGGTGAGTCTGGCTTGGGGTTCTCTGGGCCAGGGTGTTCATGTGACTTCCTCTCAAACCGTCAGGTCTTGCGCAGCCACCTGCTCAAGCCCGATCCCGGCCGCAATCCGGCCCGTTACTGGGCAGAACTTCGGCCCCGAAACCGCCTCTCTGCAAATAGCCTTTCGCTATGGTGCAAATTCGCGCCGGCTATTCAGACCCCGCCTTAGGGCCGCTCCGCGCCGGACTTGCCACTTTTTTGAGCACATCTTCCCGCCTGAGCGCCAGAAATCGGACGCAAGGCGGATGCTTCATAGGCTCAGGCGATGAGCATCATTCGCAATCGCTGTTTTTCCTGACAGGCCGCATCTGAATTGATGGGTTTACCGGCGGCCCGGCACTCAGGGCGGCCCACAAACAAATACCGGCCTCAAGCGGGCCTCCCAGACGGAGAGTAAACATGAAACTCAGAATGTTGACCTCGGCCCTTGCCTTGGCGGCGACCCTCGTGTCGCCCCTTCAGGCCGCCGAGAAGCGTGATGGCGAGTTCTGGATGGTGATCGGCGGACGGCAGGCGGTGTCTCATATCGACCCGGGCCAGTCTTACGACTACTCCATCCGCATGATGACCCAGGCCCTCTATGACGGGCTGGTCAAATACACCGGCAACCCGCCCGAGGTCGAGCCGTGGCTTGCCACCGACTGGACGACGTCGGAAGACGGCCTGACCTGGACCTTCAACCTTGCCGAGAACGCCACCTTCCACAACGGCGACCCGGTGACGGCCGAAGCTGTCGTCTATTCCTACCAGCGGGTGCTGGAGATGAACGAGGGCGTGGCGTGGATGCTCTCGGAGATCCTGAAGCCCGAGAACATCAAGGCCACCGGCGAGCACACCGTCGAGTTCACCCTCGACCGCCCCTATGCGCCGTTCCTCTCCTTCCTGCCGTGGTGGTTCATCGTGAACCCGGCGCAGGTTGAGGCCAACGTGGTGGACGGCGACTTCGGCAAGGCATGGCTGGCCGAGAACGATGCAGGCTCCGGCCCCTATGAACTGGAGCGCTTCGACCAGGGCACCGCCTATTGGCTGCGCCGGGACGCCGACTACTGGAAGGGTTTCCCCTACGAGGCTGAGGACATGGGTGGCATCATCTACCGCCTGATCCAGGAAAGCTCCTCGCAGCGGGCCGCGCTGATGTCGGGCGAGGCCGATCTGGTGACCGATCTGACGCCGGAAGAGTTCGAGGTGGTGGGCGCACGGCCCGATATCGAGGTCTCCTCCACCCCGGCGCTCACGACCTTTGGCCTGAAGATGAACACGCAGGGCGAATACACCGGTGATATCAACCTGCGGAAAGCCGTGGCCCATGCGTTTGACTACGAGACCTTTGTGCAGGTCTATAACGGCAACGCCAAGCTCCAGACCTCGCCCTTTGCCGATGCGATCCGCGGCAAGGTGGAGATCGACATGCCGCGGCAGGACCTGACCAAGGCGAAGGAGTTCCTTGCCAAGTCGCAGTGGCCCGAAGGCGGGATCACGCTGGAATACGTGTATGTGCAGGGTCTCGAGCAGCAGCGGCAGATGGGGCTCTCGCTCCTCAACAGCCTGAAGGAGCTGAACATCGAGCTCGAGATGGTGCCGCTGACGTGGCCCAACATGGTGGCCCGTGCCTCCTCGGTCGAGGAAAGCCCCGACCTGCTGGCGATTTTCGCCACCCCGGTGTCGACCGACCCCGATGCGGTTGCGATCCAGTATCACCCGTCGTCCCACGGCAAGTACTACGGCTCGCACTTCGTGGATGACCCCGAACTGGCGGCGATGATCGAAGAGGCCCGCGCGATCTCGGAATGGGAACAGCGTGCGCCGCTCTACGAGCAAATCCAGCAGCGCATTGCCGACATCCAGCCCGAGATCTTCGGGATGCTGCGGCAGCGTCAATTCGCCTACCGGACCTATGTGAAAGGCTATGTCGACAGCCCGATCCGGATGACGGCAGAAGTTGATCTCTACCCGCTTTACATCGAGCCCTGATCCACTCACGGCACCACGTCCGGGCGGCCCAAACGCGGGCCGCCCGGACCCCAATCAAGAAACCGGACCCCGATGCTTAGACTGATCCTGAAACGGCTGGGCCTGATGATCGTGATGCTGCTTGGCCTCGCGGTCATCACATTTACCATCGCCAATGTCGCCCCCGGCGATCCGGCGCGGCTGGCTGCGGGGCCCGATGCTTCCCAAGAGATGGTGGAGCAAGTGCGCGCCGAGCGCGGCTTCGACAAGCCAGTGCCGGTGCGGTTTTTCATCTACCTCGGGCAACTGGCCCGGGGCGATCTGGGCACCTCGGTTTACACCGGGCGCGAGGTGGCACGGGATATTTCGCAGTTTCTGCCCGCGACACTCGAGCTGGTTCTCTTCTCCATCACCATTGCCGTCGTCTTCGGCATCCCGCTGGGGGTGCTGGCCGCCGTTTGGCAGAACAAGGCGGGCGACCACGGAATCCGGCTGCTGGCCGTTTCAGGCGCGGCGCTGCCGATGTTCTGGCTCGGTTTGATGTTGCAATGGTATCTGGCGCTGGAGCTCGACCTCTTTCCGCTCGGCGGACGGCTCGGAGTGTTCGATGACGTGCCGCCCAAGATCACCGGCATGATCACGGTCGACGCGCTGCTGGACGGCGATCCGGCGACCGCCTTTACGGCGCTGTGGCATATGGTGCTGCCCGCCCTCGCCCTCAGCTTGCCCGCGCTTGCCGCGATCATCCGCGTAAACCGCGCCGAAATGCTGGAGGTGCTGGGCCGCGACTATGTGACAAACGCCCGCGCGCAGGGCATCGGCCCCTTCCGCATCATCGCCGCCTACGCCTTGAAAAACGCGATCCTGCCCACGCTGGCGATGATCGGGCTGCGCTTTGGCTGGATGCTCGGCGGCACGGTGCTGGTGGAAGGCGTCTTCGACTTTCCCGGTGTCGGGCTCTACGCCGCAAAGGCTGCGGTGTCGTCTGATTTCGAGCCAATCATGGCCGTGACGCTCATCTTGGGCGCGGCCTTCATGGTCACCAACCTGCTGATCGATCTGGCCTATGCGCTGCTCGATCCGCGTGTCCGCAACCAGATCTGAGGAGGGGTGATGTCTACCGCCACCGCACAGGCCGCCGAGACGGTCGCCCCGCGCCAGATGCGCTTTCGTGAAACCCGCCGGTTGGTGCGCACCTATTCGCGCAGCTTCTCGTCGATGGTCGGGCTGGTGATCGTGCTGATCTTCCTGTTCATCGCCGCTTTCGGCCCGCTTCTGGCCCCCTATCCCGAGGATGCCTATGGCGCGGTGGACTTTGGCGCCAAGCTGCTGCCGCCCTCCGCTGAGCACTGGTTTGGCACCGACCAGGTCGGGCTCGACATTTTCTCTCGCGTGCTGATTGGCGCGCGCACCACGCTGCAGATCGGACTCACCGTGACCGGCATCGCCATTCTGATCGGGGTGCCGCTGGGCCTCATCGCGGGCATGGCGGGCGGCTGGGTGGCCGAAACGATCATGCGGATCACCGATATCTTCCTATCCATCCCTGGGCTGATCCTTGCCATCGCCATCGTCGGCGCGCTCGGGCCGGGGATCGGCAACGCGATGCTTGCGCTCTCGCTCGTCTGGTGGCCGGGCTACGTGCGGCTGGTGCAGGCCAAGACCCTGAGCCAGCGCAACGAGACCTATGTGGATGCCGCCCGCGCGCTTGGCGCGGGGCCGCTGCGGGTGGTGTTCGTGCATGTTCTGCCGAACTGCCTCTCGCCCATCATCGTGAAAGCCTCGATGGACATGGGCCTTGCCATCCTTGGCGCCGCGTCGCTGGGCTTTTTGGGCCTCGGCGCGCAACCGCCCTACCCGGAGTGGGGCGCGATGATCTCGACCGGGCGTGCCTATCTGCCGGACTGGTGGTGGTGCTCGCTCTTCCCCGGGCTGGCGATCTACTTCACCGTGCTCGGCTTCAACCTGCTGGGCGATGGCCTGCGTGACGTTCTGGACCCGAGGCAGCGATGACCGATAGCAGCACCCCCACCCTCGAGATCAAGGATTTCTCGCTCGTCTTCGACACCTTCGATGGCACTTACCATGCCATCGACAAGGTCAATCTCACGCTCCGGCCCGGCGAGGCGATGGGGCTGGTTGGCGAGACCGGCTGCGGCAAGTCGGTACTGACTCGCGCGGCCTTTGGCCTCGTGCCTACCCCGCCTGCGCGGATCACCTCCGGCTCGGTGAAGCTGGAGGGGCGCGAGTTGCTTGGCCTGTCCGACCGCGCGCTGCGCGGCGTGCGCGGCAAAGACGTGGCGATGATCTTTCAGGACCCGATGACCTACCTGAACCCGGTGTTCCGCATCGGCACTCAGCTGGTTGATGCGATCCGGGCGCAATCGGGCGGCAAGGCCAGCAAGGCCGAGGCCCGTGCGCTGGCGCTGGAGATGCTCGAAAAGGTCCATCTGCCCAACCCGGAACGGCAGTTCAGATCGTACCCGCACGAGCTTTCTGGCGGGATGCGCCAGCGGGTGTTGATTGCGATGGCTCTGGCCGCCAAGCCCAAGCTGTTGATTGCCGACGAGCCGACCACCGCGCTGGATGTGACCATTCAGGCCCAGATCCTCGACCTGATGGCAGAGCTGGTCGAAGACATGGGGCTGACGATGATCATGATCTCGCATGATCTTGGCGTGGTTGCGCAGGTCTGCTCGCGCGTGGCGGTCATGTATGCAGGCAAGATCGTGGAGGACGCTCCGATCAGGCAGATTTTCGACGCGCCGTCGCACCCCTACACACAGGGCCTGCTCGCCGCCCTGCCCCACCCGTTCAAGCCGGTGGACAAGCTGGCCTCCATCCCCGGCTCCCTGCCTGACCTGCTGAACCCGCCCGAGGGCTGCCGCTTTGCTGCCCGCTGCGCCAAGGCCCATGCGGCCTGCGCCGCTCCGGTCGACTTTCGAACGGTGGGGCCGGGCCACGAGGTGGCCTGCACTCTCTATGAGCCAGCCGAGACAAAGGAGCATGCCCATGAGCACTGACATGCTCTCCATTCGGAATCTCGATGTGCATTTTCCCATTTCAAAAGGGCAGGTGGTGCGCGCCGTCGATGGTGTGACCCTTTCGCTCAAACCCGGTGAGACCGTGGGCCTCGTGGGCGAGAGCGGCTCGGGCAAGACCACCGTGGGCAAGACAGTGCTGCGGCTGGTGGAGGCGACTGCCGGCGAGATCGACATTGATGGGCTGGATGTGCGCGCGGCGGGGCAGAAAGGCCTGAAGGCGCTGCGGCGCAAGGCGCAGATCATCTTTCAGGACCCGCATTCCTCGCTCAATCCGCGCATGACCATTAGGCGGGCCGTGGCGGAAGGGCTGATTCTGAACACCAGCCTGCGCGGCAATGCGCTGCGCGAGAAGGTGGCGGAGATGCTTATCGCCATGGGGCTGCCGCCGCAGTTTCACGACCGGTTCCCGCATGAACTCTCGGGCGGGCAAAAGCAGCGGGTTTGTATTGCGCGTGCGCTGGTGCTGGAGCCTGACCTGCTGGTACTGGACGAGCCAACCTCGGCGCTCGACGTTTCAGTGCAAGCACAGATCCTCGGCGTGCTGAAGGACTTGCGGCTCAGCCGACCGCGGCTCACCCAGCTGTTCATTTCGCACAACCTCGCTGTGATCCGGTTTCTGTGCGACCGGGTGGCGGTGATGTATCTGGGCAAGATCGTTGAGGAAGGGCCGGTGGCGGAAGTCTTTGGCGACCCGCGCCACCCCTACACCCGCGCGCTGCTCTCGGCGGTGCCGGTGCCCTCGGCGGTGGAACGGCCTGAGCGGCTGCGCCTGACCGGTGACATCCCGAGCCCGGCCAATGTGCCGAAAGGTTGCGCCTTTCACACCCGCTGCCCGATCGCTAAAGTCGGGGTCTGTGACACGCGCGCCCCTGAGCCTGTGCCACTCGGCTCCGGGCGTCAGGCGCTGTGCCACTTTGCAGATCAGACGAAAGGTTCGCTTTCCGCATGAGCTTTCCGCTCGACCGACTGGCCCTTCAGCTGGATTGGAACCTTCTGCGGACCTTCATGGTCATCGTGCAGGAGCGCTCCATCACGGCTGCTGCCGTCCGGCTGAACGTGTCTCAGCCCTCGGTTTCGGCCGCGCTACGGCGGCTGGAGGAGCGGCTGGAACTGCGGCTGGTCGAACGCGGGAGCGGGCAGAATTTTACCATCACGCGGGAGGGCGAGGCGGTTTATCGGGAGTCGCTGGAGATTTACGGCGGCGTCGTGCGCCTCAACGATCTGGCGGCAGAAGGCGGGCGGTCTCTTTCGGGCAACGTGGTTGTCTGCCGGTCGTCGCATCTTGAGATGGACGAGATCACCCCGGTGCTCGAGGAGTTTCGGCAGCAGCACCCGCGCGTGACGCTCTCGATCCGCTCTTCCTCGTGCCACGAGGTCTCGCAGGCGCTGCAGCAGCGAGTCGCGTCGGTGGGGTTTTGCACCCAGATCGACCCGGCGATCCAGCGGCTCAGGGCGCATCCGATCCAGCCGCAGGAGTTTGGTGTTTATTGCGGGCCGAAGCATCCGCTCTTCCGCCAGAGCGCGGTCGATATGGAGGCGCTGGCCACCTGTGATGTGGTCGGCTACGAGGAAGACCGCATGGCTGGTGCGCTCTCGGCGCTTGCGCTGTGGCGGGTCAGAAACGGGATTGGCGGTAAGTTCATCGCCGCCGCGACCGGCATCATCGACCTTTCGGAACTGATTGAAAGCGGCACGGCCATTGGCTGTATGGCCCGTACCCACGCGCTGCGCTACGGCGCGCGGCTCTGGCAGATCCCGATCCAGGCCACGCCGCCGGTGATTGATGTGTTCTCGGTGGTGGATGTGGAGCGGCACATGACGCCGGTGGAAACGGCGCTGCTCGACCATCTGGAAGAGGCCGGGCTGGCCGCACGGCCCATTCCGCGCTCGGAGACCTGAACCTTCAAGCCAAGCGGCTCTTGGCCGTGCGTCGCCCCGGCACGCGCCAGCCCTATCTCGCCTCTTGGCGGCGGGGCGTGGCTTGGATAGACCGGGCCTCCGAGCAGCAGGAGAACGCCCTTGGATCAGACCGCCGACCGCATCGCCCGCACCATCGCGACCGAGATCACCGCCAGCGAGCGGCAGGTGGCCGCCGCCGTTGCGTTGCTGGACGAAGGCGCCACCGTGCCCTTCATCGCGCGCTACCGGAAGGAGGCCACAGGCGGGCTAGATGACACCCAGTTGCGTACATTGGGGGACCGGCTGGTTTACCTGCGCGAGATGGAAAAGCGGCGGGCGGCGATCCTCGAGTCGATCAGCGGTCAGGGCAAACTGACCGACGCACTGGCCCGCGACATCGCCCAGGCCGAGACCAAGGCCGCGCTCGAAGACATCTACCTTCCCTACAAGCCCAAGCGGCGCACCAAGGCGATGATCGCCCGTGAGAACGGGCTGGAGCCGCTGCTGCGGGGCATCCTCGATGACCGGAGGGCTGACCCCAAGATGCTGGCGGAGGGGTTTGTGACCGAAGCTGTCGAGACCCCGGCAGCCGCACTGGAGGGTGCGCGCGACATTCTGATCGAGGAACTGGCAGAGAACGCCACGCTGCTGGGCCGCTTGCGGGCGTTCATGCAGGCCGAAGCGCAGGTGACGGCGCGGGTGGTGCCGGGCAAGGAGGAAGCTGGCGTCAAGTTCTCCGACTATTTCGACCATGCCGAATCCTGGGCCACGATCCCCTCGCACCGGGCGCTCGCCATCCTGCGGGCCTCGAAGGAAGAGATCGTTACGATCAACATCGCGCCGGAGCCTGAGACCGGGCCGGACCGCGCCAAGGGGATCATCTGTTCCGAGATCGGCATTACCGGCGAGGGGCTGGGCGACCTCTGGCTGCGGGCGGCTGCGGATTGGGCGTGGCAGGTGAAGCTCTCACTCTCGATGTATATCGATCTGATGAGCGACCTGCGGCGGCGAGCGCATGAGGAGGCCATTGCCGTCTTTGCCCGCAACCTGCGTGACCTGCTGCTCGCCGCACCGGCGGGTGCGAAAGCCACGCTAGGGCTCGATCCGGGCATACGCACCGGCGTGAAGGCCGCCGTGGTCGATGCCACCGGAAAGCTGGTGGAGACGGCCACGCTCTACCCGTTCCAGCCCAAGATGGATCTGCGCGGCGCACAGGCGTGGATCGCGGCGGCGGTGAAGCGCCACGGGATCGAGTTGATCGCCATCGGCAACGGCACGGCGAGCCGCGAGACCGAGCGCATGGTGGCCGACACGTTGAAGCTGGTCGAAGGCCGCAAGCCGATGAAAGTGGTGGTCTCGGAGGCGGGCGCGAGTGTGTACTCGGCCTCCGAACTGGCGGCGAAGGAGTTCCCCGAGCTCGACGTGAGCCTGCGCGGGGCGGTCAGCATTGCCCGGCGCTTGCAAGACCCGCTGGCGGAGCTGGTCAAGGTGCCGCCTGAGAGCATTGGCGTGGGCCAGTATCAGCATGACGTGGACGAGCGGCGCCTTGCGCAGGCGCTGGAGGGTGTGGTGGAAGATGCGGTGAACGCGGTGGGCGTGGACCTCAACATGGCCTCCGCCCCTCTGCTCGCCCATGTCGCGGGCCTCAGCCCCTCGGTGGCCGCAGCCGTTGTGGCCCATCGCGATACGCATGGCGCCTTTGCCACCCGCGCGGCCCTGCTGAAAGTGGCGGGGCTCGGGCCGCGGGCGTTTGAGCAATGCGCGGGTTTCCTGCGCATCCGCAATGGCGACGAGCCGCTCGATGCCTCCTCTGTCCACCCGGAGGCCTATGACGTGGCGCGCCGGATCGTGGGCGCCTGCGGGCGCGATATCCGCGATATCATGGGCCGCCCGGAAGCGCTGAAGGGCGTGCGCGCGGAGGACTTCGTGAATGACAGTTTCGGCCTGCCGACGGTGCGCGACATTCTCGACGAGCTGGCCAAGCCGGGCCGCGACCCGCGCCCCGAGTTCAAGACGGCGGCCTTTGCCGACGGGGTGGAGGACATCAAGGACCTGAAACCCGGCATGTCGCTCGAAGGGACGGTGACGAACGTGGCGGCCTTTGGTGCTTTCGTAGATATTGGCGTGCATCAGGACGGCCTAGTGCATGTGAGCCAGTTGGCTGACCGGTTCGTGAAAGACCCGCATGAGGTGGTGAAGGCTGGTGACGTGGTGCGCGTGCGGGTGACCGAGGTGGATATCCCCCGCAAGCGGATTGGCCTGACCATGCGCAAGGAGGGCGGCGAACGGCCCGCCGAGCCGCAGAAGCAGGGTGCGGGCAGAGGGCCTGGCAAAGGCGGCGGCACGCATCGGCCCGGCAAGGGCGGACCCGGTGGCAAGGGCGGCGGCAAAGGCGGTGGCGGCAAGCCTGCCTCTCAGGGCGCGCTGGGTGAAGCCCTGCTCTCGGCGATGAAACGCAAGTAAGGCTAAAGCCCGGATCAGGGGCGGCCGAGCTCAGACAGGCTCGGCGGGGGCCTTGGGGCGGTGGGTGTGGAACTTGTCCTTGGGCTCTGTCAGCTTGTCGACCTCGGATTCGAGCATCTGGAGGCCTTTGGGCTTTTTCTCGCGGTAGCGGATGACCTTCTTGAGCTCGGGGAAATATTCCCAATCCCAAGAGGAATAGGCGCCGCCCTGAACGGTGGTCACGGTGCGCATGTTGTATCCGAAGCGGTCTTGGGCAACCACGTCCACGATGACGCCGGCTTTCAGCGGGCATCCCTTGCCGTCGTGCAGGACCCAAGGGCCCCACTCTTCACCGTTTTCGGTCACCCATTTCGTCATGGCGCTGCGCATACCCCTCATGGCGGACAAGATTTTGTCACGATAATGCCATGATATGCCGCCTCGGACGACGGTCAAGCTAGGGGCGGGGAACAGATTGGTTCGCCCGGCGCAACAGTCAGGCGGCGCCTGAGATCGCTGCGCAGATCTGGGTGTGTTTCACTTGGGCGGTGCCCCGGGACAGCTCGGAGCAGGGAGCCATCATGAAGACCGAGGCGCTCTCGTTCACCCTGCGATAGTGCAGGCTCTGCGAGGAGGAATGGACAACGAAGGCCAGTTCGCGGGCCTCTTCGCCCTCGACGCCGAAAGTCGTCAGCCATTTGTCGGCGATGGCACGGAAACTCGTTCCGACGGTCTGACAGGCAGCTTCATCACCTTTGAGCACGATGCAGTCCTCCGGCGTGGAGGGGTTGAACAGGCCTATGAGCGTGCCGTCTCCAGAGGTGTCCACGAGGGGGCCGACAGCGGCGATGAGGCCGGTGTCGGTGCGGGCCTCCGGCTGAGGCTCCGGCTGCACTTCAATCGCGGCTTCGGGCTCCTCTGCCACGTCGGAAGCTTCCGCTTCGGGGGCAGCTTCGGCTGCTGTCGGGCGCTTCCGGCGCTCTCCGATCTCGACATAGATCTCGCCCGACATGCGGTCGAGCTGGCGCAGGATCTCGGCGGCACCGGTATTCTGCCAGTCTGCCTCCGATTTGGCGCTCTGCTCGATCCGGGCGCGGGAATTGGTGACCAGAACCCGGCTGTCGAAGTAGTCTGCAGTTTCACGCTCCATCCGGCCCATGACCTTTTCGGCATCCGCCTTGCGGCGGAACTTGTCGGCGCGGGAGACGGCGAGGATGCAGCGCTTGGGGCGGGCATCGCCCAGCTCATCGACGATGGTCTTTTCGGTCAGGCGCCAGGCCTGCGAGGCAATGGTGACCCAGATCAGGATATCGGCCGAGCGGACCAGCGCCTTGTGGCCGTCGTCCAGCTCTTCGGCGGTGCTCAGGGGCAGTTCGACGAACTCGTAGGCGGCGAGATCCTGCATGGCATGCCTGACCTGAATGCTCTCGATCCGCGGCTGGCCCTCGGCATCAACCTCGGGCGGGCTGTCATGCGCGTTGAGGTCTTCGTCCATGTACTGGATGCCGGTGTCTTCATCGAACTCGGCAAAGACGGTTGGCCGGAGATCGTTGCCGAGGTTGTCGGTGAGCAGGTTCTCCCGAAGCAGGGCATTCAGCATCGCCGACTTGCCGGCGCGGACTTCGCCACAGATGGCCACACGGATGACAGGGCGGTCGGAAGGCGCAACTTGATCAGACATTTGGACTACTTGGTTGGGGCCGCAACAGGGTTAGGCGGCGCTGGAAAGTTTGGGACGTTGGAGGCTGGTGTCGAGCGCCGCGAGGTTGATCAGGCGATGCTGGAGCACCTCGATCTTGCTCTGGAGCGAGTTCGACATGGCCGCCCGTGCGGCAGGATCCCGTGCCAGCTTCTCGAGCGCCATCTTGTCACGCTTCAGCTGGTGGGTCTGCTCGTTGAGGGTGACCTCGATCATGCGCTGGAACACCCGCACGCGCGACATGCCAGCCGTTGCACGCTCGACCTGCGCCTCGTTGAAGGCGCCGAGGATCTTCTCGACCGGCGGGCGCAACTCTTCGGCGGCGATGGCGCGCAGGGCTTCCATCGTCTTGTCGACGTTGACGGTTTTCTTGGCCCAGAACTTCCAGCCACGGTCGGTGATGAGATCCACGTTCATGGACTTCTTGGCGAGCAGAAGCGTGGAGGAAAACTCGTCGTAGGGAAGGCTGTCGAGCGCGATGTTCTCGGCCTCGTCCTTGAAGTTCTCCTGAACCTTCTGACGGCAGGCGTGCAGGCAGTTGCTCAGGGCAACGTCGGTGCCCGCGCGGGACTTCTGGAAGCCTGCGGTCACATCTTGCTCGATGGCTGCCTGAAGCGGCGCGAGGTCGATTTCGAGCGCCTTGCCGGATCCGCCCGAGACCTTGTCGCGGAACACGCGGTCGGCGAGCGCCTGCTGTTGCCCTTCGACGAAGGTATCGATCTGCCCGACAAGCTTGCTTTCGAGCTTGGACCAGGACTTGGAGATCACCAGCTCGATCTGACGATCGGCATTTTCGATGTACTCCTCGAGCGCGTCGTTCACCGAATTCAGCTTGTCGATATCGGCGGCCAGTTCCTGCGCGGCCTCTTCGGCCAGATCGGCCTGCACGCTTTCCACCTGGCTGTGGACGGTATCGCGCTCTTTCTTGGCGACGAATTGCGCGGCGCTCAGCTCGGCGCGGATATCGCCCAGCAGTTGGGCGAGCTGACCGCGGCCAACGCCGTTGTCGATGGTTTCAGAGAGGGCGCGCTTCACGTCATCAAGGCCGGAGGCCAACAGGAGACGGTCGGCCTGATCCATCGGGACCTTGCCATACTTGGTCTGCAGGTAGGCCATCAGCTCGGGGGTATCGAGCGCATCGCGGGCCTCGGCGGCCTCGTCATCCATGCGCATGGCGACATTGGCCATGTGGGCACTGCCGGCGACGACGCGGAAATCCATGTTCGGGATCGCCTTGCGCAGACGACGCTCGACGTCCTGCATCACCTTGGGGACTTCGAGGTTGTAATCGTCCAGCTCGTCGATCCGGTTCACGAAGATCAGCACGTCCTTCTCATCCTGCTTGGCGAGGATGCGGATGAGCGCGATGTCGACATCGGTAAGCGGCTGGTGGGCCGAGAGGGCCACGAGGAACACATCGGACTTGTCGAGACTGCGGCAGGTGAACTCGTCGCGCACAAGGAACGGGTCGTTCACACCGGGGGTGTCGGTCACGATGGTGGGCACCTGGAACTCGGGCAGGCGCATGTAGGCGTTGGCGACCTTGGTCAGGGCGGCGTAGCGACCGAGAGAGTCACGCTCAAGGCCTTCGTCGGAGCCGGGGCCGGCGCAGACATAGCGCTTGAGCAGGTCGGGCGTCAGGAAGTCGTACTCGTGCGAGGTGCCAAGAAGGGTGTGATAGTGCTGGCCCAGCCGCCGCTGAGCCCGCTGTTTCATCTGCTCGCTCTGCACCTTGAGCAGGTCGGTATCAAAGCCGGGCAGAAGCTGCTCGGTCAGTTTGCGAATGCGCGAGCCGCCGTCGATGATCTCCTGCCAGTCCTTCTCGTCGAAAAAGTCGAACTTGGCACCGGACACCGGATCGCCGGGGATGTTGACGCGGATGTTCGTAACCACCGAGGTCCAGGGGTTCACGTCGGACGGCAGGAAATCATCCTGCTGAAGCAGGGCGTTCATGAAGGTGGACTTGCCGGCCTTCACCTGACCGATCACGGCGACGCGGGCGGCCCAACCATTTAGCTTTTCGCGCAGGTCACGGACGTTCTGACGGCCTTTGCGGTCGACGCATTTTTCGAAGCTGTCCAGCGACGAATGAAGGAACTCGAGCTCCGCCTTGAGTTTGGGTGCGATTTGCATTGTTACCTACCGTTCATTCGTGACTTGGTTTCGCGTTCGAAGGCTGTTGAGTGCGACGAGGGATCGTCGCCGGAGAACGTGCTTCCGTTCTCTTCGAGCATCGAGATGTAACGCTCGACGCAGGACAGGATCGCTGCCGGATCAGAGGCATCTTCGTCCTCGATCATCTCGTTCCAGGCAGCGCGGAAGGCCGAAACCTCCGTTGCGGTCCGGGGCGTGGGTGTATCGACGTTCAGCTGCAGGATCTCGCCGCCCATCTCGAAGGCGGGCGCAGCCAGGTCGATTGCCGTTTCGCTGCGCTCGAAGCGCTTGGGCATGACCTTGGGGGCCTCAGGCAGTTGCGGCGCGGCGGGGGCGGGTTCGCTCTCCCAGCGGCGTGTCAGCTCTTCGAGAACCGGGTTCTTGCTGCCTGCAAGGTCGGACAGCTCCGAGACGATGCCGCCCAGCGTGCCTGAGACGCGCTCCACCTGATCGGGGCGGATGAGGGAGGCCATCTCGAAATGGCTGAAGTATTTCTTGGCTTCGCGCCGCACGCGGCGCATGACCCGCTCGGCGGTGCGCTCGTCGGGCATGCGGTCGGCGTGCGTGACGAGCATAAGCGCCGGGCCGACGAGATGCTCGGGCAGCTCGTCCCAGACAGACTTTTCGCTCTGCCGCCAAGCCTGGGTGGCGTTGGTGCACCACACGGCCATATCGGCGAACTCCATCATCCGCTCCCAGCTCTCGGCGGCAATGCCGGGATCGGAGCTTCCGGGGGTGTCGATGATCTCGAAGGTCTTGAGGATCTCGGCCGGGTGGGAGACGACGCAGTAGTGCGTGTCTTCGACCGAGATGTCCTTGAGCGTGTCGAGATCACGCACATTGCCCTCGAGGTCGACGGCAGCGATGCGGTTATGCCCGGACACCAGCCAGACCGGCGGGAGCGCGGTGGCGGTCACATTGGAGGGGAGCACATCGGCGCCCAGAAGCCCAGTAATAAGGCGTGTTTTGCCCGCGCTGAACTCGCCCGCGATGATGACGCGCGGCTTGCGCGGCGCGGCGACTGGGGCGGGCGCGGGGGCGTCCACAACGGGGGACGCGGGGCGCGCTTTGGCGGCTCTTCGCTTTCGGTAGCTCATGCTGACAACCTCTGCAAAATGCTCGCTGTCTCGTCGTCCTCGCGCTCGGTTTTGGTGACGCCCTTGGCGGCGTGCTCGAGGATGGCCTGGCAGAACTCGCCTTGATCGAAGGCGAACCGCTCGACGATGTCACGGGTGGCCGAGACAGCCGGATCAAAGAAACCCGTGATGAGGTCGTCGATGAGCGGTGCGGTTTCGGCCACGATGGCCGAGCGATAGCGCTTTACCGCCGCGTTCTTGCGCCCGAACCGCCAGTGCTTGCGCCACCAGCTGCCTTGCAGGTCCAGCGAGAGTGTTCTCGCCAGCACCGTGGGCGCCTTGTGCTGGGCCTGCTCGGGGAATTCGATAGAGCTGCCTTCGCGGAAAACGAACATGTCGTTCTCGAGAATTTCCTGAATGCCGTCGAGGATGTCGTCGAACGCCCCCTCCCCCTCTCTGCGTAGCTTTGCGCAGGACGAAAGGAAGGCGGTTTTCATCATCATCCGCAGGCTTGTGGGATCGTGGTTCCAGGTGCCGGCCTCGCCGAAGGTGTCGATCTGGGCCTGAAGCGCGGAAAGCGCAGACTCCACGAAGTTTTCCTGTGCCCGCCCGAGCCGCTCACGCAGATTGTCGGTCAGCTCCTTGGCCCGTTCATCGAAGCCATTGAGGCACTTGTCCCGGAGATCGGCCAGCTTCACCTTCAGCTCGACCGGGGAGACGTTGATGTTGGCGCCGCCGCTGTCGGCCACCGACTCCACCGTCTCGCTCATCTCGATGATGTTATCGAGCTCGTTCTTGATGTCTTTCAGGAAGGCCTCGCCGGGGCCGTCGATCACCCGCTGGGCGATGGCCTTCAGCAACTCGCGGACGCCGGAAGCCTCCATCGCGCGCTGGCGCAGAGTTTCGATGTCGTCGGTGTCGTCGCCGTCGAAGATCCGGGCCAGCGAGGCTTTGCTGGCCTCGAGCATGGTGTCCTGGTTCGAGATGGCGAAGTTTGCCCAGTAGCCGGAGCCGAAGAGGATATCGATGCTGTTGCCGACGCCGAGGCGGGTGAGGGTTTTCTGGATGGATGCCCGGATGTTGGCCTGTTCGGCCTCCGGGTCTTCGAGCTCGTCGATCCGGTTGACGAAGATCAGCACTTCGCGGGCATCCACGCTGCAGATGATCCGCAGCAGCGCGAGGTCCATCGTGGAGAGAGCTTGGTGAGCCGAAAGCACGACCACGCAGACACGGCTGTCGCTGATGGCGTTGAGCGTGATCTGCTCGCGCATCATGAAAGTGTCGTTCACGCCGGGCGTGTCACGCAGGCACAGGCCCTTGGGCAGGTGCGGCAGGTCGATGTAGAGATCGGCGGTTTTGGTGATGTCGGCGTAGACACCTTCGGTCGCGCCGTCTTCCAGATCGTCGGGGTCGCCGTAGCAGATGTAACGGTCGATCGTGTCGTGATCGAGGTCGGGATAGGTGTGGCTGCTGCCGAGCAGCTCGTGGAACTCGTCGCCGAGGCGGGCCTCGGTCGTCTCACGCATCTCGGCCACCTGCGCCTTGACCTCATCGGCCTCGCGCTCGAAGCCGGACCGGTTGGCCATTTCACCCAGGCGTCCGCCGGTCGCAACGAGGCGATCCCACTCACCCTGATCGAAGAACCGGAAGACGGCTCGCGTGTTCAAGGGGCGGTGGCGGCTGTTGAGGTGAAGCGCGGTGATGACGGACGTCCAGGGATTGACGTCTGACGGCAGAAGATTGGTTTCGCCGAGGATGGCGTTCATCAGCGTGCTCTTGCCGGCCTTGATCTGGCCGATCACGCTGACCGAAGGCTCGAATGCCTTGATCTTTTCGAGGACGTCCTCGAGAGGCGCCTCCGCGAAGGACAGGGCGACTTCCGAATACTCGTTGATGGCGTTTTCAACTTCATCGATCCGGCCCCAGAAGCTGTTCAGCTCCCGAAAACCTTCCTGATACCCATCGAACTTTCCGCTTTTGACGGACATCGTAACCCTCACCGTCCTGAATGTGCTCCCGTAAATTGGCCCCACTGTGTCCGGGATACTTGGGCCGGGGTGCGCGCCGCCGATCCGCTCGGCGGCGCGCGAACCTCAGATCATCAGATCTTCAGCGTGCCTTCGATGTTCTTCACAGCGAGGCGAGCCAGGCCGAGGTTGGCCTTCTTGCGGTCGAGGGCCACGTAGACGAAGACCATCGGGTTCGACGCCAGCGGGCGGATCAGGTGCAGCTGGGTGCCCAGCGAGATCAGGATGTCTTCGATGTGGTCGTCGAGGCCGAGAGCCTTCATGGCTTCGTTCTTGGCGCGAACCACTTCGGTATTCGCAGCGCCGGCGGCTTCGATGTCGAATTTGTGGGCGCTGGTTTCGTTGGCGAGCATCAGGCCGGATTCACCGTCCACGAGGCAGGCGGCGATGAAGCCTTGGATGTTCGCGAGTTCAGAGATGTCAGTCGAGATATTGGCCATTGTTTCACTCCAGTAGTAGGCTGCAATGGCAACAACCTGCTGAGTTCTCATGTTAAATATTCGCCCAGATTGTGGTAATTTTTCATTTAATAAAGTTTTTAAAGCGCTAAGCGCCGCGCAACTCGCGATTGCGCCGAAATTAGCTTAAAACCTATTAAAATTGGTACTACCCGAGAATGCCGACTTTTTCACGCAACTGTAGAGTGAAATTGTTGACAGTTCTGCCTTCGGATTTCCACATTCCGCCACATTGTGCCACGCAAAGACACAGGTTGCCCTGATGTCACCTTTGGTCGAGAGGGCGCCGCAGAGTCGGCGCACGGCGCAGGTGCTGGCTCAAAGCGATGGGAGATGGCTTTTGGCTAGCCCGACAACGTACGCCGTAGGACGGGCGCGTGTGGCTATGGTTCGGCGCGCAGGCCCGCAATTTCATCTTCGGAGAGTTGCTCCAACCGGGGCATGAGCTCCAGCAGTTCGCGGGTGTAGTCGGACTGCGGGCTCTCGAAGAGCGCGCCGGTTTCCTGCACCTCCACCAGCTGCCCCTGCCGCATCACCCCGACCCGGTCGCACATCTGCCGCACCACCGGCAGGTCGTGCGAGATGAACAGCATGGTGAGGCCGAGATACTCCTGAAGGTCTTTCAGGATGTTCAGGATCTGGGCCTGGATCGACACGTCGAGTGCCGAGGTGGGCTCGTCGCAAATCAGGAAGCGGGGCTGGGTGGCAAGCGCGCGGGCGATCGAGATGCGCTGGCGCTGGCCGCCGGAGAACTCGTGCGGATACTTGCGGTGGGCGTCGGCGGCAAGGCCGACACGGTCGAGCAACTCGCGGACGCGCGGTGCAACCTCGGCACGGGGCAGCAGCTTGTGGTGGTGCAGCGGCTCCGCCACGATATCACCCACCGACATGCGCGGGTTGAGCGACGAGAAGGGATCCTGGAAGATCATCTGGATCTGCCGCCGGTAGCGGGCAAGCCCTGCCGCGTCCATCGCCGTCATCTCCTCGCCGTCGAAGGTGATGGTGCCCTCATCTACCGGGTAGAGCGTGGCGATCATCCGGGCGACGGTGGATTTGCCCGAGCCGGACTCCCCAACCAGCCCGAAAACTTCACCATCCTTGATGTCGAAGCTGACCTTGTCGACGGCGGTGAAATACTCGCGCCGGGAGGGCAGCACGGAGCCCTTGGAAAGGAAGCGCTTGGTCAGCCCTTCCACCTTCAGCAGGGTGCCCGATTGCGAGGTGGCAGAGCGGTCCCAGTTGCGGGCAAGATCCTCGATCTTGAAGCTGGTCTCACGCCCGCCGTAGCTGACCTGCGGGAAGCGCTGCAGTTTGACCTGCGGGCGGGGCACGGCGGCGATGAGGCTCTTGGTGTATTCGTGGGTGGGTGCGCCGAGGATCTGCGCGGTGGCACCCTGCTCCACCACCTTGCCGGAATACATAACCGTCACCTGATCGGTGGTGTCGGCGATCACCCCCATGTCGTGGGTGATTAGGATCACCCCCACCTGCCGCTCCGCGGCCAGTTCCTTGATCAGGTCCAGCACCTGCGCCTGCACGCTCACATCGAGCGCGGTGGTGGGCTCGTCGGCGACGATCACGGAGGGCTCGGAGCAGAGTGCGAGCGCGATCACCACCCGCTGCCGCATGCCGCCGGAGAACTGGTGCGGATATTGGTTGAAGCGCTCCTCCGGCTTGGGGATGCGCACGCGGTCCAGCAGGGCGATGGCGCGCTTGCGGGCCTCGCTGACGCTCAGGCCAAGGTGGAGCTGGATCGTCTCGACCAGTTGTTCACCCACGGTGAAGAGCGGGTTCAGCGAGGTCAGCGGATCCTGGAAGATCATGCCGATCTCCTTGCCGCGGATTCGGCGCTTTTCGTCGGCGCTCAGTTGGTCGATCCGGCGGCCGTTCAGCCAGATCTCGCCCTCTGCAATCCGCGCGGGCGGGTCGAGCAGGCCGATCACGGCGTTGCCGGTCATGGATTTACCCGCGCCGGACTCCCCCACCACGCCGCGAATTTCGCCGGGCCGGATATCGTAGGACACGCCCTCGACCGGCTTGAAGAGGCCGCGGCGGGTTGGAATGTCGACCGTGAGGTTGCGGATGGAGAGGACGGGATCTGTCATCGGAGCCTCGGGTTGAGCGCGTCGCGCAGCCAGTCGCCCAGTAGATTCACTGCCAGAGCGAGGGCAAGGAGGGTGCAGGCGGGGAAGAAGAGAATCCACCATTCGCCGGAGAAGAGGAAGCCCTGCCCGATGCGGATGAGCGTGCCGAGCGACGGTTGGGTGGCCGGTGCGCCGACGCCTAGGAAGCTGAGGGTGGCCTCGGCGATGATGGCCAGCGCAAGCGAGATCGTGGCGATCACTAGCACGGGAGAGAGCACGTTGGGCAGGATGTGGCGCAGCATGATCCGCAGCGGCGAGCGCCCGATGAGGCGGGCGGCGGCGACGTAGTCCTTGGACTTTTCCACCAGCGTCGCACCGCGCACCACGCGGGCGAACTGCACCCAGTCGGAGAGACCGATGGCGAGGATCAGAACCCAGATCGCCATCTGGTCGCGGTATTCGACCGGGGTAACCCCCTTGGCCACGCCGAAGATCAGCATGGCCACGAGGATCGAAGGGAAGGTGAGCTGCACATCGGCGGCGCGCATGATGATGGTTTCCGTCCAGCCGCCGACGTAGCCGCTGAGCAGACCGAGGAAGATGCCCAGCACCATCGCGAAGAGCACCGCCGAGACGCCGACGAAGAGCGATATCCGTAAGCCGTAGAGGATGGTGGAAAACACATCGCGGCCTTGATCGTCGGTCCCCAGCAGGAAGGTTTCGCCGGTGAAGGCGTTGGGCTCCATCGGGTGGGTGAAGCCATTCATCAGGTTCAGGCTGGCCGGATCGAACGGGTTGGTGGGCGCGATGAGCGGGGCGAAGACCGCCGAGAGCACGAGGATCGCCGTGACCAGCGCCGAGACGATGGCCACGGGGCTGGTGCGGAACGCATAGAAGATGTCGCTGTCGAAAAACCGGGTCATGCGGCCACCCTCAGGCGCGGGTCGATGAAGGCATAGAGAATGTCCACCAGCAGGTTGATGGCCACGAACATGACGGAGATCAGCATGAGGTAGGCGGCCATGACGGGGATATCGACGAACTGGATTGCGTTGATGAAGAGCAGGCCCACCCCGGGCCACTGGAACACGGTCTCGGTGATGATCGCGAAGGCGATGATGGAGCCCAGTTGCAGGCCGATGACGGTGATGACGGGCACCATCGTGTTTTTCAACGCGTGGCGGAAGTTGATGACCCGGTCGCTCAGCCCGCGGGCCTTGGCAAAGCGGATGTAATCCTGCCGCAGCACTTCCAGCATCTCTGAGCGGACGAGCCGCATGATGAGGGTCATCTGGTACAGGCCGAGAGTGATCGACGGCAGGATCAGCGCTTTGAGGCCGGAGGCGGTGAGAAAGCCGGTCGTCCAGCCACCAAGGTCCACCGTGTCGCCACGTCCGAAGCTGGGCAGCCAGCCCAACTCGACGCTGAAGAGGTAGATCAGCAGGATACCTATGAGAAAGGTGGGCAATGAGACCCCGATGAGCGAGGCCGACATGATCAGGTTTGCGGCGAAGCCATTGCGCCGGATAGCGGTGAAAACGCCCAGCGCGATACCCATGAGGATGGCGAAGATGCCCGACACCGCAGCAAGCTCCAGCGTGGCGGGCGCGCGCTCCAGCAGGATCTCGGCCACCGGGCGGCCCTGCCGGTAGGAGACGCCGAAATTGCCCTGCACCGCCTGTTCGAGGAAACGGTAGTACTGCACCACGAAGGGCTTATCGAGGCCAAGCTGTTCGCGCAGCCGTTCGACATCTTCGATGGTGCGCTCCTGACCGAGCATGTTGTCGATCGGGTCGCCGACGAAGGTGAACATGGAGAAGGCCACGAGCCCCGTGATCAGGAGCACGAGAACCGATTGCCCGACGCGTTTGACGATGAAGGAGAGCACTGATCTGTCCCTTTGAAACGCGCCCCGGGGCTGGAGCCACCTCTGGCGGATGGCTGGGGCCCTTGGCCGGGCCCCGGAGCGGTTGAGCTTGCGGCGCTAGTTTACCGTGACCCAGCGCAGGATGAAGAAATCGTCGGGGCGCTGTGTCAGCTCCACACCAGAGCGGGCGCCCCAGACCAGCGGCTGCACGTAGAGCGGCACATAGGCAACCTCGTCCTGAAGGATCTTGGCGGTTTCGTCGAGCATGGCCTGACGGGCTGTATCGTCGATCTCCGACTGGATCATCGGCAGGAGTTCGTCGACGCGCGCGTTGGAGTAGCCGCCAAAGTTCCAGCTGCCCAGCTTGGCCTCGTCGTCTTGCGTGGCGGCGAGAAAGCGGATCGGGTGCTCAGCATCGAAGGTGCCGGGCGACCAGCCGAGCAGATACATGTCGAAGTTGTCGGCACGCAACTCGGGCCAGTAGTTGGAGACCGGCATCGCATCGAGCGACACCTCCATTCCGGCCTGCGCCAGCATGGAGGTGACGGCCTGACACACCGCCTCGTCGTTCAGGTAACGGTCATTGGGGCATTTGAATGCGATGGTCTGCCCGGCAAGGCCCGCCTCTTCGGCGAGGCTGCGGGCGGCCTCTGCATCGTAGGCGTAGGGTGCTGCATTGGCTTCGGAGAAGCCGCGCATGGCCGGGCTGACCATCTGGCTGGCCACTTCGGCGTTGCCGCGCATGATCGTCTGGAGGATAGCGGGCACATTGATCGCCTTAGCCACGGCCTCACGGGCGCGCGGGTCGAGGAACATGTCTGCCGCGCCCTGCCCACTCTCGGCGGCGCCTTCCTGCTGGTCGAAGCCGAGCATGATCACCCGTGCTTCGATCCCTTGGATCACGCGGACCTCGGGGTTGCCCTCAAGCCGGGCGACATCCTGAATAGGCACGGGGTTGATGAAATCGACATCGCCTGAAAGCAGCGCGGCCAAGGCTGTTGCCGGGTTCTGGATGGGGGTCATCGTGACCCGGGTCAGGTTGTGCTCGACTTCGCCCCACCAGCCGGCGTGCGGCTCGAGCACGGTTTCGAGGTCGGGCTGGCGCGATACAACCTGAAACGGGCCGGTGCCGTTGGCGTTGAGCGTGGCGAAGTTGCCCTGCTCCTTGTCGGGGCGCTCTGCGCCGTTGGCCTCGGCCCAGCCGCTATCCATCATCATCCAGTTGGCGATGGAGTCGGGGAAGATCGGGTTGGGTGCGGTTGTCATGATGTCGACGGTGTAGTCATCGACCTTGATCACCTCGCTCACCGGTGCGAACCAGCTCGAGGTGTCGGCCTGCTCGGAAGAAGCACGCTCGTAGGAAAAGACCACGTCATCCGCGTTGAAGGCCGCGCCGTCCTGAAAGGTCACGCCCTCGCGCAGCTTGAAGCGCCAGCCTTCGCCCTCGCCGATCGGCTCCCAGCTCACCGCGAGCGATGGCTCAATGGACATGTCCTTGCCGCGTCGCACTAGGCCTTCGTAGACGTTGTTCAGAAATCCAAGCACCGGCGTCGAGTTGACGGCGTGCGGGTCCATCGTTTGCGGGTCGGTGGTGACGGCGAAGTTGAACTCTTCGGCGGTGGCGGGAAGCGCCAGTACCAAGGCCAGGGCGGTGGATAGACGGTGCATGTGATCTCCTCCAATGCAGCAAGGTGGGTGTGGGCCGCCCGCGGGTGCGGGCGGCCCGATGGCGAAGAACTTAGTTCATCGTGAAGTATTTCACCTTCGGCTGATCCTCGGGATCAACCTCGATGCCCACGCCTTCACCCATACCCCAGTTCAGGACCTGGTGGTGAATCGGGATGTAGAGCGTTTCGTCCTGCACCACGTCCCAGATGGCGGCGATGTCGGCATTCCGCGCGTCGAGGTCGACGTTAGAGGCCAGCGACTTGATCTTGGCGTCAAGATCGTCGTTGTCGTAGCCGGTCGCGTTCCATGTGCCGATATCAGCCTCGCGACCGTGGACGAGGAAGTTGAAGATATACTCGGAGTCGTAGGTCGGAACGCCCCAACCGAGCATGTAGAAGTCGCTCTTGCCGTCGGTGATCAGCGGGAAGTGCTGGGCCTTGGGCTTGGCATCGAGGTTCACGGTGACGCCGATCTGACCAAACATGCCGACGGCGGCCTGACAGATCGCCTCATCGTTGATGTAGCGGTCGTTCGGGCAATCGAGCCGGATCGAGAAGCCGTCGCCATAGCCTGCCTCGGCCATCAGTGCCTTGGCGCCTTCGATATCGGTCACGCTGGCGCCGTCCATCTCGGCGGTCCAGCCGTTAACGAAGGGCGGGGCCACCATCCCGGCAGGCTCGGACTGGCCGCGCATCACGACTTGCTGGATGGCGTCGCGGTTGATCGCCATCGACATGGCCTTGCGCACGCGCTTGTCGGCGAGCGGGTTAGCGCCCTCGACATTGTCGGCTTCGATGTCATCGGCGCCCATGTTCATGCCGAAGAAGATCACACGGTTCTGGGGGGCCTTCTTGACCACCAGCCCATCGGCCCCGGCCACGCGCTCCAGATCCTGTACCGGCATGTCCTGGAGGAAATTCACCTCGCCCGAGAGCAGCGCGGCCACACGGGTCGCGGCGTTCTGGATGGGCGTATAAACGATTTCGGAAACCTCCATCGGGAACTGATCGCGGCCCCAATACTCCTCGTTGCGGACCATGACGGTTTTCACGTCAGGCTCGCGGGATTGCAGGATGTAGGGGCCCGTGCCATTGGCGTTTGTGGTGGCGAAGGTGATCTCGCCGCCCTCGAAGTCCTGCACGTTCACCGTGTTGTTGGCTTCGGCCCAGCCCTTGTCGAGGATGTACTGATTGGTCAAGTTCGACGGCAGGATCGGGTTGGGGCCATCGGTGACGATCTCGACGGTGTAGTCATCGACTGCGCGGACCTCGACCACGGAGCTGACAAGCTCCTTCATGTCGGAATTTTCCTGCTTGGCGCGCTCGAAGGAGAAGACGACATCTTCGGCGGTGAAGTCTTCGCCGCCATGGAACTTGACGCCCTCACGCAGCTTGAAGACCCAGACGTTGGGGTCGTCTTCCTTGGGGGCCCATTCGGTGGCGAGGGCGGGCTCGAAGGCGCCGGTCATGTCGCGGATGATGAGCGGCTCGTAGATCTGGTGACGGATCGTGTGGGTCGGCCCTTCGTTCTGTGCGTGCGGGTCGAGGGTGAGCGCGTCACCCGCCCGGGCCCAGCGCAGGGTTTCCGCCGGGGCGAGCGTTGTCGACGACAATAGCGCAGCGAGGGCCAGCAGGCCTTTCGATTTGGTCATGGATATCTCCCTGTTTATCAATCTCCCCCCTGTTCGCGCGGGGGTGATGGACAACCGAAACATGAGCCTGCCCGGGTGCCAAGTCCCTTCACGGAGATTTATGCCACCGGGCCGGGCTGACGCAGCGGCGATTTGGCAGGTAGATGGCGTGAGGGTTCGGGGCAAGCAGAGCGGCTTTTTCAATGCGCAGAGGTAGGCTGGCGCCTCTGTCGGGAATTGGCGGGCGCCAGCCAAGCTTTTGGAAACGCGGGGGAGTTCCCGCTGGCCGGGTATTGGGCCGGATGTTACTCCGTCATCCAGCCTTGGTCGAACCAGCCCGACACATCGCCCGGCCAGTCGAGCGCCGCGCCGCCCGGACCTTTCAGCACGCCGCTATCGAAGAGAAACCGGGCCATTGTGGCAAAGCGCTCCTTGTCGATGGTACCGACGGGCGTGGAGCCCGCCTTGATGTAGGCCCCTTCGGCGAGCGCGGCCATGGAGCCGCGCACCAGTTCGGGGTTCTGGAACTCGCCCGCGCCGATCAGCAACTCGGCGGCCTGGTCGGGGTTTTCGGCGGCCCATTGGTAGCCCTGTTGGGTGGCCGCCATGAAGGCTTTCACTTGCTGCGGGTCTTGCGCAAGCTTTGCCAAGGTGGTGCCGATGTAGCCGTTCTGCTGATCGGGCACCCCGTAGTCGGCATAGGTGAAGTGCTTCTGCTCGCGGCCCAGAAGCTCGCCGTTCACGCCCTCCCATGTGGCGACCTCCAGCGTGAAGTCGACCGCGCCGCTGGCCAGCGCCTCGTAGGCGCCGGTGCCCATCGTCACGGTGTCATATTCCGCCGTACCGCCGTCGGCCTCGATCATGGTGGTTATCAACGCATCCTCCCAAGCCGAGCCGAAGCCTGCATAGATCTTGCCCTCTAGGTCGGCGGGGCGGGTAATGGCCTCGTTGCTGGCGTTGAATACCAGCCGCCCGTTCTCGCGCTGCATGGTGGCCCAGAGCGCGACGATATCGGCCCCGGCGGCCTTGGCGCTCATGAAGCCGAGCGAGGTCATGTAGGCGTAGTCCGCCGCACCGGCGGCGAGGACGGCGGTGGAGGCGCTGTCGGAATAGGGCAGAAGCTCCACCTCCAGCCCGGCGGCCTCGTAGAAGCCCTTCTCCTGCGCGACGACGAGGCCGATGTGATTGGTGTTCAGTGTCCAGTCGAGCGCGATGGTGACGCTTTCCTGCGCCTGCGCGGCGGCGGGTAGGGCGAGGCAGGCGGCGAGGATGGAAAGCAGTTTCATGGGGTGTCCTCCAGGAGCAGGGATTTGAGCAGCGCGCGGGTGTCGGCCAGGCTGGGCTCGGTGCGGGCGCTGCGGGGGGTGGTGAGCGGGATGTCGGAGATGATGCGCCCGGTGCGGGCGGACATGACGAGCAAGCGGTCGGCCATTTGGGTGGCCTCGTAGAGGTCATGCGTGACCATCAGTACGCCGCGCGGGTGCTCGGCGAGGCGGTCGCAGAGCCAGTGCTGCATCCGCAGGCGGGTGACGGCGTCGAGGGCGGAGAAGGGCTCGTCGAGCAGCAGGAAGCGGCTCTGCTGCACCATAGTGCGCAGAAAGGCGGCGCGTTGGCGCATGCCGCCGGAGAGCTGGTCGGGGAAGCTGGCCTCGTGTCCGGCAAGACCGAAGGGCGCGAAGAGCGGCAGCACGCGGGCGCGGGCGGCCCGGCGGGACAGGCCTGCGATCTCGAGCCCGAGGGCGGCGTTTTCGGCGACGGTGAGCCAGGGGAAGAGCGTGTCTTGTTGGGGCTGGTATGCGAGCGCGGGGGATGGGGCGGCGAGCGGGTCGCCCTCAAGGGTGGCGGTGCCGGCTGCGGAGAGTTCGGGCTGCAGGACGCCGGAGAGCCATTTGACGATCGAGCTTTTGCCGCAGCCCGAAGGGCCTATGAGGCAGGTGATCGTGCCCTCGGTGAGGGCAAGGGTGATGTCCTCGACCAGAAGGCGCGGGCCTGTGCGGATGGTGAGGCCCTCAACCCGCAGCATCGACAGCCCTCCGGTAGCGCCGCCCGGTGGCGCGGTCGATCAGGTGCAGGAGGCCCAGCAGAAGGAGGGTGAGCGTGGCGGAGAGCACAACGGCGGCGAGCACGAGATCGGCGCGGAAGTTGTTCTTGGCAGTCAGAATGTAGATCCCCAGCCCCTGCCGCGCACCTGCGTATTCGGCAAAGATGGTGGCGACGATGGCATAGGTGGCGGAGATCCTCAGGCCGTTGAAGAAGTGGGACCGGGCCACAGGGAGGGCGGCGCGGCGGAAGACCTGTGCGCGACCGGCGCCCATGGAGGCGAGTTGATCGCGGTAGGCCTGCGGCAGGCGGGCGTATCCGGCGAGCAGGCTGACCAGCACCGGGAAGAAGGTGACGAGGATCACCAGCAGCACCTTGGGGAGCAGGCCGAAGCCGAACCAGAGCACCATCAGCGGGGCCAGCGCGACGATCGGCACCGTCTGGCTGGCGACCAGCAGCGGGAAGAGGCCGCGCCGGAGCCAGGGTATGAAGTGGAGGGCGACCGAGATGACGAAGGCGAAGCTGACCGAGAGACTGAAGCCGAGGGTCGCCACGCCGAGGGTGGCTGCTGCGTGGCCTGCAAGCGTGGCGCGGTTGACCCAGAGGCCGAGGGCCACGTCGGAGGGTGCAGGCAGGATCAGTGGCGAGACATCGGCCCAGACGCAATAGAGCTGCCAGACCGCCAGGAAGGCGGCGGCAAGGCACAGGCTGGGCAGGGCACGGGTGATCGGCATCGAGACGGTCCGGAGAAAGGCCTTTGCAGGCCGCCCCGAGGGCGGCAGCGGCTCAGCGCAGGCTGGGGCTGTTGGCCGAGGCGGTCAGGTCGATGGTGACATGCCCTTCCGCCGGACCGAACCGCAAGAAGGCCTGCCGGATCGTCTCGAAGACCGCGCCCGCATCGCCCCGGAGCCGGGTGCAGAAGTTCTTGGACTTCAGGAAGGTGCCGGACTGCTTGAGAAAGTCGATGCAGCCGTAGATCTCATCCATGTGCCTGTCCTGCCCCAGCACGTAGAGCGAAAATTGAACGTCGATGCCCACGCCCTGTTCGGGCGCGGATTGCACGGCCTCCAGTGCCAGCGCCTTGCGCTCTTCCAGCCCGAGCGACTGCGCCTTTACCAGCGCCTCGCAGTGGCAGCTCGGATCATCCGGCTCTCCGGGGCAGCCGCGCGAGAGGGTTACATGCATGGTCACATGCTCGGGCCGTCGGGCGGCCTCGGAGAAGAGGTCGCGGATGGCGTCGAGCAGCGGATCGGGCGCGCCGACCATGAGGGTCGACATGTCGTCGGTCTCGATCCGCAGGTCTTTTTCGTAGGGGGAGAGGGCCTTGAGGCCGGTCATGATGACATCCACGAAATCAGACGTCATCGGGTAGAGTGACACTTGCGCGCCAATGAACATGATATCCTCGCTCCGCTGGCATTACCCAGATCAGCTTTGAAGGGTTCACGCAGGCTTGCGCATCTCAGCCCCGTCCGGAGCACCCCTGGTTGATGGCGCGACCGTCGTGGAGCGCGGGAGGAATGTCAAGGCGGGCAAGCGGCTGTTCGCCCTCTTCGCCATTATGTTTGATGTCCAACAAACTTGACAGGTCTGTGCAGGCGGCGCATGAAAGAGCGGCGCGAGCACCGCGCGGCGAGGGAGGAGACAGAATGGGGAACCGGCAGGGAAAGGATGCATGGTGGAGGCCTGATGCCTCGGGGCCTGCACTGGTGGATATGACCCTCGGCGCCTTGCTCGACGAACAGGCCGAGCGCTATGGCGCGCGCCCAGCGGTCCACGTTGATGAACGGGGCGGTGCGCGCAGTACATCTTGGACATATGCCGAGTTGCGACAGGAGGCCGACCTGATCGCACGAGGCCTGATGGCGCAGGGCATCCTTGCGGGCGAGCGAGTTGCAGTGATGGCGCCGAACTGCGCCGAGTGGATATTGCTTGAGTATGCGCTGGCCAAGATCGGCGCAGTGCTGGTGACGGTAAATCCGGCGCTTCTGCAGGAGGAACTGGCATATATCCTCACGCAAGGCCGAGTGGCCGCGCTGGTTTTTGCCCCGCGCCTGCGCAGCAATGATATCAGCGGGCATCTGCTGGGCATCCTGCCCGAACTGGCCACCACCCGCGGAGGCGTGCGGGCGGCGGGAGGCCCCCTGCCCGACCTGCGGCTGCTGATCGGCCTTGGTGAGACGCCTGCGAAGTTTGCGCTGCCCTTCAATGCGTTGCGGGAGGCGGCGAAGACGGTTTCCCCCGAGGCCCTGAGTGAGCGACAGGCCGGAGTGGCCTGCACCGATGTGGCGCAGATCCAATACACAAGCGGCACCACCGGCAAGCCGAAGGGCGCGAAGCTGAGCCACCGCTCGACGTTGAACAATGCCCGGCTGATGGCTGACCGGGGTGGGTTCAGGGCCGAGGACACGTTGCTCTCGGCCATGCCGCTCTTTCACACGGCCGGTTGCGTTTGCAATGTGATGGCCATGCTCGCCTGCGGTGGCCGGGTGGTGACGATGGACACTTTTGATGCAGGGAGGATGCTGGAGCTTTGGCAGGCTCATCGACCCACGATCATCAATGCCGTGCCAACGATGATGACCCGGCTGCTCGGGCATCCGGATGCCGGGGACTATGACATCCGCACCCTGCGGACCGTCTTCACCGGCGGCACCACTATACCACCGAGCCTGATGCACAGCATGCGGGAGTGGACGGGTGGGGAGCCGATGATCATCATGGGCATGACCGAGTGCAGCCCGATCATCACCCAGACCAACCCCGAGGACCCTACGGAAGCGCGGTTCGGCACGGCAGGCACCCCCCTACCCCACACCGAGATCCGCATTGTCGACCCCGAAAGCGGCCGGACCTGCGGCTGGGGCGAGAGCGGGGAGCTTTGCATTCGGGGCTATCTTACCATGGTCGGGTATTTCGACATGCCGGAGAAGACCGCCGAAACCATCGACGCCGATGGCTGGCTGCACTCGGGCGATCTTGCGGAGCTTACCGAGAGCGGGCATCTGCGGATCGTCGGGCGGCTGAAGGACATGATCATTCGGGGCGGCGAGAACGTGTATCCGGCGGAGATAGAGAACTGCCTGCTGGATCATGGCGCTGTGTCGGAGGTGCAGGTCATCGGCGTGCCGGATGCGGATCTCGGCGAAGAGATATGCGCCTTCGTCGTGCCCGCGCCCGGCGCGGAGGCGGACCCGGCGGCATTGCAGGACTTTTGCCGCGCACGCGTAGCCCGCCACAAGATGCCCAAGTACATCGTTCCGATAGAGGCGTTGCCGCTCACCGCCAACGGCAAGGTGCAGAAGTTCGTGCTGCGCGAAGTGGCCACGCGCCGGATCGCGGACGGCTCGCTGCAACCGGTGCGCCAATGACAGTGCCGTTCCTCTTTGAGCGAGAGGGCCATGTGGCCCTGCTCAGCTTCAACCGGCCGGAGAAGCGCAACGCGATCTGCCCGGAAAGCGCCTGCCGGTTCGCCGATGCCATCGCCGAGATCGCGGCGGACGATGAAATCCGCGCAGTGATCCTGACCGGGGCGGGCGACAAGGCGTTTTGCTCTGGTGGCGACCTTGCACAGACCCTTCCGCTGATGTCGGGCGCGCGGGCACCGGAGACGGAGTGGGACAGACGCTTGCTCGATGATCCGAGCATCAACGATCGGATGGCCCTGCGCAGTATCGCCATGCACAAGCCGATTATCGCAGCCGTCAACGGCGACTGCATGGCGGCGGGTATGGAAATTCTGCTCGGCACCGACCTGAGGGTGGCCGTGCCAGAGGCTCGCTTTGCCCTGCCCGAGGCCGCGCGGGGGGTGATCCCCTTTGCCGGTGCGCTGGCGCGCCTGTCGCGACAGATCCCCTATGCAGCGGCGATGGAGATCATGCTGGCGAACGTGCCGATGACGGCGGAGGACGCGTTGAGGCATGGGCTAGTCAACCGCGTCGTGGCCCGGGAGGAGCTGATGGATGCGGCGTGGGAGTTGGCCGAGAGGGTCTCGGCCAATGCGCCGGTGTCGGTGCAGAAGATCAAGGCCACGGTGCTCGCCGCACAGGGCCGACCGCTGGCGGAAGGCTATGCGCTGGAAGACGAGGCCAAGGCCATCGTGATGGCGACCGAAGATGCCCGCGAGGGACCGCGCGCCTTCATGGAAAAACGCAGGCCAGTCTACAGGGGGCGCTGAGATGAGGTTGGCAGGCAAAGTGGCGGTGGTGACCGGTGCGGGCCGGGGCATTGGCCGGGCGATTGCGCTGGATCTGGCACGGGCCGGCGCGGCGGTGGTGGTGAATGATCTCGATGCCGCGACCGCCGAGACGGCTGCCGGAGAGATCATTGCCGAAGGCGGGCAGGCGGTGGCCGTTGCCGCGGAGATCGGGCGCGAGGGCGCGGCGGAGGCCTGCATTGCGGGCGGGGTCGAGGCGTTCGGGCGGTTCGACATTCTCTGCGCCAACGCGGGCGTGCTTCGCGACAGCGTGTTGTGGAAAACCGAGGACGACGCCTTTGACCTTGTGATCCGAACCCATCTGCGCGGCACGTTCCAATGCGGCCGGGCTGCTGCGCGGCACCTGCGCGAGGCGGGGGAAGGTGGCCGGATGATCCTGGTCGGCTCACCTGCCGGGCAGCTCGGCAACTTCGGCCAGACGGCCTATTCGGCTGCCAAGGCCGGGATTGCGGCGATGGCGCGGACATGGGCGGCGGAGTTGGGGCGGGCGGGGGTATCAGTCAACGCGATCATCCCCACGGCGCTGACGCGGATGACAGCGGAGATTCCGGCCTTCGCGCCCCATGTGGCAGCGATGGAGCGGGGCGAGCCGCTGCCCGAGCGACTGCGGGCCGAGTTCGGCATGGGGCTGCCGGAGGATATTGCGCCGCTGGCGGTGTTTCTGGCCTCCGGAGCCGGCGGCGGGATCACCGGGCAGTGCCTCGGCATTGGGGGCGACCGGCTGGCGCTCTGGTCGCATCCGGCAGAACTGCGAGTGGATCTGCGCAAGGGCGGCTGGACGGCGGGGGCGATTGCGGAGGCTTGGCCCCATCTTTCGGAGGGGGCGGTGCAGCCCTACGGCATACCCCTGGGTCTGTGAGGGCCGGGTCTCACTTTGGTCCGGCTGAAACCGACCGGAGGTTCTCACCCACGCGTTCGAGGCTGGAAATCAGCTGCTCCCGCTCGGCATCCGATAGCCCCTCGGTGATAGCGGCCTCGTGCTCGGCCACGAGCTGTTCGAGTTGCCCGAGCCGCTCCCGCCCGGTTTCGGTCAGAAACACCCGGCGTACGCGTTTGTCCTGCGGGGTCGATTTGCGTTCGACCCAACCTTCTCGGGTTAGGCCCTCAAGGATCGGCACAAGGCTGGATCGGTCCAGAAAAATCGCCTCGGCAAGGCGGGTTTGTGGAATGCCGGGGTTGGCTTCGATCAGTTTGAGCATCCCGAAGTATCGCGGCGCGGAGCCGAAGCCTTCGACCCGCTGCTCGAAGATCTTGTAGGACGCGATCTGCAATAGGCGAATGCGATAGGAGACCGATCGCGACAGAAGCTCCGGCTCGACCACCTCGGCCACGTCCCGCATGACCGGCGCGCGCGCGCTCATTTCATGCTCTCCGGCAGGAAGAGGACCAGCGCGGGGAAGGCGATGAGGAGGATCAGGCGCAGCACGTCGATAGTGACGAAGGGCAGGACGCCGCGGAAGATCGTGACCAGGCTCACCTCCCGCGCGATCGAGTTGATTACGTAAACGTTCATCCCCACGGGCGGGGTGATCAGGCCCAACTCGACTGTCATTACGATGATGATGCCGAACCAGACGGGATCGAACCCGAGTTCGGACACGACCGGAAAGACGATGGGCACCATCAGGATGATCATTGCCATCGCGTCAAGGAAGCAGCCCATGACGAAGAAGAGCAGCAGGATCAGGGCCAGCGTGCCGTAGGTTCCGGCCCCCAGTTCGGTGAGGAACATGGTGATGTTCTGCGGCACCTGAGTCACCGCGAGGAAGTAACCGAAGAGGGTGGCACCGATCAGCACAACGTAGATCGACACCGAGGTGCGCAGCGCTTCGGTGAGGCCGTCGAGCAGGCTGGTCCAGTTCAGGCGGCGGCGGAGCAGGCCGATGATGGCAGTCATGGTTGCGCCCACGGCGGCAGCTTCGGTTGCGGTGACGATGCCGAAGTACATCGACAGGATGACCGAGATGAAGAGCAGGCCTACGGCCCAGATGCCCTTGAGCGAGCCCAGGGCCTCAGGCAAATGGAATGGCTCTGCGGCAGGCAGGTGGCGGCCGTACCAGACGCGGACGGTGAGCATGTAGAGCAGCACGGCGAGGATGCCGGGCACGATGCCCGCGATGAAGAGTGTGCCGATATCGGTTTCGGTGATGAAGCCGTAGATCGCGAGCACCACGGAGGGCGGGATCAAGATACCCAGCGTCCCGCCCGCCGCGATGATGCCGGTCGAGGCGGCGTCTGGGTAGCCGGATTTCTTCATTTCCGGGTAGGCGATGTTGGTCATGGTGGCCGCGGTGGCGACGGATGAGCCGCAGATGGCGGCGAAACCGCCGCAGGCCCCAACCGAGGCCAGCCCGAGGCCGCCCTTGAAACCGCCCAGCCATGCCCGGCCGGCCCGGAACAGCTCGGCCGACATGCCGGAGCGGGTGGCCAGCACCCCCATCAGGATGAAGAGCGGAATCAGGGTGAGGTTAAAGTCGGTGATGGTCGCGATGGGCGATTGGAAGAGCAGGTTCATCGCGGGCGAAGGGTGGACGACCACCGCAAAGCCGCCAACGCCGACGATGCCCATGGCAACCCCGATCGGCACCCGGAGGGCCATCATGCCGAAGAGGGCAGCGAAACCTGCGACCGCCGCGAGCTCGTTGGTCATTTCTGCGTATCCTCTTGCGTGCGCGCCTCGGCGCCATCGAACTCTTCAAGATCGGAGCCGTGGACGAAGATCCGCCAAAGGCGCAGAACGGTGGTGACGAGGGCCGCGACCAGCCCCAGCCAGATCGCCAGAAAGAACGGCCAGTGCGGCAGGCGCAGATCCATCGTGGTGTCGCCGGAGCGGAAGGTGGCCTCGACCCGCTCGCCGATCTTCCAGGTCATCGCCAGCGTGAAGAGTAAGAGAACCGCCCAGGCGAAGCCCGACAACCAGAGGCGCGCACGTGGCCCAACGGCCTGAGCGACGATGTCGACCTTGATGTGCGAGCCATGCCAGGCGACTGAAGCCATACCCCAAGCGATGGCCACGCCAAGCAGCAAACGCGAGGAATCGAAGGCATCCGGCAGGGGGCGCGCAAACCCGTAGCGCCCGATTGCGGAGACGACGATCAGGAGGGTGACGCCGCCAAGCATTAGGCCAGCGATGCGCTCGATTGACAGGACGACACGGTCGACGAAGCGCCGCTTTTCAGTGGGTTGTGTCATCCTGTCCTGCACGTGGTCCGCAGGTAACTGTCAATCGCTTTGCGCATCGCCGGGCCAGCTCAGTAAGCTGCGTCGTTGGCTTCGAGCGCGGCCTTGTAGGCTTCGAGGATGGCGTCGGCATCGCCGCCCTTGGCGGTGACGCTTTCTTTCCACTCGTCGATGAGCGGCAGGGCCGCCTCGCGCCACGCCGCGACCTCTTCGTCGGTCGGCGTGTTGAAGGTCTGGCCGCTGTCAGCCATCAACTTGTCGCGCGCGGCCATGTCATCCTCGAGCCAGCCTGCGGCGGTTTTGGCGGACCAATCGGGCGTGCAGTGGTCGTCGATCACAGCCTTGTTCTCGTCAGAGAGCCCATCATAGCTGCCTTGGTTCATAACCATGACCTGAGACGAGAGGTAGAAGGGCATGTCGAGGTGGACCGGCACCTCATCGGTCAGCTTGAAATCGAACATTGCGCCCCAGGGGAACGTCACCGCTTCTGCGGTGCCCTTGGAGAGCGCCTCGCGCACTTCGGGGGCGGGCACCTGAACCGGGCCGCCGCCAAGCAGCGAGACGAAGCGGGCCATGGTGGCGTGGGCCGGGCGGATGTTCTTGCCTTTGACGTCCTCTGGCGAGGTGATTGTTTCCTGGCTGTGCAGGGCGCCGGGGCCGTGGGGATGGACAAAGCAGACCTTCACATCGCTCATCTCCGCTGCTGCGCCATTCTCCATGTACCACTCGTGGATCGCCTTGGCGGCGGCGACGCTGTCATCGGCCATGAAGGGAATTTCGGTCAACGCGTAGATCGGAAACCGCCCGGCGGTGTATCCGGGGTTCACGTAGGCGATGTCGACGATGCCCTGTTGTGCCATGTCGTAATGGTCGGGCGCCTTGCCAAGCTGCTGGGCCGGGAAGATCTGGATGGCGATCCGGCCTTCGGAGGCCTCCTGGACCGACTCGGCCCAAGGATTGATGCCCTTGGTTGCGGGCGCGATGGTCGGCGGCACCCAATGTGACAGGCGCAGCGTGACCTCTTGAGCAACAGCGGCATTCCCCGCGGTGAGCGAAAGCAGAGCGCCGAGCGCAACGGAAACTTTTTTCATGTGATCCTCCCTGAGATACGGCCTCCTCGCCGTATTTGATTGTTGGATATCCAACATTAAGAAGATTCTCAACAGAAACTTTCTTTGGGTGCCGGATGCGGGCGGTGGTCCGGAGCGCCCAAGGCGAGTGGGCAGCCGGGGCGCGCTCTTGTGGTCGACGGAGCGGTATAATACATCTGCGCTCACGGGTGACCCCCGGTGCCAGCAACGCCGCTACGACGCAGTGCCAGCGACCTCACGAGAAACCGGCTCATGAAGGTTCTGACGCATGGCACGACCCCATATTTTACCCCGCACAACTCTGACGGCGCGCGTTGCCGCATTGGTACTCGCCGTGGCGCTGGCCGGCCCCACTATGGCGCAAGACGCTGGCCGCAGGGTGGTATCGCTCGGCGGGGCCGTGACCGAGATTATCTATGCGCTCGGGGAGCAGGACAGGTTGGTGGCGCGCGACAGCACCTCGACCTTTCCGGCGGAGGCCACTGGGCTGCCAGATGTGGGCTACGTGCGGGCTCTGTCGTCCGAGGGCGTGCTCTCTGTCGCACCCGACATGATCCTCGCAGAAGAAAGCAGCGGGCCGCAGGAAACGCTGGATGTGCTGGAGGCGGCACAGGTGCCACTTGTTGTGGTGCCTGATGGCTACGACGGCCCGGCGATCCGCCGGAAGATCGAGATCGTGGCCGAGGCGCTGGGCGTGCCCGAAAAGGGAGAGGCGCTAGCCGCGGAGGTCGAGGCCACGCTGGCGGAGGCCGTGGAAGGTGCGCGACCTGATCAGCCCGTGCGCGTGCTCTTCGTGCTCTCGATGCAGGGCGGACGGATCATGGCGGCGGGACGGGGCAGCTCGGCTGAAGCGATCATCTCGCTTGCCGGGGGAGTGAACGCGCTTGAGGGCTTCAATGGCTACAGCCAGGTGTCGGACGAGGCGGTGCTGGAGGCCGCGCCAGAGGTGATCTTGATGATGGAACGTGGCGGAGACCACGGCGGCGACAGTGCGGATGTGCTGGCGCATCCGGTGCTGGGGCAGACCCCAGCTGCCGAGTCCGGCGCAGTGCTCCGTCTGCCGGGGCTTCTGCTGCTCGGTTTCGGCCCGCGAACGCCGGAAGCAGTGACTGCCCTGAGCAGCGCGCTGAAGGCCGCGCGGCCCTGAGCCCGGATGGCTGCCCCTGCCCTCTCTGACCGCCCGTCGCCCTTACGCCGACTGGTTGCAGCTGAAGGCGACCGCCGCCCACGGGCGCGCATCGCCGCGCTCGCGCTCACCGCACTCCTGCTGGTGATCAGCGTGCTCAGCCTAGGCGTCGGGGCGTCGGGCACAAGCCTGCCGGCGGCACTGTGGCAGGCGCTCAACGGAGAAGAGATCGCCCTGCGCGACCGGCTGATCCTGTTCGACATTCGCCTCCCACGGCTGGCAATCGGCATGCTGGTGGGCGCGGCGCTGGCGGTGTCGGGCGCGGTGATGCAGGGGCTCTTCCGCAACCCACTGGCTGACCCGGGGCTGGTGGGCGTCGGGGCGGGCGCCGGGCTGGGTGCGATCCTCGCGATCGTACTTGGTGGGCTGCTGCCCTTGGCTCTGCGCGATGGGCTGGGCTACGCGCTGGTTCCGGTGGCAGCCTTTGCGGGCGGATGGGTCACAACGCTCCTGCTATACTGCATTGCCACGCGCGAGGGGCGCACCTCTGTTGCCGTGATGCTGCTCGCAGGCATCGCGCTGGCCGCACTGGCGGGAGCCATCAGCGGCGTATTGGTCTATATGGCGGACGACAGCCAGCTGCGCGACCTTACCTTCTGGGGCCTCGGCTCGCTGGCCGGGGCGACGTGGGGCAAGGTTTTGGTGGCAGGGCCGCTCATCGGGCTGGCTCTGGCGGCAACGCCCTTTCTCGCCCATGCGCTCAATGCGCTCGCATTGGGCGAGGCACCGGCGGCGCACCTGGGGATACCGGTTCAGAGGATGAAGCGCCTCGCCGTGCTCTCGGTTGCGGCGGCGACTGGCGCGGCTGTGGCGGTTTCGGGCGGTATCGGGTTTATCGGGATCGTGGTGCCGCATCTGCTCAGGCTGGTCATTGGCCCGGATCACCGGCTGCTCCTACCCAATGCCGCACTGCTTGGCGCCTCGCTGCTGCTGGTGGCCGATATGATCTCACGCACCATCATCGCCCCTGCGGAACTGCCGATCGGGATCGTCACCGCCGTGATCGGCGGCCCTTTCTTCCTTTGGATCCTGCTGCGCAACCGCGCCGGGCTGGAACTGTGAGGCCGCGATGCTGAGCGCGACCGATATCCACGTGCGCCTCTCCCGGACGCCGGTGCTGAACGGTGCCTCGCTCACGGCCCGACCAGGCGAGGTTTCAGTGATCGTGGGACCGAACGGTTCGGGCAAGACGACGCTCCTGCGGGCGATCACGCAGGAAGTTGGCTTCGAGGGCGAGATCCGGCTGGACGGGGAAGACATTACCGCCCTGCCCGGCTGGAAGCTGGCGGCCCGGCGGGCGGTGCTGCCGCAGCACAGCCGCATCGCCTTTCCGTTCACGGTGGCCGAAATCGTGCGCCTTGGGATGACCGCCGCCGCCACACCGCCGCCAAAAGGCCGGGTCGCCGAAGCGCTGGAACGGGTCGGCCTCGCGGGCTTTGCCGGGCGGCCCTATGCCGCGCTCTCTGGCGGGGAGCAACAGCGGGTGCAACTGGCTCGCGTGCTGACGCAGGTCTGGGAGCCGGTGGGGCCGGAGGGCGCTCGCTGGCTCCTGCTCGATGAGCCGGTTTCCTCGCTCGACATCGGCCACCAGCTCGAGGTGATGGAATTGCTTGCGGGCTATGCCGCGGCGGGCGGTGGTGTGGTGGCGGTGATGCACGACCTCAACCTGACCGCCATGTATGCCGACCACGTAATGCTGATGGCTGGCGGGTTGATGCAGGCGAGCGGCGCCCCGGCAGACGTACTGACCGATGCGAACCTGACGCGGGCTTATGGCTGTGCATTGCGGGTCAACACCGCGCCGCCTGCCCCCGCAACCTTCCTTTTGCCTCACACCGCCCGGCCAACGGGCTGACACTCAAACCAACATCCTCGAAAGGAGAAGTCACATGTATCTGGCAATGAACCGCTTTACCGTGAAGACTGACAACGCGGAGGCCTTTGAGGCGCTCTGGCTCGGGCGCGACACGCACCTCAAGGAGATGGAGGGCTTTCGCGAGTTTCACATGCTGAAGGGGCCAGAGCGGGAAGATGGCACAATCCTCTACGCCTCCCACACGGTTTGGGAGAGCGAGGAAACGTTTCGCGCATGGACCCGCTCCGAGCAGTTCAGGGCATCGCACGCCAAGGCGGGCGGACCGGACAATCTGTTTGAGGGCCACCCGCAGTTCGAGGGCTTCGCCCCGATCCAGCACATCGGCTGAGACCGCCCTGCCCCAAAAACGAAACCGCCGCGTGCCCGTAGCACGCGGCGGTTCTTTTTGTCCCTTTGGTACGACTTCAGAACGTGAAGGCGGCAGAGACCTCCAGTGAACGACCCGGCTGGGCGAGTTCGTTGGGGTAGATCGTGTACTGCTGGTCAAAGACGTTGTCGATGCCCACGCGGAAACTGCTGCCAGCCATTGCCTTGCTGCTCGGGGTCCATGCTGCGTAGAGATCGAGGGTCTGCCAGCTTTCACCCGCAACACCAGTGGACGGCACGCGGTTTTGTTCGGCGGCAAAGGTGGCGCGGGCGCCGAAGAGCCAGTCTTCGTCGGGGCGGTAACCCGCCTCCAGTGTGAGCCTGTCTTGCGGAATGGAGGCCAGCGGATCACCGTCATCACCTTCGCCCCGGGCGATGGAGAGGCCGCCGCCGACGAACCATGCGGCGGTGTCGTAGCGGGCTTCGGCCTCCATCCCCCAAAGCCGGCCATCGACATTGTCGGAGGTGGTGGTGCCGGCGAAGATATCGACCGTCTGCTCGATGTAATTCTTCACGTCTGCATTGTAGAGGCTGACCGAGAAGCTGAGCTTGTCGTCCGTCTGCCGGAAGCCGCGCTTTTCGAACCGGGCGCCGACTTCAAACTGAGTGGACTCTTCAGGCTTCAGGTCCGGGTTGGGAACGAAGAAGTTGTCGGGCGGGAAGCCGAAGGGATTGCCCGGAAAGTGCAGCCCATCGTTGTAGAGTTCGCTCAAAGAAGGCGCGCGATAAGCCCGGGACAGGTTGGCGAAGACCTGCCAATTCTCGTTGGGGCGGTAGCTGACGCCGATGCGGGGCGAGAAGAACTCTTCTTCGACATCGGCGAGCGAAGCGTCGCCTGGCTTTCGGTTGTAGGCATCGTAGCGGGCCCCCGCGATCAGGTCGAACTGCGGTGACAGCTCAAAGGTGGCTTCGGCGAAGATCCCGGTCGTCATTGCCTCAGCGGGCGGGAAGGTGGAGCGGGGCGCGCCATCGCGTGTGCCCTCTTGGCTCTCCTTGAAGACCTCAAGCCCGTAGACCACCTCAACTGGCACCCCGAAATCGAGCCGGGAGCGGTTGATGACCTCCAGCCCGAGACTGTCGTAGGTGGTTTCATCGAGGCGCGGGGCGCTTACGCGGTCTTCGGTGATCTTCAGCCGGTCGCCGTAGAAGAGCACGGAAAGGTCCAACGCATCGGAGCCCTCGGGGGCATAGTCCCAACTGAAGCGGAAGCTTTGCTCATCAGCCTCGCGGTTCACCTCCGGGTTGGAACTGGAGGGCGCGCCATTGGCCGAGGCCAGCGTGAGGGCGCTGTCGTGATAGTCGGAGAAGCTGAACTCGACCCGGCTGTCGGCGGAAGGCTCGAAGCCGAGCTTGATCATGGCATTCTGCTGGTCGAGCTCGGAGAATGGAATGTCGGCGCCGTCGCCGGAGGTGTAATTGTCGGTGGTGTCGCGGGTGCCCAGGAACATGAGCGCATCCCAATTGCCCCAGTCTGCATAGACAGCGGTGTTGGCCGACCATTGCCCGCCGTTTGTTGAGTAACCCATGCCGACCCGAGCGCCGATGGTGCGGCCCTCTTCCAGCAGATCATCGGCATCGACGGTATCAACAGAGATGACCCCGCCCAGCGCGCCGGAGCCGTAGAGCGTGGAGCCGCCGCCGCGCACCACTTCGACGCGCTTGACCAGTGCCGGATCGAGGAAAAAGCGCCCGCGGTGACCTTGGTTGAAGTTGAAACGCCCGCCATCGAAACGCAGCACGATCTGATCGTCAGTGAAGCCGCGGATGTTGGGCTCTAGCGCGATCGCCCGTGGGCCGCCTCCGATGGTGACGCCCGGGATATCGCCGATAAGCTCGTTAAAATCGCCAGCCTGCCTGTTGAGCAGGTTTTCGGCGTCCACTGCTGTGACGGAAACCGGTGTATCGAGGATGAGACGCTCGGTCCGTGCGGCGGATTCCACGTAGATCGGGTCAAGTGTGAAGGCGCTTTGCTGCGCCCAAGCAGGAGCCGCGAGTGCTACGGCTGCCGTGGTCGTATAGAGTGAGAATTGGCGCATTTGGTCCCCTTCCGCCATGCGTTGCTCTGTGCAGGCCTGCCGGTAGGGTGGGTTGCGCTGATCGGGCACTAAGAAATCTGATAAAAATTGTCAAGTATACTGATTTATCGGAATCGATCAGATCGACGCGCCGATGCCGCGAGGAGGCTAGAGGTCGGCTTTGGGGCAAACGGGTTTCAGTGACTGGAGTTAACACCGGGAAAGCCCCGCGCCCGCAGATCGGCGCGGCAAACGGGGGCTCAATTCAGTTGCAGCTCCGCAGGTTTTTCGCACTTGCGTCAAGCCGCTGATCGACCAGAGTGCGCGGGCGACTGGAAGGGCTCGTCAGACTCTGCGTGGGCGCGGCCAAGCATCCCGCCTTTCTCGCATCGCGAAAACTGATAGTCATTTTTCTCTGTTATCAAGAAAGATTGCCGGGGTTAGCCTGTCCGAACAGCCAGCATTCCTTGGGAGGAGAGATGCAGCTAACTGACACCGAAAAAGCCATGCGCGACGGTTCAAGCGGCCCCGCGGTGGCCCGTTCGATGGACCTTCTGATCCGATATGGAGAGGCACTGGGCGCCGAGCGCCTAGTGGAAACGCGCAATGTGGCGGGGGCCTACAATGCCTCTACGCCCTCGGTGCGCAGCCTCGCCGAAGAGGGCTTCGACAGGGTGTTCTCCGAGCTGAACCTCGATAGTGACGAAGTAGTGGATGTGCCGCGCATGGCGGTCCCGACCTGCCAGCTGATCACCGGGATCGACCTCGACAACCACGAACTTCAAGGCGCCGACCCCGCGCTGGTGGAGATGCAGCGCGCAGGCGAGAAATACCTAGGCAAGCGCGGCGTCAACATGATGTGCACCTGCACGCCCTATCAGGTCGGCAACGTACCGGTGCAGGGCGAGCATTGCGCCTGGATGGAGAGCTCTGCGGTGATCTACTGCAACTCGGTTCTGGGCGCGCGCACCAACGTTGAGGGCAAAGAAAGCACCGGTGCCGCCGGTCTGACCGGACGCATCCCCTATTGGGGCCTGCACCGCCCCGAGAACCGCTTTGCCAACCGGTTGATCCGGGTCGAGACCGAGGTGAACGACATGGCCGACTGGGGCGTGCTCGGCTACTTCACCGGCTTCGAGGTGGAAGAGAACAAGCCTGCGTTCGAGGGGCTGACCCACCTGCCCGACCTGATGAAGCTCAAGCACTTCGGCGCCGCTGCCGCCTCCTCGGGCGGGGTGGAGATGTATCACCTGCCGGGGATCACTCCTGAAGCGCCAACGATGGACGCGGCCTTTGGCGGCGCGGCCCGGCCCGAAGCCATTGTCTTCGGTGAGGCCGAGAAGCGGCGGACATGGGCGCGGCTGCAGAACGCGACCGACCGTAAGCTCGATTTCGTAATGCTTGGCTGCCCGCACAACTCGATTGAGCAGATGTCGCTGGTGGCCGAGTTGCTCGAAGGGCGGAAGATCCACCCCGACACAGCGCTCTGGGTGCACACCCCCCGCGCCATTCGGCAGATCGCGGATCGCTCCGGCTACACCGATATCATCCGTGCCGCCGGCGGTGAGGTGATGTCGGACACCTGCCCCTCGATTTCGCGGCGGATGCCAAAGGGCGTGCGCGTAATCGCGACCGACAGCGCCAAGCAGGCGCATTACCTGCCCGCCATCGGCAAGGTGCAGGGCTGGTTCGGCTCGGTGCAACAATGCGTCGATAGCGCCGTAGCTGGTGAATGGCTGGGGGTGGTGCAATGAGCGAGACTGCCGCACCACCGCGCGTCATCACCCTGCGGGGCCGCAAGGTGGTGGGTGGCAAAGCCCGCGCCGAAGCACTGGTGACCACGCAGACCATTTCGGGCTGGGGCGGGATCAACGAGCGCGACGGCTCGGTGATCGAACTGCACCACGAGCTGAACGGGCAGAGTTTTGTCGGCAAGGTGCTGGTCTTTCCCGGCGCCAAGGGAAGCTCGGGCTGGTCGGCCTATTTTCATATGTGCCGCCTGAACGGCACCGCCCCGGCGGCGATGATCTTTACCCGGATGACCACCAAGATCGCGCTCGGCGCGGTGGTGACACGGGTGCCCACGGTGACGGATCTCGATGGCGACCCCTTCGAGCTGATCGAGAGCGGTGATCTCGTTGAGGTCGATGCTGATGCAGGAACCGTGACCATCACCAAGCCGCCGGGCTGAGGGAAATGACCGGACCGGCGCACCTGGGAGGGTGTCGCGCCGGACCAACCGGAAGAAAGGGGCAGACCCGCCCCGACCAACAAGGAGGAGACCAAACAGATGTTGAAACGCGCAACCCACCTGCTGGCAGGTGCCGCTCTTGCGATGGGGCTGACCACCGCAAGCGCCTCTGCACAGGACTACGAATGGCCCGATTACTTTTCGGTCATCACCCCCATTGTGGGCACCGCCAACCACTCGCTCGCCGTGGCCTGGACTGCCGAGTTCTCGGCCCAGACCGCCAGTCGTGCCAGGGTGCTGCCCGCCCCCAACGGCTATGCCCGCGCAGAGTGGCTGAGCACCGGCGAGGGGCTGGTCGCGATGATGCAGGCCAGCGACTACTTTGACCTGATGGATGCCAACGAAGGCTATGCCACCAGCAGTGGCGGGCCTTCCGACAGCCGTGTGGCGGTGATGAACATGATCACCCCCTGGGGCTACATGGTGCGCGGTGACAGCGAGATCGAAAGCTTCGAGGATATCGGCCCGGGCACGCGCATCGCCTTTTCGCCCTCCTCCTCTTTCCTCGTGGCAGGCGTGGACGCGCTGCTGGCCTACCGTGGCCTGAGCCGCGATGACGTGGAGCTTGTCGAAGTGGGCAACTACGGCGCCAACACCCGGATCACTGTGGAAGGCCGCGCCGATGTGACCTTCACCTCGCCGCTCTCCGGCACCAGCTACGAGGCCGAGGCCAACCCGCAGGGCATCCGCTGGCTACCGCTGCCCGAACGCAAAGCCGACCCGGAAGCCTTTGACCGATACCGCGCGATCCAGCCGGGCTACGTGCCGGCCACGATCACCTCGGGTGTGCCCAGTTCGCAAGGGCTGAACATGGATCACGCCTTTCAGGCCAACCACGTGATGGCCGATGGCGATGAGGAGTTCGTCTACCGATTGTCCAAGTGGCTCGACGAGCACCATGGCGACTTCGAGAAGGACTTCACACACGCAAAGATGATGTCAATGGCGAGCCTAGAGAACTTCTTGAATGTTGGCGCGCTTCAGCCGGTGCATGACGGCGCAATTCGCTACTTGAAGGAAAAGGGCGTCTGGACCGACGCGCATCAGGCTCGGCAGGACAAGCTGGTGGCTTTGGCCGAGGAGCGGGTAGCGCTATGGCAGGAGACGCTGGCGGAGGCGCAAGAGAAGGGCATCGACGTATCGCCCGACAGCGCCGAGTTCACCGAGCTCTGGACTGCCAAGCGCGAGGCCGCGAGCGGCGGCAAGACCTATGGCGAGATGGTTCTCTCGATCGAGTGAACCCTCACCTGCCGCCCGCATTCCCCCAGAGATGCGGGCGGCAAAATCTCCAACCCAACACACCGGCCATTGCGCCGAAGGGCCAGACATGAGCACCGACCAGACACCCCAGACCAGCGCTCTGACAAATGAGGCCGAAGCGGCCGCCGCAGCCGCCGCCGTGCCGCAGAGCTTTCGCGATCAGGCCGAAGAACGCTGGCTCTCGATGCCGCGTTGGGTGCGCGCTCTGGTGCTGGCAATGTCGGCCAGCGGTGTCGCACTCTCGGTGGCCTACATTTTCGCCATCGTCCCGATGCTTGATCTGACTTACTACTTCCTGCTGATGGCCGCGTTCCTGCCTGTCGTCTACCTGCTGCTCCCGGCCTGGACGAGCGAAGACCGGGTGACATGGGCAAGCTACCTGCCGGCCATCGCGATCTGCGGACTCACACTCTTCATGGCCTACCAGGCGCGCGGCCTCGTGTTTGGCACCTGGGTTCCGGTCAAAGAGACCTGGCAACTGGTGGTGGCCTCGGCCATCTTCCTGCTGATCCTCGAAGCCGCGCGGCGCTCCGGCGGATACATCTTCCTCGTCATCGTCATCGCGCTGGCGCTCTACCCGGTCTACGCCTTCTTCATGCCCGGCATCCTCTGGGGGCCGCCGACGACGCTTTCGCGCACCATCGCTTTCAACGTTTTCTCCGGTGACGCGATGCTGGGCGTGGTGACGCGGGTGGTGGGCGAGTTGATCATCGGCTTCTTGATCCTCGCTGCCCTGATGGTGGCGACCGGCGCGGCAGACTTCTTCCTCAACCTCGCGATGGCGCTGATGGGCACCTCGCGGGGAGGGGCGGCCAAAGTGAGCGTGCTGGCCTCGGGCTTCTTCGGCTCGCTCTCGGGGTCGATCTTCGGCAACGTGGTCTCGACCGGCTCGGTCACCATCCCGAGCATGAAGAAGGCGGGCTTTCCGGGCCACTATGCTGGCGCGCTCGAGGCCTGTGCCTCGACGGGCGGCATGCTGATGCCGCCGGTGATGGGCGCGGTGGCGTTCATCATGGCCGATTTCACCAACACCGAATACCGGGTGATCGTGCTGGCCGCGCTGATCCCCTCGCTGCTCTACTACTTCGGCCTCTACTGCCACGTCGACGGCTTTGCCGCCCGCAACGGGCTGAAAGGCCTCAAGCGGGCCGACCTGCCCCGGGTCGCCGCGGTGCTTAAGGATGGCTGGCCGTTCCTCGTGGTGCTCGCCTTCCTCGTCTGGGGCCTCGTCTTTATGCGCTGGGAGCGGCTTACGCCCTTTTATGCCTCGGCCCTGCTGCTGGTGCTTACCACCCTGCACCCGCGCCTGCGCATCCGGCCGAACCGAATTCCCGAACTGTTCTACCAGATCACCAAGCTGCTCAGTCAGACCATGGGCCTGCTGCTGCCCACCAGCTTCATCCTTGGCGGCCTGATGGCCACCGGCGTGGCCCCGGTGATTGCCGCCAGCCTTGTGCGGATGGGTGGCGACGGCCTCGTGCCGGTGCTGGCCATCGGGATCGGCGTTTGTCTGATCTTCGGGATGCTGGGCATGATCGTGGCCGCCTACCTGATGCTGGCGCTTACCCTCGCCCCGGCACTGGAGCAGATCGCGGGCCTCAACACGTTGGCGATCCACCTCTTCATCGCTTATTACGCCTCGCTCGCCGCGATCACCCCGCCGGTGGCGCTGGCGGCCTTCCTCGCCTCACGGATCTCCGACAGTGACCCGATCAAGACCAGCGTCCACGCGGCGCGGCTAGGAATCGTGCTCTACTTTGTGCCGATCTTCTTCCTGTTCGAGCCGGCGCTCATCCTACAGGGGCCGTTCTACCTGACGGTCATCTGGACCGCGTTGAACATCCTCGCCGTGATCACCATCGCCGCCGCCTCCGAGGGCTACGTACCCTGGCGCGGCAGGCTGGCGGGATGGGCGCGATGGCCGCTCTTTGGCTGCGGGCTGATCATCGGCTTCCCCGAATGGTCCAGCACCGCCATCGGCCTCGCCCTCGCCGCAGCGCTGGTGCTGCTGGGCAGCCGGGCGGAGGCGCGGGACGCCCCGGCCAGCGCAACCTGACACACAGGCGGGTCAACCACCCGCATCACCGAAAATAGCATTTCAACGGAGTCTATACGCATGTCTTACGGTCGCCCGATCAACCCCGCCACGACAGTGGTGCGCCACACCGGCGAAACCCTGCACCGCGAGCTGGAGGTGGACCTCTGCGTGATCGGCGCGGGCATCTCCGGCACCACCACGGCGCTGGAGGCCGCGAAGCTGGGCAAGAAGGTCGCCATCGTCGATGGCCTCCCCGCGCTCGGCGGGCAGGCGGTGAATTCGATCATCGGCACTTTCTGCGGCCTCTACCAGAACGGCACCCACGGCCACCGCTACACCTTCGGCATCGCCGACGAGATGCTGGCCTATCTCGAGGCCAACGACGCTTGCTACTACCGCCATGGCCCGATGACGACCGTAGTGCATTACAACGAGGTCGCCCTGTCTCGCTGGGTCGAAACCTCGCTCGACAAGGCGGGCGTGATCCCCATCACCGGCGCCATCCTGCGCGAAGTCGAGCGCGACGGGCGGCGGATCACCGCGGCCAAACTGGTCACCCGCTACGGAGACGTGACGGTACGCGCCGAGGGCTTTGCCGATTGCTCGGGCGATGCAGCGCTGGCCTATCTTGCCGGGCTGGAGTGCCGCGAGCCGGATGAGAAAGTTTATGGCACCCAGCAATGCGTGGTCGAGGGGCTGAACACCGAGGTCGAGCCGCCGGAGCGCGACGAACTCTCCGAGCGGATCGCGCAGAAGGCCAAGGACTACGGGCTGCTGCGCCACGGCGGCATCGCCTTCTACTTCCCCGGCAAGGATGTGGCGGTGCTGAACATGACCCATATGGAAACCCCGCTCGACCCGCTGGAGGCCTCGAAAATGGGGCAGTTCGGCAAGGAGCAGGTGGACCGGGGAATCGAGTTGCTGAAGGCCGAATACCCCGAGTTTTTCGGCAACATCCGAGTGCGCAGTTACGGCTTCCCCGGCATCCGCCAGACCCGCTGGATCAAGGGCGCGCATCATCTCGTGGTCGATGAGGTCGTCGGCCAGAAGAAATTCGACGACGCCATCGGTCGCACTGCATGGCCGATCGAGCTGCACAACGCGCCCGAGGGCTTCGTTTGGGAGACTTTCGACGAGAACCACACCCATTACATCCCTTTCGGCTCGATGATCTGCCCAGAGGCCGACAACCTCGTCGCCGTGGGCCGCTGCATCGACGGTGATCCGGCGGCACTCAGCTCGGTCCGGGTGATGGGCCCTTGCATGGCGCAGGGCATGGCCGCCGCTCAGGCACTCGACCTCGCCGGCTCCGGCTCCGTCCACCAGCTCGACATGGCCGCGCTGCAAGGGCGGCTTTCCGACAACCTGACCCGCACCGACGGTGTGGCCCCGTAAGATGTGATGAGAGGAGACTGACCATGGAAACCAGACAGATCGAAGACGGCTTTGGCGTGGAAATCACCGGCGGGCTCGACGTGCTCGCACCGCTCAGCCCCGCGCAGGTTGCGGAGCTGGATGCGCTGATGGACGAGCATTCTATCGTGCTCATCCGCAATCAGCCGATGACCACCGATCAGCAATTGGCCTTCACCCGCCAATTTGGCCCGCTGGACCAAGGCTTCAAGAAGGTCACGGCCAAGTGGAACACCAATACGCAGGTTACCCAAGCCGAGGTCGGCGATATCTCGAACATCGGCAAGGATGGCAAGCCGGTACCGCGCACCGACAAGCGGGTGCTGAACAACATCGCCAACCAGATGTGGCATTCCGACAGTTCGTTCCAGAAGCCGGCAGCGAAATACTCGATGCTGCACTCCGTGCGGAACCCGAGTTGGGGCGGCGATACCGAGTTCACCGACCTCAAAGCCGCCTATGACGCGCTGGACGACCGGATGAAGGAGTTCCTCGACGGGAAAGAGGCAGAGCATTACGCGCTGCACTCTCGCTTCCTGCTGGGCGACGACAGCTACACCGAGGAACAGAAAGCCGCGATTGACCCGGCCTGGTGGCCCATCGTGCGGGTGAACCCGGCGACCGGACGCAAGCACCTCTTCATCGGCGTCCATGCCCGCCAGATCGACGGTTTGACCGTTCCCGAGGGTCGGATGATGCTGGCCGATCTGTTGGAGCACGCCACCCAGCAGCAGTTCATCTACCGCCACAAGTGGCAGACCGGCGATACGGTGATCTGGGACAATCGGGCCACCCTGCACCGTGGCCGCCACTTTGACCTCGACGAGCCCCGCGAGTTGCGCCGGACCACCACGCTGGACGATCAGGCGCCCGAGCTTTCGCTCGCGTCCTGACGCATGACCGCGGCGGGGCGCTCTGCCCCGCCGTGTTGTTCCACATCAGAGCCGTGGCACCGGCTCCGTTTCCCAAGGCGCCGCCTCGAATTCCTTCTTCAGAAACTCCAGAAGCGCGGCCACCTCGGGACGGTGCAGCTTGTTGTTGGGCACCATCGCCTTGAACCAGAGCTGTGTGACCGGAAAGTCGGGGATCACCTCCACAAGCCGCCCTTCCGCCAGATCTTCCTGCACCAGAAAACCGGGTGCGATACAGATGCCGAGGTGATGCAGGGCGGCGAAGTGCAAGAGCCGCGAGTCGTTGACGGTGAAGACCGGGTTTACCGTGACGGAGATCGGCCCCCCATCGCTCTCGAAGAACCACGTCATCCCGGCGGCCACGTAGATGATGCAGCGGTGTTCCACCAGATCACCCGGCGTCTTGGGGCTGCCATGCTCGGCAAGGTATTCGGGCGTGGCCACCAGCACGCGCGGATAGTAGCAGAGCGGCGTTTCATGCACGCTAGCAAAGCTCTGCGGCAACCCGCCGAGGGCGATGTCGAAGCCCTCTTCGAGCGGGTTCACCGCGCGGTCGATCAGCATCAGCTCAGTGGTGATCGCGGGATTCTGCGCCATGAAACGGGCAATGGAGCGCCCGGCAAAGAGCGTACCCAGCGTAGTGGGCGCTTTGATCCGCACGTGACCGGCGAGACCGGTTTCGGGCGGTGCGGCACCCTCGAGCGCGTCGTCGAGCTGGCTCACCAGCATTTGCAGGCGGGGGCGCAAGCGATCAGCCTCGGAGGTCATCACCAGCGCGCGGGTGGAGCGGACGAAGAGCCGGTTGCCGATGTGATCTTCCAGCCGACCGACCCGTTTCGTGACGACGGAGGGTGCCACGCCGATTTCACGCGCGGCGGCCGAAAAACTGCCGGTGCGGGCGGTGGCGAGGAAGGCTTTGATGTCGACCAGAAGTGTCATGGCGGCGCGTTCTTCGCTCAGCCCTTAGATGCTTGGGCCCGAGAATTGGCCCGCTTGATTTTCTCTGCGATCATCGCGCTGCGCCCTCCCCCGGCCCAGCAATCTTGGCCCGGGAGAACGCTACGTTCCAGTGCTTTATGGCGATCGGGCAGTGCCGGGCAGAGAGAACTCAGCGCCCAAAACCCGCGGCCGTGGGCAGCCATGTGGCGAGACCGGGGAAGGCGACCAGTAGAGCCAGCCCGCCAAGCATCAGCGCAACAAAGGGCGCCGCGCCGCGCACGATTGTCCCCAATGAGGCGTTGGTGATTCCTTTGATCACGAAGAGGTTCATCCCCACCGGCGGGGTGATCATCGCCAGTTCCAGGTTGATCATCAGAAGGACCCCATACCAGATCGGGTCGATCTGGAGCGCGATCATGGTTGGGAGCAGTATCGGCGTGGTGATGAGAATGATCGCGATGCTCTCGAGGAACATGCCGAGCACGAAGATCAGCGCCATCACTACAAGTATGAAGCCGATGGGGCCAAGGCCCATAGCCGTCACGCTCTCGGTCACCCCCACCGGCAGGCGCACTAGCGTGATGGAGTGGGCAAACATCGCCGCGCCCGCGATGATCATGAAAACCATCATCGACGTCCGCATGGTGGCATAGGCGCAGTGCCATAGGTCGCGCAGCCCGAAATTGCGGTAGACCAGCACCGCCACTAGCAGGGCATAGAGCGAGCCTGCGGCGGCAGCTTCGGAGGCAGTGAAGACACCAAAGTAAATGCCCCCCATCACCACCGGCGGGGCCAGCAGTGCCCAAACCGAGCGGCGCAGCGCCGCGGTTGCCTTGCTCCAGCCGGACCAGTCGGGCGCGTCAATTCCGCTGCGGCGGCGGGCCTGCACCATGCACCAGCCGGAGAACATCAGTGCCAGCAAGAGCCCCGGGATGATACCTGCGAGGAACAATCCCCCGATAGAGGCTTCGGAAACAATCGCATAGAGGATCATCGGCCCGGAGGGCGGGATGAGGATGCCCAGCGTGCCGCCAGCAGCGACCACGCCCAGCGCGTCGCGCTCGGCATAGCCGAACTTCTGCATTTGCGGGATGGCACTGGAACCGATGGAGAGCGCGGTGGCGACGGAAGAGCCCGAGATGGCCGCAAAGATCGTGCAGGCCATGACCGTCGCCACGCCGAGCCCGCCTCGGATGTGGCCGATCAGCGTGTGGGCGAAGCTGTAGAGATCGTCGATCACCTTGGCGCGGATCATCACCTGCGCCATGAAGACGAAGAGCGGTATGGTCGCTAGAACCGGCTTGTTGAGATGCGTGTAAACGGCATCGCCAACTCCATCCATGTCACCCTCGACCAGCAGCAGGATGGCGCTGGCGGTCAGCCCAAGGGCGGCAAAGATCGGGATGCCGGAGAGCAGCAGCAGGATCAGCCCGGCGAAAACGAGGGCGAGGGTCATGAGAGTGGCCTCAATGTGCGGTACAGGCCAAGCGCGGCGGCGAGAAACAGCAGGCCCGCGCCCAGCACCACCGGCACTTGGGGGATCCATGTTTCGATTTCGATGTAGCCAACCGAGTAGGAGCCGAAGCTGCGGGCAAACGCGATGCTGTCCCAGATCGAATGGCCGACGATGAAGGCGAAGGCCATGACAGCCAGATGCGCCAGAACCGCCTTTGCGCGGGCCATGCGCGGGCCGAGGCGCGATGTCGCGAGATCGATGGCGATGTGATCACCCCGGCGCAGCGCCTCGGCCGCGCCCAGCATCACCAGAGCCACCAGCAGGTAGCCGATCATCTCGTCATTCCATTGCAGCGGCGCATCGAGCAGGTAGCGGCGAACCACGGCCACCACGATCTGGCAGAAGACGTAGAGGATGAGCAGAGTGGAGAGAGCGCCGCAGAGGCGCACCAACCCGGTCACGATCCGATCAGGAAAGAGGGGAGAGGGAGCGGCTGGCGCTCCCTCCTTTTCAGTGTCGTGCATCGCGCGGCGCGATCACATCTTGCCGAGGAGTTCGAGCAGCTTGGCGCTGTCGGCATCGCCCTCGCCAAAGGCCTTGTCGAAGGCCGGGCGCATGACAGCTTCCAGCGCCGCGTTCTCTTCCGGCGTGGCGATATGCACGGTCACGCCCTTCTCGCGGAGTTGCTCGGGCCCGGCGGCACCAGCCTCGACAGAGGCTTCTATAGCCCAGCCGGAAGCCTTCAGCCCGGCCTCGCGCAGTGCCTCTTTCGACTTGTCGGTGAGACCGTCGTAGAACTCGGGGTTCAGGTAACCGTGCAGGTAGGCCGAAAGCACGGGCACCACGGTGAAGGCATCCTGCACCTCGTAATACTTGCGCGAGACGGCGGCGGCCACGTCGGTGATAGCTCCGTCGATCACGCCGGTTGCGAGCGCCTGATAGACCTCGGAGCCGGGCATGGCGGTTGGTGTCGCGCCGAGGGCGACGAAAGAGGCGTCGAAGGGCGGGGTCAGGCCGCGGAACTTGAGGCCGTCAAAATCCTCCGGGGCCACCAGCGGCTCACCATTGGTAGTGAAGACGGAGGTATTGGTCTGGAACATCCAGACGACGTTCTTGACGCCCTTCTCAAGCAGTTTTTCTTCGAGGAAGGCGGCAGCCTCGCTTTCGGGCCATTTCTTCCAGATTTCGATGTCACCGAAGGCAAAGGGGGCGACGGTGACGTTCATGATCGGCAGGGTCTTGCCCCACTGGAAGTTCAGCGAAAAGGCGCATTCGATATCGCCTTTGGCTGTGGCGACAATGTTCTCGCGCGCGCCTACGAGGCTGTCGGCCCCGAAGATCTGCACGTCGATCTCGCCTTCGGAGAGGGTTTCGACCTCTTCGGCCCAGCGGTCGACGACCTTGGCGATGTGGTGCGCGGGCGGCAGCTGGTGGCTGCAGCGCATTTCGGTGGCGGCTTGGGCCGCAGGGGCCGCGAGCATGGCTGCGCCGAGTGCAGCGGTTGCGATGTGCTTCATTTGGTTTTCCTCCCTGGGGTTCGGTCAGGCCATCGCCTGCCAATTTGCGTTCTTCGGCGGGCCCGCGCGGTGCAGGGCGCCATGAAACTCCTCGCCCGGCATCGCCTCCTCCGCGATGGCCCGGGCGGGTTTGAGGGCCTCAAGGTCGATCCCGGTGCGAAAGCCCATGGATTCGGCCAGATAGACCACATCTTCGAATACGACATTGCCGGTGGCGCCGGGTGCGAAAGGACAGCCCCCCAGCCCGCCGAGTGAAGCGTCCACCACCCGCGCGCCATTGTCCAGCGCCGCCGCGGTGTTGGCGATACCCATGCCGCGGGTATCATGCAGATGGATGATGAAGGGACGGCCCGCGCAGAGCTTTTCCATATATGCGCAGAGCTGGCCGACCGCTGTTGGCCCGGCGTAGCCCACCGTGTCAGCCAAGCCGACGATATCGGCCCCGGCCTCAAGGCAGGCTTCTGCAAGGCGGATCACCTCGGTGGGGTTCACGTTGCCGGAGATGGAGCAACCGAAGGCCATGGCGATGCCTGCATTGACCAGCTTACCGGGTGCCTCGGCATCGCGCAGCGCTGCCACTTTGCCGACCAGCTCCACCGCAGCTGCGCGGGACCGGCGCATGTTGGCTTCGGAGTGCTCCTCGGTGGCGGAGACAACGCAGGCCATCTCGCGGATCGCTGTGGCGATGGCGGTCTCTGCGCCGCGCTCGTTGAGCGTAAGCCCGGCGGAATGCAGGTTCAGCGCTTCGCTTGCCTCAATCATCTGCGGGATGTCGGCGAATTGCGGAAAGCGGGCGGCGGGCAGGAAGGAGCCGACCTCGTAGTGCCGAACCCCTGCGTCCGCCTCGGCCTTTAGCCAAGCCCGCTTGGCCTCGGGCGAGGGCAACGACTTGGCGAGCTGCAGCCCGTCGCGCAGGCCGACCTCGCGCAGAGTCAAGCGGTCCGCGGGGTAAATGACCTCAAGGCTCATGCTGTCGTTTCCATACCGCTGGCCGCCGCGATTTCGGCGTCGCTCAGGCCCGCTGCGGCAAGCACGGCGCGGGTATCATCGCCGATCCCGGCGATATCGAGCGAGTCGCCGTGCAGCGGCGTTCCGTCAATCTCGAAGGGCATGATCGGGGCGCGATAGCTCTGGCCCTCAGGCAACCGCGAGGTGAAGAGGCCGCCGGGGCGAGTGACGTGAGGATCGTCATACATTTCCGCCGGGCGGTGGATCGGGGAGAAGGGGATGCCGGCGGGCTCGAATGCCGCGAGCAGATCACCGAAGCCACGGGCGCGGACAGCTTCTGCTACGATGGGGATCGTCCAGTCGCGCGCCTCAATCTGGTCCATCCGCTTTTGCAGGCGGGGGTCGTCGCGCAAGTTGTCGAGACCGAGGATGTTGCACAGTGTCACCCACTGTCCCTCGGTCACGGCGCCGATGAAGATCTGGCGGGCGTCAGCGGTCTCGAAGATATCATAGACCGGCCAAGAGAACTCGCGCTCGGGCATCGGCGGGGCTTCGCGGCCTTCGATGTCGAACTGCACCATGTGTTGGGCGACGAGGAAGAGGCAGTTCTCGAAGAGCCCGGTGCGCAAAGTGCGGCCCTTGCCATCCTTCCCGCGCTGGAGAAGCGCTGCAAGCACTGCGAAGGCGCCGAAGAGGCCGCCCATGATGTCGTTCGCGGAGGAGCCGATGCGCAGCGGACGGCCGGTGGGCCCGGTCATATAGGCCATGCCGGTCATCATCTGCACCACCTCGTCCATCGCGGTGCGGTTCTGGTAGGGGCCTTTGAGGAACCCCTTCAGGGATGAGACGATGAGCGCGGGGTATTTTTCGCGCAGAACGTCCGGCGCAAACCCCATCTTCGCCAGCGACTGGTCACGGAAGTTCTCGACGAATACATCCGCACTGGCGAGCAGTTTGTGCAGCGCAGCAACGCCCGCCTCGGACTTGAGGTCGAGAGTGATGCTCTTCTTGCCGCGGTTGAAGGTGGGGTAAAAGCCACGACCCATGCCTGTGAGCGCACGGGTCTTGTCGCCCTCGGGCGGCTCGACCTTGATGACTTCAGCCCCGAGCAGGCCAAGGAACATGCCGCAAGATGGCCCCATGATCATATGGGTCATCTCGACTACGCGCAGTCCGGCGAGCGGCCTCAGGTCTTCGGTCATGACAATCCTCCCGACTCGAAGGATAGCCACGGCAGCGAGAACAGAATATTATAATGTTTCGACCAAACCTTTCTGGAAACCAGAATGCTAGATACGCGTCAGCTTCAATACTTCGCCGCCATCTGCGAGCACGGCTCACTTTCTCGAGCCTCCTCAAACCTCAATGTCGCCGCCTCCGCGCTGAGCCATCACCTTGCTCAACTCGAAGCGCGCTTCGGCCAACCGCTCTTTCTGCGCAAACCGCGTGGCATGGAACCGACAGCGGCCGGGCGTCGGCTGCATGAGCACGCGCGGGCGATCCTGCGGGCGGTCACATCGGCGGAGGCCGACATGGCGGATCAGGAGGGCAAAATATCGGGGTCGGTCTCGGTTGGGATGTCCTACTCGGCCGTCAAGGCGATTGGGGTGCCCTTCATCAGCCAGGTGGTTCGAGATTATCCGGCCGTGCAACTGGCGCTGACCGAGAGCCTCTCGGGCGTGGCCTTGCCAACGCTGATGGCCTCCGAAGTGGATATGGCGCTCATCTACAACCCGCCGAACGACCCGATGTTCAACTCAGTGCCAGTCCTGGAAGAGCCCCTCGTTTGCGTGGGGCGGCCCGAGATCATCGGCGACACCGACGAGCCGATCCGTTTTGAAGAGGTGCTCGGCCTGCCGATCATCCTGCTGAGGCAGGGCATTTCGGCACGGGCCATTCTGGATGACACGGTTCTGCTGAAGAAGATCGAGGCCCGCGCGGTTCTTCAGATGAACTCGGTGCAGGCCATCGCCGGATCGCTGGTGGCCGGGCTGGGCTGCGTAATCGGCACCAAGCTCTTCATGCAGGATGAACTCGATCGCGGGACCATCACCGCCCGGCCGATCATCGAGCCGGAACTTTCCCGCACGCTGCACCTCACTCGCCTTGCCTCTCGGCCTCCGACCTACGCCTCAGAGGCGATCCGCGACCTATTACTCAGACATGCAGATGAGGCCGTGCGCTCGGGTGTTTGGGATGCCCAGATCGTGGCGCGTAGCTAAGGCTCAACCGGACAGCTCCGCTTCCGGCGATGCACCCTACTCCGCCGCTTGCTTCAGCCCAGCCATCAGGTGGTGGAATTTCTCGCCCTGCACCGCCACGTGCGCGCGCAGGGCTTCGGCGGCCTCATCGGCGGCACCACGCTGCAGCGCCTCAACAATGGCCTCGTGCTCGCTCATCGACTGACGCAGCCGCCCACGCAGGCGGAGTTGCATCCGGCGGAAGGGCATGAGGCGCTTGTGCAGGCGTAGGCATTCACCCTCCAGAAACCCGTTGCCCGACTGTCGGTAAAGGATGGCATGAAAGCGCTCGTTCTCGTGGTAGTAGCCATCATGGTCAGCGGCTTCGACGGCGGCCAGACAGCGGGCATTGGTGGCGCGCATGTCGTCGAGGGCTTCATCGGTGATACGGGCCGCCGCGAGCCGGGCGCAGGTAGCCTCCAACTCTGCCATGACCTCGAACATCTCGATCAGTTCCACTGGGCCAGGCTGGCGGACGAAGGTGCCACGATGGGGGATGTGCTCGACCAGACCCGAAAGCGCGAGGCGGTGAAAGGCTTCGCGGAGCGGCGTGCGGGAGACTGCGAAACGGTCAGCGAGTTGCACCTCGTCCAGCCGTTCTCCCGGGGTGAACACACCACCGAGGATCAGCCCCTCCAGTTCTTCGGCAATGATGTCTGAACGCTTCCTCTCCATACCTTCCACTCTAGCGCCAAAAGTTGCCCACAAGAAGTGCAAAGTTGTATACAAAATAGTTGACCCTGAAAACAATGGATGCAAGGCTTTGCGTCGGAGGAGTCCAAAAGGACCGAAAACCCAGGGAGGAAACCATGAAGTATAGCGCATTCGCGGCGGCCGCCGCACTGTTTGCCGGAACCATTGCCGCTGACGCCAAAGAGCTGCGGCTCTCGCACCAGTGGTCAGAGGGCGACGTGCGCCACAAGGTGGCCCAGATGGTGGCCGACGACGTGTCCGCTGCCGGTGTCGATCTCGAGATCAAGATCTTTCCCAGCCAATCGCTGTTCAAGGCGCGCGAGCAATACAAGCCGTTGAGCCGCGGGCAGGTAGACATGATCGTGTTCCCGCTCTCCTATGCAGGCGGGCTGCGCAATGCCTACAACCTCACCCTGATGCCCGGCCTCGTCAAAAACCACGACCATGCCGCGCGAATGAACGACAGCGAGTTCATGGGCGAGATCGAGAAGATCATGGCCGAGGATGACGTGATGGTGCTGGTCCACGGCTACCTCGCAGGTGGTTTTGCGGGCAAGGACAGCTGCATCACCGGCCCAGAGGATGTGCAGGGCATGCAGACCCGCGCCGCTGGTAAGGCGTTCGAGCAGATGCTTGCCGGTGCCGGCGCCTCGATTGCCTCGATGAGCTCCGCCGAAATCTACAACGCCATGCAGACCGGCGTTCTGGATGCGGCCAACACCTCATCGTCGAGCTTTGTCAGCTACCGCATCTATGAGCAGGCCAAGTGCTTCACCCCCGTGGGCGACTACGCGCTTTGGTTCATGTACCAGCCGCTGATGATGAACAAATCCGTCTACGACGACCTGACTGACGAGCAGCGTGCCGCGCTGGATGCCGCCGCCGAGAAGGCGCAGGCCTTCTACCTTGAAGAGGCCAAGCGCGAAGACGGAGAGGCCCGCGACACTTTCGAGAAGAACGGTGTCGAGATTTCGGAGATGACCGAAGAGCAGTTCAAGGCCTGGCAGGCGATTGCCCAGGACACCTCGTACAAAGCCTTCAAAGAAGGCTCCGAGCAGGACCAGAAGCTGCTCGACCTCGCGCTCTCCGTCGAGTGATGCCTATTGCGTCCCGGCGGCATGCCTGCCGGGACGCCCCTTGCTGAAAGATTTCCCGATGTCCGGCTCTGCCCATCCCACTCCCGCCGCACGCCACGGCGGCAATCCCCTGCTGCGGGCCATTGGCGCGCTCAGCCGGGTGTGCGGCGTCCTCGCCGCGCTGCTGATCGTCGCTGCCGTCGCGATCACCTGCCAGATGATCTTCATCCGCTGGGTGCTGAACGGCTCCACGATCTGGCAGACCGAAGGCGTGACCTACATCGTCATCGCCGCCACCATGCTCGGCCTGCCCTATGTGCAACTGCTGCGTGGCCACGTGAACGTGGATCTGCTGCCGCTGATGCTGCCCCCCGCCGCCCGCAAAGCGCTGGCGATCGTCGTCCAACTGCTCACACTGGCAGTGATTGGGATGATGCTGTTTTACGGCTATGAGTTCTGGCACGAGGCCTGGGATTGGGGCGAAACCTCGAATTCGCCGTGGAACCCCCGGCTCTGGGTGCCTTACCTCGCCCTGCCCGTGGGCTTCGGGCTTTACGCCTGCCAAGTGGCCGCCGATCTTTGGGCTTTGCTGGCTGGGTACGATACACCTTTCGGGCTCGATCCTGATGTAGGCCTCACCGACGGACGGGAGGGCCACTGATGGATCCGCTCATTCTTGGCGCGCTGGTCGCCGTCTTCACCATCCTCGTTCTCTTCTCCGGCATCTCCGTTGGCGCGGGCCTGCTTGTCGTATCGGCGGGCTTCCTGATCGTCTTCGACGGGATGCGCTCGCTCTCGCTTCTGCCCGAAATCTTCTTCGGCAAGCTCGACAACTTCGCCCTGCTCTCGATCCCGATGTTCATCATCATGGGCGCGGCGATCAGCTCAACCCGCGCGGGCGCCGATCTTTACGAGGCGCTGGAGCGCTGGCTCACCCGCGTTCCCGGCGGCCTCGTGATCTCCAACCTTGGGGCTTGTGCACTCTTTGCCGCCATGTCGGGCAGCTCACCCGCCACTTGTGCCGCCATCGGCAAGATGGGCATCCCCGAGATGCGCAAGCGCGGCTACCCCGATGGCGTGGCGGCGGGCTCCATCGCGGCGGGCGGCACGCTGGGCATCCTCATTCCGCCCTCCGTCACCATGATCGTTTACGGCATCGCGACCGAAACCTCGATCGGCCGCCTCTTCCTTGCTGGCGTTCTGCCCGGCCTCATGCTGGTGATGCTGTTCATGGCTTGGTCGCTCTATTCCACCTGGAAGTCGGGCGACACCAACCTGCTCTCCGGCGCGCGCTACTCCTGGCGGCAACGGCTGGAGATCCTGCCCCGCGTGGTGCCTTTCATCCTCATCATCCTGGGCGTGCTCTACGCACTCTATGGCGGGGTGGCGACACCTTCGGAAACCGCCGCGGTCGGCGCCCTGCTTTGCCTCATGGTCGCGGTGATCATCTACCGGCTGTGGAATCCGAATGACCTTTGGGTGGTGCTGCGCGACAGTACCCGCGAAAGCGTGATGATCCTGTTCATCATCGCGGCGGCGGGCGTGTTCAGCTACATGCTCTCCTCGCTTTTCATCACCCAATCCATCGCCAATTGGATCGGAACATTGGAAGCCAACCGCTGGGTGCTGATGGGGGCGATCAATCTCTTCCTGCTGGTGGCGGGCTTCTTCCTGCCGCCGGTCGCGGTGATCCTGATGGCCGCACCGATCCTGCTGCCGATCATTACCACCGCTGGGTTCGACCCGATCTGGTTTGCCGTGGTGCTGACCATCAACATGGAGATCGGCCTCATCTCGCCGCCGGTGGGCCTGAATCTCTATGTCATCAACGGCATCGCGCCAGATATCCGGTTGCAGACCATCCTCAAAGGCTCCCTGCCATTTGTCGCCTGCATGGTTCTGGCCATCGTGCTGCTCTGCCTCTTCCCCGGCCTCGCCACTTGGCTGCCGGACGCGGTGATGGGGCCAGAGCTATGACCCTGCTGGCCGATCTGCTCTCGACCGTCTTCGAGCGCCGGGTGCGGTCCGATGCGGCCGCCCGGCTCGGCGACCAAAGCTTGGAGGAGCTGGCACGCGACCTCATTGGCAGTTCCGGCGAAATGTCGGGCCTCGCGCTGGCCCGCGCGATGCTTGACCGCTACGCTGCACTGGAGGACGAGGCGAAGCTTGCCTTCTTCCACTTTCTCGCGAGCGCGCTGGGGGTGGATCAGACAGCAGTGGGCGCGGCGCTAGAGGCTCTTGGCGAAGGCCAGACCAAGGCCAGCTACCGCGCGTTCATGGTGGCGTCGGAGCCACCGCGCCAAGAGCTGATCCGGCGGCTGAACCAAGTTCCCGGTGCCACTGGTGCGCTGGTTCAAATGCGGGCCGACCTGCTGCGGCTGGGCCACGGCGATGAGTCGCTGATGGCGCTCGACCTCGACTTTCGCCACCTCTTCGCCAGCTGGTTCAACCGGGGCTTTCTGGTGCTGCGCCCGATCTCATGGGAGACTTCGGCGCAGGTGCTGGAGAAGATCACCGCCTACGAGGCGGTGCACGCCATCCACTCCTGGGCCGACCTGCGGCGCAGGCTCGAGCCGACCGACCGGCGCTGCTTTGCTTTCTTCCACCCTGCCATGCCTTCGGAGCCGCTGATCTTTGTCGAAGTCGCGCTGACGCAGGGCATCCCCGGATCGGTGCAGGCGCTGCTGGCCGAGGGGCGCCCTGCCCTTCCCGAGGCCGAGGCCGACACGGCGGTGTTCTACTCGATCTCCAACTGTCAGGCCGGGCTCGCGGGCATCTCGTTTGGGAACTCGCTGATCAAGCAGGTGGCGTCCGACCTTTCTGCCGAAGTGCCGGGACTTACGACCTTTGTCACCCTCTCCCCCATACCAGGCCTTGCGGCGTGGATGGAGGAGCAAGAGCTTGAGCCCGGCGACGATACCCGCCTGCGCCAGCTCGCCGCCTATTACCTCACACGTGCCAAGGGCCGAGGCGACACGCCGCGCGACCCGGTTGCGCGCTTCCACCTTGGCAATGGGGCGCAGGTCCACATGCTTCACACTGGGGCTGACACCTCGGAGAAGGGCCACGCGCAATCACACTGCGTGATGGTGAACTACCTCTACGACCTCTCCCGCGTGACCCAGAACCATGAGCGATTTGCCGAGAGCGGCGAAATTGCTGCCTCTGCCGAGGTGCGGGCGCTGGCCCAAGAGGCCGACAAGACACTGACTCAGGAGTAACGCCGATGGCCAACCCTCTCTACGACCGGCTGTTCGGCGCCCATGCGGGCAAGAGCACCCCCTTTCTGCAGCTGGCTGACGGGCGGAGCCTCAGCCACGCGGAGTTTCTGGCGATAGCCAGCCGCTTCGCCCATGTACTGGTTGCCGCCGGGCTGGAACCGGGCGACAGGCTGGCTGTGCAGATCGAAAAAAGCCCCGAGGCGCTGGCGCTCTATGCCGCCGCCGTTCAGGCTGGCGTGATCTTCCTACCGCTGAACACCGGATACACGGCGGATGAAGTCAGCTATTTCATCGGAAACAGCGGCGCGAAGCTATTGGTCTGCGACCCGGCGCGCGCTGATGCGATGGAGCCGGTCGCGAGCGCTACGGGCGCGGCCCTGCTCACCTTGGGCGCGGACGGGGCGGGCAGCTTTGCTGACAACGCCGCAGGCCTGGCGGAGTCGTTCGGCACAGTTGCCCGTGGCGAGGACGATCTTGCCGCTTTTCTATACACTTCCGGCACCACAGGCCGCTCAAAAGGGGCAATGCTGACGCAGGCGAACCTTCTCTCGAACTGCCTCACGCTGGCCGATGAGTGGCGCTTCACGGCCGAAGACGTGCTGCTGCACGCCCTACCGATCTTCCACACACACGGGCTCTTCGTGGCGACCAATGTCACACTGGCGGCTGGCGGGGCGATGATCTTCCTGCCGAAGTTCGACCTCGACGTGATCCTCGAACAGATGCCCCACGCAACAACTATGATGGGTGTGCCAACCTTTTACACCCGCCTGCTCAGTGATCCGCGCTTCACCGCCGAGGCCGCTGCGCATATGCGGCTCTTCATCTCCGGTTCCGCCCCGCTGCTGGCCGAAACTCACCGACAGTTCGAGGGGCGGACCGGACAGCGCATTCTCGAGCGATACGGGATGACCGAGACCAATATGAACACGTCCAACCCCTACTACGGCGAGCGCCGCGCCGGGACCGTTGGCTTCCCACTTGCGGGCGTCGAACTCAGAATCACCAATCCGCACAGCGGCGCGGAGCTCCCGCAGGGTGAGATTGGCCAGATCGAGGTTCGCGGACCGAACGTGTTCAAGGGCTACTGGGAGATGCCGGAGAAGACCGCAGCGGAGCTGCGGGATAATGGTTTCTTCATCACCGGTGACCTCGGAATGGTCGATGGTGACGGCTACGTTTCAATCGTCGGGCGCGGGAAGGATCTGATCATCTCCGGCGGTTACAACATCTACCCCAAGGAGATCGAAGCGCTACTGGATGATCAGCCGGGTGTGCTCGAGAGCGCGGTGATCGGCGTTCCGCATGCCGACTTTGGCGAGACAGTCCTTGCCGTTCTGGTGCCGGAGCCGGGCGCTGACCCCGACATCGCCGCGATCGAGGCCGAGGTGAGCACAAAGCTTGCCCGTTTTAAGCATCCGCGCAGGATGGTGGTGGCCGAGAGCCTGCCGCGCAACACGATGGGCAAGGTCCAGAAGAATGTGCTGCGCGACGCCTACAAGGATGCCTTCGCCGAGAGCTGAGTTTGGTCAACTAGCACCGTTCGGCTTGTTTATGTGCGCGCGAAGCGCACGCTCGCCCCGGGCAGCATCTAGCGCCAGCGCGGCCTCGGCGATTTCTTCGTGATCGGCGGCGCTGCGCCGCAATCTCTGCTCTAACGCCCCTGTCTCCGTCAGGCGCAAATAGGCGTGGATGCGGAAGCGACGGGTCTTGTCATAGAGATCACGGATTAAGTCGATCAGCGCAGGTGAGCCTGCGTTGGTGATGAGGCTCATGTGGAAGGCCCTGTTTCGGTCATCCCAGTTTCGGACCGCTTGCGCGGGGTTTTCGAGCATCGCGGACTCTGCCTCTTTCAGGAGAAAATGGCGGCTGACGATGCCCGCGCGCCACTCCGGCGAATGCCTTTCAACCGACCAACGAAACGCAAGGGACTCGAGCTCGGCGCGAAGGCGGGTATTGTCGAGCAGGGCTTCGGTTGTCATGTCCGACACGAAGAAACCGCGCTGCTCGACCGCGTCCACATAGCCCTCGCCGCAGAGCTGGGAGAGCGCCTCGCGGGCAGACGCGGCACTGATCTGATAGGTCTCCCGGACCCATGTGACCTTGAGTTTTTGGCCCGGTGAAAGGCGGCCTGCAGAGATGTCATCGCGCAAAGCATCCGTCGCCGAGTGGATCACCCCACCGCTCTCTCGCTCGACCCCCGAACTCTCCGGATTCATTTCGCCTTGCAACTCCAAAAATATCCGATATTATTCACCAATATCGAAAATGAGCAGGTCTGACTGACAATGTATCGAACGATCGTCATCGGCTCAAGTGGCGAAATCGGCCGTGCCGTGGTGCAGGCTGCGCTCGTCCGTGGTGACAAGGTGTTCGGGTTGGATCTGGCACCCAGCGACCTGCCCGGGGCAGTTGGCACCGCCGCCGTGGACATTCAAAGCGAGGCCAACGTTGAGAAGGCTTTCGCGGCCGCAATACAGCGCTTGGGCGGGCTTGATGTCGTGGTGAACTGCGCAGGCCTGATGACGCGGGGCGCCTTGCTTGAGACCAGCGAAGCCGACTTTCTGCGCACGATCGATACAAACCTTGGCGGGGCTTTCCGCGTGACCCGAGCCGCCGCGCGAGCGATGCAGGCCGAGCGCGCTGGAGCCATCGTGCATATCTCGTCGATCCACGCCCTGCGCGGCGCTCCCAACCGCGTGGCCTACGCCGCCTCCAAAGGTGGCATCTCGGGCTTTATCCATGCGGTGGCTGGCGAGCTTGGCCCGGAAGGCATTACCATTAACGCCGTGGCTCCCGGCCCGACAGGGCGTGGCATGGGGTCAGCCCCGCATGACCGTGCCCGCGCGCTGGAGCGCACGCCCTTGCGCCGCGCTGCCCTTGCCGAGGAGGTCGCTGGCGCGGCCATGTTCCTCAGCTCAAGCGCAGGGCGCTTCATCACGGGCCACGTGCTGCCTGTCGACGGCGGCGCAAGCGCTACATTCTTTGCCGCATCGCACCTTGCGGGCGCGCACAAGATGCCCTTGGGTGCCGAAGTGGCGCCAAAGGCGCAGGAGAATTCTGTCATGGAGGAGACAAACCAATGAACGCATTCCTGAAATCGACCACGCTGGGCCTCGCCCTCGCCGGGCTCGCGACCGTCGCGGCAGGTGCCGAGACCCGTATCACCTACAAGTCGGCGAAAACCGGCTCGTCCTACTACCAGATGGGCGTCGAACTGGCAGAGGCCCTGAAGGCAGGTACCGATGGCGAAGTCATCATGACCATCGAAGAGAGCCAGGGCTCGGTGCAGAACGTGATGGAAGTTCGCGCCCGCGGCGCCGACTACGTATTTACCACCCCGCCCGCGCTTGCCACCTCCGCCGCTGCGGGGACCGGTCCGTTCGAGGGAAAGGGCGACCCCAAGTTCTCCGAAATACGCGCGCTCTTTCCGATCCCCTCACTGACCATGCACTTCGTCATGTCGGCCGAAGCCGGCGCCAGCGCGCTGGCGGACATGGAGGGCCACTCGGTGCTGCTGGGCAAAGGCTCTTTCGGGGCCACCGAGGGCGAGAAGTACATCGAGCTCTTCGGGCTGACCGGCAAGGTCGAGATCGCTGATGCCGAGCTTTCCAACGCGGTTGCTGCACTGAAGAACGGCCAGATCGATGGTTTCGTGACCGCAGGTTCCTGGCCTGCGCCCAACGTGATCGAGGCAGCGGCCTCTACCCCTGTCACCGTGCTGACCATGTCGGAAGAAGAAATCGCACAGACTGGCCGGACCGCCATCACCATTCCGGCAGGCACCTATGCCGGACAGACCGAGGACATCAACACCACCTCACTGCCGGTCGTCGCTTTCACCACCACGGCAATGAGCGATGACACCGCCTACCTGCTCACCAAGACCTTCTGGGAGAGCAAGGCAGAGATGGCTGGAATGGCCCCGTGGTGGGATGGCGTGAGCACCGAGTTGCTGGGGGAGGTGAGCGGCACCTTCCACCCGGGCGCAGCCCGCTACTATGAAGAGCAAGGCATCGCCCTGCCGTCCGGCGACATGTAAGGCCCTCTGCGAGGCCGGGGCTCACAGAAGTTGGCCTTCGGCCTCGCACATCGCGCGCCATAACCCTCTCTCGCCGTGAAAGACCCGAACATGAATACCGTCGCCTCGCCCCGGCCCGCCGGGAGCCCTTGGCTTGCGCTGGCCACTCGTTTCAGCGCCCCCTTCTGGCTCGCCCTTGCCGCCTTGGTGGTGATTTATCACATCGGCTTGGTTTTTTACGGGCTCGCACCAAATCTTGTCAGCCGCCCTGTGCATATGGCGCTGATCCTGCCCTTCGTGCTCGTCCTCGGCGCAGCTTCTCCGAGCCAGAAGGCCAGTGGGGCAGTGTTGGCGGCGATCGGCTCGGGCGCGGCGCTGTGGATTGCTTGGAACTACAACCTGCTGGCCGATCAATACGGCTTCCTGGAGAGCACATGGCAGGTTGTCATTGCCGTGACTCTGCTGGCCGTGGTGATCGAAGCCGCGCGGCGCGCCATTGGCTGGCCCCTCCCACTGGTGGCCACCCTTGCCCTGCTCTACGGCCTCTTCGGCCAGCATATTCCCGGCCAGTTCGGGCATTCAGGCATTCCACTGTCGAGTTTCCTTGGGACCCTGACCATTGCGGAAGGCGGGATCTGGGGTTCGCTCACTGGGGTTTCGGTTGGCGTTGTCTCGATCTTCGTGATCTTTGGCGCCGTGCTCAACGCTGGCGAAGCCGGACAAGGCTTCATGAACGTGGCCTCCGCTGCCGCCGGACGTTTGAAGGGCGGTGCGGCGAAGGTATCCGTGATCTCTTCCGCACTTTTTGGCTCCATCTCTGGCTCGGCCTCGGCCAACGTCGCCTCGACAGGCGCTGTCACCTTGCCCGCAATGGAAAAGCTGGGCTATCCCAAGCGGCTTGCTGCTGCCGTTGAAGCTGTTGCCTCTTCGGGAGGTCAGATCATGCCGCCGCTGATGGGCGCGGGTGCCTTCGTGATGGTCGAACTCACTGGCACCCCCTACACCTCCATCATGGCCGCCGCGATCCTTCCGGCGATCCTGTTTTTTGTGGCAGTCTGGGTCGGCATTGATGCCTACGCCCGCCACACCGAATTGAAGAGCGTCGCCCGTGAAGACCGGCCAGCCGGGCGGGACGTTCTGATAACTTCGCTCTTCTTCCTCGTGCCTTTCACCACGCTCCTAACGGCGATGTTCGCGGCAGGTTACACCCCTGAATACTCAGCCGCTCTTGCGGTGTTCGCCGGGGCTGCTCTGCTTTTCATCAATGGCAAACTTCAGGTGAACCGGGCGCAGGTCATCGAGCGGTTCGGCTCGGCGATCCTCAATGCGGCGCGTCAGGTCTCGATGATCGCTGCCATCATCCTTTGCGCGTCCATCATCATCGGCGTGCTGTCGATTACCGGGCTGGGGGTTAAGCTGACTTCTCTGATCCTCGAAGGCTCAGGCGGCATGCTCTGGCCCTCGCTGCTGTTGACGGCTCTGGCCTGCCTGCTGCTCGGCATGGAGGTGCCGACAACGGCAGCCTATGTGATCTGTGTTTCGGTGGCAGGGCCCGCGCTGACCCAACTTGGGCTGGAACCGCTTCAGGCGCATCTCTTCGTCTTCTGGTTCGCACTGCTCTCAACCATCACCCCGCCGGTGTGCGGAGCGGTGTTCATCGCAGCCGGGATGATCGGGGAGAACTGGCTGAAGGTGGCAATCACGGCGATGGCGCTCGGAGTCGGTCTCTACATCATCCCGCTGGGAATGATCGCCAATCCGGCGATCCTGACCCTTGCCGAAACCCCGGTGATGGCTCTGCTGGCGTTTTCACAGATCGCGCTCGGTCTCGCGCTTATCTCCTTTGGCTTGATCGGGATGCGGAAGATGGTGCCAACCGCAGTCCTGATCGGTGCCGGTGGCGCGGTGATCTTCGGTCCAGGACTGCTGTGAGAGAGGCGGAGGGTCAGGCTGCAACTCAATAGGCTGTCAGCCCGGCGTTCGCGTTCAGCAGAAACTGCGACGTGATCGGCGCGCTTGCCGCGCCGATGCCCCGGGCGGCCGACCCGATGCTTCCGGTTTCGATGCGCGGCTCGATCAGGCCGCGGGTGTCTTGATTGACAAGGTAGCGCCGCACCCGGCTCACTAGGTCGGTGCGGACCTCAGGCGGAAAGGCCCCGTCGATCACGATGGCCTCGAAGTCGATCACCGAGCAGATCGAGAGCGCTGCCTTGGCGAGCTCCTGTGCGGTTTGCGCCAACCAAGGGTCGACGTAGCGAGAGAGCATCCTCCAGTCTTGCGGCTGCTGCCACAGCAGGCGCGGATCCACCCCCGCCTCGCTCAGGCGCCCTTCGAGCAAATGGATCGAGGCCACATCTATCAGGTGTTGAGACTCGCCCAGTGGTCCGGTGGTGCGCATGGAGCCCAACGCGCCCGCATTTCCCTGATTTCCGGCGAAGACGGTGTTGTTCAGTACGACGCCACCGCCAATGAACGAGCTGACGAAGAAGAATGCGTAATCCCTGAATTCCTTGCCGCGCCCGTAGAGGTGCTCGGCATGGCAAGCTGCGGTGCCGTCATTCAGCACGAAAACCGGCAAGGGGCTGAATTTTGCGACCTCGGCAGCAAAGTCCACGTCCTTCCATGAGCGGAACCTCTCGGCCATGTCGCCGGCGAGGTCATGCCACTTCCACAGCTCGAAGGGCGCAGCGATGCCGATGCCGGAGAGCCGCCCCTGTTCCTCCGCCGTGAGGTGATCGAGAAACTGTGCCACGCCACGCTGTAAGAGCCCGAAGATCGCCTCCGGAAACGGGTAATCGTAGTGCTCCTGAATTTGCTGGCGCACGGCACCATCAAAGCCGGTGAGCACGAGGTCGGCACTGCGACGACCGATCTTGAAGCCGATGGCCAGAACCCCATTGGGGTTGAGGCGCATTGGGATCGACGGCTTGCCCACCTTCCCGCGGCTCGGGTCGCCCCGCATGATGATGCCGTCTTTCTCAAGCCGCCGGAGGATGATCGAGACGGTCTGCGGAGAGAGGTTAACCAGCCGGGCAATATCGCTGCCCGCCATGGCTCCACGGCGTTGTAGAACAGAGAGCAGGAGGCGTTCGTTGTAGTCACGAACACCCGCTTGGTTGACGCCACCGCTCAACCCCTTGATCTCGCTCCCGTCCATCACATTGGCCATACGAAACTTCTCTCGCTTGCGGAAGTAGGCCCGGCCCCAGTTAATAAATCAAGTTTATTTATTTATTGACAGCCCCTGCGGAATCACGGTTTCTTGGGCCTCAACCTCAGGCGGTGCGCCGTTCTGGGGGGATCATGGGAGATCCAAGTCAGTCATCATTTCCCAGGGAGGAAAACATGAAGAAACTCGTCGCAACCACGGCGCTCGCCCTCTGTGCAACCGCCGGAACTGCCATGGCGCAAGACATTGGCGCGTGCCTGATCACCAAGACCGATACCAACCCGTTTTTTGTGAAGATGCGCGAAGGCGCCGAGGCCAAGGCTGCCGAGCTCGGCGTGACGCTCAACAGCTACGCGGGCAAGATCGACGGCGACCACGAAACGCAAGTGGCGGCTATCGAGACCTGCATCGCCAACGGCGCCAAGGGCATCCTGCTCACCGCCTCCGACACCAGCTCCATCGTGCCCGCCGTGCAGCAGGCCCGAGACGCCGGCCTCGTGGTGATTGCACTCGACACGCCGCTGGAGCCGATCGACGCTGCCGACATGACCTTCGCCACTGACAACTTTCTTGCCGGTGAGCTGATCGGCCAGTGGGCCGCCGCGACCCTCGGTGATGAGGCAGCCAACGCCAAGATCGCCATGCTCGACCTCGCCGTCAGCCAGCCTTCCGTTGGCGTGCTGCGCGATCAGGGCTTTCTTCAGGGCTTCGGCATCGACCTCGGCGATCCGAACAAGTGGGGCGACGAGGAAGACCCGCGCATCGTCGGCAATGACGTAACCCAGGGCAACGAAGAGGGCGGCCGCCGGGCGATGGAAAACCTCTTGGCCACCGATCCCGAAATCAACGTGGTCTACACCATCAATGAACCCGCCGCTGCCGGTGCCTACGAAGCGCTCAAGGCCATTGGCCGCGAGAATGACGTGCTGATCGTCTCGGTCGACGGCGGCTGCCCCGGTGTGCAGAACGTCAAAGACGGCGTGATCGGCGCGACCTCGCAGCAGTATCCGCTGCTCATGGCCTCTAAGGGCATCGAAGCGATCGTGGCGTGGGCGAACGACGGCACCAAGCCCGAAAACACCCCCGGCAAGGACTTCTTCGATACCGGTGTTGCGCTGGTCACCGACAAGCCCGCCGACGGAGTCGAAAGCATCGACACCGCCGAGGGCAACGAGCTCTGCTGGGGCTGACCCGGCAGACAGCCAACTGAACCACGAACAGGGCGGGCCTCGCCGCCCTGTTCAAACCGGCAGGCGGAGGAGCCTGCTTCCCGGGGGGACACATGTCACAATCCGATAACTACGAGGCCTCTGCCTCCAGCGCTCCCAGTGAAGTCGCGTCGTTCGACGGGCACGGCAAGAGCCTAGTCGACCGCTTCCAGCACCTGCTGCACACCACGCCCGCGCTGGTGCCGCTCATCGTGCTGGTGATCTCGATCATCGTCTTCGGCATCACGTTGGGCAGCCGCTTTTTCTCGCCCTTCGCGCTAACGCTGATCCTGCAACAGGTGCAGATCGTCGGCATCGTCGCCGCCGCGCAGAGCCTCGTTATCCTGACAGCGGGCATCGACCTGAGCGTTGGCGCCATAGCGGTGATCTCCTCGGTTATCATGGGCCAGTTCACCTTCCGCTACGGCCTGCCCGTGAGCGTCTCAATCTTCTGTGGCCTCACGGTCGGCACCGCCATCGGCGCGTTGAATGGCTGGCTGGTTGCGCGGGTCAAGCTGCCGCCCTTCATCGTAACGCTGGGCATGTGGCAGATCGTGCTTGCGGCCAACTTCCTCTATTCGGCCAACGAGACCATCCGCAGCCAGGACATCGCCGAACAGGCTCCCCTGCTCCAGCTCATGGGCGCGAAATTCAGCATTGGCGGCGCGGTCTTCACCTTTGGCGTGGTCTTCATGCTGGTGCTGGTGCTGATCCTCGCCTACGTCCTGCGCCACACCGCCTGGGGGCGCCATGTCTACGCCGTGGGCGACGATCCGGAGGCGGCGGAGCTCTCGGGCGTGAACGTCAAGGGCGTGCTGATCTCGGTCTATGCGCTTGCGGGCCTCATTTGCGCCTTCGCAGGCTGGGCATTGATCGGGCGGATTGGCTCGGTCTCGCCGACCTCGGGCCAGCTTCTGAACATTGAGAGCATCACCGCCGTCGTGATCGGGGGCATCTCGCTCTTCGGCGGGCGCGGCTCGATCCTCGGCACCTTCTTCGGCGCGTTGATCGTGGGGGTCTTCACCCTCGGCCTGCGCCTCGCCGGGGCCGATGCGCAATGGACCTACCTCCTCATCGGCACTCTTATCATCGCGGCTGTGGCCGTCGACCAGTGGATCAGAAAGGTGGCAGCCTGATGGAACCCATTCTCAAAGGCCGCGGTCTGACCAAGCGCTACGGCCGCGTCACAGCGCTCGACAATTGCGACTTCGATCTGATGCCGGGCGAGATCCTCGCCGTCATCGGAGACAACGGGGCGGGCAAGAGCTCGCTGATCAAGGCGGTGTCGGGGGCGGTGATCCCCGATGCGGGAACGGTCACGTTGGAAGGTAAAGAGGTGCACTTCTCTTCGCCCATTGACGCGCGCGAGGCGGGGATCGAGACAGTCTACCAGACCCTCGCCATGTCGCCCGCGCTCTCCATCGCCGACAACATGTTCATGGGCCGCGAGCTGCGCCGCCCCGGCTGGCGTGGCAAATTTCTTCGCCAGCTCGACCGCCCGCAAATGGAAAAGGTCGCCCGCGAGAAGCTCACCGAGCTAGGGCTGATGACGATCCAGAACATCAATCAGGCGGTCGAAACACTTTCAGGTGGTCAGCGCCAAGGCGTGGCCGTGGCCCGCGCGGCGGCCTTCGGTTCCAAGGTCATCATCCTCGATGAGCCCACCGCCGCGCTCGGGGTCAAGGAAAGCCGCCGCGTTCTGGAGCTGATCCAAGACGTGAAGTCGCGCGGTATCCCGATCATCCTGATCAGCCACAACATGCCGCATGTGTTCGAGGTCGCCGACCGCATTCACGTGCATCGGCTGGGCCGCAGGCTCTGCGTGATCGACCCCCGGGATTACACAATGTCGGATGCGGTTGCCTTCATGACCGGCGCAAAAGAGGCGCCCGCCGAGGCGGCATGACACGCGCTCTCCACGCCCTGCCCGATCTGGTGGAGGCCGTTATGGCGGCCCCTCCTGCCGGGCGTCGCAGGGTCGTGGCGCTGGCCGGGGCGCCTGCGAGCGGAAAGTCTACGCTGTCCGAAACGCTTTGCGATGCGCTCAAGGACCGGGAGCACAGCGCCCAGGTGGTGCCGATGGACGGGTTTCATCTGCACAACCCAATCCTCGTGGAGCGCGGCCTGCTGGCGCGAAAAGGCGCGCCGGAGTCGTTTGACGCAATGGGCTTCCGGCATCTCGCCGGGCGGTTGGGCCGCGAGCCGGAGGTTGCTTTTCCACTGTTCGACCGGGCGCGAGACATTGCCATTGCCGGTGCCGGAATTGTGGATGACGCCTGCGAGACAGTGATCGTCGAAGGCAACTACCTGCTCTTCGACGCTCCGGTCTGGCGCGACCTGCGCCCGCTGTGGGACCTCGCCGTGCTGATCGATGTCAGCATCGACACCCTGCGCGCGCGGCTGGTCGAGCGGTGGCTGGCGCACGGGCTCTCGCAGGCCGAGGCCACCGCCCGCGCCGAAGGCAATGACCTCGCCAATGCCGAGCGGGTGAACGGCGCCCTGCTGGCCGCCGATCTGCGCTGGACCGGGAACGCCTGAGCCCTGCGAGACAACCCGAACCCAGCGCCTCTCGCGTCCTGCCTCAGGTCAGCCCCTCGACATCATACTCCGGCTGGGTCTTGGCCCCGGTGATGTAGGAGACAACTTCCTCCCCGGTCACATCGCCGCCGGTGATATCGATGTTTGCGCAGATGCGCCCACGGCGGAACACCACGATCCGGTCACAGGTATCCATCACCTGCCGCATGTTGTGGCTGATCAGGATGAGCGGCTCGCCGGCCTCCTTCAGCGTGCGGATGATGTTTTCGACTTGCGCAGTCTCCTGAACGCCGAGCGCAGCGGTCGGCTCGTCCATTATCGTCAGTTTGGAGTGAAACGTCGCGGTGCGGGCAATGGCAACGCACTGCCTCTGCCCGCCGGACATGTTCTGGATCGTGTTGCGGATGTTCGGGATCTTCACCGCCGTCTTTTCCAGCGCCGCAATCGTATCCTGACGCATTGCCTTGTAGTCCAAAAAGCGGAAGGGCCCGAGCCAGTTCCATTTGGTCTTTTCGCGGCCCAAGAAGAGGTTGTCGGCTACGTCGAGATCATCGGCGAGCGCAAGGGTCTGAAACACCGCCTCAATCCCGGCTTCGCGAGCCTCAAGCGGGCCGGCGAAGTGGACCGGCTGACCATCAAAGTAGATGTCACCTCGCGTACGCTGTTCCACCCCGGTGATCTGGCGGACAAATGTGCTTTTGCCTGCCCCGTTGTCACCCATGATCGCCACGTGCTCGCCCTTGCGGAGGGTGAAGTTCGCGTCTTCAAGCGCATGAACCCCGCCGTAATGCTTGGTCAGCCCCCGCGTCTCGAGGATCACCTCGCCGAGGTTCCCGTGCGGATGCGCATGATCGGCGCTGTGGATATCGGTCTGCATGTCGCTCATCTTACCTCTCCTCAGCCCATTTTCGCGCCGCGCTGCTGGCGCCATTTGTCGAGCACCACGGCGCCGACGATGATCATGCCCATGGCCATCAGCTGGTAGTAGGCATCGAGTTTTACATAGGTGAAGCCGGACTGGATGACGCCGAAGACCATGGCACCCAGCACCGTGCCCGGGATCGAGCCGCGCCCGCCAGTCAGGCTCACCCCACCGATCACCGCCATGGCGATGGCGTAGAGCTCGTAGAACTGCCCCATCCCGGCCTGCGCGGTGAGGTTCTTTGACGACAGCACCACGGCTGCAAAGGCGGCGAGCATGGCGGCAATCATATACACGAGCACCTTGTGGCGCTTCACGTTGATGCCCGACATCCGCGCGGCATCCTCGTTGGAGCCGATCGCATAAGTGCGCTTGCCGTAGAGCGTGTAGCGGAGCAGCACATGAAACAGCACCGCGAGCGCGAGAAACCAGAACACCGGCATCATCCCCGAGCCCAGCGCGGCAAATCCCTCGGTCGGAAAGCTCACGGGCTGGCCCTCAGTCCACCAGCGGGAGATGCCGCGTGCGAAGAGGAACATGCCGAGCGTGGCGATGAAGGGCGGGATGCCAGTGTAGGCGATGAGCGAGCCGTTTATGGCTCCGATCAGCGCGCCGAAGGCGAGGCCCACAAGCACCGGCACGATCACCGGCAGATCCATCGCCCAGAGGCCGAACACCGCCTTGGGGTTGGGGTTTCCGTTGACCAGCTCGGTCTGGGCAAAGGACATCACAATCATCGCCGCTGCGCCCACGAGCGGGCCTGCGGAAAGATCGATGCCGCCGGAAATGATGACCTGTGTCGACCCCAGCGCGATGATCCCGATGATCGCCACTTGGAGGATTACGATCTTGAGCCGCGCCTCGTTAAAGATGGAGTCGAAGCGGCCCGAGGTATCGAACAAGAAGCTCTGGCCCTGCATGTAAGGCAGGATCTGACCGAGAGCCTCGAACACGCCGATGATGAGGATCAGCGCGATGAAGATATTGATTTCATTCGGCCAGGCGCGTTTGGACTTGTCGTAGATCAGCCCGCCTGTGCCCTGGGTTGTGTCTGCCATGGTCCTTGTCCCCTGAACGGTTGGCGCCGTGCCCGGCTGGAGTGCCGTCGGAGCGGCGGACGTAACGCCGCTCCTCAATGTATCACCTGATGAGGCGATCAGTTCTTGGAGGTGTAGTCAGCCATGTTGTCAGGCGTCACCAACTCGAATGGGATGTAGACTTTCTGGTCCACGTCCTCGCCTTTGGAGAGCTTCAGCGCCGCGTCCAGCGCACCGCCACCCTGACCGGCCGCGTTTTGGAACACGGTCACATCGAGGTCACCTGCCGCCATGGCTGCAAGGGCATCCTGCGTGGCGTCGATGCCGCCGACCACGACATCATCCATCGAGATGCCCGCCGCTTTCATGGCTTGGATGGCGCCGATGGCCATTTCGTCGTTGTTGGCGATGACAGCGTGGAATTCTTCACCGGAAGAAAGCCAGTTGGTCATCAGGTTCTGTGCCTGATCGCGCGACCAGTTGGCGGTCTGACGGTCAATCTCCTGAATCTCGACCTTGCAGTTGCCCGCGGCGATCACGTCGTCGATGTCCTGCGTGCGCTGCACGGCGGCCTGGTTGGAGAGCTCGCCCATCATCACGTAGATCTTGGCCGGGTCGGTGCCCTGCTCGGCGAGGATATCGCAAATCTCAATGGTCTCGAGCGTGCCGGACTCTTCCTCGTTGGAGGCCACGAAGGCCTGATTGTCGGGCAGCGTATCCACGTTGATCGGCTGGCGGTTCACATAGACCAGCGGCACACCGGCGGCCTCGGCAGCCGCCGTCATGGCCTCGGTGGCAGACGTGTCGACCGGGTTGACGATGATCGCATCGACGCCGGAGGCCACGAAGTTGTTGATTTGGTCGAGCTGGCGCGCCACGTCGTTCTGCGCATCCTCGATCTGTACCTCGATACCGTCCATGGCGTCCGCCTGCTCCTGAATTCCGTTCCGAAGGACGGTCAGGAAGTTATCGTCAAAGAGTGCCATCGAAACGCCAATGGTCTCGGCCATGGCGCTGGTCGACAGAAGCGAGGCTACGCCCGCTGCGATGAAAGTCTTTTTCATTGGTTTCCTCCCAATTCGGGTGTCCGGCTCACCCGTCCTTGCTGCCGGATGCCCCAGAGGGGCGACGACCCTCACCTCACGCGGCCTCTTCCGCGAGCTGCGAGGAAATGAACTCGAAAGAAGCGCGCAACGCGGCCTCCGGATCACCCAAGGCATGAACTTCGGGTGAGAAGCATTCGTAGCATACCGGGCCATCGTAACCTGCCGCCAGAAGCGCGCGCAGTTGCTCGATGTTGCCCAACCGGTCAGATGCATCCACCAGCACGCGGTGCTCATCTTCCATCTTCTCGATGCCCAGCGCCGGGTCAGTGACACCGGAGATGTGCACGATGCCCGTGCGCTCGGGGTAGATCGGCCCGCCTTCAGCCAAAGCGTGATGGAACGTATCATGCACGATCCTGAACTGCGCAGCAGCATCGAGCGCGTCGATGGTCTCTACCAGTTCGGTCTTGGAGCGGAGCGAGGAACGCGGAAAGCCGAGAGGCTCGACCAGTGCAACAAGGCCCGCATCCGCCAGCATGGGCTGGATTTCCTTAAGCGCGATCCGCAGGTTGGCGTGGCGCTCGCCATTTCCGGTTTGCGTGCCATCGTTGCGCGGAATGAGGCTGATGGTCTCGGCCCCAGCCTCCAGCGCAGTTGCGATGAGCGCACGAACTTCGATGGCAATCGTGTCGGACCAGCTGTTGAAGGGATAAACTTGACTCAGACCCACAAGGCGCAAGCCCTTGTCGCGCGCCATTGCCCCGGCAGAGGCCGGATCGGCTTCGTCGAACAGTGGCCGCTCGATATCGTTCCTGACTTCGACGCCGACGCAGCCGAGGTTGGCGGCCAGATCAAGCAGCTCGACGTAAGAGAGCCGCGGCACGGTCATGTGATTGATCGCTGTCTGCATCTAACGCTCCTCCCTCGGCCTCATGCCAAAGCGCGAGGCGACCTCCGAGGAATGTTCTGCGCCTGTGTGTGCGAGTCGGTCAATCTTGCGACGGCAAGAATTCCTCATGCATGACGTCATTCACCCTCACAGGAATGACGTTAAACCATCATCACAGCAGTTCCGGCAGAATGATTTCCGGGGTGAGGAACTTCTGCTCTACGGCGGTCGATCCGGCCTCGGACCGGGAGCGTAGGGACAGGGCGACCAATTCGCGGCACAGTGCTTCGAGCGGGGTGGCGATGACCATCTGCACGTAGCCCTCCAGAAGCCCGGCACGACTGTCTGCTGTCAACTCGTTGACAACGAGCCCGACCTTGCCGGAAGGGCGGGTCTCACGCAGGGCGGCGATGGCGCCCTCCATCCCGCCGCCCGCCACGTAGATGCCTCGCAAGTCCTGCTGCCGCTCCAGCAGGTTCAGTGTGGCCTCGTAAGTCAGCTGCCGGGTCTCAAGGTTGACGAGCGTTTCCTTGACCGATGAGGCAGGCGCGCCCTCCCGCATATAGGCCCGGAACCCGACCTCCCGCAGGTCGTGCCCGTGCCAACGGTTGCCGCCGACGAAGATGGCATAGCTGCCCGGCGCCGCGCCGCGCGTGAGCATCCAGGCCGCTTGCCGGCCAACTTTTATGTTGTTCAAACCAATGTAGTTTCTGCGAATGCCCTGGGCGAAGTCGTTGAGCAGCGAGAAGGTTGGAACACCGTTTTGGGCCAGATCCTGCACAACCTTGTCCAGCGACTGGTGATTCACCGCCACGGCCCCGACGGCATCAACCCGCGCGCCCACCTCGGCCAACAGGCTGGCAAACTCCTCGGGGGACTGAGACTGCGCATAGCGCACCACCAGCCGTCCACGAATGTCAGTACGCTCCTCAAGCGCTTGCTCCATAGTCGCCTGAAACGCCCGGTAGAAGGGTTGCTTTTCCTTGATGAGGATCAGGCCGATCTTGTGATCAGGGACGGAAGCAACGAGGCGCTGATCGATCAACCCGCGCGCGTGATAGCCCACGCGGCGGGCGGCCTCGGCGATCTTGCGCAGGGTCTCATCGCGCACCTTGCTGCGGCCGTTGAGCGCCCGGTCCACTGTGGCCGGGCTGACGCCCGCTTCGCGCGCCACGTCCCTGATGGTCGGCCGGTTTGCCATGATATCCTCCCTCCGAAAAACGGATGAGGCATTTCAGCATGAATGATGCGTTTTCGGCAAGGCGCGAGCTTGAGGCAAGTAGCGCCGCGTCACACTTCGATCATCACCCGACCAGCTTCGACCTTCACTGAATAGGTGTTGAGGTTTACGCAAGCAGGCGCACGCAGTGCCTCGCCCGTTCGATAATCGAAGGTCGCGTTGTGCTTTGGACATTCGATCTCGTATTCCATCACCAGCCCGTCTTCGAGGTGCACCTTCTCATGAGTGCAAAGCCCATCGGTGCAGTAAAATGCCCCGTCTGGCGCGTGGTAGATGGCAAAAGTCTTTCCTTCATGGTCGAAGCGGATCAGGTCCTCTTCGTCGATCTCATCGGTTGCGCAAGCGTCGATCCAGGCCATGTATCAGGCTCCTCCCGGTCGGTGGTTTCGGAAATGTCAGGGTTTATTCGGCGGCCGCGCCCAGCGCGGAGGCATGGAAATCCTCCCGATAAGGCTTGGCGGAGGCGGGCAGCTCGCGCTTGAGGAAGAAGTCCTCATAGGCAAGCTGGCGCTTCAGCACAGGCCACATCTCGGCATAGGCTGCCCAGATCGAAGGATTGGGCGCGGGCAGGTCATGCTTGATCGCCTCGTGGAGTTCCGGCAGCCGGTGATAGGGCACCATGGGGAACATGTGATGCTCGACGTGATAGTTCATGTTCCAGTAGATGAACCGGCTGATCGGATTGATGTACACGGTGCGGCTGTTGAGCCGGTGGTCGGTCACGTTGTCAGCAAGGCCACCATGCTGCATCAGCCCGGTCATGATGTGGTGCCAAGCGCCATAGAGCCGGGGCAGGCCAATTACCATCAGCGGCAGCAGCGACCATGTGACGAGGGCCAGCAGGATCGTTGCGGCATAGATTGCAGTCCATATCCGGGCCACACGAATGGCCTTTGGCTGCTCACTCTCGGGGATGTAATCGGCCTCTTCCGGGTGAATGCGCCCGGAAGCGTTGTAGAGCATCCGCCCCCAGCCGTGCCATGCGTCGATGATCCCAAAGAAGTTGAGAAAGATCCTGAACAGCGCAGGTGGGCGCATCACGGCGATTTCGGGGTCGCGGCCAACTATGATGGTATCGGTGTGGTGCCGCGCGTGAGACCACCGCCAACTCACCGGATTGCGGATCATGCAGAAGCAGGCGACCTGATAGAGCCAGTCGTTGTATTGCCGGGTCTTGAAGGCGGTGCCGTGTGAGCACTCGTGCCAGCGAGAATCCATCGCCGAACCATAGAGCACACCATAGGCCAGCCAGAAGGGTGCCGACCACCATGAAGGCCAGAGCGCGATGCCGATGCCCGCAAAGAGCACCATACAGCCAAAGAGGATGAACGTATCGCGGATCGCAGGCTGATCGGCCCGCTGCATCAGCGCTTTCATCTCCTTGCGGGGAATGTCGGTGTGATACCACTCTGCCGCCGCAAGGCCGATCTGGACAGCGCGCTTGGCATCGGGTCCGAGCAGTGAGTAATCGCGCGCCATATGGTCCTCCCAGAGCCTGTGTTCGGGGAGACGATACCTGAAGGGAGGGTGGATTCGCGAAGTTTCTCGTTCCCCTTCGCATCAGAATACATCACCATTGGCGGTGAAAACTGAGGTCATTGCATCAGGAGCTTTGTTTGGGACACCGCCCAACCATCCGCGATCTGGCCCGCGCGGCCGGAGTTGGCACGGCCACGGCGGACCGGGCCCTGCACGGCCGCGGCAATGTATCGGACAGGATGCGGCAAAGGATCGCCGAGGCCGCGGAGCGCATTGGCTACCGCCTCCCGTCGGACAGTGCGGCGCCTTCGGCCCCGTTACGGAGGATCAACCTCGGTTTCGTCCTGCACAAGCCGTCGCAAAGTTTCTACCAAAGGTTCGCGACAGAGATCGAAGCGGCATGCGCGGCCCATCCAGCGGCAAACATCACACCGCACATCGAGTACTCCGCATCGCAATCGCCCGATGACTTCTGCGCCGCGATCACCCGCGCCGCCCAGAACGCTCACGCCGTGGCGGCCACGGCCATCAACCATCCGTCCCTCTCACGGCTGATGACCGAACTTCGGGCACAGGGCACGCCGGTCTACTCGCTGCTGAACGATTTTGGCGGCCGTGCCGGGGCAGGCTACTTCGGACTAGACAACATGAAGGTCGGGCGCATCGCGGGCTGGATGATGGCGCTGCGGCTGCAAAGACCCGGCCGCGTGGGCATCTTCGTCGGTGGCACGCGGTGGCACGGCCATTCCCTGCGGGAAACGGGCTTTCGCAACTCGTTGCACGAATATGCCCCGCAAATCGCGATAGCCGACACGGTGGTAAACCTCGAAACGCGGCAAGTTACATATGAAGCGACGCTCGACCTGCTGACCCGCCACAACGACCTTGCCGGTCTCTACGTGGCGGGCGGCGGCATGGAGGGGGCCATCGCCGCCCTGCGGGAGGTTCGACCGCCGAACAAGGTGGCGCTGATCGTCAACGAATTGACCCCCGAAAGCCAGAACGCACTTGCCGACCGCTATGCCCTGATGTGCGTCGCCACCCCTTTGAAAGAACTCTGCGCTGCCTTGGTCGACAGAATGGCGCAAGCTCCAGAGCTTGAGGTGTCCTCACCAACGCTCTTCGAGCCCAGCCTGCTCTTGCCAGAGTCCTTCTGACGTTGCCCCGCCTAGGCGGGAACGACCGTATCTCTGCCGCCAACCTGCACCACTTCCAGACCGGTCTCGAATAGGTCACTCAAGACAGCTCCGGTCATCTTCAACTGGCGCGGACCTGTGGTAACGATCTGGCCATCCTTCATGGCAATGATCCGGTCGGCATAGCGGGCGGCGGCGGGCAAATCATGCATGACGATGATGATGCTCCGCTGGCCCTCACCGGGGCGCGACATGCCGTGCAGCCGTTCCATCAGGTCACGCACATGGCGCGGGTCGAGGGCTGCGAGGGGTTCATCGAGCAGTAGCCACGGGGTTTCCTGCGCCCAAGCCATGGCGACAAAGGCGCGCTGGCGCTGGCCGCCAGAGAGGCTGTCGATCTGGCGGGATGCGAGGCTTTCGAGGTCGAACTGCGAGAGCGCCTGCGCAATCACCTCACGGTCGCGAGCCGTAGGGCGGCCCTTGTGGTAGGTCCAGCGACCGAAGCTCACGAGGTCTTCGACGGTCAATCGCGCCGTGACGCGGTCGGACTGCATGAGCAACGCCACGAGTCGCGCCCGCTCTTCCGGCGGGATGCGCGCCACATCGCGGCCTTCTACCTCCACCTGCCCTGCTGTGGCGGGCAGAAGGCCGGCGATGGCGTGTAACAGCGTCGACTTTCCAGCGCCGTTCGGCCCGATCAGCGCGGTGATGCCGCCATGCCCGAAGCGCAGCGACAGGTCGTCAAGCACGGGCTTGGTGCCGCGCGTGACAGTTAGGTTGGCGATGCGGATCATCTGGCTGACCTTCGGAGGAGGAGGAACAAAAAGAGCAGGCCGCCCAAAAACTCGACCACGACCGAAAGCGAAGATTGCAGGCCGAGGATGCGCTCGAACATGAACTGGCCGGCCACGAGGATGGCCGCACCGATCAGGGCCGCAGCGGGGATCAACACCGCGTGGCGCCACGTGCCGCAGAACCGATAGGCGAGGCTCGCCGCGATCAGGCCCAGAAAGGTCACCGGACCAACGAGCGCGGTAGAGAGCGCCACAAGGAGTCCAACGAGGCTCAGACCCACCAGCACCACTCTATCGTGATCCAGCCCGATGCCCCGCGCCGTCTGCCGCCCAAGACCTGCCGCATCGAGCGAAGGCGCCAACCAAAGGGCTGCACCAAGCGCAAGGATGAGGGTGATCCCGGCAATTGTAAGCACCTGCGGATTGACGGCAGTAAAACTGGCGATGCTCGCCTGCTGGACAATGGCAAACTCAGACGGGTCAAGCAGCCGCTGCGCAAAGCTGGTGAGCCCCCGCAGGAAAATGCCGAGAATTACCCCCGAGAGCACCATGCGCAGAATATCTCCTGCGCCGCGCCCGAGCAGGAGCGTAAATAGCGCGAGGCTGACCGCCACCAGACATGCCGCCTCCGCGAGGAACTGGAGCAGCGGTGGAATAGCGGCCTGCACCGAGCCACCGAAGAGCAAAACCAACGCCGTCTGGATGAAGACGAAGAGCGCGTCGAAACCAACGATCCCGGGGGTCAGTAGCCGGTTCTCCGTCAAGGTCTGAAAGATCACCGTGGCAGCCCCGATGGCCGCGCCGACCACCACGAGCGAGGCAAGTTTGCCTACCCGCAGGGTCAGGATGAACTCCACCGGTGCCTTCAAATTCCACGCAAGGAAAAGGGCCGCGAGGCCTGTCAGCATCAGTGCCAGGGGGATGAGGCGGCGGCGGTCAGGCATGAGCACGTCGCGGAGCGGCATTGAGCAGCCACAGAAACACGCCCGCACCGAAAACGGCAAAGATCGTACCGGCCGGAATTTCGTAGGGCCAACGGATCAGGCGACCGAGAATATCGCACGCCAGAACCGCACTTGCCCCGAGCCATGCGGTAAGCGGCAGATTACGGCGTAGATTGTCTCCCCGAAGCCGCGAGATGATGTTGGGCACCACAAGCCCGACAAAAGGGATGGCCCCAACCGTCACGACAACGGCAGCGGTGATGATGGCCACCAGCAGCAACCCGGCCAGCAGGGTTTGCCGGTAGTTCAGCCCGAGGCTGCGCGCCGCGTCTTCGCCCAGTCCCAGCAGGGTAATGCGGTCTGCGGCCAGGTAGAGCAACGGGGCCAGAACGGCCACAATCCAGAGCAGTTCATAGCGGCCCGCCAGCACGCCCGAAAACTCGCCCGACATCCACGTGCCAAGATACTGAACAAGGTCGGTTGTCCAGGCGACCCACAGCGCTGCCGCCCCCAGAATTCCGCCGTAGATCAGCCCGACCAGCGGCAGCAGCACGGGATCGCGCCGAGGCACGTGTCGGGCCAAAGCCATGAAGCAGAGCGTGCCAACGAGCGCTGCGGCAGCGGCCACGCTCATCTTGACCATCATTGATGCGCCCGGTGCAATCAGAGTGACCGCAAGCAGCCCGAGCATGGCCGCCTCTGGCGTGCCGACAAGCCCCGGCTCAACCAGCCGGTTCTGCACCGCCATCTGCACGACCACGCCAGCCAGCGCCAATCCGGCTCCGGCCAACAAGGCGGCAAGAGTGCGCGGCAGGCGGCTGACGGCAATCAGCAGGCCGCCATCGACATCACCCGAAAAGAGGCTCGCCGCCCCGATCAGCACCGAGGCGCAGATCAGGGCGGCGAGGATCAGTCCGGCGGCCAGCCAGAGCGTGACCGGTTTCAATTGCTGGCTGCGGCGCCTTCCAGCGCCTCGGTGACCTCACCGATCGTCCCAAGCATCGAGTTGATGCCGCCGCCTGCGATGTAGAGGCGCGCGCTCTCAAGATAGACGATCTGCCCGTTCTGGCCCGCCGTGGTGCCAGCGATCAGAGGCGTGTCCAGCACAGCGCTGGCCGCTTCGCCTTCTTGGCCAATGGCGGCGCCACGGTCGATCACCAGAATCCAATCCGGGTTCACCTCGGCAACAAATTCGAAGGACACTGCCTCGCCGTGGGTTTCCGCAGTCAGATCGGGGTAGGCTTCGGGCAGTCCGAGCGTGCTATGCAGCCACCCGAAGCGGCTATCATCGCCATAGGCAGAAATCTTTCCACCATTCACCAGCAGGATCAGAGCGTCACCTTTGCCTTCTGCCGCAGCTTTTGCCCCCTCGACGGCCGCATCGAGCTCACCGACGAGTTCAGCGGCCTTACCTTCCCTGGCAAAAAGCTTGCCGTAGGCTTCCAGCCGCGCGCGGCCCTGGCCCACGACATCTTCCCAGATCGTCATATCGACGGTCGGAGCGATCTGTGAAAGCGGCTCGACCTGCGCCTGTGACCGGCCGCCAGCGACAATCAGGCTCGGGCCAAGGCTCGCGATGGCTTCGAAGTCGGGCTCAAACAGGCTGCCAACCGGCTGAGCCGAGGCAAACACATCCGCCAGGTAGGCCGGCGGGGTGAACTGCGGCACCGCGTCAATGGAAACGCCCAAGGCAGAAAGCGAGTCGATTGCGGCGATATCGAGCACAACAACCTTCTCAGGCGCCTGCGGAACGCTGACCGGGCCTGCATAGGTCTCGATTTCGACGGTTTGCGCAGCCAGCGCGGCGGGTGTCAGAGCCAGTGCAGCCAATGTGGCGAGGCGATTCATCGGGGTCTCCTGGGGTTCGGAATCGGGCTGGACAATCCCGATGGATTTCATCAGGATTATTTCCGACAGAAAAACTCAGAGACAAGCAAGATGCAAGAGCAACTCCACGACACCGGCAGATTTGCCACCCAAAGCGCAAGCAAGTACCTGCAACAGCTCTGCAAACACTTCGGCCACAAGATCGACGTGCGCTATGATGCAAGTTCGGGCGAATGTGCCCTGCCTGTCGGCCCCGCCAAGCTGCGCGCCGAAGATGATGCGCTCGTGGTCGAGGTGACCGCACCAAGCGAAGAGGGGCTAACCCGCGCGCGCGCCGTGATCGACAACCACCTCGTGCGTTTTGCCTTCCGCGAAAACTTCGAAACGATGGATTGGGAGGGGCTCGCCGCCGCTTCCTGATCCTTAATGGCGGAGCCAATTCCGCCAAGACTCAAAAAGCCAGCCTCCGGCGCCTCCCGGCGTGTTCCGTGCCAGCTCAAGAAACCACCACGAACCCCGGGACACCCGACTATGAAAACGACCATGAAGGCCGCCCTGCTGGCCTCTTCTTCCATTCTGGCCGCCAGCATCGCCGCCGCGCAGGATGTGATCGACCTTGAAGCCATCCGTGTTGAATCCGACGCCGCGCAAGACTCCCTCGGCAACGTTGAAATTTCTGGTGAAGAGATCGAAGAGCGGAACGCCGCGAGCACCGATGAGCTATTCGCTGGGCAATCCGAGATCCTCGCAACCGGCGGCTCGGTGATTGCGCAAAAGGTTCTGGTCCACGGCCTCGAAGAGAGCAACCTCGCCGTCACCATCGATGGCGCCCGGCAGAACAAGGGTGCCTTCCACCACACCGGCAACGTGCCGATTGATCCCTTCCTGCTGAAGAGCGTGAAGGTCAGCTCCGGCCTTGCCCCTGCCGATGCTGGCCCCGGCGCCCTCGCCGGCATCCTCGCCTACGAAACCAAAGATGCCCGCGACCTGCTCGAGCCGGGCCAGACCATCGGCGGCTTCACCGGCCTCACCTTCGGCTCCAATGGCGGCACCTTCCGCCGCTCCGGCGCGCTCTACGGGGCGCAGGGCGGGTTCGAATACCTGCTGGCCTATTCCCGCCAGACAGGCGACGATTACGAGAACGGCGATGGCGATGTGATCGGCGGGACCGAGCCCGACCTTACCGATTATTTTGCGAAGGTCGCCTACACCACAGATGCCGGAAAACGCTTCGAGTTCTCCGCTGAGCAAATCTCCGATCAGGGCCTGCGCCCCTTCCAGGGCGGCTTCCCGCGGCCCGACTTCGAGGATGTGCCGGGCCGTGGCACCACCTATCTCGTGGCGGTGACGGAGCGCACCAGCTACAGCTTCACCTATACCGATGAGAACCCGCAGGGCATCTGGGCTCCGACCATCCAGCTTGCCTGGAACGAGCAGCTTGTTGATGCCGAGAGCGCACAGGGCCGCAACCGCAGCCTTTCGGGCAAGGCGGAGAACAGGTTTGCGCTAGGCAGCGGCGTGCTGACCGCAGGCGTGGACTTCTTCCACGAGACCGCGACCAACACCGGCACGGCAGCCGACGCAGGTGAAGAAGAGCTTTCCAACATCGGCCTCTATGCCCAGATGCGGCAGGACGTGAGCAGCCGCGTGTCGCTCTCATACGGCGTGCGCCTCGACAGCCAGACCTACACCGGTGCCACCGGTGAGGAGTGGTCGTCTTCGGGCGTCAGCGTGAATGCAGCGGCAGACGTGCTACTAACCGACCGGCTCACCCTGAACGTCGGTGCAGCGTCGGTGTGGGGCGGCTACGAGCTGAATGAGGCGGCCTTGATCGGTCTGCGCTCGGCCCCGGTGTACGGCGACCAGATCACCAGCCGGTCCACGAACTTCCGCATCGGCCTGCGCTACGAGCAGGGTCCGTGGCAGGCGGGCTTTGCCCTGTTCCACACCAACATCAAGGACGCCAACGATCCCTTCACCACCATGGGGGAAGCGGCGGCCTACGATGTGACCTCTCAGGGCTTTGACGCCAAGCTGCGGTACACCGGCACACAGGGCTACATCGAGGGCAACTGGACCTATGCCGACGTGCAGATTGATGAAGGCCCCGTTTCGACAACGTCTTACTACGTGGGTCGCCCCGTGGGCCATATCATCGGCCTCTCCGGTGCGTGGGACGTGAACGAGCAGTGGACCCTTGGCGGCACCGCCGAGATCGCGCTGGAAGTCGATGAAGTGCCTGCGGGCTATGCCCCGCTCGACAGCTACGAGGTCGTGAACCTTTGGGCCAAGTGGACCCCGCCCAGCTACGACAACCTCACCGTCCGCTTCGACGTGAAAAACGTGTTCGACACGACCTACTCCGGGCGCGGCAACGATGGTGTCGGCTTCTCCGCCGTGGAACCGATTACCGAGCCGGGTCGGACGTTCCTGATCTCGGCGAACATGAAGTTCTGACCTGATCTGAAGAGAATTCCCGAAGGCGGCGCGCTCGCCTTCGGGACGCTGCGCAAACGCGTATAGCTCCGGTCGGAAGCTTGAGCACCCGGCACCAAAACGGCCGGCCTTAACCGACTGTTAACCAAGCTTCTGCATATCCTCGTGATCTCCGGCACGTGCCGGACAGGCAACTCGCCGCGAGGATTTAGGATGGCTTCAAAGGCCCAAGCCCGCCCGCTGAAAATTCTCTTGCTCGGTATCAACTACGCGCCCGAGATCATTTCGACCGCAGTCTACAACACCGATCTCGCCGAGGGCATGGCAAGCCGCGGCGCCGAGGTGCGGGTGGTCGCGGCCAAGCCCTATTATCCGGAGTGGCGTGTGCGGAAAGGCTGGCGTGGGCCGTTCTGGCGCAATCGGCGCTCCGAAACCGGCGTCAAGATCACTCATTGCCCGCTCTACGTGCCTGCCAACCCCACCGGCCTCAAGCGCATCCTGCACCATGCCAGCTTTGCCATCACCGCCCTTCCCATAGCCCTCTGGCGCGGGCTGGTCTGGCGCCCCGATATCGTATTCGTCGTCGCGCCTTCAATGATCTCTGCCCCCGTGGGTTGGCTGGCAGCCCGGCTTGCCGGTGCCAAGGCATGGCTCCACATTCAGGACTTCGAGGTCGAGGCCGCTTTTGCAACAGGCCTGCTGAAGCCCGAAAGCCGCATCGCGCGGGCTGCCCGGGCCTTTGAGCACTGGGTGCTGCGCCGTTTTGACCGGGTCAGCACGATCTCGGCACCGATGGTCGCCAAGCTTCGCCAGAAGCAGGTACCGCAAGAGCGCGTCTGCGAGCTTCGCAACTGGGCGAATCTCGAAAAGGTCAAACCGCTTGAGAGGCCATCGCCGATGCGCACCGAACTGGGCATCCACACGCCTCACGTCGTACTCTACTCCGGCAACCTCGCCAACAAGCAGGGACTTGAGATCATTCCCGACATTGCCCGACGGCTCGACCATCGCCGCGATGTTACATTCGTTGTCTGCGGCGACGGACCACTACGGTCACGGCTTGAAGAGATGTCTCGCGGCCTTTCGAACATCCGTTTTCTGCCGCTGCAGCCCATTGAGCGACTGGGCGAATTGCTGGGCATGGCCGACATTCACTTGCTGCCCCAGATCGCCGGCGCGGCCGATCTCGTCTTGCCATCGAAGCTGACCAACATGCTCGCCTCGGGCCGCCCGGTGCTGGCCACCACCGAGCCGGGCACAGCCCTAGCCGATGAGGTCGAGGGCGCCGGCTTGGTAACCCGCCCCGGTGACGGAGCGGCCGCCGCCGAAGCGTTGTCCGCGTTATTGGACGACCCTGAGCGCCGGGCCGCCCTTGGCACCAGAGCCCGCGCCCTTGCGCTGGAGAGATGGGATGCCACGCGCACGCTCAATGAGCTCAAATCGGCCTTTGAGCTACTTTGCAGTGACGGTCGGACAGCTCCGCATGAAACACCGCCTACGGAGCCAACTAGCACCGACCTTGCTTTGAATTCCCGGTTCCCGCTCAACCCAAAGGCCCTTCGCCAGCAGAACCGCTGAACACCTCAGGGATCGCGCTGGTGCTCCGCAACCAAGCGGCCCGGCGGAGCAGGCGTGCGACCGAGGCGCGACGCAACGAGCGTCTGATATGCCTGATAGAGCAGGAATGCCCAAACCAGAGGCCTCACGGGAAAGTCCGCCGAATAACGTGGGATCTCAGCAAACAGCGCCAGCGTCAGCAAATACAGCGTGGCGACCTTTGCCGAGTCAGGAAAGACTCTCGCCGTTTTCTGCATGCATCCCACGAACCATCCCCACAGCATCATCCCAAAGATGACCCCCGGCAGCCCGAAATCGGCATAAAAATCAGTGACGATATTGGATCCCACGCCCCACCCGGCTGTCGGTTCCAGCATCTCGCTCTTGAGTAGTTTCGACGTGGTGTCGAACGTCAGCGAGTCTCCGAAGACCACACCGCGCAAAAGCGGCACCACCCCCATGAACCCTACCAACTTGTAGAGGCCGTATCCGTAGTCCACCTTCTCCGGCACCGCCTCGAAAGTGGCGCGAAGCCCGATGGTGGTGATATTGAAGCTGTTGTCATCCCCCGCCGAAATCGCATTGCCACTCAGGCTCACCGCCAGAGCGTCCTTCAGCGGCATGGTCTGGGTCATCCGCAAAACCTCGATCGACTGATACAAGACCAACGCGCCAATCAGGAACGCCAACAGGTGGAGACGGGTCGCGCGCCAGACATAGGTGAACAGGCCGCCCACGATGAATATCCCGAAGAGCATGAAGCTGTTGCGATCGCCCGCCAGCAGTATCCGCGTGATCCAAAGCAGATTGACCCCCATCGCCAGCAACAGGCCGGGCGGCAATGGCTTGCGCTGTGCCAGCCTGCGAATGAACTCGCCCGTGCCAACCATCGCCAGCAGCAGGATGATCAGGTAGATGCCTTCTGCAATCTGCCCGCCCGACGAAGTGCCGGTGTAGCGCCCCTCGCTGGCGGCCCGGAATCCCAAAGCGAAATAGACAGCGATCAGCACCAGTTGGAGCGTCAGGCAGAAGACCGGAAGCGATCTGCTTGGCATACGCTTGCCCGAAACCCGAAGCGCCCGCCCCCGCAGCCCCGCGTCGACCCCGAAGTCAAACGCCAGCACCCCGATGGTGGCCGCGATCATCGCAAGGTTGGCGTGTTCCACATAGGTGCGCCGCAGAAAGATGCTGCGGTTCATATCTGTGAACCCGAGCAAATAGAGCTGGTAGGGATAGTAGAAGAGCAGGAAGTAGAAGAAGAAAAACAAAAGCTTCGGTGTTATAAACGTCGGCAACACGGGGCGTACCATGGCAGGCATCAAAAGCGCCCGGCCGAACAGCGTGTAAAAGACTGCGAGACACCCTGCCAGCACCAGCGGTGAAGCGCCGGCCGGCGCGCCGAAAAACAAGGCGGTTAGAAGCGCGACAAGGCACAGTTCGGCGAAATTGAAGTGGGTCAGCCTCATCCGCACCTCAACGCCGCAATGGCATCAGTTTTGCACGGGTGAGCGGCGACAGCATGAGCCAACCTGCCACCGCCGTCAGGCAGAGCGCTGGTGGAAGGGCAGTGACCACCCACGCGCTTTGCGGCACCAGTGGCGCAAGGAGCATGCTGAACGCAAGCGCTCCCGCAGCGACTGGCAGGCTCCGGCGCGGCAAGGCACTAGACGGCCCCAGCAAGCGGCGCACCATCACCGCGAACCCCAGCCACATCGGAAGTCGAGCAACCATGATGGCCGCGATCATGACCCAAGGCGCCCCCGTCAACGCAAGCGCGACCCCGCCGAAGAGAAGGGAAAGCAGCGTGCTTGCCGCACCAAGCAGGACTTTCGGCCTGAGCTTCAGCCCCGCGTCTTGTATCTGCCCGTCACACCGGCAGAGCGCCAGCTGAACAAAGGCGAGGCTCATGGCAATGGTCAGCGGCTGACCCATAAAAACCTCCGGGTCGGCCCAAAGGCCCACGAAGGCCTCGTTGAAGAGGATCATGAGGCTCGCCAGCACCGTGGCGAATGCCGCCACGATCTCCCGCGTCTCTCTTGCCCGCGCTGCAGCCTGTGCAATCTCACCTTGACCCAGCAAGCGCCCCAGACCCGGCATCATCGCGCTTGCGGTCATCAGGCAGGCGGCCAGCGCGAATTGCAGGACGAACGAGGTGAAGACCCAGGCCGTGACCGCAGTTGCGCCAAGGATTGCGCCTAAAAGCAGAACCTCAGTCGCGAGCATGAGGCGTGCCACCAGCGCCCAACCCAGCACCCAACCGCCGAACCGCGCGAGTTCACCTGTCTCTCCCGGTTCCGGGCGGCTTGCGCCAAACCACGGCAGCGAAGCGCGCGCCACCAGCCACGTCAGCGCACCGTTGAGCACAGTCGCCGCCAACACAACAGCCGCGAGCCCCACCAGCCCGCCAGGGCCGCTGAGGGCGACGATCACCAGCGCCGCGTTCGACAGCGGCAACAGCAACGTGGTCACCAGCATCGAGCGGTAACCAAGGTTGCTGCCGACCAGAGCTGTATCCGGAATACCTGAGACGCCCCGCGCCACCACGTTCAGCCCAAGCACCGCCCCCATCAACATCAGCGCCAAGCCGAGATGTTCCGGCACGTCTGCGATCAGGACCGGCAGCATCAATACGAGGCCCAACTGGATCAAAAGGAGCGCCGGCAACCACAGAAGCCAGACCCTGAGCGCCGATCCGACCATCCGCCTCAGCCCTCCCGTGTCCGCTTCTCTCCCGCGGTGGGCGATGACCCATTTCAAAGCCTGCGTCGCCTGCCCGTCCGCCACGGCTCCAACGTCAAAAAGCCGCTGAGTTGCTTTCCATATCCCGAAGGCGACAGGCCCTAGCGCCCCTGCGAGGAGCGGGTTAGCCACGAGGCCGACCCCTGCCAGAACCGCGAAGTTCAGGTAGCTGGCCAGCGCATTGCGGCGCGCCGGGCTCAAGGTGCAGATCCCGCACGGTTGAGGCGTATCAGCGCCTCTTGGAGGGTCGCCTCGGCGGAATTTTTTGATGAGAGCTCGGCAGGGTTGGACATCCTGTTTAGGAGCGCCGCAAAACTCGCCGCATAACTCTCGAGAAAAATGTCAAATGCTTCGTCCGACAGGCCCTCCCCCCGTGAGCACTGCGCCGGTCGACGCGCCACTCTATCGCGAAGCAATTCATCCGGTGCGGCCAGAAAAAGCGCACGACCACCCAGACTCTCAAAGGCTGAAATGGTGCGTTGCACTGTTTCCAACTCGGGTTTCAATCGCCCTTCTTTGAGGCACATCGCAACCTGAAAGAGCGGACCCTGATCGAGCAAAAGATGTGTTACGGGGCGATTTGCAGTGAGCTTTCCGCGCCGGACCAAATCGAGAAACGCATGCAATTGTGCATGGTTGCGGAAGACCTGCCACCGTTCATTCCCGCCATGCGGCCAGCCGCCCTCCGCAAGCGCGCGTGCGATGCCTCTCGCCGCCGCAACGGGATGCCTCCGGTAGGGCAGACCGGTCGCCGCATTGCCGAATTCGCGCACCAGACCGCGCGTGAGTGTCGACTTGCCCGCCCCCGTCAGACCCAGGACTTCGACGCGCAGAAAGGGCCGTGCAATCTCTTCCCACGCCCGGCGGAACACGCGTGCCTGAACCACTTCGGGGCGCAGCTCGCCGGTGTCGAGTACAAGCATGTTCGCTGCGGACCACTCGGCCCGCCATACTTCGCCGGAACGCGCCATAAGCGTCGCCCGATCGTCATCGGGGCGGCGCCGGCAGGCAACTTCCGGGTCGAGACGCAGAACGACCAGAAGGTCGGCTGAGACCGTCTTCCGGTAGAGGCGCTGCTCCCGGGCCGCCAGCCAGCGGCGGAGTGGGGTGTGCGCATCCTCGATCCGGGGCCCATCCATCTTGGTGATCTCCAGCCGATGGAGGCGGTCGAGGATCACGATACTCCCGGCCGCCCGCGCTCGCTCCGCCCGGCGAGAGACACTGCGGCGATCATGGGCCAGCGCAAGGCTTCGAAAGTCTTCCGCGAGCACCGACTGGCCCGCTGCTCTCAGGAGTTTACTCCATGCGGCGAGGCATAGTCCCAGCAGAGATCGCCCCGGCCGCCCAAAGTGCAGGCTCTCCACGGCGAGGTGTCGTCCAAGCGCTCGAGTCAGAGACGCCGAATTGGTGCTCTTGCCGGCACCATCCCCACCCAGAAAAGCAATAACTCTCCCGCCCTGCACGGCCTTCTTGCGGCCAGAAGAAACGACAGCAAAACCGCCTAGAAGCCTCTCGAACCGAGATCGATTGACGCGCCAAAAGCAAGCAAGCAAGGACCGCCACTCGCTTGCATCCCGCACTGCCGCGAGAGCCTGTTTAATCTCCCGCGCCGCAAGGCGAAGCTGCGCCCCACCCCCTTGTTCCGCAACTTCAGCCAGCTTTCGGAAACCGGCTGGTGAGAACGGCAGCCCAGAACTAGCCAAACTCTCATCAAGGCTCTCCAATGCCCCCTGACGTTTCAACCAATCGAACTCGCGCGCCACACCCGCGCGCGTCTCCGAGCGGTAAAGTGCCCGAAGTTGGCGTACTGGAAACTCCGCCACCGCCCCGGTCGCCGCGTACTTCAGCAGCACGCGGATGACGAAGATCACGAACTCACGCTCCGGCCGCGGCAACCAAATCGGCCCCGCACGGCGGCGCCCCTCCAGATACCAATGGACAAGCGGTAAGGTGTAGTTCTTGTGGTAGTCGTACCCCAGCGTCAGCCCAGAATGCAGGTGCAGGTGAATCAGTTGGCCCGCCTCGGCATCCATCGTGAAGTAGTGCAGCATATTGCGCTGCCATCCGTCCTTCTCCGAGATGCCCTGCACGTAGCCAAGCTCTGAAATCAGCGCCTTGGCCTTAGTCTGGTCCGTCGGGCGCACCAGCAGATCAAGGTCGTCACGGCCCGAGAGCGCCCTGTCGATGTTGTTGTTGCTCTTCCAGTGAACGTATCGAATGTCGGCGGCGTCTAGCGCGTTTAGCAGCCGGGAGATTTGCGGCAACACGATATGAACCGCACCACTATCCATGCGCTCGGTCTTCGGCTTGCACGGTCGGCGGCATTGTTTGGCGGCAAAACAGACGTAACGCGTTGCGTGCAGTTGTATGGCGATCGCGGAAGTCAGCATGAACCGCTAAACGGTCAAAATTCGTCGGCTTCCGACGGGCGCTTAGCCATTCATGGAACGCGGCACAAAAGTCGGCCTCCGGAGGCATCAAGTGCCCAATCCCTGCGATCTGAGACCTGATCGTTCCGCGATCCCGCGCGACCACCGTGACGCCATGTGCCATGGCCTCGAAGACCACCATAGGCTCGGCTTCATTAAGGTAGCTAGTCGCGAAGACGAACACATCGATCCCCTCGAAGAACGAGGACTTCGCAGCGCCGTAGACCGGCCCGAGCAAGCGAGCGCGACCCGCAGCAACAGCCGGGTGCGCCCTCAGTACCCGCGCGAAGTCTTGGTCAGCGACCGGCCCAGCCAGGTCGGCCTCAACCGAAATGCCCTTTGCATGCAGGTGCTCCACAAGATCCAGAAGCGTCACCGCGCCCTTCTCCGCCGAAAGGTTGGACAGCAACCCAAGCCGGAGCCGCGCGCCCTCCCGCGGCACCGCAACAACGTCGGCCACAGGCGAAACGAAGGCCGCATTGCTGATCACGCTGGCCCGTGCCGCTGGCCCATAGCGCGCCTCAAACGCCGCGCGCATGTCGCTTGACAGGAACACGTGGCGCATCTGGTCCAGCGGCGGTCGTGTGAGCCACCACATCAAGCGAGAAGGGGCATTGATATAAGCGTAGCTGTGATGGTGGCACGTCACTTCGTAACCCACGGCACGCGCAAGGCGGGCAAGAGCCAGCGTGAAGAGCAGGCCGCGCCCACCTTCACAGGGGATATAGGCCAGCCGCGCACCGCGCCGCCGAGCCACAAGCAAGGCGAACATGGCGACAAGGCACCGCAATATCCGCGACGCCCCTTTCAGGCCGGCCCGCGATGATAAGGGCGCCAGGTTGACCCGCTGCACCTCGCCCTGCTGCTCCAACGCATCGGCCATGGCCTCGGTAACAGCGCTGAACCCATGCACCGGCGGAGGGAACTGGCCGATCGCCAGAAGAGGCCCGCCGCGACCGTTCATGCGCCCGCTCCCCCAGCCTCAGGCCTTTGCCGAACCCACCGAGCAGGCTGCCCTGCATAGATGCCGCCGCCCTCCAGCGGCGTCAGCACCAGTGACCGTGCGCCAATGACCGCACCATCGCCGATACTCACCCCGGGGCCAACAAAAGCGCCTGCCGCAATCCAGACTTCCGAACCAATTTCGACCGGTGCGTTGGCGTAGGCAAAGTCCAAGCGCGCGGGCTCATGCGAGCCAGTGCAGATGTAGCAATCCTGCGAAATACACGCGTTGTCGCCAACCGTGATGCTCTCCAGCGAGTAAAGCTCCGCCCGGTCCCCGATCCAGCAATTCGCCCCCAAACGTACCTTCCAAGGATAGGTCACCCGCGCCGAGGGTCGGATGAGGCAACCCTTCCCGACCGTCGCGCCGAAGGCCCGCCACCAGAAGGCGCGCCAGCCGTACATGAACTGAGGAGAGCTTTGCACCAGCACGGCCTGAACCAGCCACCAGAGCTGCACGACGAATGCCGATCGGCCACGAGAGCCGGGGGGCAGGCGAAAGCTGCCAAGATCCTGATACCGCGCCAAGACGTACCGTTCCAATCATCCCAGTCCGGACACTCGCCATCAGGTTGTGCCCAGACTTCTTTGGTAGTCCCATCAAGCGCTTCGGGCAAGTGCGACGGCCTTGGCCCGTCAGGCCTTGTCGACCCGCAAATCGGCATCTTCCATGCGGCTTTTCCAGTCTTGCGCCCGCTCGCTGAGCCGCCTGACGACCTGTGCAGGGTTTCCGGCAACGATGCTATCAGGCTCAACCGTGCCGCGAACGACGGAACCCGCCGCCACAACCACATCATCCCCGATCACCGTGCCCGGAAGCAGGGTCGCCCCCATCCCGACAAAGACATTGTCGCCGAGCGTGATGGGCCGGATGAAGGCAATGTCCGTTTCCGGCGCCTCGCCGATCGCCCTCAAACCAGCGGTAAGCGAATAGTCGTGCGTCAACAGAATGACCCGCTGTGAGATCACGACCCGGTCTCCAAGCGTGATCCGGTTGAAATCGTCGAACTTGGCGTCCAGCGCGATATAGCGAGGGCAGCCGGTCATCCGCAGGCCCATCGCGCGGAGCAGCGGCAGATAGGCCCGCATGCAAAGCCGCGCCGAGATCGGCTCGATGGCGCGAAGCAGCATCCGGACCGCGTGAAAGATCAGGCGCGACAAGGGGCGGCGGAGCGAGATCATTCCGCGACCTCCATGAAATGTCGTTTGTAACAGGCCGCCACCGCCGGTGCGGTCAAGGCTGCAACCTTGGCCTGCGCATAAGCCAGACAGGACCTATCTTCCACCGCGAGAGCCTTACCAATCTCCCGGGCCACGTCCGATGGCGCGGCGTCGGGAGTCACATAGAACGGGTATTCCGGCCCAAGGAGCGCCACGTGCTCGTCGATCCGAGACGCGACGATAAGGTTGCCGAGGCTGATGTTCTCAATAACCGCGTTGGGCGTGCCCTCGTGTCTGCTAAGCGTCACATAGACCGGGTCGCGCTGGTAGACCGGCAAAATGTCGGGCTGGTGCCCTTCCAGTTCCACGCACCCCACGCCGCCAGCCTGCCCCACGATTGCCGACACCGCCTCACGCTCGCTTCCGTCGCCCAGAATGCGAAAGCGGGCCGGGCTGCCCTGGGCGGAAATAACGAACGCCTGAGCAAGCTGGCGCACGTTCTTCTGCGGTTCGAGACGACCGGCAAACACCACCTCGCGCTGCGACGTGCCAGCAGAGTTGGCGGTCAGCCCAGCAGCAAGGTTGATGTTCGGCACCACGTGCAGCGCCGCAGCGCCGATGCCGTTTGCGAGCCAATAGCGGCGCCCGGCCTCGGAGTTGCACAGGATGCGCCGCGCCCGAAGCGCTAACCTGCGCCGCAGCCCGTAACGCCAGTTCGACGTGTAGTGGCTGTCACGCTCGGTCATGACCCACGGCACGTGCCGGCCAGTTGCGCCAAGCAGTGACGTGCTCAGGGCGGCGAGCACATCACTTCCATGGAGCCAGCTGCAAATCACATCCGGCCGCAACTCGCGCAATCGCTTCGCCATGCGGAATATGTTGCGGGGATCATAAACTGAGCCGCCGGAGAGCCGCACCGCTCTAATCCTGTCCTGCCTCAGGGCCGCAAAATTCTCGCCTTCCTGAAAATAGATCAGCTGCACTTCGATATCGGGTTCGAGGGCCAGCGCGTTCATCAGGGCGACGCATTGCTTTTGCGCGCCGCCCTGACCGAAGCTGCTTATGGCAAAGCACAGGCGCATTCCGTCCACAATCCCGGCAGGGCGGACCCTGCCTTCTGCGCCCGCGAGTGTTCGGCAGGCGATGCATTTCATCTCAGGGTAGTGAGCGTGTTTTGCGGAACAAAGGCAAGCGTCGTGCAAATCGGCTTCATCCGAGCCGCGCCGAAAACATCTGTCGCGGCTCGGGGAAATACTCACAAGATCTGGCTGAAACTCACCTCATCGAAGGCCACATTTCCCCCGGCGCTGCCCACTCCAACGCCAAAGAGCGTCCGGTCGGTCCAAGCCGCGCAGTTCACGCCCTCAAGCCCCGGCACCGCCGTTCCATTGCGCAGCACCGTCACCGCCTGCCCCACCAGTTCCACGCGGACCGTATCGCCATCAGCCCAGGCCCCACCCGTTCCGGCCGCGATCACCGTCTTCGCGTTCGCAACGATGGATTGCAGTTCGATCTGGCCGCCCTGAACAGTCAGCCGCAACAGGTTCGTCTGGTTCGTGGCTCGCAGCGCAATATAGCCGCCGATTACTAGGCTGCCCGAGACTGTCACCTCAAAGGCTCCATCCGGCGCGCCCGCCTCCGCCACGAGGTAATGCGAGCCGCCCGCCACAGTAGTATTCGCCAGCTTGTTTCCGGCGAGCAGCCACGCCCCGCCGCTACCAAGCGCCTGCCACGTCTTCGGCACTGCGCCTTCCGTCTCGACCGGCGGCCCATCGGCCCGCGTGAAACTGTCGGTGAAGCCAAGATCATCCACGGCCGCCAGGCTGACCTGCCCGGTGGCGATCGTGGCCGCAAAGCGATCATCCGGCACGAAACTCGCGCTGAAGCTATGCAGGCCGCTAGCGATGCCCCCGATCACCGTGCTGGCCAAGCCACCCGCAACAACCTCCGTGGCAAGCGGCAGCCCCGCCTCGAAGAAGGTCACACTGCCGGGCTGGCCGGTGGAAACCTCCGCCGTCACCGCCACGTCGTTCCCGGTCTTCACGAATGCGCCGGAGGGGCCGGTCAGCGTTAGCGAAACAGCCTCGCGTGCCGCCATTGCCGCAGAGACCGTGGCCTGCGCCTGACCAATCGAGAACCCTCCCGCAATAGCCCGCGCCAGCGCCTCATGGCCTTGAGCATTGGGATGAACGCCCTCCGGCAAGGTCAGTTCGGGGCCGATCACGTTGAGCGTATCCACGAAGGCCCGACCCGCACTCGCGGCCGCTGCTGCAACCTCGGCGTTGACGGCAGAGAACCCCGGCTGGGCGGGCCCGCTGACCGCGACAAACGGCACATCCGATAGACCGGTTAGTGCGCTCTCCACCGCCGCCTGAATGCCGCTTTCCCCGTCGTCGTTGCGCGACCCTGCGCAGATAAGCGCCATCACGCCCGAGCCGAGAATCTCCGGCAACCGCCCACCGAAGGCATTGGCAGACCCGGCGTTCACCCAGCCAGTTCCTCCCACCGCAAAGTTGACGATCCGATCCGCCCCAAGCAGCCGCGCGATGAAGTATCCCGCCGTTTCCAACCCACTAGCGCCGCCCACGCTATACCCCGCGCCGCGAAAGAAACTGTCCCCCAACACGCCGACCGGGCGCGCCACGGGCGCGGCGGGCCGGGTCAGCCCCTGCCCCGATGGCACGATCACGCCGTTCAAGCTGGAGACGGTCTCCATCTCCAAGGTGATGTGCCGCGCCCGCGCCGTAGGAAAGGCCACACGAACGTAATGGATCGCGTTGGGCGTGGTCGCATGCCGCTCGAGGTGAAGGCTGTGTAGCTTGCCGTCCACCACCACCCGCAGCCCAAGGTCGTAGCCGGAAGCCGGCACATAAACCTTTGCCTCGAAGACATCATTCGCCGCATCGGTGACAAACTCGAGGTTGCAGTAATAAGTGATCCCGAGCGTGGACAGCCCCGCCGCGATCCGCCCTGAGCCGGTCTTTCGCACATCAAGGCACCCATCGTAACGGTAGTGCGGGTCGCCGTGAAAATCGGCTGAGCAATCCACCAGCGTCCCGGCCAGCGTTTGCGCGGTGCCTATGCTGATTGTGGGCACATCCTCCGGCGCGAGATTGGCGAGCAGGCCCTCGAGTGAAAGGGACCGCCCCCGCCGCAAGCGCAGGCTCGGCGTCTGTGTAAGATCAAGGGTGAATCCGGTCATGCTCAGACCACGAAGCCATGAATGCCCGTCGCAGTGGTCCCCGTGGCCTGCACCCGCCGCACGCCTACCGGCAGCATCGACTGGTCGGCCACTGCAACCGTCCGCATCGCCCCGGCTTGCGTGACAATCACGAGGTCCCCGCCGGTCTCGATGTAAAGCGCCACGCAAACGGCGGACAGGTTGGTGTTGTCGGACGGTGTAACCGGAATGATATCGGTCGCGGGGCCGGAGAGGCTGGGTGTGCGGTTCTTGAACGGATCGTGCATGGAAGCGGGCTCCCTGTGGTTGAAACTGTGGAAATCGTCGCGCCGGTTCGCGCCGGTCGGAATTCGTTCCGGCCGACCCTAAGCGAGCTTCCTTTACGAATGCCGAGACCACCGAACGGCAGACCCCATCCGTCACCGAGCCGCAAAACCCGCCTTTCCCTTGCAACCACCCTCTCAGCCGTTACACCAAGGGCCAGCATGACAGGTGAGGAGAGCAGACCGATGGCCAAGCAGCTGCTGTTTTATGAAACCCCCGCCGCGGTGAATCCCGCGCGGCACGGCAAGACGCTTGTAAAGGACACCGGCGACTTCAGCTTTGCCGCCGGGGTCAACTCCGTGCCCATCGCCGCCGCCGAATTCGCGCTCTGCGCCGCCGAGTATCCTATTGTGTTTGCGGGCGATCCGAAGGCCCCCGTGCCCTCGGTGATCCTCGGTCTGGACGGGTCACGCAATGCCTTCATCGGCAAAAAGGGCAATTGGCTGGGCAGCTACGTTCCGGCCTACATCCGCCGCTACCCGTTCGTCCTGTCGCAGCAGGACAAGACCGGCACCCAGACCCTGCACATCGATGACAGCGCCGCCTGTCTTGCGACCAAGGGCAAGGGCGAGGCACTTTTCGATGCAGGCGGCAAACCAACGCCCTACCTCGAAGGCGTGCTGAAGTTTCAGCAGGATTATCAGGCCCAGCACCAGCGGACCCAGGCCTACGCCCAGCGGCTTGCGGACCTCGAGTTGCTCAAGCCGATGCAGGCCAATTACACCACGCCCTCAGGTGAGAAGCGCACGCTTCAGGGCTTCTTCACCGTCGACCGTGAAAAGCTGAAAGGCCTGGAGGATGATGCGGCGCTCCAGATGTTCCGCAATGACGAGCTGGAATGCACCTTCCTTCACCTCGCTTCGGCTCGGAACTTCAAGGCACTCGCAGATCGGGTGAGCGAGGCCGCAAAGGCGGCGTAACCTCAGGGTCGCGCGTATCTGACATAGGCAAACCGGCGGGCATCAGGTGACCAAGACGGCACGTTGATGCTGCCCTGCCCGCCGAAGAAGGCGCAGAGCGTCTTCGGCGCTCCGCCGCTCGCGGGCATGAGTCTCAGCTCGACCTCACGGCCAAACGGGTGCCCTTCGGTGCCGGGCGGGTAGGCGAGATAGAGGACGTGCTCACCATCCGGCGAAGGATGCGGAAACCAGTCCACGCTATCACCGCCCGTCATCTCCTCGGGGTCTTCCCCGCCCGGCCCCATGCGCCACAGGTTCATCTGCCCGCTCCTGTCGGAGTTGAACCAGATATGGTGGCCGTCGGGGGTGTAGTCCGGCCCGTCATAATGCCCACCACCGGCAATCAGCACCGTCTCGTCGCCCCCGGCTTCAGGGATCGTGGCAATGCCGAAAACCCCATCACGTCGGCAGGTGTAGGCCAGCCGTTCGCCATTGGGCGACCAGCCGTGCCACCAACTTGGCGTCTGCATCGTGATCCGCTCGGGTACACCGCCACCCGCAGGCAGGGTGTAGATGCAGGACGCTCCAGCTTCACTGCTGTCGGAAATCGCGAGCCATTTGCCGTCAGGCGAGAGGCCGTGATCGTTGTTCAGGCCATCGTGCAGGCCGGTGTCGATCAAATCCAAAACAGGCACATCGAGCGGCACGCGATAGAGCCACCCCTCTGCGTTGACGATCAGCGCATCCCCCGCCCAGTTCGGCGCCTCGATGTGCCGCTCGGTCTCCAGCATCGTCTGGCTACGGCCGGTCTCAAGGTCGAATATTTCAAGCGCGGCGAACATCAGGTCGGGTCGTAGCTGAACCGAGTGAAATCAGCGGTGCGGCCCTGTCCGGTGATGTCGAAGCACATCATCCCCACAAAGGCCCCGGTGAACGAGCCATGCTCGCCCCTCCCGCCTTCGTCGGAAATCACGCTGGCATCCAGTTCCGGCCCGAAGGGCTGCCAGTTGCCGCCACCCTGCCGATAGATGAATTGCTGCTTGGCGTGGTCGACTTCAACCGCCAGTTCCACTGGCCCCTCGGCCAGAGACACCGGCTCGGCCGGAAACTGCATTCGCCCATCCGGCCAGTCACCGGGGCAGGACATCAGCAATAGGCAGCGTCCTTGCTCCTCCGTCCAAGAAACAGCGGCAAAGTGGAACTTGTACCGGTTGTAGTAGGTCGTCAGCCCGGCGGCCTGCTGGTAGGTCGTCGGCTCAAACACCTCCAGCGTCGTCGCCGCGCGATACCGTAAGTGCTCCTGCCGCCGCGCCACGAGTGCTTGCTCGAACCAGCTGCCAATGCTCTCCCGCCCGATGAGCCTCAGCGCCTCGCCGGTCAGCGTAAAGATCCGCTCCGGCTCCGGCGTCCGCAACCATTGGAACTCGGGCGGAAGCTCATCCGCAAACTTCCGCTCCACGGAAACCGGCGCCCGCTGCTTCACATCAAACGGCGCTGGCACTTCCAGATGCGCCAGCGTGCCGCCGCCCTCGACATAAAGCCAATCGTCCCGCCATTCGCATTTCTCGATCCCCGTCTCCCGCCCCAGCGGCGAAAACCGCCCCGGCAGGGGCCGCGAACAGAGGAAAGTGTGATAGGTCTCGCCCTCGGGCGTTTCCACGATCTGCCCATGCCCGGTGCGTTGCAGCGGCGCGTCCGGGTCATCCTTGGCGGTCAGCAGGTGGGTGTCAGGGTGCAATTCATACGGCCCAAACACATCGCGCGAGCGCGCCATCGTCACCGCGTGACTATACCCCGTGCCGCCCTCGGCCACGGTCAGGTAGTACCACCCATTCCGCTTGCTCAGGTGCGGGCCTTCCGTCAGCCCCAGCGGCGAGCCCTTGGAGATCACCTTGATCTCACCTTTCAGCCCCTCCTCTAGGTGCCACTCCTGGCAAAGAATACCGTCGAAGGCGGATGTCTTCGGCTTGCCGCCGATGCTCTCGCTGATGTGGTTCCATTGTAGCACCAGCCAGTATTTGCGGCCATCGTCGTCGTGGAAGAGCGAAGGGTCGAACCCGTGGCTGCTCACATTCACCGGGTCACTCCACGGTCCTTCGATGGAGGGCGCGGTGACGATGTAATTATGCGCATCCTTGAAGTTGCCGTCATAGCGCTTCACGTCGGTATAGACGAGCCAGAAGAGCCCGTCGGCGTAGCTCAGGCAGGGCGCCCAGATGCCGCAACTGTCCGGGTCGCCGCGCATATCTAGCTGGCTCGCACGGCTCAGCGGGCGGCAGGCCAGATCCCAGTTCACCAGGTCTTTCGAGCGGTGAATCTGCACGCCCGGATACCACTCGAAGGTGGAGGTGGCGATGAAATACTCATCCCCCACGCGGCAGATCGAGGGGTCGGGGTTGAAGCCCGGCAGGATCGGGTTGCGGATCATCGTTGCGCAGCTCCCTTCGTCTGCTCGGCAGATTGCGCCCAGAGGTTGATTGCCTCCTCGTCTGCGTATTCGTCGATCTCCGCCAGCTCGGCCTCCGTGAACTCCAGGTTCCCCACCGCGCCCACGCAGTCGACCACCTGGCTCGGTTTCGAGGCCCCGATCAGCGCCGTGGTGATCCCGCCGCCGCGCAGCACCCAGGCAATCGCCATTTGCGCCAGCGTCTGCCCGCGCCGCTCGGCGATGTCGTTGAGTGCCCGGATGTTCTCGATCGCCCTTTCGCTCAGCATTTCGCTGCACAGGCTCTTGCCCTGCGTCGCCCGGCTGCCCTCGGGCACGCCGTTCAGGTACTTCGCCGTCAGCATCCCCTGCGCCAGCGGCGTGAAGGCGATGGAGCCCACGCCCAGCTCGGCCAGCGTGTCCTTCAACCCGTCCCGTTCCACCCAGCGGTTGATCATGTTGTAGCTCGGCTGGTGGATCAGGCAGGGCGTGCCAAGCTCGCGCAGGATCGCCACAGCCTCCCGCGTCCGCTCGCTGTTATACGAGGAAATCCCCGCATAAAGCGCCCGCCCCGAGCGCACGATGAAATCCAGCGCGCCCATCGTCTCTTCCAGCGGCGTGTCCGGGTCGAAGCGGTGCGAATAGAAGATATCGACGTAATCCAGCCCAAGCCGCCTCAGCGACTGGTCGCAGCTTGCCACCAGATACTTTCGGCTCCCCCACTCGCCGTATGGCCCCGGCCACATGCCATAGCCTGCCTTAGACGAGATAATCAGCTCATCCCGATAGGGCGCAAAATCGGTCCGCAAGATCTCGCCAAAGGCCTGCTCCGCCGCGCCGGGCCTCGGCCCATAGTTGTTGGCGAGGTCGAAATGGGTGATCCCGTGGTCAAAGGCCGTCCGGCAGATCTCCCGCTTGGTCTCGTGGGGCGCGTCATCGCCGAAGTTGTGCCACAGCCCGAGCGACACGGCGGGCAGCTTCACCCCCGACTTGCCGCAGCGACGATACTCCATCCGCTCGTACCGGTCCTCCGCGGCGGAATACACACTCATGCCAGCAGCGCCTTAGCCGCATCCGGCCCCAGCGCGGCAGGCCGCTCGCAGGTGGTGGAGATGTCCAGCGCACGCCCCTCCTCGCCCGCCTTGAGGATCGAGGTCATCACGTCCACCACATGGGTGGCGAAGTCATCCGAACAGCGGTGCTTGCGCCCCTCGAGGATAGCGGCGCCCATGTCCGCCAGCCCGGCCGTGCGGTAGTTCGCCCGGCCATTGTCATTGGCCTTCGAGAATGGATGCGCCCAGTCCCGCGACAGGTTGGTGAAGGCACCCTTCTCGGTCACCCGAACCTCTCCGCCGAAGAAGTTAGGATCGGGCACATGCAGCGTGCCCTCGGTGCCATAAAGCTCCATGTTCGAATGCCCGTGCTGCCACACGTCCCAGCTGGCGATAAACGTCACCTGCGCACCGCTCGCGAACTGCAAGATCGAGTGAATCGTGGTCGGCGTCTCCACCTTGATCTTCTCGCCATGGCGCGGCTGCGAGGTGATGGTGCGATATTCATTCGCACTCGAACTCATCGCCACCACACGGCTCACCGGCCCCAGCAGCTGCACGAGGTTGCTCACGTAATATGGCCCGATATCCAGCACCGGCCCGGCGCCGGGCTGGAAGAAGAAATCGGGGTTCGGGTGCCACATCTCCATACCCGCGCTCTGCACGAAGCAGGTGCCGGAGGTCACACGGCCCACCGCTCCGCTGTCCACCAGATGCCGCGCCAACTGATGCGCCCCACCGAGGAAAGTATCGGGCGCCGAGCCCACCCGCAGGCCCTTCTCGCCTGCAATGGCCTTCAGCGCCTCGCCCTCCTCCAGCGTCAGCACAAATGGCTTTTCGCTATACACATGCTTGCCCGCCTCCAGCACGCGCTTCGACACCTCGAAATGCGAATTGGGCACTGTCAGGTTCACCACCACATCCACGTCATCTGCCGCCAGCAGCCCGTCGATGCTATCTGCCCGCAAACCGAACTCCTCGGCCCGCGCCTTGGCAGCCTCTTCGTGCAGGTCCGCGCAGGCCCGTATCTCGATGCCCTTGAAGAGCGGCGCGAGGCGCATGTAGGCGGCCGAGATGTTGCCGCAGCCGATCACGCCAATTCCCAGTGTATCCGCCATGGCTCAATACCCCTTCACGGCTTCGAGCGACCGCTGCGCAAAGCGCCGCGCATCGTTGGGCTTGTCGTGCTCCATCACGAACAGGTCCACGCCCGCGCCCTCCAGCGCCGCCATCAGCCCCGGCCAATCCATCACGCCATGGCCCACATCGGCCCAGCCGTCCTCATCGGCGCACTCGCCCTCGGGGGCAATGTCCTTCACATGGGCTGTGGTGATCCGATCCTTATGATCAGCGATCCACTTCAGCGGGTCCGCTCCGCCGCGCACCACCCAGGCCACGTCCATCTCCCACTCGATCTCGGGCGCGACCTCGAGCAGGATCTGCATCGGCAGGGTGCCATCCTCCAGCGCCATGAACTCCCAATGATGGTTGTGCCAGCCAAAGCGCAGCCCAGCGCCCTGCACCCGCTTGCCCGCCTCGTTCAGCCGGTTGGCGAGGTGTTTCCAGGCCGCCAGATCGGCCCCATTGCGGTACTCATCCGTCGGCGCCGGGCAGAACAGCCGCTCCATGCCCAGCACCTTGGCCGCGGCGATGCTCTTGTCAAAATCCTCCTCGAACGATGTGAGCGGAAAGAAGTGCCCCGATGGCATCGCTAGTTGGTTGGCGTCCAGCAGCGCCTTGAAGCCATGCGGGTCTTCATAGACGCCACCAAAGCCTTCGACATAGCTGTAGCCCAGCGATGCCAGGTGGTTGAGCGTGTCTTCCCAAGCCCCGGCGTCGCGGGAGGAGTAGAGCTGGTATGAGATCATCATGATCGGTCCTGTCGTGTCGGCTCAGAGCCGGGTTTCGTTCGTTTTTTCAAAGAGGTGTGCGCGCTCGGGCGAGAAACCGAGTGGAAGGGGCGCGCCGGGGGCGATCTCGGTCTGCCCGTCGATCCGCACCCACACGTGCCGCCCCGCCACGTCGCAACGTAGCAGCGTGTCGGAGCCGAGCGGCTCCACCAGTTCTACAGTGGCCTCCACCTGAAACGGCTTATGCGCGGCAACTTCGCCGCTGGCGATGTGCTCGGGCCGGATGCCGAGCCAGGCCGCATCGTCCTGCGCCTCGTCCTGCCAGTCGTAGCCCGTGAGCGGAATCGCCAGCTCGCCCGACAGAAAGTTGCCGCCCTGCACCTCGCCCTCGAAGAAGTTCATCGTCGGCGAGCCGATGAACTCGGCCACATATTTGTTGGCCGGGCGGTTGTAGATGGCGTTGGGCGCATCGAGCTGCATCACCGCCCCGCCCTTCATGATCGCGATCCGGTCGGCCAGCGTCATCGCTTCGATCTGGTCGTGGGTGACGTAGATCATCGTGTTGCCCAGCGTCTGGTGTAGCTGCTTGATCTCCACCCGCAGGTCGGCCCGCAGCTTGGCATCGAGGTTCGAGAGCGGTTCGTCGAACAAAAACACGTCCACGTCCCGCACCAGCGCTCGCCCTATCGCCACCCGCTGCCGTTGCCCGCCCGAAAGAGCCGAAGGCTTACGGTCCAGTAGCGGCTCAATCTGCAGCACCTGTGCCGCCCGGTTCACCCGGTCGGCGATCTCGGCCTTGCTGACCCCTGCGTTCTTCAACCCAAAGCTCAGGTTCCCGCGCACGGTCATCTGCGGGTAGAGTGCGTAGCTCTGAAACACCATGCCGATGCCCCGCTTGCTCGGCTCCTCCCAAGTCACGTTCTTGCCGCCGATCCAGATCTGCCCGTCGGTCACGTCAAGCAGCCCGGCAATACAGTTAAGCAAGGTGGATTTGCCGCAGCCTGAGGACCCCAGCAGCACGAGGAACTCGCCCTGCTTAACATCGAGGTTCAGATCCTGAAGCACCTTCACGGCGCCGAACGAAAGGTCGAGGTGTTTGATTTCGATTGAATGTTCCATGCCTCAGCCTTTGACCGCGCCCGCCGCGATGCCGCGCACGAAGAGTTTTCCGGAGATGAAGTAGATGACGAGGGGCACTAGGCCGGTGAGCAACGTCGCCGCCATGTTGACGTTGTATTCCTTCACCCCCTGCACCGAGTTGACGATGTTGTTGAGCTGCACCGTCATCGGGTAGAGGTCCGGCTTGGTGTAGACCACGCCGAAGAGGAAGTCGTTCCAGATACCAGTGACTTGCAGGATCATCGCCACCACAAAGATCGGCAGGCTCATCGGCAGCATGATCTGGAGGTAGATCTGCCAGAACCCGGCCCCATCAACCCTTGCGGCTTTGAACAGCTCCTCCGGCAGCGAGGTGAAGTAGTTGCGGAAGAGCAGCGTGAGGATCGGCATCCCGAAGACCGAGTGCACCAGCACCAGCCCGGTGAGCGAGCCGTAGAGCCCGATCTCGCGCAGGATGATAACGATGGGGTAAAGCATCACCTGATAGGGGATGAAGGCCCCGAAAATCAGGATGGTGAAGAAGATATCCGCGCCCTTGAACCGCCAGTTGGCGAGTGCGTAACCGTTCACCGAGGCGATGAGGATCGACAGGATCACCGAAGGCACGGTGATCCGCACCGAGTTCCAGAACCCCCGGCTCAACCCGTCGCAATTCAGCCCGGTGCAAGCCTCCGCCCAAGCCTTCACCCAAGGCTGAAATGTGATCTCAACCGGCGGCGCGAAGATGTTGCCCAGCCGGATCTCGGGCATCCCCTTCAGCGAGGTCACAACCATCACCCAGAGCGGCAGCAGGTAGTAGAGCGCCACCACGATCAGCGTGCCGTAGATGAAGATGTTGCGCCGCGAGAACCGGCGGCGCGGCTTGGGTCCGCGCGGCCCGTCGAGCGCGTCGGCACCCACGCCAGCCACGTTGAGGATACCGGGGTCAGACACGCTTCTTCCCCCCGAATTCGAGATAGGCCCAGGGAATGATGACCACCAGCACCGCAAGCAGCATCATCGTCGAGGCCGCAAAGCCCTGCCCGAGGTTCTGACCCTGGAACATGTAGTCATAGACATATTTCGCCGGCACATCCGAGGCGATCCCCGGCCCGCCCCCTGTCTGCGCCACGATCAGGTCGTAGAGGCGCACGATACCGGAGGCGATGATGACGAGGGTGGTGATGAAGACCGGTCGCATCATCGGGATGACGATGAAGATGTAGGTCTTCCACATCGGGATGCCGTCGACCCGCGCGGCCTTCCAGATCTCCTGATCGATCCCGCGCAACCCCGCGAGCATCAAGCACATCACCAGCCCGGTGCCCTGCCACAGCCCTGCAATAAGAACGCCATAGATGACGATATCCGCGTTATAGAGCGGGTCGAAATCGAAGCTCTCCCACCCCATCGCCCGGATCACCGACTGGATGCCGAAGTCGGGGTTCAACAGCCATTGCCAGACGAGGCCAGTCACGATGAAGCTCAACGCGAAGGGATAGAGCAGGATCGTCCGAAAGGTGTTCTCGAACCGGATTTTCTGGTCTAGCAACGCCGCCAGCACGAAGCCGATCACGAGACTGAACACCACCATGCAGGCGCCATAGATCAGCAGGTTCTCGATCGCCACGTTCCAGCGCTCGGTCCCCCAGAGGCGCTCATATTGCTGAAAGCCCACGAACTTCTCGCGCGGCAACAGCTTGGAGTTGGTGAAGGAGTAAACAACCGTCCAGATCGTGCCCCCGGTGAAGACCACGAGGGCCGTCAGCACCATTGGAATGGCGGCGATCTTCGCGTTGATGTTCCGAAAAAGCCCTAACGGGCGGGCCGCAGCCATGGCACTCCCCTCTCGCGCTGGTAGGTCAGCCATGGAACCGGGCCACGCCTGTCAGCGCAGCCCAGCCCCTGGGTGGACGCGTGTCAGTCCTTGTTCTCGACGATGCTCACGAAACGCGCCTGCGCGTCGTCGGCAGAGATCGACGGATCCTGGAAGAACTGAACGAAGAGGTCGTTCAACTGGTTGTTGGTGTCTTCGGTGTTCAGCATGTTCACGTCGGGCATGGTCTTGCCGTCTGCGAGCAGCTGGAGGCCCTTCTTCATGCAGTCGTTGGCGCTGGCGAGGTCGACGTCACCGCGGATCGGCAGCGAGCCCTTCTTGAGGTTGAAAGCCACCTGAGTCTGCGGCTTCAACAGGGTCGCTGCCAGCGCGTCCTGCGCGGCTTCGATCTCGGCATCGCCGGTCTCGGGGAAGTAGAAAGCGTCACCGCCGGTCGAAAGCACCTCGATCACGCCAAGTCCCGGCAAGCAGGTGTAATCCTCACCGGCAACTTCACCGGCCACGGCAAACTCGCCCTGCGCCCAGTCGCCCATGATCTGGCCGCCCGCGGCATCGGTGATCACAAGGTTGGTGGCCTGGTTCCAGTCCTGCACGTTGGAGCCTTCGACCATGCCACGCATGTCTTCGGCCGCCTTGAACACGCGGGCCATCTCTTCGCCGCCCGCCAATTCGGCATCGCCGTCGCCATAAACCTTCTGCAGCACGTCCGGCCCTGCCAGAGTGGCCATCAGCACGTTGAATGCGCCCGAACTCTGCCAAGGCTGCCCGCCCAGCGCCATCGGCTGGATACCGGCCTCTTTTAGTGCAGGGGCCGCAGCCACGAACTCGTCCCAGTTGGCCGGCACGTCCACGCCTGCCGTCTCGAAGGCCCCATTGGAGAGCCACAGCCACTGCCACGAGTGAATGTTCACCGGCGCGCAGTAGATCTTGCCGTCCACCGTGCAGGCGTCCAGCAAGCTCGGCGGGTTCACGATATCCGTCCAGCCCTCGGCCTCGGCGACATGGGTCATGTCGCGCAGCAACCCGGCCTCGATCAGCTCCTCCGCTTGACGCCCGTGGTTGAATTGGAACGCCCCCATCGGGTCGCCACCGATGATCCGGCTCACCATCACCGGGCGGGCGGTGCCCCCGCCCCCGGCAATCGCGCCGTCGATCCACCTGTGCTCGGTCTGGCCCTCGAATTCGGTGGCAAACTGCTGCACGGCTGCGGCTTCGCCGCCCGATGTCCACCAATGTGTCACCTCAAGGTTGGCCGCCGAAACGGCGGACCCTGCGCACAGCGCCGTGCCCGCCATCAGAATGGTGCGAAACGTCATCTCTATTCCTCCCTGCGGGCGCTGCGCGGGGCAGGCCCTGTCATTTTTTACGCACCGTCCTCCACGGCGCCTGTAATCGTTTACATGTGCAGGACTGAAACGCAGCGCCCTTGCATGTAAACGATTACATGGATAGTTTCCGGCACCGCTGCCCTTGTCAAGCACCGGGTTATCGCTATCAGGCAAGCGGCGAGGGATTTACTTCAATGGCTCAAAAAACTGTCAGAATTCGGGATGTTGCGCGGGAGGCCGGGGTCTCGACCGCCACCGTCAGCCGGGCGCTTTCCAACCCCGACCTGCTGACGGAGAGCACCCGCAAAGCGGTAGAAGATGCGGTTCGAATCACCGGATACCGGGTCAACCACGCCGCGCGGAACCTCCGGATGCAGCGCGCCGGGGCCGTTCTGGTGCTCGTGCCCAACCTCGGCAACCCGTTTTTCAGCACCATCCTCGCCGCCATTTCCGAGAGCTTCGCTGGCACCGATACCTCCGTGCTCATTGCCGACACCGCAAGCGGCGGGCGCGAGCTGACCGGCTATTTTCTCGATGGCCGGATCGACGGGATGATCTCGCTCGATGGTGGCCTCGCCCAGTCCGACCTTGCCGCCTTTGACAGCGCAGGCGTGGCCGAACGCATCGTTTTCGCCTGTGAGTGGGTCGATGGCTCCACCCTGCCCTCAGTTCGGTCCGACAATGAAGAAGGCGCGCGCCTCGCCGTGCAGCACCTGCATGATCTCGGCCACCGCGACATCGCCCATGTCACCGGCCCCGCAGGCAATGTGCTCACCAAGGCCCGGCGCGCAGGCATGCTGGCCGAGCGCGCCCGCCTCGGCCTGCCCAGCCGGGATGACTGGATCATTCGCGGCGACTTCTCGCTCGCCTCGGGCCGCGATGCCGCGCACCGCATCATCGCCATGAAAGACCGGCCCTCAGCCGTTTTCTGTGCCTCCGATCAGGTGGCCTTTGCGCTGATGTCCACGCTGATGGAGGCGGGCCTGCGTGTGCCCGAGGATATCTCGGTCATCGGCTTCGACGATATCGAGCTGAGCAAGGTCTACACGCCCTCGCTCACCACCATCCGGCAGGATCGGCACGCGCTCGGCCGCCGGGCCGCCCAGCTGCTGCTGGAGCAGATCGCCGCGGCAGGCGACCCGCTCGCCCCCGTAGCGCCCGACCGGGTCGAGATGGTCGGAGTCGAGCTGGTGACCCGACAGAGCACCGCCGTCCCGGGCTGAGGCCGGGCCGTCAGGCCTCGGCCATCGCAGGCGCAAGCTGCGCTGCCTCGTCCCCCGGCGACAGCAGCCGCCGCTGCTCCCGGCGGAGCGCGTGAATGTCGAGGTCATCTACTATGTCCACATCATCAAGGCTCACGACCTGGTCCTGGCTGACAGAGCGCTTCAGCCGCACGTGATGCGCCAGCCCAATGGGCAGGGCATTCAACGCCACCGACTCCGTCGCCGGAATGGCCTTGGCCCAAACCTTGAAGCCCCCTTCACCGTCGAGATACTCGCCACTGTCAAAGCTGCCCTTGGCCGCTGCAACCGCATCGGCGCGGAACAGACGCGAGCTGCCCGTCGGCTCCTGCCGCAGGCAGGCCGAAAGGACCGACATCGCGGTTTCCAGCCCGATCAAGTGGAACGGTCGCCACATTGAGCCATACCAGCCGCTCTTGTCGGTCATCAGGCCGTATTGGTTGAAACATTGGCGGGTGTATTCGTTCGGCGCCTTGAAGGTCACGAACATACCGTACTGGATGTTGTTCAGCACCGTCCGCCCATCCGGCTCCCGCGAAGCGGCGATATCGACAATGCCGGTCTTCTCCAACTGCCCGCCCTCGCTCACCGGCTTGAAAACCTCGGCAAGGTCTTGCAGCCCGGCGGGCGGAAAGGCGAGGCCGTCTTTCGGGCAATCCATACCGGTCGCGTTGGCCACAGCCGCCATCTCGATCGCCGCCTTGGTGCCATCGGTGAAGGAGTTGTACATCTTCGGATTGAAGTCGCCCGACTTTACCTGCTCCGGGGTGAAATCGAAGTAGTCCCACACCGTGTCCGGCGTCGAATAGCGGTAGGAGGGGCAAAAGTTCATCCCCTTGCCTGCCGCAACCAGCTCAAAGCCGCAGCTCTTCACCCAGTCCACCAGTTCGCACATGGCCGCAGGCTGATCGCCATAGGCCATCGAGTAAACCACCCCGGCCTGCCGCGCCTTCTCTGCCAGCAGCGCGCCCACCATCACGTCGGCCTCGACGTTCACCATGACCACGTGCTTATCCGCACCGATGGCCGCCAAGGCGTGCCGCGTGCCCGCCAGCGGATGGCCCGTGGCCTCGATGATGCATTCGATATCCTCGCAGGCCATCAACGCACCTGCATCCTCGGTGATCCAGGTCTGCCCGCTGCTGAGCGCATCCTGCACCGACGACGCAGCATATTGCTCCCTCGGCCAGTGGACCCGCGCAAAGGACTCGCGCGCCTTCTTCACGTCGAGGTCCGCGACCCCGACCACATGCAGCCCCTCGATATGACGCGCCTGCGCCAGGATCATCGAGCCAAATTTGCCCGCCCCGATCAGGCCTACACGCACCGGTCTTCCTGCGGCGTTTCGCGCCGCCAACATGCTCGCAAGGTTCATTGCCGTCCTCCAATATCTGGCCAGACGGTAGCGGCGCGCGCGCCTTCTGCACCATCAAATTCTGCTATCGCACCTTTAAGCCCCGCTTCACCACACTTTAAGAATATGTCGTTGTTTCAGCCGCTCCGCCCTGCCAGAACCACTGGCGAAACACGAGCGTAAGGGAGGAACGTGAGCGTGGAACATCCGGCAGGTTCAAACGTGAGTCTCGCCCGCCGCGCCTGGTCGATCCGTCGCCATGCGCTGCGGATGGGCGAGGTGCAGGGGCAGGGATATATCGGGCAGGCGCTGGGATCGGCCGACGTTCTGGCGGTGTCCTACTTCCACGCCATGCGCTATCGCCCCGGCGATCCCGACTGGGAAGGTCGGGATCGCTTCCTCCTCTCCATTGGCCATTACGCCATCGCGCTCTATGCCGCGATGATCGAAGCCGGCATCCTGCCCGAGGACGAGATCGAAACCTACGGCATGGACGATAGCCGCCTGCCGATGTCCGGCATGGCCGCCTACACGCCGGGCATGGAGATCACCGGCGGCTCGCTCGGCCACGGTCTGGGCATCGCCGTGGGCATGGCGTTGGGCCTCAAGCGCAAGAAAAACGACGCCTTCGTCTACAACATGCTGTCCGATGGCGAACTGGGCGAGGGCTCCACCTGGGAGGCGGTCATGGGCGCCGCCGCCTGGAAGCTCGATAACCTCATCGCCATCGTCGACTTCAACAACCAGCAGGCCGACGGCCCCACGATGGACGCACTCGCCACCGGCCCTGGAACCGAGGCCGCCAAGTGGCAGGCCTTCGGCTGGCACGCCGAGGAGGTCGACGGCAACGACATTGCGGCAGTTGTGGCCGCCTTCGACCGCGCCCGAAATCTGACCGATCCGAAACCCCGCGCGATCATCTGCAACACCAAGATGTGCAAGGGCGTGCCCTTCCTCGAAGAGCGCGAGATCACCCACTTCGTCCGCGTGGAGCCCGAAGAATGGGCCAAGGCGCTCGCCCACCTCGATACGGAGATGCCGGAATGACCATCGGTCCCAACTCCCGCCGCACGCCAGCCCACATCGCCCGTCCGAAACCGGCCGAGCGCGGCGCCCGTACCTCCGCCATGATCGCCTCGCTGGATGCCGAGGGCCGCGACACCATCGCCGCCCCCTTCGGCCACGCGCTGGTGGACCTCGCCAAGACCCGCTCAGATATCGTCGGCCTCACCGCCGACCTCGGCAAATACACCGACCTGCACATCTTCGCCCAAGCCTACCCCGACCGTTTCTACCAGATGGGCATGGCCGAGGCGCTGCTGATGTCCGCCGCCGCCGGCATGGCCCGCGAGGGGTTCACCCCCTTCGCCACCACCTACGCCGTCTTCGCCTCGCGCCGCGCCTACGACTTCATCGTGATGGCCATCGCCGAGGAGAACCTGCCGGTCAAGATCGTCTGCGCCCTGCCCGGCCTCACCACCGGCTACGGCCCCTCGCACCAGGCCACCGAAGACCTCGCCATCATGCGCGGCATGCCCAATATGACCGTGCTCGACCCCTGCGATGCGGTGGAAACCGACCAAGCCACCCGCGCCATCGCCGACTACCCCGGCCCGGTCTACATGCGGCTGCTGCGTGGCAAGGTGCCGAACGTGCTGGGCGAATACGGCTACCAGTTCGAGTTGGGCAAGGCCAAGGAGATCCGCCCCGGCAACGACGTACTCTTCATCTCCTCCGGCTTCATGACCATGCGTTGCCTCGACGCGGCAGCGGCGCTTGAGAAAGATGGCGTAAGCTGCGCCGTGCTCCACTCGCCCACCATCAAGCCGCTGGATGAGGCCACCATCTGCGCCGAGGCGGCCAAGGGCGGCAGGCTCGTGGTCACCGCCGAGAACCACTCCATCACCGGCGGCCTCGGTGAAGCCGTGGCGGGTGCGCTGGCCCGCAACCAGGTCCACGTCCCCTTCCGCCAGGTCGCCCTCCCCGACGAGTTCCTCGACGCCGGCGCCCTCCCTTCGCTTCACGATCAATACGGGCTATCCGTTGCCAGCATCACCACACGGGTAAAGGGCTGGCTGAATGACTGAAGCAAACACCGGAACAGCAATCATCGGCCTCGGCGTCATGGGCCGGGGCATGGCGAAGAACATCCTCGCGGCGGGCATCCCGCTCACGGGGTATGACATGGCCCAACCCGCGCTCGACGCGCTAAAAGCGATGGGCGGCACACCCGCCACTTCCGCCGCCGAGGCCGCAAACGGCACCTCTCTGCTGATCCTCATGGTGGTCAACGCCGCCCAGGCCCGCGCCGCGCTCTTTGAGCAAGGCGCCGCCGCCGCCCTCTCCCCCGGCGCCACCGTCATGCTGTCGTCAACCGTTGCCCCCTTCGCCGCCCGCGCCATTGGCGACGAATTGGCCGAAATGGGCCACCACCTGCTCGATGCACCGGTCTCCGGCGGGCAGGTCGGAGCCGAAGCGGGCACGCTCACCATCATGGCCAGTGGCTCCGCACAGGCCTTCGCCCGCGCCGAAAAGGTGCTCGAAGCCACCGCTGGCACGCTCCACCGCCTCGGCGACGAGCCGGGCATGGGCGCCACCTACAAGGTTGTCCACCAGCTCGCCGCAGGCGTCCACATCGCCGCCGCCGCCGAGTTGATGAGCTTCGGCGCCAAGGCCGGTTGTGACCCGCAAAAGCTGCACGAGATCGTCATGGCCTCGGCAGGGGCGAGCTGGATGCTCGGCAACCGTGGCCCCCGGATGATGGAAGCCGATCCCGAAGTCACCTCCACCGTCGAGATCTTCATCAAGGATCTCGGGCTGGTGGAAGAAACCGCCAAGGAGGCCGAGGCCCCCGTGCCACTGGCCGCCCTCTCGCTGCAACTCTTCTCCGCCGCCCGGGCCCTCGGCCACGGCAAGGCGGACGATGCCCTCGTCATCCGCGCCTACGAGGCGCTCACCGGAAAACCCGTTCACGAAAGCTGAAGCAAAATGCCCGACCTTCTCACCGGAAAGACCGCCATCATCACCGGCGCCGCCAGCCCGCGCGGCCTCGGCAAGGCCACCGCCAAGCTCTTCGCCGAGCACGGCTGCCGCGTGGCGGTGCTCGACCTCGACGCCGACGCCGCCGCATCGGCCGCTAGCGATCTTCCCGGCGAAGGCCACATCGGGCTCGCCTGCAACGTCACCGACAAAGACGCCTGCGACACCGCCTTCGCCGCCGTGCTGGAGGCCTTCGGTCAGGTCGACATTCTGGTGAATAACGCTGGCATCACCCAGCCGCTGAAGTTCATGGACATCGCACCCGAGAACTACGACGCCGTGCTGGATGTGAACCTGCGCGGCACCCTCTACATGAGCCAGGCAGCGCTGCCCCACATGCGCTCCCGCAAGTCCGGCTCTATCGTCAACATGTCGTCTGTCTCCGCCCAGCGCGGCGGCGGCATCTTCGGCGGGCCGCACTACTCGGCCGCCAAGGCGGGAGTGCTCGGCCTCACCAAGGCCATGGCCCGCGAAGCCGCCCCCGACAACGTGCGCTCCAACGCCATTTGCCCCGGCTTCATCGCGACCGACATCACGGCGGGCAAGCTGACCAACGAAATGAAAGCGGCGGTACTCGACGGCATCCCGATGGGTCGCGCCGGCGAAGCCTCCGATGTAGCGGGGTGCGCCCTCTTCCTCGCCTCCGACCTCGCCGCCTATGTCACCGGCTCCGAAGTCGACGTGAACGGCGGCTCGCTGATCCACTGATCCGAAATGGGTGCGCCAGCCATGGCGCACCCACCTACCCCGCCAGCTCCGTCACGCTCTCAAAGCTCTCCACGGTCAACCCGTGCCGCGCCACGATCGCCTCAACGTCGCGCCCGTGCCGCTCCGCTTCTTCAGCAATCCAGCCCAGAAAAATCTGCACCGCCTTCCGGTTCAGATACCGGCTCGGGCAAATCGCCCAATGCGCAGGAAACCGTAGCACCGGCACCTTGGGTGCAACTGGCACCAGCCTCCCTTCAGTAACCTCCCGCTCGGCCACAACCAGCGATTCCAGCACCATACCGACGCCGTCGAGTGCCAGTTGCAGGGCCATCGACGAGCGATCCATCAGCAATGTCTTGCGGTTGGCGCGGGTCTCGATCCCGTTGCGCAAGAGCCAGCTGTCCCACTGACACAGGTTGCGCGCAGAATCGATGAACCGTGCCTTGCCGAACGGGTCGCCGCCCAAGGCCTCCAGATACGCCGGCGTTGCCAGCGGCAGGATGTGATCTTCCACCACCGGCTCCACGTGCATCCCGCCCCAATCGCCGGTGCCGTAGCGCACATCGAGGTCCATCACCTCGCGGTCAAAGTCCGTTGGGTCCGGCGCCGCATCCACCCGCAACTCCCACTCCGGGTGCTTCTCGACAAACCGGCTCAGCCGCGGCCCCAGCCACAGCACGCCGAAACTCGGCGCCACCCTCAGGTTCAGCCGCCGGGTCTCGCGTGATCGACCAAGGTTACGCCGCGCGTCCTTCAACATCCGCAGCGCCGTACCGGCCGACTGATAGAGCTGTTCCCCTTCCAACGTCAGCGAAAGCTGCCGCCCGTCCCGCCGAAACAGCTTCACCCCGAGCTGCTGCTCCAACAGCTTGATCTGCTGGCTGACGGCCGATGGCGAGACCGAAAGCTCTTCGGCAGCGCGGGAGAGCGTGCCCCGCCGCGCCACCGTCTCGAAGTAGAGGATGGCATTGAGGTTCTCGGTCCGTGCCATCCCCTTGCTCCTTTACTTCGCCGCCACGGCCTCCTGCCGCTGGCGCCCGAGGCCTTCCACCTCGATCTCCATCACGTCGCCGGGCTTCAGGAACCGCTGCGGCTTCATGCCCATGCCCACGCCCGAGGGCGTGCCGGTGGCGATGATGTCGCCGGGCTGAAGCTGCATGAACCGGCTCATATAGCTGATGATCTCGGCCACGGTGAAGATCATGTCATCCGTGTTCGAATCCTGCACGGTCTCGCCATTGAGGTCGAGCGTGACCCGCAGCTTCTGCGGGTCGGCCACTTCATCGGCGGTCACAAGGTAGGGGCCGGTCGGGCCGAAAGTCGGGGCTGATTTGCCCTTGATCCATTGGCCACCCTTCTCGATCTGGAACTCGCGCTCGGAGACATCGTTGATCGTGCAGTAACCGGCCACATAATCCAGCGCCTCTTCCTCGCTGACATAAAGCGCCGTCTTGCCGATCACCACGCCCAGCTCGACCTCCCAGTCGCCCTTCACGCTGTCCCGCGGAATGATCACCTCGTCAAACGGCCCCGACAGCGCGGAAGTCGCCTTCGAGAAGATGATCGGCTCCTTCGGCGGCTCGGCGCCGGTTTCTTCGGCGTGCTTGGTGTAGTTCAGCCCGATGCAAAAGAAGTTCGGCACGGAGGCCACGCAGCTGCCAATCCGGCCCGGCTCTTCAACCACCGGCAGGCTGTTAACGTCGATGGCGCGGATCGCCTCGAGGGCCTCGAGCGATACGCCCTCACCCGCCAGTTCGCCCACCTTGCCGGACAGATCACGCACGCGGCCTTCCGCATCCAGAATGCCGGGCTTTTCCGAGCCCGCCGGGCCAAAACGCAAGAGTTTCATCAGGTCTCACTTTCCTTGATAGAGATAGCTTGATGCGGAAGGATCACTTTGCAGGGGTGACGTCGTCCGCGGCTTCCGTTGTCGGGTTGGGCTGTAGCTCGCCGACCCGGGTGTTGGTGTCAAAGTGCCGCCGTATCTGGCGGCGCAGGGCATCGAGGTGGGCCGAGATGGTTGATTTCACCTTGCGCCGGTCCCGGTCCCGCAGCCCCTGAATGATGCCGTTATGCTCGTCAAACACCCGCTGCTGGCTGCGCCCGATCCGGCTGCCGAGAAAGCGCGCGCGCCAGAGCTTGGCAAGGTAGGTGCTATGGGTCTCGGCAAGCGCCGGGTTACCGCTGGCCCGCACGAGCGCGGAGTGAAACTCCATATCGACCTCGAAGAGGTCGATCTCATCCGTAGTGGGGGCAAGCTTTTCCATACGGGCCTGAACGGCGGCGGCGGCATCGATATCAGCCTCCGAGGCATGGGCCACCGCGAGCTCGCCCGAGAGCAACTCCAGCGCCTTCAACACTTCGAGGTTGTCCACCACTTCCTTCCATGTCGGGTCGGCCACGATCGGGCTGCGCGAGGGACGCAGCTCCACCAGCCCCTCCAGCGACAGGATCCGAATCGCCTCACGCATGGGCGTGCGGCTCACACCCAGCTCGGCGGCATTGTCGCGTTCCTTGATAGAAGCACCGGGCCGCAGCGTGCCCCGCAGAATTTCCCTTCGCAGACGCTTCGCGATCTGCTCCGGCAGCAGTTTGTCCGCCATATTGCGCCTCGTGTTGGCGATTCCCTCCCAGGCACTCGCGAAATACGGGCAATGACCCCGAAATCAACCGCAAAAAAGTGCCTCTCCGGCGATTTTGGTATACCAAAACCCGTTGATTGTCGACATGGCTTCCGATAGTTTCCGCCCGGATGGTATGCCATCTTTCGCCGCGCGTTGGAGGACGCGCAGTATGAAAAGCGGTGCCGCCCGGGGAGGGTAAGGGCCGCGCAGGGAGGTAACTCTATGAAACTTTCGACCGTTCTTTCGACGGCCGCAGCCGCTGCCCTTGTGGCCGGTGCCGCCATGGCTGATCCGATCACCCTTCGGATCCAGACTCACTATGCAACCGAGCATCCGACCGGTCAGGCTCTGGCCACCTGGATCGACGACGTCCAGACCATGTCCGGCGGCGACATCACCGTCGAGATGTTCTACTCCTCGTCCGTCGTGGCGACCACCGAGACCTTCGACGCCGCCATCAACGGCATCGTCGACTGCGACGCCACCGGCGGCGCGTACCAGACCGGCAAGAACCCCGCGTTCCAGTTCGTCGGCGACATCATGGGCGGCTACGATACCCCCTGGCAGCAGTACTCCTGGCTCTACTACGGTGACGGCTACGCCGCCGCTCAGGAGCTCTACAACGCTCAGGGCATGCAGCTCGTCGGCTGGTCGATCTACGGCCAGGAGTCGCTGTCTTCGTCCAAGCCGATCCGTGGCTTCGAAGACCTGAAGGGCTGGAAGTTCCGTTCGCCCCCGGGCATGGAAACCGAGATCTTCGAAGAGCTGGGCGCCTCGCCCATCGTGATGGACTTCACCGAGATCTTTACCGCGCTCGAAACCGGCATCATCGACGGTGCTGACGCCTCTGGCCTCGCCAACAACGTGGGCCTCGGTCTCTACGACATCGTGAAGCACGCCACCTACCCGGGCTTCCACTCGATGCCGTCCGACCACCTCGCCTGCAACAAGGACGTGTGGGACGGCATGACCGAGCAGCAGCGTCGGATCATCGACACCGCCTGGCAGAAACTCTCCTTCCAGATCGCCCTGTCGAACGAGAAGGCCAACGCTGAAGCCGCCGCTGAGCTGACCGCCGCTGGCGTGACTCTCTACGACTGGTCGCCCGAAGATCGTGCCGCCTTCCGTAAGGCCGCTCAGACCGCTTGGGACGACTGGGGCACCCGTTCGCCCGAGGCCGGCGCGATCCTCGCCAGCCACAAGACCTACCTCAAGCAGCTCGGCCTGATCGAGTAAGCATGAGGCATCAGCCTTCATAACATCGATGAGCCCCGCACGCCGGGGCTCATCCGTCTTCGGGCAGAAGAAATAATCACACAACACACAGCATGACCGCTTGGGGAGGTGCGCCATGTCGGAAATTCTCGAAAAGGAAAGTGTGTGGCTCGGAGGGCTGCGAAAGCCCGTCCGTACAGCCGCCATCGTGTTCACCGGCATCGCCGTGCTCGTCTGGGCTTGGCTGGTGCTCAACCTGCTGATCTCCGACGACGCCTACGGCATGCACGAGATGATCCGCCCCCAGGGCAAGCCGATCGTCTACCTGATGCTGGGCTCGGCCTTGCTCTCCATCGTGTTCACCTCGATCTACCTATCCGACTTCATCGGCGCGATCGAGGACAAGCCGGAAGGCTTCTTCGACATTCTGTCGCTGATCACGTCGCGGATGGCCATGATCATGATCGGGCTGATCGTGATCGTCATGTTCTACGAGGTGGTCTCGCGCTACGTCTTCTCGCGCCCCACGCTCTGGGCCAACGAACTTTCGCTCTGGATCGCGGGCGTGGTGTTCCTGTTCGCCGGGCAATACGCCATGCAGCAGCGCAGCCACATCCGCATCTACGTGATCTATGACGTGATGCCCCGCTGGGCCCAAAAGACCGCCGACTGTATCTCGGTCGGCCTGATCGTCGGCTTTACCTTCGCTCTCGTCTGGGGCGGCTACGCCGACGCCAAAACCCGCCTCCTGCGGATGGAAACCTTCGGCACCGCCTGGGATCCGCCCATTCCGGGCACCATGAAGGCCGCCATTCTCTTCATCATCTGCCTCGTCGCCGTGCAGGCCGTCTCCAACCTCATCGCAGATTGGAACAAGGCCCCCGAGCACCACACCGACGAGATGGACGAGCAAGAGATCGAAAACATCCGCAAGACGCTGGAGGACTGATCAATGGTCGATATCGGCACCCTCAGCCTGCTGGTTCTTGCAGGCATGTTCATCCTGCTTGCCATCGGCATGCCCCTCGGTTTCGCCTCCGCCTTCCTCGCGGTGGTGACCCTGATCCTCAAGTTCGACGTGGATATCCTCTTCCGCGACTTCGGCAAGGGCCCGTTCTCGGTGCTCGGTCAGGCCGTTTACCGGCAAATGACGAACTACGTCCTGATCTCGATACCCTTGTTCATATTCATGGCGGCGCTCCTCGAACGAACGGGCATCGCCAAGGACATGTACAACTCGCTGAACGTCTGGCTCAGCCGGATGCGCGGCGGCATCGCCATCGTGACCTCGATCATGGCCGTCATCATGGCCGCCATGTCGGGCATCATCGGCGGCGAGGTGGTTCTGCTGGGCCTCATCGCCCTGCCGCAGATGCTCCGCCTCGGGTACAACCAGAACCTCGCCATCGGCACCATCTGTGCCTCCGGCTCGCTCGGCACCATGATCCCGCCGTCCATCGTGCTCATCTTCTACGGGCTGGTGACGGAAACCTCGATCAAGGCCCTCTTCACCGCCTCGTTCCTGCCGGGCTTCATGCTGGCGTCGTTCTTCATCGTCTACATCCTGATCCGCACCAACCTGAACCCCTCGCTGGCCCCGCTGCCTCCCGAGGAGCCGGGCGCGGTGGAAGGCAAGGAAAAGGGGATGCGCTTTCTCGGTTTCCTCGCCTACTTCGGCCTCTGGATCACCGGGGTGCTGTTCCTGCGGGCAGTGTTCTTCTGGGCAACCGGTGAAGGCTACGTGCAGGAAGGTGTCGACCCGATCGCGCTTGGCATGGTCTATCACATGCCCTGGATCGCAGGCGCCTTCGCGCTCTGCCTCGCCGCCGTGTTCCTTGTGGGCAAGGAGCGTACCGCGGAGGGCTGGCAGATGGGCAAGGGCCTCGTCGCGCCCGTGATCGTGATCGGCGTTGTGCTCGGCTCCATCTACATGGGCATCACCGGCATCACAGAGGCCGCCGGTATGGGCGTGGTGGCGGTTTTCACCATCTCCGTGCTGCGCCGCGAGATGACCTTCGACATCGTCTGGGACAGCCTGATGCGCACGCTCAAGTCCACCGGCACGATCATCTGGGTGACCATCGGTGCGGCGGCCCTCGCTGCGGCGTACACCCTCGCGGGTGGCCCGACCTACGTGGCCAACCTGATCGTCGCCGCCGACCTGCCCACCATGGGCATCATTCTCGTGATGATGCTGATCTTCCTCATCATGGGGATGTTCATGGACTGGGTCGGCATCGTGCTGCTGATCATGCCGGTGTTCCTGCCGATCGTGCTCAAGCTGCCGGTCGAGGAACTGGGCTTCATCGGCGGGCTGGAGCCGCGCCACGTGGCGATCTGGTTCGGCGTGGTATTCTGTATGAACATGCAGGTCAGTTTCCTGTCGCCCCCCTTCGGCCCCGCGGCCTTCTACCTGAAGTCCGTGGCCCCGCCGCACATCACCCTCACGGCGATCTTCCGGGGTTTCCTGCCCTTCATCTGCCTCCAGCTCTGCGCCCTTGCGGTGCTGCTGATCTGGCCGCCGATCGTCTCGGTCTTCCTCTGAGGCGCTGACATTTCGCCGGGGCGGCCCGCCCGCCCCGGCACGCATTCTTCCAGGCCGCGAGGAGCTTGAAATTCCATGGCCACCATCAGCCGTCTTCAGGCCGACCATTACATCACCCCCCTCCCGCAGGTGCTCGAAGATTCGATGCACGGCGCGATGGAGAATTTCGAGGTCATCACCGCCCGCGTCACTGACAGCGATGGCGCCGAGGGGATGGGCTACACCTACACCTGCGGCGTGAACGGCGGCGCGATTGCCGATACCCTCACCCGCGAGATGGCCCCCCGCGTGGCAGGCCGCGATGCCGACCTCATCGAAGCAATCTGGAAAGACCTCTGGTGGGCCACCCACTACGGCGGGCGCGGCGGCCCGACTGTTATGGCACTTTCGGCGCTCGACATGGCGCTGTGGGATTTGAAGGCGCGGCGCGCAAACCTGCCGCTCTGGCGCCTTCTTGGTGGATATGACGCCCGTGTGCCCTGTTACATGGGCGGGGTCGATCTGCACCTCTCACCGCAAGAGCTGGTCGACCAGACCCACCGCAACGTCGAGAACGGCCACCGCCACATCAAGATCAAATGCGGCCGCGACGCGCTCCACGAGGACGTGGCCCGGATGTCGGCCATGCGAGACGCCTTCGGCCCCGACATGCCGCTGATGACCGACGCCAACATGAAGTTCACGGTCGATGGCGCCATCCGCGCCGCCCGTGCCTTCCGCGAGTTCGACCTCACATGGTTCGAAGAGCCGATTCCGCCGGACGATCCCGCAGGCCACGCCCGCATACTCTCCGAAGGCGGCGTGCCGTTGGCCACCGGCGAAAACCTCCGTACACTCTGGGAGTTCAAGACCCTCATCGACAGCAAGGGCATCAGCTACCCCGAACCCGATGTCACCGGCTGCGGCGGCGTGACCGGCTTTATGAAGATCGCCGCATTGGCTGAGGCCCACCACCTGCCCGTCACCAGCCACGGCGCGCATGATGTCACCGTACATCTGCTCGCCGCAGCGCCAAACCGCAGCTACCTCGAGATGCACAGCTTCGGCCTGAACGACTACATCGAAACCCCGCTTACCGTGGTCGAAGGCCACGTCACCGCGCCCGAAACCCCGGGCCACGGCGTCGCCTTCGACTGGGAAAAGCTGGAAACCTGCCGCGCCTGAGGAGGAGACGCCAATGCTCACGCAAAGCCAGATCGACACCTTCAACGCCGAGGGCGTGCTCGTGGTCGACAATGTTCTGCCCACCGAAACGCTGGAGGCGGTGAAGGCCGAATACACCGCCCTGCTCGACGCCATGTATGACCGCTGGCACGCCGAGGGCCGCGTGCCCGCGCCCGGCAACATGGACTTCTGGCAAAAGCTGCTGGTCAGCTACGAGGCGGGTTGCGAGTGGTTCCAGCCGATGGACATCACCCTGCCCGGCGGCGAGTTCACCGCAGACACGCCCATGCACCAGGGCCCGGCGGTCTTTGACATGCTGCGCTGCGACCGCCTGCTCGATCTTGTCGAAAGCCTGATCGGCCCCGAGATCACCTCCAACCCTATCCAGCACGTCCGCCTCAAGCCGCCCTCACGCACCCTGCGCGGCTCCGAGACCACTGCCCACATCATGGCCACCGATTGGCATCAGGATCGTGCCGTGGCCCACGCCGAGGGCGACAACACCCAGATGGTCACCGTCTGGCTGGCGATCTCCGATGCCACGCTCGAAAACGGCTGCCTGCAAGTCATCCCCGGCAAGCCGCAAATGTATCCGCATTGCCCCCAAAAGCAGACCTCCATCGCCGATGGCCTGCTTGACGAAAGCAAGGCCCGCCCCCTGCCGGTCAAGGCCGGCGGCGCGGTGATCTTCCACCCGCTTACGCCCCACGCCTCGCTCGACAACGTGGCCGATGATTTCCGCTGGTCCTTCGACATCCGCTACAATGTCACCGGCCAGCCCACCGGCCGCGCCCACTTCCCCGATTTCGTCGCCCGCTCGCGTGCCAATCCCGAAAGCGAGCTGAAGGACTGGCGCGTCTGGAAGCAGATGTGGGAAGACACCCGCACCCGCCTCGCCCCAGAGCCGCACATCCCGATCCACCGCTGGGACGGCAACGCCCCCGTCTGTGCCTGACCCGTAGGGTGGGCAATCTGCCCACCACACCACTCTCAACCGCGAGCCATCCATGAGCCAAACCGTCCGACTTTCCGCCGCCGACAATGTCGTCACCGCCATCACTCCGCTCGAAGTCGGGCAGGAGGGGGCGACCCAGCTCATCCCGCGCGGGCACAAGATGGCGGCTCAGGACATCGCCAAGGGCGAGGCGGTGCTGAAATACGCCCAGATCATCGGCTACGCGGCGGAAGACATCCCGCAGGGCGCCCACGTTCACACGCATAACCTCGAGTTTCGCAACGTCGACACCGAGTACGAGTTCTCCACCAACCTCCGCCCCGTCGAGCCCGTCGCTACGCCTGATACCTTCATGGGCTACCGCCGCAGCACGGGCCGCGTCGGCACCCGCAATTACATCGCCCTGCTCACCTCGGTGAACTGCTCCGCCACCGCCGCCCGCCAGATCGCCCAGCACTTCACCGCAGAGAAACTCGCCGCCTACCCCAACGTCGATGGCGTCGTGGCCTTTGTCCACGGCACCGGCTGCGCCATGGGCGGTGACGGCACCGGCTTCGAGCTGCTCCAGCGCACGCTCTGGGGCTATGCCCGCAACCCCAATGTCGGCGGCGTGCTGATGGCCGGGCTGGGCTGCGAGGGCATGCAGATCGACTGGCTGCTCGAGGCCTACGGCCTCACCCCCGGCCCGCTGTTCCAGACCATGAACATTCAGGATGTCGGCGGCCTTCGCAAAACTGTCGAACTGGGCATCGCCCAAGTCGAGGCCATGCTGCCCGAGGTCAACAAGGCCCAGCGCGAGGAATGCCCCGCCTCCGAGCTGATGGTGGGCCTCGAGTGCGGCGGCTCCGATGCATGGTCCGGCATCACCGCCAACCCCGCCGTCGGCCACGCCTGCGACCTGCTGGTGGCGCAAGGCGGCACCGGCGTGCTGGCCGAAACACCCGAGGTCTACGGCGCCGAGCACCTGCTCACCGCCCGCGCCAAGGACCGCGCCACCGGCGAAAAGCTCATCGACCTGATCCACTGGTGGGAGGACTACACCGCCAAGGCAGGCGGCTCGATGGACAACAACCCATCCCCCGGCAACAAGAAGGGCGGCCTGACCACGATCCTCGAAAAGTCCCTCGGCGCGGCGGCCAAGGGAGGCACCACCCCGCTGATGGGAGTCTACAAATACGCCGAGCCGGTGACCGCCAAGGGCTTCACCTTCATGGATACCCCCGGCTACGACCCGGCCTCCGTGACCGGCATGATCGCCGGCGGCGCAAACCTCGTCTGCTTCACCACCGGGCGCGGCTCCGCCTTCGGCTCTAAGCCCTCCCCTTGCATGAAGGTCTCCTCCAACTCGCCCCTCTTCGAGAAGCAGGGCGACGACATGGACGTGAACGCAGGCCGCATCCTCACCGAGGGCGCCTCCGTCGAGGAAGTGGGCCGCGAAATCTACGAGATGTGGCTCCGCATGGCCTCGGGCGAAAAGACCAAATCCGAGCTTCAGGGGCTTGGCGATTACGAGTTCGTCCCCTGGCAGGTCGGAGCGGTGATGTAATGCCGCTGCCCTTCGAGGTCATCGAAGTTCCTCGCAACCGCGCATTGGAGGTGCTGCGCGCACCGCCTCCCGAGGAGGGCACCCTGCTGCTGATCAAGCGGCCAGAGTTGCGAGATCTGGCCGAGGAGGCGGCAAGCAATGCCGCCGCGCTCATCGCCGCAGCCGAGGCCTTCGACTTCACCGCCTGGCTCTACGCCACCGGCACTATCTCCGAAGAAGAGCGCGAGGCCGAGTTGCTTATCAGCCTCGCCATGGGCGCGCTGCCCGCCGAGGATGATCCGACATGGTCGCCCATGGTCCACGATATGGTCCGCCGCCGCCGCGCCGTCGATGGCACGCCGGACGCGGCGATGAGCAAGGAGGAAAAAGAGCTGATCGGAGTGGCCCGTGCGCTGAAAGAGGCCCGTGACGATCCGGGCACCGACCTCGCCACCGTGCAGGGCCTCGTGGAGCGGCTGATGAGCCCGGAGGCCAAACCGCACGATCCCTTCCGCTCGCTTCATCTCATGAGCCAGCTTTTTGGCGGCGAGGCCGTGGCGGCCCTGACCGGCGGCACCGCCTCCGAGCCTGACACGCCCGATGCCGCCGCCCCACTCGATCCGCTCTCCACCATGCTCGGCACCGCAAGCAGCAAGGCCACCCTCGCCCGCCTGCCCGCGCCCCACCCCTGGGCCGCCCCCGCCTACCTGCCGGGCGCAAGCTACATGGCGGGCGATAGCCGCACCGCGCTGCTCGCCTTCTGTCGCCACCTGCACATCGCCCATGGCGCGCGGCCCATCACCGCCAGCACCGACAGCCTCGGCTTTAACTCCCCCACGCCGCCCCCGCTGGCCGAGGCCGCCCGCATCGCGCTGGGGTTTCAGGCCCTCGGGGCCAGCGAGATCAACGGCATCCCCGCCGCGCAGGCCGCCGAAACCCTCGCCTCCGCCTCCTCCTGGCTCGTCTGGTGGGATTGATGGCGCAACTACTCCACCACAAACACCCCATTCACCACCTGCGGCGGCTCGCTGTGGTCGCGCACGATAAAGTCGTAGCTGCCCGCCCGCATCGGATGAAAGCTGAACTTTACCGTCCCCGGTTCGTCGCATTCCAGCGCCCTGAAGCCGAGACCCTGCATGTAGATCTCCATATCGCCCACCGAGACAACCCGGATATGGGCATTGGTCATCAACCCCTCCGATTCAAAGTGAAAGCCGGTCTCGTCATCCTTCGCGTCCGGGCAGGTAAAGTTGAAGCGGTAGTAGCCGCCCAGCGCCAGCGTGAACTCGGTGGCCGAGACATCCGGCGCCCCGCCTTCCCCGGTTCTCACCACCATCTCGATGTCTTCCGGCGGAAAGCCTCCCACCTCTCCCGAGGTTTGCTGGGCAATCGCCCCGCCGGGCAAGGCGGCAAGGGCCGTGGCTACAATGAGATGCTTCAACATGGTGTCTCCTCCTCTGGCTCGCCCCGCGAGTGTAGGGATCAGCACAGCTCAAACAGTCCAGACCTTCGGATGCCCCGGCAGGAGGCCGCCACATGACCACATCACTCCCGCTCTGCATCATCGGCGCAGGCTCCATCGGCATGCGCCATGTAGAGGTCGCTACGGCCTCGCCGGAGGTCAGGATCACCGCCATCGTGGAGCCCCACGCACCGCGCCGGGATGAATTGGCGGCACAGGGCCTGAACGCCGTCGCCACGCTTGATGACGTGCCTGCCGAAACCCGCGCCGCCATCATCGCCACCCCCACGCAGGACCACGCCGCCAGCGCCCACGCCTGCCTCTCGCGCGGCTGGGCCGTGCTGGTCGAAAAGCCCACCGCCGCCACGCTCGACGAGGCTCGCGCGCTGGTGGCCGATGCCGGGGCCAAGGGCCTGCTGCTCTTCACCGGCCACCACCGCCGCTGCCACCCTTTTTCGATCGCCGCCCGCGATGCGCTGGCCGAGATCGGCGATCTGGTCGGCGTGCAGGGCATCTGGAGCCTGCGCAAGCACAACACCTACTATGATGTCGACTGGCGCCGCGCACCCGGTGCTGGCCCGCTGCTGACCAACCTTACTCATGAGATCGACCTGCTGCGCTTCCTCATAGGTGACATGACAGAGGCCACCGCGCTGCTCTCCTCCGCCCGCCGTGGCTTCGTGATCGAAGATACCGCCGCCGTCGCTTTCCGCTTCGCAAACGGCGCGCTCGGCTCCTTCCTCATCTCCGATGCCGGCGCCTCGCCGTGGTCTTTCGAGGCCGCCAGCTACGAGAACCCAGCCATCGCCGGCTCGGGCGAGGATTACATCCGCATCACCGGCACCGAAGGCGCCCTCGCCTTCCCCTCGCTCACCCGTTGGGGCCGCTCCGGCCCGGGCGAGATCGAGTGGTCGAAGCCGCTCGCCCCTGTGCCGGGTCAGCGCTTCGAGCGCATCGACCCGCTACTTGCCCAGATCGAGCGCTTCGCCGCAGTGGTGGCAGGGGGCGAAGACAGCGTGCTCTGCACCGGCGCAGACGGCATCGCCGCGATGGAAATGACCCTCGCCGCCGCCCTCTCCGGCAAGGCAGGCAAACCGATCACCCCGGCAGATGTGCCGGGCGACTACACAGGAGTCTAAGATGAGCAAGGAAACCATCGGTTTCATCGGTCTCGGCCTCATGGGCCGCGCAATGGTCGGCTGCCTTCAGCAGGCAGGTCACCCGGTCATCGCCCTCGGCAACCGCGACCGCACCGGCATCGAGGAAGCCATCGCACGGGGCGCGACCGAGGCCGTCACCGCCCGCGAGCTGACCGAGGCCGCCGACATCGTGATGCTCTGCATGGGCACCTCCGAGCATGTCGAAGGCCGCGTCTATGGCGAGGATGGTGTGCTCGCCGGGGCCAAACCCGGCCAGGTGGTCATCGACTTCGGCACCTCCCTGCCCGCCTCCACCCAAAAGATCGCCGCCGACCTCGCCGCCAAGGGCGCGGCCTATCTCGACGCCCCCCTCGGCCGCACCCCGGCCCACGCCGAAAAGGGCCTGCTCAACATCATGTGCGCGGGCGACGAGGCGGCCTACAAAAAGGTCAAACCCGTGCTCGACACGCTGGGTGAAAACGTCTTCCACCTCGGCAAATCCGGCAACGGCCACACCATCAAGCTGATCAACAACTTCTTTGCCATGACAACCGCTTCCGCCATGTCAGAGGCCTTTGCCATGGCCGACGCGGCGGGCATCGAGCGCAGCGCGCTCTACGATGTCATGGCCGCCGGTCCCAACCACTCCGGCATGATGGACTTCATCAAGAACTACGCGATGAAGGGCCAGATCGACCTCGCCTTCTCCGTCGACAACGGCGCCAAGGACGTGGGCTACTACCGCCAGATGGCCACCGACCTCGGGTTGCACTCGCGCATGTCCACCGCCGCCGATGCCACGCTGCAAGAGGCCAAATCCTCCGGCGATGGCGAGATCATGGTGCCCGAACTCGTCGACTGGATGGGCAAGAACCTCGGAAAGGACCCCAAATGAGACTACAGGGCAAGAAAGCCTTCATCACCGCCGCCGGTCAGGGCATCGGCCGGGCGATTGCCGAAACCTTCGCCGCCCAAGGCGCCGATGTGGTGGCGACCGACCTCAACGCCGACCTGCTCACCGGCCTTCCTGGCGAGGCCTTCGCGCTCGACGTGCTCGACCGCGCCGCCCTCACCTCCGCCATCCAGGCTGCCACGCCGGATGTGCTGGTCAACTGCGCCGGGGTCGTCCACGCGGGCACCATCGAACAAGCCACCGACGCCGACCTCGACTTTGCCATCAACCTCAACGTCCGCTCGCAGATGCACGCCATTCAGGCCATGCTGCCCATCCTGCGCGGCAAGGGCGGCGGCGCGATCGTGAACATCGCCTCCGTGGCCTCCTCGATCATGGGCGTGCCCAACCGCTTCGTCTACGGCACCTCCAAGGCCGCCGTTCTGGGCCTTACCAAGTCGGTCGCCGCCGATTGCATCACCGATGGCATCCGCTGCAACGCCATCTGCCCCGGCACGGTCGACAGCCCCTCCCTGCACGAACGCCTCCGCGCCACCGGCGACTACGAGGCCGCGATGAAGGCCTTCGTCGCTCGCCAGCCGATGGGCCGCATTGGGCTGCCGCAGGAGATCGCAGACCTTGCACTCTACCTCGCCAGCGATGAAAGTCGCTACATGACAGGGCAGTGCATCGCCATCGACGGCGGCATGTCGAACTGAGGCAAACTCCTTGAGCGATCCGTTACCAAGAGAAGACCGCACGGCAGCGGGGGTGGTCACCATGCTGCTCGCCGTCTGCTTCTTCATCTGCATCGACACCTCGGCCAAGTGGCTCACCCTCTCTGGCCTGCCGGTGCTGATGGTGGTCTTCGCCCGCTATTTCGGCCACTTCGTCTATGCCTGCGTGGTCTACATCCCGCAGGAGGGGCTCGGCTGCTTCCGCTCGCGTGCGCCGCTCAAGCAGTTCCTGCGCAGCTGCTTCCTCTTCGGCTCTACGGTGCTCAACTTCTTCGCGCTCAAATACTTGCCGATCACCGTGACCACGACGATCATGTTCGCCGGCCCCATCGTGGTCACGCTCCTCGCCATCCCGCTACTGGGCGAGACAGTCGGCCTGCGCCGCTTCCTCGCCGTGGCCACCGGCTTCTTGGGCGTGCTTGTGGTGATCCAACCCTGGGGAGCCGAATGGCACCCGGCGATGTTCTTCTCACTCGCCGCGCTCATCATGGCCTCGCTCTACTTCGTGATGACCCGGATGCTCGCGGGTGTCGAGACCAACGCCACCCAGCAGGTCTGGTCCGCCGGGCTGGCCTCCCTCGTGCTGGCGCCCTTCGCCTTCGTCGCATGGACCGCGCCTGAAAGCACAACCCAATGGGTGGTCCTCTTCGCCATCGGCTTCTTCGGCATGTTCGGCCATATCCTGGCAACCACCGCCCACCGCTGGGCCGATGCCTCGATCCTCGCACCTATGGTCTACAGCCAGATCTTTCTCGCCGCGGTCTCGGGCATCCTCGTGTTCGACACATGGCCAACGGTGTGGACGCTGGCTGGCGGGCTGATCATCATCGGCTCGGGCCTCTACATCTGGCAGCGCGAGCGGGCCGTGCGGCGGCGGCAACTGATGAACGCGGCTCACCCCAAGTACTGAAACAGCAAAGGGCCGGAGCGCACCACGCTCCGGCCCTCTCCTCGTTAGTCAACCGGCCTCACGGATACCAGATCAGCTCCGACCCCGTGGGCCAGTCCAGCGTCACGTCGATCCGCACCAGCTTCTTCTCACCCGGCGCAAGCTCCATGTCCCATTCACCCACACCGCGCTTCTTCTCCCAGTCCTCGCGGGTGGGGGCGGGGCGCACGCGGATGTCCAGCTCCAGGTCTTCCTGCTCCGAATAGGGCAGCGCATACAGCGCTGTCAGCTCCACCGGCTCGCCGCTGAGGTTCTCCACCGTGAACTCCATCGCCTGCTCGCGGGTGTTGGAGCGCGTCACGATGCCCTTGTCGCCAGTGTCGTTGTTCAGCAACTTCCACTCCAGCCGCACCGCCTCCAGCGGGCCAAACGAAAGCTCCTCTTTCGCGCCCGCCGGGATCAGCGGAACCGAGTTGCGGCCCACGAACACGCCGTCACGGTAGACCGAGGCCTGACCGGGCAGGATCGGCTCAGCCAGCGAGTTGCGCAGCTCGGCCAGCAGGAAGGCGGTGCTGTCGGTTCGCGGGGCGGCGATGATCTTCTCGTCCGCTTCCAGCGTCACCGTATCCAGCGCCAGTTGCAGCCCCTCGCCCGCGTCGGGCGAGAGCGTCACCTTGCGCGGGTAGTCGTAGCTCACAGCAAGCCCCTCCACCTTCAGCCCGGCGGCAATCGGGGCGACCGGCTCCACCATCGCCTCTTCCATCACCTCCGGCTCTGCGGCAGCACGGGCGGTGTCGTAGGAGGCACTGCCAGAGACACGGCTCTTGTAAGCACCCTGCCCGATCTGCGCCTGGTTCGGGTGCGGCTCGCTGGGCACGATGCCCGCAAACGGATCGGCGGTCGAAAGCTCCAGCGTGATCCCGTCCCACAGTTCCCCGGTGTATTGCTGCACCACCGCCTTCCGGTCGATCGCGACCGAGGCGTTTTCGCCGCGGGTCAGCCGCAGATCGTAATCCGGGCGCCACGCGGCGGCCCCGTCGAGATAGACCACCTCCAGCACCACCTCCTGCGGCGCGTCCAGCTCCAGCGACACCGCCATCATGTCCACCGGCCCCTCCGGCGGGGTCAGGCGGGCCATGTCGGCCTTCGCCTGTGCAAGCTGGGTTTTCAGCTTGGTCATTTCCTCGGAAAGGTCGCGCAGGGCCTCCTCGGTCTGCTGTTTCTCCAGCTGGGCGGCCGCCGTTTCGGTGCCGATCAGCCCGGCGGCCGCGCGCAGCGCCTCGGGGTCGATCGCATCAAGCGCCCCGCCCTTCACCGAGGCCAAAAATTCGAGCCGCGCGTTCGCCCCATCCCGCGCCACCTGTGCGCGGGCGATCTCATCGGCCTTGGCGGTGATGCTGTCCTCAAGGCTCTCGACCCGCTCGAGCGTTGCCTGCTGAGCCGGGGAATAAATCGTTTCCGCGTCGGTCACGTAGCCGGTCAAAAGCTGGGTCGCCCCCAGCGCCACACCGCCCGACGGCAAGATCCGCGGCGGCCCGTAGTCCTGCATCCCTCGGCGCACCGGAAACAGAATGCGGTGCGCCCCCGCCGGCACCTGCGCCGTCACCGTGCGGGTCACGGTGGCACCCTGCGGGTAAACGGTCGCAGCCGTCACCGGGGCAACGGCCTGAAAATCGGCAGCCAGCGCGGCAACGGGCAGGGTGGTGAGGGCGGTCGCCCAAAGGAGGGTCTTCATCGGTCAATACCTCATGTCAAAATGCCTTCGGCGCGGAGCATCCTCCTGCCTCTGTCCGAAAGCAAGCTGCGTTTCCCGGCGCTCCTCGGCGCCGTTCAAAAGGTAAGACGCAAGCAAAGGGCCGATCCTTGGACCGGCCCTCAAAAATTTTCGGCGTTCATTGGGTGCGCCATCAAAGCGCACCATTTTCAGCCTTTTTTCAGGATCCGCTGGCCATAAAGCTCGGCGATCTGCACCGCGTTCAACGCCGCGCCCTTGCGCAGGTTGTCGCTCACGCACCAGAAGTTCAGCCCGTTTTCGATGGTGCTGTCCTGCCGGATGCGGCTGATGAAGGTGGCAAAGTCGCCCACGCATTCAACCGGCGTGGTGTAGCCGCCCGGCTCGCGCTTATCGACCACAAGGATGCCGGGCGCTTCGCGCAGGATGTCGCGCGCCTCGTCCTCATCGAGGAATTCCTCGGTCTCGATGTTCACCGCCTCGGAGTGACCCACGAACACCGGCACCCGCACGCAGGTCGCCGTGACCTTGATCGAGGGGTCGATGATCTTCTTGGTCTCGACGACCATCTTCCACTCTTCCTTGGTGGAGCCGTCTTCCATGAACACGTCGATCTGCGGGATCACGTTAAAGGCGATCTGCTTCTGAAACTGCGCAGGCTCCTTCTCCTGACCCGGCACATACATGCCCTTGGTCTGGTCCCAAAGCTCGTCCATGCCGCCTTTGCCCGCGCCGGAAACCGACTGGTAGGTGCTCACCACCACGCGCTTGATCTTGGCCCGGTCATGCAGCGGCTTGAGCGCCACCACCATCTGCGCCGTGGAGCAGTTGGGGTTGGCGATGATCATCTTCTTGGCATAGCCCTCGATCGCATCGGCATTCACCTCCGGCACGATCAGCGGGATATCCGGGTCGTAGCGGTAGAGCGACGAGTTGTCGATAACGAGGCAGCCCGCCTTGGTGGCCTTGGGCGCATAGGTCTTCGTCGCATCCGAGCCGATGGCGAAGAGCGCGATATCCCATCCGGTGAAGTCGAAGGTATCGAGATCCTTGGTCTTGAGGGTCTTGTCGCCAAACGAAACTTCTGTGCCGAGAGATTTGCGCGATGCCAGCGCAACGATCTCATCAACAGGGAACTGGCGCTCGGCCAGGATATTCAGCATTTCGCGGCCCACATTGCCCGTGGCGCCGGCGACGACGACGCGATAGCCCATCAGGGTCTCCTTTGTTTACACGTTGCGGGGCCATATAGGGTTTATGGGTGTGTTTAAAGGGCAAAGCCGTGATTGCGCCGCCGGGGTTGCCAATTCGCGCGGGCTGCCTACGATCCATTCGCAGTTGCAGCATGACCGTACCAGCACCCGGAGCCCCCATGACCGACCTTTCCGCATTCAAGGCCTATGACATCCGCGGCCAGATCGGCGTGAACCTCGATAGCGCGCTCGCCCGCAAGATCGGCCGCGCCTTTGCCGAGGTGCTGGGCTGCAAGACGGCCGTCATCGGGCGTGATATCCGCCCCTCCTCCCCCGAGATCACCGAGGCGCTGACCCAAGGCCTCATCGCAGGCGGCGTCGATGTGATCGACATCGGCCTCGTCGGCACCGAAGAGGTCTATTTCGCCACTTCCCACCTCGGCGCAGATGGCGGCCTGATGGTGACCGCCTCGCACAACCCGATTGATTACAACGGCATCAAGATGGTGGCCGAAGGCTCCCGCCCGCTCTCCGCCGATGACGAGATGGAGCGCCTCAAGGAGCTTTGCGGCGGCTCCGACCTGCCTGATGCCGCCACCCCCGGCACCCGCTCCGAGGCCGACACCCGCGATGCCTATGCCGACAAGATCGTTTCCTTCGTGGATGTGTCCGCGCTCAAACCGATTAAGATCCTCGTGAATGCCGGCAACGGCGTCGCCGGCCCTTCCTTTGATGCCATCGCCGCCAAGCTCGAGGCCGCAGGCGCACCGCTCGCCTTCGAGCGCATGCACCACGAGCCTGATGCGACCTTTCCCAACGGCATCCCAAACCCGCTCCTTCCCGAGAACCAGCCCGCCACCGCCGACCAGGTCAAATCCACCGGCGCGGCGATGGGCGTGGCATGGGATGGCGACTTCGACCGCTGCTTCCTCTGCGATGAAACCGGCAGCTTCGTCGAGGGTGAGTTCGTCGTGGCCCTCCTCGCCAAGAGCTTTCTCGCCGCGCATCCCGGTGCCAAGATCGTCCATGATACCCGCGTCGCCTTCAATGCCCGCGAGGTGATCGCCGAGGCGGGCGGCGTGGCCGTGCCCTCGCCCTCCGGCCACTCGCTCATCAAGCGCCTGATGCGCAGCGAAGATGGCATCTACGGCGGCGAGATCTCGGCCCACCATTACTTCCGCGAGTTCTTCTATTGCGACAGCGGCATGATCCCCTGGTTGATGATTGCTGCCCTGATGGCCTCCGAAGGCAAACCGCTCTCCGAGATGGTGGCGCAGATGCGCGCGGCCTACCCCTCCTCCGGCGAGATCAACTTTCGCCTCGGCGACCCTGAGGCCGCCAAGCAGGCTTTCGAAACGACCTATGCCGCCGACGCCACCGACACCAGCCGCCTCGATGGCCTCAGCCTCGAGTTCCCCCAATGGCGGGTCAACCTGCGCAGCTCCAACACCGAACCGGTGCTGCGCCTCAACGTCGAAACCCGCGGCGACCGTGCGCTGCTCGACGAGAAAGTGGCCGAAATCTCGCAGCTCATCCGCGATACCGGCGCGCCTGCCTGAACCGGCACGCCGCCCGATACGCCTCGCATTTTACCTGTTAAGCCCCGCTTCACGCCCCTCTGCTAAACCCGTCTCCGGGTGAAGACAGGTGTAAAAGCGAGGGGCGAGCTATGTCTGCCGCGAACGATGTTCGACCGATCATCATCAAGAAGAAAAAGATCATTGCGGGCGATGGTCACCACGGCGGCGCATGGAAGGTCGCCTACGCCGACTTCGTGACCGCGATGATGGCCTTCTTCATGCTGATGTGGCTCCTGAACGCCACCACCGAGAAGCAGCGCAAAGGCATCGCCGACTATTTTAACCCCAATGTCCCGCTCTCCCGCGTCTCCGGCGGCGGCGAGGGAGCCTTCGGCGGTGACAGTGTCTTCACCGAAGAGACCCTGCCCCAAAGCGGCACCGGCGCCACGGCAGAAAACCCGGCAGACGCCCAGCTTGCCGCAGGCGAACAGGGCGAGCACGCGGGCGCGTCCAACGAGGAATCCCTCACCCAATCGGTCGATCTCGAAGATGTCGAACAGGCGCTTATGGCCATGTCCGGCGAGAGCATGACCGCCAACGAGGCGCTCCGCCACATCGTCACCAAGGTCACCGACGAGGGGCTGATCGTTGAGGTCTTCGACATCGAAGGCGTGCCGCTGTTCCAGCCCGGCACCGATGAGCCCACCCGCATCATGCGTGAGATCGCCGGCATGCTGGCCCGTGTCTTCGACCTCGCCGCCAACCCTGTCGCCGTCAACGGCCACACCGCCTCTGAGCCGGTCGTCCGGGCCAACAACCCCGTCTGGCAGCTTTCGGCAGATCGCGCCGCCGTGGGCCGCGAGCTTCTGGTATCCTCCGGCCTCGACGGCGCCCGTATGCAGCGCACCTCCGGCTTTGCCGACCGCAAGCCGATGGAGGGCAACCCCATGTCGATCCGCAACAACCGGCTGGAGTTCATCCTCCTGCGCACCGACATCTGATTGCGGCGAAAGAGCGGCAAAACCGATGGCATTTTATCTGTTAGCCCTCCCTTAAGGACGCCCGCGCATAGTGCCTCTCAAGCAAAGCTCCAAGCAGCAGAAAGGCGCTTCACATGACGATTTCTTCCTCGCTCAACGCGGGCGTGGCAGGCCTCGCGGCCAACGCCAGCCGCCTGGCCACGATCTCCGACAACATCGCCAATAGCGCGACCAACGGCTACAAGCGCGCCGTGGCCGACTTTCACGCCATGGTCATCACCTCAGGGCGCGGCACCTATTCCGCCGGCGGCGTGCGGGTCACGACCACCCGCTTCATCGACCAGCCCGGCGCTCTGCTCTCGACCGAAAACCCAACCGACCTCGCCGTGCGCGGCCGCGGCTTTCTGCCCGTCACAACCGAAAGCTCGCTAAACAACCTCACCGGCGACCGCCCGATGTATCTTGCCACCACCGGCAGCTTCCGCACCAACGCCGATGGCTATCTGGTGACCGAGTCAGGCCTCGTGCTCATGGGTTGGCCAGCCGATTCCGATGGCTCCATCCCCAACTTCGCGCGCGACACCGCCGACGGGCTCGAGCCGATCCAGATCAACGTGAACCAATTCGCTGGCGAGCCGACCGAGAACATGCAACTCGGCATGAACCTGCCCGCAACCGAAACCGACTTCGACGCTTCCGGCGACCCGCTCGACCTGTCGATCGAATATTACGACAACCTCGGCACCTCCGAGTCCCTGTCCATCACCTTCACCCCCCAGATCCCGGCCACCGGTTCCTCCAACACTTGGGATATGGTGATCACCGATTCCGCCTCGGGCGGCGCCGTGGTGGGCGAGTACGAGCTGGTCTTCGATGATACCCGCGGCTCCGGCGGCACGATTGACGCCGTCACCCTCACCGGCGCGGGCGGCGCTTATGATGGGGTGACAGGCATCTTCACCGTCACCGTCGACGGCGGCCCGATCGACATCAACATCGGCGCCATCGGATCCGGCAACCTCATGACCCAGCTCTCAGACAGCTTCGCACCCACCTCGATCAGCAAGGATGGCTCACCGGTGGGCAACATGGTCTCGGTCGAGGTCGATGCCAACGGCTTCCTCTCGGCAGCTTTCGACATCGGCATCACCCGCACGATCTACCAGATCCCTCTGGTCGACCTGCCCAACCCCAACGGGCTGCTCGCGCTGGATAACCAGACCTACCAAACCTCCAACGCCTCCGGCTCCTTCTTCCTCTGGGATGCAGCAGACGGGCCGACCGGCGATATCCTGAGCTACGCGCTCGAAGAGAGCGCCACAGATGTGGCAGGCGAGCTCACCGCCCTGATCCAGACCCAGCGCGCCTATTCCTCCAACGCCAAGGTCATCCAGACGGTGGACGAAATGTTGCAGGAAACCACCAACATCAAGCGCTGACCCCAGCTCTAACCCGGGAGTCTCCCCATGACCCTCTCCGCCTCCATGTCGGCCGCGCTGTCGGGGCTGAACGCCACCAAGCGCCAGACCGACGTGATCAGCTCCAACATCGCCAACGCCCTCACCGAGGGCTACGGGCGCCGCAGCGTGAGCCTCTCGGTGCGCCCCCTTGGCGGGGTGCAGCTCGGCGCCATCGAAAGGGTCGTGAACGAGCGCGTCATCGGCGACCGGCGGCTGGCCCAGGCCGCCGCCGGCGAGGCCCAAACCCGGTCCGATGCGCTCACCCGCATCGAGGCCCTGCTCGGTGCGCCCGATGATATCAACGCCCTCACCAGCGCCTACGCGCGCTTCGAGGGCGCACTGATCGAGGCTGCCAGCCGCCCCGATGTGCCCGCCCGGCTCGACAGCGCCGCGCGCGCTGGCGTCAACCTCGCCGCCAAGTTCGAGAGCATCTCCGATGGCATTCAGGATCTCCGGCTCGAGGCCGACCAGCAGATCAGCCGCGAGGTCACAAAGCTGAACAGCGCGCTCGAGCAGGTGGCCGAGCTGAACGCCCTGATCTTCAACTCCAACTCCAGCGGTCAGGACGCCGCCGCCCTGCATGACCAGCGCCAAGTGCTGATCGACAGCATCGCCGAGATCGTTCCCATCCGGCAGGTCCAGCGCGAAGGCGGCAAGGTCGCCCTCTTCACCCCCACCGGCGGCATCCTGCTGGAGGGGACCGCGGCCACAATCGGCTTCTCCTCCGTCAACATGATCACTCCCGACATGACCCTCGGCTCAGGCGCGCTCTCCGGCCTTACCCTCAACGGCAACCCCGTCCGCACCGATGGCAAGAATGCCCCCTTCGCCGGCGGCAGCCTCCACGCCCTCTTCGCCCAGCGCGACGAGATCGCGGTGGCAGCCCAAGCCAGCCTCGACATGATGGCCCGCGATCTCGTCGAGCGGTTTCAGGACCCGGCGCTCGACACCACGCTCGGCACCGGAGACGCCGGGCTCTTCACCGATGGCGGCGCCGCCTTTGTCGCCACCGATGAGGAGGGGCTTTCCGCCCGGCTGGAGTTCAACATCCTCGCCGACCCGGATCGCGGCGGCGACAGCTGGCGCCTGCGCGACGGTCTCGGTGCCGCCGCCTCCGGTCCGGTCGGCAACGCCGCCCTGCTCCAGTCACTCACCGACCGGTTGAACGAGAGCCGCAGCTCCGCCTCCACCGCCGCCACCGGCCTGTCCCGCTCCGCCTCAGGCCATGCCGCCGACTTCCTCTCCGGTCTCGCCGCCGAGCGCGAAAGCGGCGAGGTTGAACTCAGCTACCAATACGCCCGCTACGACACGCTGCTCAGCACCGAACTTGCCGGCGGCGTCGATACCGATCGCGAGTTGCAACAACTCCTCGTCGTCGAACAGGCTTACGCCGCCAACGCCAAGGTGATCCAAACCATCGACGAGCTGATCCAGCGGATCATGGCCATCTGAAGGGGCTGACAGGATGTTGAAACAACTCGGCTTCGGCGATCTCGCCCGCCTCCACTCGATGAACCGCTCCAACCACGACATGAAGTCGGAGCTTGCCCGCCTCACGCAAGAGATGTCCTCGGGTCGCAAGTCCAGCATCGCCGAGGCCGTCGGCGGCGACTTCGCCCCGATCACCAGCATCGAGATGACACTGGCACGCAATGCCGCCTTCCAGACCGCCAGCACCGAGGCCGCGAGCTTCGCCTCGGTGATGCAGCACGCCTACCAGACGATCTCCACCTTCGGTTCCGACAGCGCCTCCAACCTGCTCAACGCGAGTCAGGCCGCGCAACCTGAGCTGATCGGCACCGCTGCCGCCGATGCCGCCTCCAAGCTCCAGCCCATTCTCTCGGCACTGAACACCGAGTTCGGCGGTCGCAGCGTCTTCGCCGGGCAGGATGTCAGCGGCCCCGCCGTCGCAGATGCCGCCACCCTGATGGCAGGCCTCAGCTCCGCCACCGCTGGGGCCACCGACGTCGCCACGCTCATGGCCGCAGTCGACACCTGGTTCGACCCCGGCGGCGGTTTCGAGACCACCGTCTATCTCGGTTCCGCCACCCCGCTGGCCCCTGTCGATATCGGACAGGAGGTCTCTGCCAACCTCGGTTTTACCGCCCTCGACCCCGAGCTGCGCGCCACGCTCATGGGCATCGCCCTCGCAGGCCTTATCGCCGATGGCGCCCTCGCTGGTGATACCGACGCCCGCGCAGACCTGCTCCAGCGCGCCGGCGAGATCCTGACCGAGGGCGAATCCGGCCTCACCCAGCTGCAAGCCCGCCTCGGCACCGTCGAGGAGCTGATCGGCGAAGCCGATACCGCCCGCGCTGCCGAAACTTCCGCCCTCAAGATGACCCGCGCCGAGCTGGTCGAAGTCGATCCCTATGAAACCGCCTCGCGGCTGCAACAGGTGCAGCTACAACTCGAAACCATCTACGCGATGACTGCCAGAATGCAGTCCCTAAGCCTGGTGAATTACCTCTGATGCTTCGTCTCTTTCTTGCCTGCCTCTTCGCGCTGACCACCCTCAGCGCGGCCCATGCCACACCTGTCCGGATCAAGGATCTCGTCGAGTTCGACGGGGTCCGCGGCAACGACCTCGTCGGCTACGGCCTCGTCGTCGGCCTCAACGGCTCTGGCGACGGCCTGCGCAATGCGCCCTTCACCGAGGAGATCATGCAGAACATACTGGAGCGGCTTGGCGTCAACGTCACCGGCGAGCAATTCCGCCCCAAGAACGTGGCCGCCGTCTTCGTCACCGCCACCCTGCCCCCCTTCGCCCGCGCCGGGAGCCAGATCGACGTGACGGTTTCCGCCATCGGCGACGCCAAGAGCCTGCTCGGCGGCACCCTCGTGATGACCCCCCTCACCGCCGCCGACGGTCAGATCTACGCCGTCGCGCAGGGCACGATCATCGCCGGCGGCGCAACCGCCGAAGGCGAAGGCGCAACCGTAACGCAGGGCGTTCCAACCGCGGGCACCGTGCCCTCAGGTGCCCGCGTAGAGCGCGAGGTGCCCTTCGATTTCACCCAATTGCGCACCATGCGCCTGGCCCTGCGCACACAAGATTTCACCACCGCCAGCCGGATCGAGAGTGCAATCAACGGCACTCTAGGCGCACCCGTTGCCCGCATGCTTGATGCCGGCACAGTCCAGATCAACCTCTCCGGCAGCGGCACCCGCTCCCCGGCCCATATGGTCAGCCGGATCGAAAACATCGCGGTCGAGCCCCAGCGCCGCGCCATGGTCGTGGTCGATCAGCGTTCCGGTACCATCGTCATGGGCGAGGACGTGCGGATAAGCCGTGTGGCCGTAAGCCAGGGCAATCTCACGATCCGCATTGAAGAAAAGCCTATCGCCGTGCAGCCCAACCCCTTCGCCCCCGGCGAGACCGTAGTGCTGCCCAACACCACCGCCGAAATCAATGAAGAGCCCGGCATCGGCCTTGCCGAGGTCGCCGAGGGCACTTCCCTCTCGGAAGTCGTCGCCGGCCTCAACGCCCTCGGCGTCTCCCCCCGCGACATGATCGACATCCTGAAGAGCATCAAGGCCGCCGGCGCCCTCCACGCGGACTTCATCGTCCGCTAGGTCCGCATGCTTTAGCGCCCGACTAAAGGCCGCCCCCTGACAAGTAAATCGCTTGCTCAGCCGAGACATGGCGAGCGCACGCGCATCGCAGATGCTTCAGAGCGTGGGCGCAACTTCAGCAGAGTGATGGAACAAGTAGAACAGAAGGTGAGCGCTGGAACCCGCAGAGCACTCAAAAGTAGCTTCGCACCAACGCTCCTGAGATCAGCGCCCATCCGTCGGCCACCACGAAGAAGGCGAGTTTGAACGGCAAAGACACGATCGCAGGCGGCACCATCATCATCCCCATCGACATCAGCACCGCCGCCACGACCAGGTCGATGATAAGGAAGGGCAGGAAGATCAGGAACCCGATTTGAAATGCCCGTTCCACCTCGCTCAGCAGGAAAGACGGCACCAGAAGCGAGAGCGGGGCCTCCCCCGGCGGGGTCGTGGCTGCAACACCCTCGCGCAAGTCGGCAAGTATGCCGAAAGTCTCTGCATCGACCCGGGCCGCCATAAACCCCCTGAAAGGTGCAAGCGTTCGGTCAAAGGCCTCCGCCGCCGCGATCTGCTCATCGAGCAGCGGCTTGACCCCGCTGGCCCACGCTTCCTGAAGCACAGGGTCCATGATGAAATAAGTAAGGAAAAGCGCCAGCGAGACGATCAGCATGTTTGGCGGCGATTGCTGAAGCCCGATCGCCTGCCTCAAGATAGAGAGCACCGTGACGATAAAGGGAAAGCAGGTGATCATTACCGCGATCCCTGGCACGAGGCTGAGTATGGTGATCAGCGCGAAGAGGCCGATGGTTTGGTTGGTCAGTGCCCCCGACCCGTCACCGAGATTCACCGAGATATCTTGCGCCGCCAATGGGGCAGCGCTCAGCAGCACTGCTAGAGCAACTCCAAGACTGCGCCACATGACGGTCAGAGACCGCCCTTGAGATCCGCGACCTCGGTGAGCCGCACCGCGAGCTGGCCCGGCTGGCCATCTTCCGCCTCCGTCAACTCGCCCCGCGCGATAAGCTTGTCGCCCACGTAGAGCTCCACAGGGTCTTCGACCCGGCGGTCGAGCGGCAGCACCGCATCCGGCCCCAGCTTCAGCAGCTCCGAGACCCGTGGCCGCGCCTTGCCGACCGCCACCGTGATCTCCACCGGCACCTGCGTAAACGGGTTGCCCCTGGCGTGAATTTCCTCGCTCATGTCTCATCCTTCCCGGGTCGCCTGACCCTCAAAAAACCCGTCCACGACCTCGGCGATGCCAGCCAGAACGGCGTCCAAGTCGATGATTTCTTCGGAACTGGCGAAGCGCAGTGCCGCTTGCCCCGGCCCGAGGCTCGGCTCTTCGGCCAGCCGCACTGGGATGGTCGCCTCCGCCTGAAGGAGCGGCTCCACTCGGGCCATGTTGCCCGGCGCCACAGTGATCTCGACCGAAACCTCGCTGCGTGACTTCACTGCGGCTTCAATCCGCTCAAGGATCATGAGCCCCAAGCTTCCGGTCAGGGTTTCGGGAAGCACCTTAGAGACGATCCCGGTCACCAGCTCGCGCATTTCACCCAACATGGCGCGGCGCGCCTCGTGGTAGGTGAAACTCATGTCGTCGAGCGCTCGGGCGAGGTCGGCGCCGATGGCCTTCTGCTCTTCCGCGTGGGCTTTGGCGGCATCGTCCCATCCCTCGCGGTAGCCCTTGTCGAAGGCGGCGAGCTGGGCTTCGGCGAGCGCACTGTCTCCCGCGTCGGCGCGGCGCGATTTGCGCGCCGGGCCGCTGAACTCCTCAAGCGTGATCCCTCCCCCGCTCACGCTTTCACCTCCTCGTCATCTTCCATCCAACTTTTGAGAATTTCGATGGTCTCGTCTTGGCGCTCTTCGATCATGCTGCGCAGCCGGGCCACCGGGTCATCACTGTCGGCCCCATCGAACCCGGGCACTCCGGCCACGTCGAAATCATTGACCACGGCAAGATCAGGTAGCTCGATTCCGCTATCATCAATCTCACCTGTGAGGGCGTCCGGCATCGGAAAGTCATCCAGCCCGGCCTCGCCGCTCTCTGAGGGTGCGCCGGGCGGCAGGGCGGCCACCGGGGCCTCGGGCGCGGGCAACGCGCGGGCACTGAGCGCCGGCTTCAGCACGAAGAGGCCGAGACCCAGCACCACCACCGCCAGAATCGCCAATTGAATCAGGGTCATGATGTTGAGGCTGTCGAGTAGCGAGCCGCCCGCCGCCGTGCCGATCTCTTCCACCGGCAGGAATTCGAGCGACTTAATGGTGATCTGGTCACCCCGATCCTCGTTGTAGCCAACGGCGCTGGCCACCAGTTCGCGCAGGGCACCAAGCTGCTCGTCGCTGCGAGCCGTCCAGGTCGGATCGCCGTTAGCATCCGCCGCGCGCAACCCATCGACCAGAACGGCCACGGTTAGGCGCTTGACTGCCCCGGGGGTCCGCAGCAGTTCCCTTTGCGTTTCAGAGACTTCAAAGTTCGTCCGCTCGCGGGTTTCGGTCTCTTGGCTCTGGCTTTCACCGCCCCCCGCGCCTGCCTCTCCATCCGGAAGATTGGAGGCGACTGTCACCGCAGAAGGGTTGGTGCCGCTGGCGGAGTTGGAGCGTTCTTCGGTCTCCGAACTCACCGCGACCCGCCCGTCCGGGTCGAACCGGCGTTCGATGATCTGCTCGCGCTCCGTCTCGGTCTCGACTGAAACCTCCACCACCGCATTGCCGGGCCCAACATGGGCCTCCAGCAGACGCTGCACGTTGCGGCGCAGGGCTTCGGCCCGCTCCTCCCCGCCCGAATCGCCCATTGCGTCTTCGGCAGAGACCACGGCCCCCGTGGCGCCATCGATCACTGAAACACCCTCCGGCGACAGCCCGGCCACTGCGCTGGCGATCAGGAACTTGAAGGCCTTGGCCTCTGCCGGTGTCACCCGCCCGCCCGTCGAGGTGAAGGAGACCGAGGCCGAGGCAGATTCGTTGCGGCCGAACCCTTGGGTCGCCGGGTTCGAGATATGCACCCGCGCCGCGCGTACCTTGGGCGACGCCAGAATCGTGCGTGCCAGCTCGCCCTCCTTCGCTCGCCAATAAGCCGCGTCGAACATCTGGCTCGTGGTGCCAAACCCCGAAAGACCGTCAAGGATTTCATAGCCTTGCCCGCCGTTGGCCGGCAGCCCCTCGCCCGCAAGGGTCATCCGAAGCTCATCGCGGCGGGCACTATCCACATAGATCGCACCGCCGCGCACCTCATAGGCCACCCCGCGCTGATCGAGCGAAGTCACGACCTCGCCCGCCGCAGAGGGCTCCAGCCCGGCATAGAGCAGCGTCATCCCGGGGGCCGTTGCTACCCGGCTCAGCGCAAGAACCGCCGCAAACATGGCCAGCGTAGTGACCAGAACGGTGATTCTCCGCCGCGCATCGAGGCCATTCCATGTGTCGAGTAGGTTCTGCACGCGCATTCTCCGCCGTCATCCGGGCTTCTGCCCTGTGCTCCCTAAATCGCGCATTGGCCTTAACAATCGGTTAGCCACATTCGGTCTATGAACGGATCAACGGATTTGTTCAGGAGACCCGACGCCATGGCCGAGGACGAGGACGCCGCCGCAACGGAGGGCGGTGACGACACCCCAAAGAAAAAGTCGAAGCTGCCGCTGATTCTCGGCGTCCTGCTCATGCTGGGCGGCGGCGGCGGGGCGTTCTTTGCCACCTTCTCCGGCATGCTGGGCGGGGGGGAGCCTGCGGAGGAAGGGCATGAAGAGGTCGCCGAGGCCGAGCCACTCGAGCCGGTGGCCTTCGTGCCGCTCGATCCGATCATCATCGCGGTCCGCTCGCGAGGTCGCGCCGCCCACCTCCGGTTTCGCGCCGAGCTGGAGGTGGAGCCGGATCGGCAGGAGGAGGTGACCTTGCTGATGCCGCGCATCCTCGACGTGCTCAACACCTACCTTCGCGCCGTGGAAATCGGTGAAATCGAGCGCCCAAGCGCGCTCATGAGTCTGCGTGCGCAGATGTTGCGGCGCATTCAGATCGTCACCGGGGAGGGCCGGGTAAAGGACCTTCTCGTGACCGAATTCGTGGTGAACTAGGAGGGTTCGATGCTCAATCTCATTGCAGATATTCTCATGGTCGCCGGGGCTGTCGGCGCCGGGGTCTATTGCCTGATCCTGTCGCGCAGGCTCTCCCGTTTCACTGATCTTGAGGGCGGCATGGGCGGCGCCGTCGCCGTGCTTTCGGTGCAGGTCGACGACCTGAAAAAGGCGCTGGAAGAAGCACGCAAGGCCTCCAACGGCAGCGTCTCCCGCCTGACCGACATGACAAAACGCGCCGAGGAGTCGGCCGCCCGGCTGGAGATTCTCCTCGCCTCCATGCACGACCTGCCGGAGAGCGAGCCGAAGCCCGGTGCCAAGCCCACGGTGACCCGCCGTCGCCGGGCCGCGCGCCCCGAGGAACAGGAGGCCGCCTGATGGCACGGCGCAAGAAATCGCGCTCAGGGCTACGCCGCAGGCTGGGCCGCGGGCTGCTGACCGTTCTGGCAGGCCTCCTTCTGAGTTCCGCCGCGCTGCGGCTGACCGGCGGCAGCGGCACCGCTTTCGCCCGCGAGGTCGCCAGCCGCATGGGCAGCGATGCGGGCGGTGAGGCCATACCCGTCGTCGCCGGATGCGAGCCCGAGCCTGAAATCGCCGCGCTTCTCGCCGCGCTCACCGACCGTGAGGCGGCCGTCTCTGCACGTGAACTGGCGGTGTCTGACGAGATCGTCGCGCTGGAACGCGCCCGGGCAGAGGTCGCCCGCGAGATGGCCGCGCTGAAGGCCGCGGAAGCCCAGCTCGAAGAGACCCTCGCGCTCGCGGATGGCGCGGCCGAGAACGATCTCGCCAAGCTGACGCGCATGTATGAGGTGATGAAGCCCAAAGAGGCCGCCGCGCTCTTTGCCGAGATGGACCCGGTCTTTGCCGCCGGGTTTCTCGGCCGCATGCAGCCGGAACGGGCCGCTGCGGTGCTCGCGGGGATGGAGCCCAAGGCGGCCTATACCCTCTCCCTCATCCTCGCCGGCCGGAACGGCGCGGTTCCAACCGAGTAAAGGCCCGGGCCTCAGAGAATCTTAACCGCCGGATGCGACAACGGACGCGGGCCAAAGCCCGCGAGGCAGAGCAAGAGCGAGCAGAACATGATCGGTATTGTCGGTATCATCATCATCTTCGTGATGGTCTTCGGCGGCTATCTCGCCGCTGGCGGCAAGATGGGAATCATCCTCAAGTCCCTGCCCTTCGAGATGACGATGATCGGCGGCGCCGCCGTGGGTGCCTTCGTGCTCGCCAACGACATGGCCGCGATCAAGCACACCCTGAAAGACATCAAGAAGGTGTTCAAAGGCCCGCATTGGGGCCACCACGACTATAAAGAACTGCTCTGCCTGCTCTTCGAGCTGGTCCGTCTCGCCCGGCAAAACCCGGTCGGCCTCGAGGAGCATATCGAGAACCCGGCCGAAAGCTCGATCATCTCACGCTACCCCAAGATCCTTGCCGACAGTGAAGCGATCGAGTTGATCTGCGACACGCTCCGCTCCGCCTCGATGAACTACGATGACCCGAACCAGGTCGAGGAGGTGCTCGAAAAGCGCATGTCCGCCAACATGCACCACAACATGCACTCCTCCCACGCGATGCAGTCGATGGCCGACGGCCTGCCGGCACTGGGGATCGTGGCCGCCGTGCTCGGCGTGATCAAAACCATGGGCTCCATCGACCAGCCGCCGGAGATTCTCGGCAAGCTGATCGGCGGCGCGCTCGTGGGCACCTTTCTGGGCGTGTTTCTCGCCTACGGCATCGTCGGGCCCTTTGCCTCCAAGATGAAGGCCGTGATCGAGGAAGATGCGCATTTCTACCAGCTCATCCGCGAGGTGCTGGTGGCCAACCTGCACCAGCACGCCACCAACATCTGCATCGAGGTCGGGCGGCAAAATACTCCCGGTCACAGCCGCCCCAGCTTCTCGGAGTTGGAAGAAGCGCTGAAGAACCTCAAGTCGGAGGCCGCATGACCCTTCGGTTGTGGCTCCATGCGGTCGCGCTGGTCGCGGCCTTCGTCGCCGCGCCGCTGCGGGCCGAGACCGTGCGCCTTCTCTCCGGGGAGCATAACGGTTTCACACGCATCGCCCTCGTGCTCGCGCGCGAGAGCGCATGGCGCGTGGGCCGGATCGAGGGCGGCTTCGGACTCGAGCTGGCCCGCCGCGACATTGCTGTCGATCTGACCGAGGCTTTCGACCTGATCCCCCGCACGCGCATCGGCACGCTGAAGTTCGATGCAGCCGAAGGCTTGCTCAGCATCGGTGTCCGCTGCAACTGCCACGCCGACGCCTTCCAGATCCGCTCCAACATCCTTGTCGTCGACATCCGCGATGGTCCCGCTCCCGAGGGCAACGCCTTCAATGCGCCACTCAACCCGCCCGACCCTGCACCCGAAAAAGCACCTGAGCCCGTTCACCCGCCCACGGCAGAAGTAGCCGACGGTGTCCTGCCACCGCTGCACGCGGGCGCGCTGCGCAAACGCTATGATCGCCCCGTTGTTTTGCCTAACAGGCAGTCAGCCCCCCCCGAAAGCCCGCCCGAAAGCGTTCCCGCGCGAGAGGAGCCGCCGGTGACCGATGCCTTCGCCGAGGCCCGCGAGCGGCGCCGGATCGCCGAGATCGAGGCAGAACTGCTCAAGCAACTGGCCCGCGCGGGCTCACAGGGCATGGTCAAACCCAACCCGGCCTACGCCGGGCTCGAGGGGCAGGTCGCACAACCTGATGCCGTCATGCCCCCCAGCAATCACCCCGGCGCGAACGTCGACGCAATCACAGGCGTCGACCGCGCCGCGCCAGATGCCCCGCTCCCGCCGGAAGACACGCGCGCCGCCTGCATCGCGCCGGAGCACTTCGCATTCCTCATTTCCGAACCCTCGGAAGAGCCGCATCAGATGATCGCCACCGCCCGCATGGCACTGCTCAAGGAGTTCGACACACCCGATACCTATGCTGCCGAAGCGCTTTCCCGCGTCTACCTCTATCTCGGCTTCGGTGCCGAGGCCCGGCAGGTGATCGATGACTTTCTGCCAAAGGCCGAGGTCGCCCCGCTCTACCGCGCTCTCGCCGCCGGGCTTGATGACACGCCAGACCTCGCCGGTCAGGCCTTGAGCGGCCAGGTCGGCTGCCCCGGTCCTGCATCATTCTGGGCGATGATGGTTGGCCCTGTGCCTGCAGCGCTGAACGAGCGCACCCAGCGCGATGTGGCCGCCACCGCCTCCGACCTGCCGCTGCACTTGCGCCGCCTCCTCGTCCCGCGCCTCGCGCAGCACCTGCTCGCCCGCGGTCACGATCAACTGGCCGCTGCCCTGCGCGATTCTCTCGCCCGCGTCGACGGCGCACACGGCGCCAGCTACCAGATGCTTCAGGCCGCGCTGGCCGAAGAAGGCGATATCGCGTCCGGCGGTGATGGCGCCCCCTCGCCTGCAAGCAGCACCGCCGCTGAAGCCATTCTCGAAAAGGTGGCAGAGAGCAACAAGGTCGAGGCCGCGCAGGCGCTCGTCGAGTTGATCCGCCTCGCCAACGCGCAAGGTCGCCCGCTGCCGCCCGACAAGATAGACCTCGCCGAAGCCCTGATCTTCGAGCATCGAGATACCGACGTCGCCCGGGTTCTGCTAATCGGCCTCGCACCGGCCTACGCCCGCGATGGGGCTTTCAGCAAAGCCTTCGACCGGCTCGACGCTGCTGCCGCTCTCCCCACTGAGGCGGTGCCGGACCCGCTCGATCGAGCCCGCTCCACCACCGCGCTCCTGCTCGCGCAGAACGCGGCAGACGAAATATTCCTTCGTACCTTATTCCACCCCGCCCATGCCGGGCTCGGCGCCACCGTCTCTCCTGAGGCAAGCTTCGCCATCGCCGAACGGCTGCTCGCCCTCGGCTTCCCCGAGCAGGCCCTCGCCCAGTCCGAGAGCCTGCCTCGCGAAGATGCCTACCGCCTCATGCGGGTTCGCGCCCTCGCCGCGCTTGGCCGCTATGAACGGGCGCTGGCCTCCCTTGCCGGCCTGCGAGGCGCTGAGAGTGACGCGTTGCGCGGGGAACTTCTCGCTCGGCTGGGTGAGCACGAGCGCGCCCATACCATGAGCCGCGTCGCGGGTGATGAAGAGGCGGCCCGCCGCGCCGCCTGGGCCAGCGGCAGTGCCGAGGCGATCCGCGAATCGGGGAGCGAGACAGAGGCCGGCTTCACCGAGGCCACCCGCCCTGAGACCGCCCCCACCGCCCCCGGACGCCCCAGCCTCTCCGGCGCCGAAGAGCTGCTCGAACAGATCCGACAGCGCCGCAGCGCGATCGAGACCCTGCTCGAAGAAAAATCCACCGCTACCGGGGCTGCGACTCGTTCCACTACCCCCGCGGGAGAAGGGGCCGAAAATCCGCCAGGGGCCTGACGGCGGAAACCTTATGGTAACCAGCTTGCCCTAGGCTGACCGCATGTTGGATTAGCCAGAATTGCGATCTCAGATGCCCGACTGCTCCTCGCCAGAAGGCGGCCCCAGCGTTGCTCCGCGCGGGCTGTCCACCGCCCCCCGCACGCCGCCCCTCGGTACGCCCCGCGCGCGCCGGATCTTCATCATCCTCGCCGCTCTCGCGCTGGCCGTGCTGTCGCTGCCCGCGCTAGCCCAACCCACCCGGCCAGAGCTTTGCGAGGCCGCCGCCAGCGAGGCCTCCGCCAAGACCGGCGTGCCGCTCTCTGTCCTTCGGGCGATCATGCTCACCGTCAGCGGCCGCAAGAGCGAGGAGGGTCTCGTGCCTTGGCCCTGGACCATCGGCGCAGGCGGGCAGCGCGTCTGGTTTGAAACCGCCGACGACGCCCGCGCCTACGCCTACCAGCAGGTCAAGGCCAGCGAACCCGCGCTTGGGCTCGGCTGTTTTCAGATCGACTATGCAAAGTACGGCCCGGAGTTCGCCTCACTCGAAGATATGCTGACTCCCCGCATCAACGCCGAGTTTGCAGCGTCTCTCTTGCTCGGTCTGCACGCCAAACACGGCGGCTGGGTCTATGCCGCTGCCGCACTCCAAGGTCTCGCTCCTGAAGAGTCCGAGACCTGGCTGGCCAGCTTCAACCGCAACCGCAGTTCGCTCCATGCGGAGGCCTACGATACGGCGCTCACCACTGTCGGCCCGCAAGGAAACCAGCCCCGGCTCAACACCTACCCGCTCGTGCAAGACACCGGCGCGGCGCAGGTCATGGGATCGCTGGTGCCCACCGCCCCGGCAACCCCGGGGGCCAGCCTCTTCGCCCCGGCAGAAGGGTTCTGAGCCATGGCGCTCGGCAAGGCCGATCTCTTCAAGCCCACAATTCTGCTGGCGCTCGCATTGATGGGCGTCATCACCATGATGATCCTGCCCATGCCCTCATGGGTGCTCGACATCGGCCTTGCCGGCAGCTTCGCGCTCGCCATCCTGATCTTCACCGTCACCCTCTTCATCGAGCGCCCGCTGGACTTTTCGTCCTTCCCGACGATCCTGCTGGCCTCGCTCATGCTGCGCTTGTCGCTCAACGTCAGCTCGACCAAGCTGATCATCGGCGAGGGTCACACCGGCACCCGGGCAGCGGGCAGCGTGATCGAGGGTTTCGCCATGTTCGTCATGGGCGGCTCGGTGTTTCTGGGCCTCGTGGTCTTTGGCGTGCTGATGATCGTGAACTTCATGGTCATCACCAAGGGCGCCGCCCGCATGGCCGAGGTCGGCGCGCGGTTCGCGCTCGACGGCATGCCCGGCAAGCAGCTCGCCATCGATTCCGACATGTCCGCAGGCGCGATCGACCATGCCGAGGCCAAGGCGCGGCGCGAGCTGGAGCAGGCCGAAACTACCTTTTTCGGCTCGCTCGACGGTGCCTCGAAATTCGTGAAGGGCGATGCCGTGGCCGGGTTGCTGATCACCCTGCTGAACCTCGTGATGGGGCTCATCATGGGGGCCGCAGTTCATGGCCTCCCGCTGGCCGAAGCATTCCAGACCTATGCGATCCTCACCGTGGGTGACGGGCTCGTCACCCAGATCCCGGCGGTCATCATCTCCATCGCCTCCGCCCTGCTGCTGGCCCGGGGCGGCGAGAAGGGGGCGACCGACCTTGCCCTCGTGGGCCAGCTTGGCAAGCACCCGGCGGCGATTGCCACGGTCGCCGTGCTCATGGCGCTCTTCGGCCTCGTCCCCGGCCTTCCGATGCTGCCCTTCTTCGCGGGCGCGGTGACCCTCGGGATCTTCGCGTGGCGACGGCAAAGTGTGCTGCGGGCCGAGGCCATCGCCGCCGCGCAGCCCGCGCCGGAAGCCGCCAAACCGGCCCGAAAATCCATCGGCGACATGCTCGACCTCGACGATATCCACGTCGAGTTCGCGCCCGATCTGGTGGCCATGGTGCTCGACCCGGCCACCGGCCTCGACGCCCGGATCGAGAACATGCGCGCCCATGTGGCCGGGGCTTACGGGCTAATCCTTCCCGAGATCCGGCTGACGGATAACGCCGCGCTCAAGCCGCAGACCTACGCCATTCGCATCCACGGCGTGACCCAGGCCACCAATACGCTCCACCCCGACCGGGTGCTCGCGCTGGCCGGTGACACGCCCGAACTGCTGCCCCCCGGCGAAGATTGCAACGAGCCGGTCTATGGCGCCCCGGCCCGCTGGATCTCCGAAAATGCGCGGGAAGAGGCGGCGCTTCAGGGCTCCACCGTGGTCACCTCCGCCGAGGTGCTCGCCACCCACCTGCTGGAGGTCCTCAAGCGCAACTTCGCCCGGCTGCTCACCCTAAAGGCACTGCGGCGGTTGCTGGAGGAGCTATCCAACCTCTCAGATCCGGTCCGCGCCGAGGCCAACCGCCGCCTGATCGACGAGTTGGTGCCCGACAAGGTGCCAACCGAACTACTACTCGCCGTCATGCGGCTGCTGCTCGATGAGCAAGTCTCTGTCCGCAACCTGCCCCTTATTCTCGAGGCGATCTCGGAGGCGCGCGGCACTTATTCCGCCCCGGAGGCGATTTGCGAGCACGTCCGCCAGCGCCTCGGCTTCCAGCTGGTCTCCGAGCTGCGTCGGGAGGATGGCACCCTGCCGTTGCTGCAACTCGCCCCCGAATGGGAGGAAAAATTCCTTGCCCACCAAGTCGATGGCGGCAACGGCACCGAGGATATCGCCCTGCCGCCAGAGGCGTTCTCCAAGCTCGCAACCGGCGTCTCCGAAAAGCTATCCCACGCGGCCGAAAGCGGGGTCTCGCCCGCGCTGGTCACCACCTCCCGCCGTCGCCGCTTCCTGAAAACCGTGCTGACGGCCAAGGGCATCGGCACGCCGGTGCTCTCCTTCGAGGAAATCGGGATGGATGCGCGCCCGGCCCTGATGGGCGTCATCGCCGCATGAGCCGTCCCGCATGAGCCGCCGCACATGATCGAGGCCCTTGCCCAGCTTCTCGGCTTCTCCCAAGCCGCCATTGTGACCGGCTTCACCGTCTTCCTCCGGGTCGGCGCGGCGATGATGATGATCCCGGCCTTCGGCGAGGCCGGGGTGCCCGCCCGCATCCGCCTCGCCGCAGCGCTGGCCTTCACTGCCATCGTCGCGCCCATGGTCGAGGTACCGCAATCCGCGTCGCTCACCGACATCGCCCTCTCGCTTACCCTCGTCAGCGAAACCGCCATCGGACTGATCTTCGGCTTCGGGCTGCGGCTCTTTGTCTATGCGCTCCAGGTTGCGGGCTCTATGGCGGCGCAATCCACCTCTCTCGCCCAGATTTTCGGCGCCTCCAAGGATGTGGATCCGCAGCCGGCCATCGGCCACCTGCTGGTGGTCTCGGGCCTCGCGCTCGCCGCCATGTCGGGCCTGCATGTGCAGATAGCGATGGGCTTCGTCCAGAGCTTTGAAGTGCTGCCAGTGGGCGCGGTCATCGGTGCGGGCGAGGCGATGGACTGGGGCGTGGAGCGCATCGGCGCGTCCTTCGGCATGGCCTTCTCGCTCGCCTCCCCCTTCATCATCGCCGCGCTGATCTACAACATCGCCCTCGGGGTGATTAACCGCGCCATGCCCCAGCTCATGGTGGCCTTCGTCGGCGCGCCCGCCATCACCGCAGGCGGGCTCATCCTGCTGTTCTTCTCCGCGCCCTACCTGCTCTCCCTCTGGCTGGACACGCTGCAGCGCTACCTCGCCGTCCCGCTCGGAGGGTAACGCATGGCCGGGCAGAGCGACGAAGGCGAAAAGCAACACGAGCCGACCCAGAAGCGGCTGGAGGACGCCCGCAAGAAGGGCGAAGTTCCGCGCTCGACCGATATCACCACCGCCACTGCCTATGGCGGGCTCCTGCTGGCCATGCTCACCGCCGGGGCCTCCAGCGTGGGCGCGCTCGGCACCACCGGCAGCCAGCTCCTCGCCCAGGCCGACCGTCTCGCCCCGCTGATGACCGGGCCGGGCTATGCCACCCTCTCCGGCGGGCTGCTGGCACAGGTCGCCACAGCCATCGCCCCGTGGTTCGCCATCCCCGCGCTCGTCTGTTTGCTCTCGCTCATTGCCCAGCGCGCGGTGACCTTCGCGCCCGAGAAGATCCAGTTCAAGCTCAGCCGCATCTCGCCGCTCTCCAACGCCAAGAACAAGTTCGGCCGCGGCGGGCTCTTCGAGTTCTTCAAGAGCTTCCTCAAGCTCACCATCATCTCGGTCGTGCTCTTCGCCTACCTCGACCGCCGCCTGCCCGACATGCTCTCGGCCACCGCGCTGGAGCCGGGGCAGGTCGGGGCGCTGCTGGGGCGGCTCTGCCTCGATTTCCTGCTCATCGTCACGGCCATCATGGCCGCCATCGCCACGGTGGATTTCATGTGGCAGCGGGCCGAGCACATGCGCAAAAACCGGATGAGCCACCAAGAGCTGAAGGACGAACACAAGGAGAGCGAGGGCGATCCTTACATCCGCCAGCAGCGCCGCCAGAAGGCCATCGAAATCGCCTCGGCGCAGATGATGGGCGAGGTGCCCAAGGCCGATGTCATCGTGGTGAACCCGCAACACTATGCAGTCGCCCTGAAGTGGAGCCGCGAGTCTGTGGGGGCGCCGGTCTGCGTGGCCAAGGGGGTGGATGAGGTCGCCGCGCGGATACGCGAAAAGGCGCAGGAGGCAGGCGTACCGATCCACCGCGATCCGCCCACCGCGCGGGCGCTCTTCGGCACCGTCCAGATCGGGGAGGAGATCCGCCCCGAGCATTATGCCCCGGTCGCAGCCGCCATCCGCTTCTCCGAGGCGATGCGCCGCAAGGCGCGGGCCAGCTATGCCCGCAGGCGCAGCCCATGAGTGTGAAGCGAAAGCAGATGCAGCGGCTCTCCGGGCTGATGGAGGCGCGGTTCATGGCCGGTCAGGGCACGCTCAAGCAACGCCTCGCCGAAGAGGCCCGCCTCGCCGCGGCCATCGACGAGATCGACAACGCCCGCCGTCAGGCGATGGCCGATGCCTCCGACCCGGTCCACTTCAGCCCGTCCCACGCGCGGGCCACCAACGTGTGGCTGCGCTGGACCGATGCGCGCAAGGCGGTGCTCAACCGCGACCTCGCCCGCGCCCGCGCCGCCTCGGCCAAGGCCCGCAAGGCATTGGCCCGGTCCTTCGGACAGATGCAGGCCAGCCGGGAACTGATCCGCAAGCTATGAGAGCCGCTTTTCCATGAAGAGCGAGGAGGCCGCATCGGGGTAGTCGCCGAACGGCCCACGCTCCGTAAACCCCGCCGCCCGATACACCCTATGCGCCGCCTCCAGCAGGTTGCCAGTCTCCAGCCGCAGCCAGCCCAGCCCGCGCGCGCGCGCCTCCGCCTCGATCGCCGCAAGCACCTTCCCGGCCACCCCGCGCCCCCGCGCCGCCTCGTCGGTGAACATCGATTTCACCTCGCCGTAGCCCGCCTTAACCGCCAGCGCTCCGGTGCCCACCACCCGGCCCACGTCCTGCGCGACAAAAAACACGATGTCCGGACCGGCAAGCGCGTCGATGTCGAGAAAGAAGTTATCCTCCGGCGGAAACAGCCGTTCCATCAGTGCGTGGCTCTGCTTCAGCAGAGCGGTCGCCTCCGGGTGCCGAGGGTCTCCGACCGTCACCTCGATTTCGCGCATATCAGCCTCCGTTTCGGCGTTCCCCCGCCGTCACCCGCTCCATATCTTGTGGATAAGACCAACATCCAGCCCAGATGCTGATTGACAGACGCAGCACACCCCCCAAACATGGGTCAGCCCCGGGGAATCGCCCCCACGGGGCATGGGGACAACAACCGGGGCAGCAGGCAGCGTGCGTTTCACACGGCTCAGACTCAATGGCTTCAAGAGCTTCGTCGACCCGACCGATCTGGTCATCGCCGATGGCCTGACCGGCGTTGTCGGCCCGAACGGCTGCGGCAAGTCCAACCTGCTGGAAGCCCTGCGCTGGGTCATGGGCGAGAACCGCCCAACCGCCATGCGCGGCGGCGGCATGGAAGATGTCATCTTCGCCGGTGCCGCCTCGCGCCCGGCCCGCAACTTCGCCGAAGTCTCGATCCATATCGACAACGCCGAGCGCCTCGCGCCCGCCGGGTTCAACGATGCCGATGTGCTCGAGGTCGTCCGCCGCATCACCCGCGATGCCGGCTCGGCCTACAAGGCCAACACCAAGGATGTGCGGGCGCGCGACATCCAGATGCTCTTCGCCGATGCCTCCACCGGCTCGCACAGCCCGGCGCTGGTGCGGCAGGGGCAAATCTCGGAGCTGATCAACGCCAAGCCCAAGAACCGGCGGCGGATTCTCGAAGAGGCGGCAGGCATTTCCGGCCTCTACCAGCGCCGCCACGAGGCCGAGCTCAAGCTGAACGGCGCCGAGCAAAACCTCGCCCGCGTCGATGACGTGATCGAGCAACTCGCCGCCCAGCTTTCACAGCTCGCCCGGCAGGCCCGGCAGGCCGCCCGCTATCGCGAGATCGGCACCGAGTTGCGGCAGGTCGAAGGCCTGCTGCTCTACCGCCGCTGGAAAGAGGCCGATGAGGCTGTGGCCGCCGCAGGCCACGCCCACCGCGAAACCGTTGCCGCCGCCTCCGCCGCCGAACGCGCCGTGCTGGCCGCCGAAAAGCGCCGCAGCGAGACCGATGCCGCCCTGCCCGCACTCCGCGAAGAAGAGGCGATTGCCGCCGCCGTGCTGCAACGGCTCTCGGTCGAGCGCGGCGGGTTGCGTGAGGAAGCCACGCGCGCCGAGGCCGCCATCGACACACTGAAGAACCGGCTGGTCCAGCTTGCCCGTGACATGGAGCGCGAAGACGGGCTGAACCGTGATGCCGGTGAGACCGTCCAGCGCCTCGGCTGGGAGGAGACCGAGCTGCAAAAGGCCGGTGAGGGCCACGAGGACAAGCTGGAGCAGGCCACCGAGGCCGCCCGCAAAGCTGCCTCCGTGCTCTCCGAGATCGAGGAGCAACTGGCTGAAAAGACAGAGGATGTTGCCCGCCTCGCCGCCCGCCACCAATCTGCCCAGCGGATGCAGGCCGATGCCCGCAGCGCCGCCGACCGAGGCGAGGCCGAGGCCGCCAAGGCCCGGGCGCAGGCCGAGGAGGCGCGGGGCCGCAAGTCCGGCGCCGAGGAGGCGATGCGCGCGGCCCAGATGGCCAGCGAGATCGCCAGCGCCAAGGCCGAAGAGGCCGAGGCCGCGCTCGAGGCTGCCGATGCTGCCCGCGCCGATATCGCCGGGCGCGAGGCCGAAGCCCGCGCAGCCGCCTCCGCCGCCGAGGGCGAAACCAAGACCCTTTCCGCCGAGATGCACGCGCTGGCCCGGCTGGTCGACCGCGAGGGCACCGAGGGCGCGCAGGTGCTCGACATGCTCTCGGTCGACAAGGGCTACGAAAAGGCTCTCGGCGCCGCGCTGGCCGACGATCTTCGCGCCCCCGCCGTCGAGGCCGACGCGCCCTCCGGCTGGGCCGCCCTGCCCGCCTATCCTGCGCCGCAGGGCCTGCCCGGCGGGCTGCATCCGCTGGCCGATTACATGCATGTGCCCGAGGTGCTCCAGCGCCGCATGGCCGAGGTCGGGCTGGTGAGCTCCCCCGAGGAGGGCGCCGCGCGGCAGGCCGAGCTGAAGCCCGGCCAGCGGCTGGTGAGCCGTGAGGGCGACCTCTGGCGTTGGGATGGCTTCCGCGCCGGGGCCGAAGATGCGCCCTCCGCCGCCGCCCTCCGGTTGGAGCAGCTGAACCGGCTGGAAGAGCTGAAGATCGACCTCAACGAGGCCGAGGCCCGCGCCGAGGGCGCACGCTCCGCCCACCGCAGCCTGTCCGACGAGTTGGCCCGCGTGACCGAGGCCGACCGCGCCGCCCGTCAGGCCCGCCGAGAGGCCGACACCGCGCTCGCCGATGCCTCCCGCGCCCTGAACCGCGCCGAGAGCGATGCCGCCATGGCCGCCACCCGCGCCGAAGCCGCCGAGATGGCGGTGAAGCGCCATGAGGATGAGGCCGCCGATGCACGCGGCCGTCTGGCCGAGGCCGAGGCTGCGCTGTCTCAGCTCGGCGATCTGGAGGAGGCGCGCGGCAACGTCGAGGCTGCCAAGAGCCTCGTCGAGAACGCCCGGCAGGACATGCTCTCCCGCCGCGCCGTGCAGGATGAGATCCGCCGCATGGGCGAGGCCCGCGTGCGGCGCGTGCAGGAGATCGCCCGCGAAGTCGCCAGCTGGACCGAGCGCCTCACCAACGCAGAGACCCGCTCCACTGAGCTGAAGGAGCGCCACGCCGCTACCGAGGCCGAGCTGGAACAGGCCGAGGCCGCGCCGGAAGAGATCGAGGCCCGCGAGGCAAAGCTTCTGGAGGCGCTTGAGGGGGCCGAAGACCGCCGCAAAGCCGCCGCTGACGCACTGGCGACCGGCGAGAGCGCATGGCGCGAGGCTCAGGCTCAGGAGCGCGAGGCCACCAAGATCGCAGGCGATTTGCGCGAAGGGCGCGCCGCCGCACAGGCCCGCATGGAGGCCGCGCAGGAAGCCCGGAAGCTCGCCGAGGAGCGTATCCACGAAGAGCTGGAATGCGCCCCCGCAAAACTGCTCGAAACCCTGGACACCGACCCCGAGAAGATGCCCGGTGTCGATGCGCTCGAAAATGACCTCTCCCGCCTGCGCCGCCAGCGCGACGCTTTGGGCGCGGTGAACCTCCGCGCCGAGGAAGACGCCAAAGAGGTCCAGACCGAGCATGACGAGTTGGTGAAAGAAAAGGCCGATCTCGAAGAGGCGATCCGCGCTCTGCGCAACGGCATCGCCGGCCTCAACAAGGAGGGCCGCGAGCGCCTTCTGACCGCCTTCGAACAGGTGAACTCAAACTTCACCCTCCTGTTCAAGCACCTCTTCGGTGGCGGTGAGGCCTCGCTCGAACTGGTCGAGTCAGATGACCCGCTGGAAGCCGGCCTCGAGATCATGTGCATGCCGCCGGGCAAGAAACTCAGCACGCTCAGCCTGCTGTCAGGCGGCGAGCAGACCCTGACCGCGCTCGCGCTCATCTTCGCCGTCTTCCTCGCCAACCCCGCCCCGATCTGCGTGCTCGACGAGGTGGATGCCCCGCTTGACGATGCCAACGTCACCCGGTTCTGCGACCTGCTGGACGAGATGACGCGGCGGACAGATACCCGCTTCCTCATCATCACCCACCACGCGGTGACGATGAGCCGGATGGATCGCCTCTTCGGCGTCACCATGCAGGAACAGGGCGTGAGCCAACTGGTCTCGGTCGACCTCAAGAAGGCCGAAGCGCTCGTGGCCTGAGTGGCGAATGGCGGGACGTATCCCGCCACCACGCCTGAAGCCTCACCCCTTGATACTCTCCGCCGAGGCCATCCCTTCGGCCATCGACTTGCCACCGATCTTGTCGCGTACGGCCTTCTCGATGCGCTCGCCAATGTCACCGTCAATGTTGCGCCAGTACTCGAACGCCCGCACCAACACCTTCTCGCTGACCCCGGCGCTCAGGTGCCCGGCGACGTTATTCACCAGGCGCTCACGGCCATCGTCGTCCATCACCTCGCGCACCAGCGTTCCGGCCTGGCTCCAGTCGTCGTCATCCTCGCGCAGCGTATAGGCCTCGCGCACCATCTCGCCGTCGCTGTGCCAGAGCCCGGCTTCGTGCTCGTGAGGCTGTGCCTCGGGCCCGCCGTAGGTGTTGGGCGCATAGACCGGGTCGCTCACCGGCACCGTCCGCCCCGCACCATCCTTCGAGTAGCTATGCACCGGCGATTGCGCCTTGTTCACCGGAATTTCCTTGTAATTCACCCCAAGCCGCGCGCGGTGGGCATCGGCGTAGGAAAATCCCCGTGCCAGCAGCATCTTGTCGGGCGAAAGGCCCACGCCCGGCACCATGTTGTTCGGCTCGAAAGCCGCCTGCTCGATCTGGGTATGAAAATCGGTCGGGTTCCGATCGAGCACCATCCTGCCGACCTCGATCAGCGGGTAATCGGCATGCGGCCAGACCTTGGTGAGGTCGAACGGGTTGATCCGGTAGGTCTTTGCATCGTCCCACGGCATCACCTGCCACTTCAGTGTCCAGCTCGGGTGGTTGCCCTCGCGGATCTGGTTGAACAGGTCGGCCCGGTGATAGTCGCCATCCGTGCCCGCCAGCCTGTCGGCCTCTTCCTGCGTGAGGTGCGCGTTGCCGTCGCCTTGGTCGGTATGAAAGTGGAATTTCACCCAAAACCGCTCGCCCTCAGCGTTCACCAGTGAGTAGGTGTGCGAGGAATAGCCATTCATCTCCCGCCACGTCCGCGGAATGCCCCGGTCGCCCATCAGGTAAGCCACCTGGTGCGCGCTCTCGGGCGACAGCGTCCAGAAATCCCACTGCATGTCATGGTCGCGCAACCCGTTGTCCGCGCGGCGTTTCTGGCTGCGGATGAAGTGCTGAAACTTCATCGGATCCCGGATGAAGAAGATGGGCGTGTTGTTGCCCACCATGTCGAAGTTGCCTTCCTCGGTGTAGAACTTCACCGCAAAGCCGCGCGGGTCGCGCCACGTGTCAGGGCTGCCCTGCTCGCCCGCCACGGTGGAAAACCGGGCGAGGATGTCGGTCTTCGCGCCCGGCTGAAACACCTTCGCCTTGGTGTATTTCGAAACATCCGCCGTCACTTCGAAATGCCCGAAGGCACCCGAGCCCTTTGCATGCGGTTGCCGCTCCGGGATGCGCTCGCGGTTGAAGTTGGCCATCTGCTCCAGCAGGTAATGGTCATTCAGCACGATCGGGCCGTCGCGGCCTACGGTCAGCGAATGCTCATCGCTCTGGACCGGAATGCCGGCATCGGTGGTGGTGTGCGGGGTGGAAGGTTTCTTGGCCATGTCGGGCTGCCTTTCGTTCAGGTGGCGTTGCCAACAGAACGATCCAGCCAATCAGAGGTTCCGGCCCACGCCGGACTGGCCGTGGCGCAGGCGGCCTCGGCCGCTCAGACCATCTCTTTCGCCAGTTCGCCAATCTTCTTGGCGACGGACTCCAGCGTTTCCGAATAGGCCCGCACCCGCTCACGAATTTCCGGCTCGCACTCGGGCACGCCATCGAGCGTGGCATAAAGCTCTTCGCTGCGGCGATGGAACTTGAGGCTCAGGTCCTCCACCATCGTCTCATAGGATTTTTCGGCGAGCTGGAAGTAATCCTGCCGATCGCCCGGCTTCGTCACCCGGCGGATCATCCGGCGGTCGATCAGCGCGCGGGTCGCCGTGCTGATGCTGCCCCGGCTCACCTGAAGCTCTGTCGCAAGGTCGCAGAACGCAACCGGAGACCCTTCCCAAACCAGCGCGCCCATCACCCGCCCTGCGGTGCGCGGCAGGCCGTCGGATTGCATCAGCAGCCCGATCTTCTCGATGAACTCGTCACGGATTTCTTCGATGGATTTGGTCATTCGGTCGCCTCTTCGGAGCTTCAATTCATATGCGTCTTGGTCACTGTTCTTCTGTCGTTCTCGTAAGTTCAGATAGTACTAAACGCACTTAAAGTCTAGTGGTTCCCCCGTCCTGTGCGCCTGCGGAGGCCACCCGGGGCCATCCGACAAATTTTGAATCAAGCAAATTCAATGCATTAGCATGTTCAATCCGATTATTTTGTTCTGTTTGTTTGATTCATACTAAACAGACCATACATCGGGCTCATCACGATGCAAGACATCGCGCCAACAGCCCACCAACGGGCACCACACGAAAGAGAGACAAGACAATGAAAACCCCCATCCTCGCAGCCGCCATTCTCGCCGTCGCCGCTCCCGCCTTCGCAAGCGATGCCAGCCTCGCCCGCTCCCTCGGCGTTCAGCCCGGTGCCTACACCCAAGAGCAGCTGGCCACGCTGAAAGCCCACGAGGGCGACTCCGCCGGTGAATCCCGCGTCTACTTCGGTGGCGATGCCGCCAACGGCGTGGTCAATGACGTGGCCGCCGCCAAGTTCCGCGAGCTGAACGCCGAGCAGAACAACGGCGTGTCCGCCACCTCGCAGGCGGTTGCCGCCCGCGGCATCATCAACCCGGTTGCCGAAGCCAAGTTCCAGGAACTGCGCGCCGAGTAATCCGCGCCCATCAGCGCAGCAAAAAGGGGGCCGTCATGGCCCCCTTTCTATGTCTATCACCTATGCTTTCCCCGGCCCCAGCACCGACCGCAGCCGCCGGAATGCTTCCTCCGGGCCAGCGCTCGCCTCCGCCAGAAACCCGTCCAATTGCCCGTAAACCCGGATCGCCGCATCGATCTCCGGATCCGAGCCCGAGGTATAGAGCCCCGACTGAATCATCAGCTCCGCCCGGTCATAAGCCCCCAGCCGTCGCCGTGCCTTGGCGATCAACGCATTCTCCTGGGGGCTGGCCGCCTCGGGGAGTGACCGCGAGGTGGAGCGCAGCAGGTCCACCGCCGGAAAGCGCCCGCGTTCCGCGATCTCCCGCGCCAGCACCACGTGGCCGTCGAGCACGCCGCGCAGGATGTCGGCCACCGGCTCCTCCATGTCTGATCCGGCGACCAGCACAGAGAAAATCGCGGTGATGTCGCCCACTCCCTCCACCCCCGGCCCGGCCCGCTCGGCCAGCGCCATGATCATATGGGCGGTCGAGGGCGGATAGCCCCGCAAGCTCGCAGGCTCCCCCGCCGCCAGCGCTACCTCCCGGTGCGCCTCGGCAAAGCGCGTTACCGAGTCGGCCAGAAAAAGCACATGGTGCCCCTCGTCCCGCAGGTGCTCCGCCACCGCCATCGCCGTCCAGAGGCACCGGCGCCGGGCAATGGCCGACTGGTCCGATGTCGCCGCCACGATCACCGAGCGCGCCATCCCCTCCGGCCCCAGCACATCTTCTATGAAGTGCCGCAGCTCCCGCCCCCGCTCACCTACCAGGGCAATCACCGCCCGGTCGGCCTGAAGCCCCCGGCCCAGTGCGCCCAGCAGTGAGGATTTGCCCACGCCCGACCCGGCGAAAAGGCCGAGGCGCTGGCCCCGGACGATCGGCAGCAGCGTGTCGAACACCGCCAGCCCGGTGCCCAGCCGGTCGCCCAGCCGCTTGCGCTGTGTCGCAGGCGGCGCATGGGGCCGCAGTGGGCGCAGGTCCGGCCCCCGCGCTAGCGCCCGCCTGTCGAGTGGCTGGCCATAGGGGTCGATCACCCGCCCCTGCCACGACAGATCAGGGAACAGCCCGTCGCCACCCTGAAGCGTCACCTTGTCGCCCAGCCGGATGCCATCGGCCGGCCCGTCCGGCAGCGCCATCGCGCGCTCCCGGTCGATATGCACGATCTCGCCCCGCAGCCGCCCGCCCTGCGTGCCGAGCCAGACCTGATCGCCTAGCGCGGCGATCTCCGACAGGCCGGTGAGTTCCACCGCGCCGCGCCCTACCGCACTGATCCGCCCGACCGAGGCCGAGGGCCGGAGCGCCGCAATTTCGGCGGTGAGTTGGGCAATAGAGGTCTCGGCCATGGGATTCTCCACATTCCGCGCCGCGAGCCGGGCGCCTGAAACTGTTTCTAAAGGAATCAGGGTTAAGCCCAGGTTGAAGCCCGTGGGAGAAACCCCGATGTTCGATCAGCTCGAGATCCTTTCAATGGCGCGTGGCCTTGCCACGCACTCCGCCGCCCGCCAGTCCGTGGTGGCGCAAAACCTCGCCCAGGCCGATACCGCCGGCTACAAGGCGCGCGACCTCGCCAGTTTTGGCGAGAGTTACCGTGCCTCGTCTGGGCTGGCCCTGCGCAGCACCCGCGCGGGCCATATCGCCGACAGCACGCCACCGCCCGCCCTGCGCCCCCATGTGGAGCGCGGCATCGATGGCGACCCCAACGGCAACACCGTTTCGATCGAGAGCCAGATGGTGAAATCGGCCGAGATCCGCACCCAGCACGAGATGGCGCTTTCGGTCTACCGCACCACGCTCGGCATCCTCCGCACCACGCTCGGCCGCAGGTAAGGGGGCAACATGAGCGATCTTCTGTCCAGTTTCTCCGTCTCCGCCAGCGGCATGGCCGCGCAAAGCTCGCGCCTGCGCCACGTGTCGGAGAACATCGCCAACGCCGATACCCCCGGCTACCACCGCAAGCTGACCCCGTTCCGCGAGGTGATGCAGGGCGGCCGGATGACCGGCGAGGTCGAGGCCGCGCCGGTCCGGCTCGATGACACCGAGCTTCCCGAGGTCTTCGACCCCTCGCACCCGATGGCCGATGAGGCGGGCTTCTACCGCGGCTCCAACGTCGACCTCGTGATCGAGATCGCCGATGCCCGCGAGGCCCAGCGCAGCTACGAGGCCAACCTCAAAATGTTTGATCAGGCCCGGCAGATGACCCGGAGCCTTTTGGAAATACTGCGAAAATAGCAGGTTAAAGGAGATCCAGAATGGATATCAAACTGTCCCAGGTGGCTCGGCTCTACGAAGGAGCCAAGCCGGCCACCGCTCCGAAAGAGAGCACTCAGTCGGGCGGCGAAGGCTTCGCCCGCGTGGCCCAGGACTTCGCCTCCATGCTCTCGAACGCGGAGCAGGTGGCGCAGGACGCGATGGTCGGCAAAGCCGATCCTCACGCCCTCGTTCAGGCATTGGCCGAAGCCGAGCTGGCGGTCGAAACCGCCGTCACGGTGCGCGACAAGGTCGTGGAGGCCTATCAGGAAATCCTGCGGATGCCTGTGTGATCAATGGAGGCGGCGGGCTTTTACGACACGCTCCGCGAGGGGCTCTGGGTCGGCGTCATCATCGCGCTGCCCATCCTCATCGTGGCACTCGTCGCGGGCGTGGCCATCGGCCTCGTCCAGGCGCTCACCTCGGTGCAGGAGATGACCCTCACCTTCGTGCCCAAGCTCGCCGCCATCCTCGCCGTCTTCTGGCTGACCATGGGGTTCATGACCGAAAGCCTCGTCAGCTTCTTCCAATCCACCCTCGTGCCGCTAATCGCCGGAGGATGACCCCATGAGCACCGGATACGTGACCCTCTCCCGCCAGACCGGGCTGATGAACGAGATGCGCGCGGTCGCGAACAACCTCGCCAACCTCTCCACCACCGGCTTCCGCCGCGAGGGGGTGATCTTTTCCGAATGGGTCCGCGCCGCCGATGGCCCCTCGGGCTCGGTCTCCATGGGCACCGCCCGCGTGCGCAACACCGACCTGTCTCAAGGCGTCCTCTCCCAGACCGGCGGCACCTTCGATTTTGCCATCGAGGGCGAGGGTTTCTTCCAGATCGAAACGCCCGAGGGCCTGCGCCTCACCCGTTCTGGCAGCTACACCCCCGGCCCGGCAGGCGAGTTGATGAACGGCGATGGCCATTTCCTGCTCGATGCCGGCGGCGCGCCCGTTTTCGCTCCGCCTGGCGTGCGCTCCATCAGCCTCTCGCCCGATGGCACCCTCTCCGCCGATGGCACCCCACTCACCCAGATCGGCGTGGTTGTGCCGGAGGATTACACCGCCATGACCCGCCAGGGCGGCACCCTCTTCAACCCCGGCGGCGCCGTGCTGCCCGCCGAGAACGCCCGCGTGCTGCAAGGCTTCGTTGAAGAGAGCAACGTTGATCCGATCCTCGAGATCGCCCGGATGATCGAGGTCCAGCGCACCTATGAGCTGGGCCAGAAATTTCTGGAGAAGGAGTCCGAGCGCAAGGATTCCGTCATCCAGACCCTGACACGCTAAGGAGGCAAGCCCATGCAGGCCCTGAAAATCGCCGCCACCGGCATGAGCGCGCAGCAGATGCGCGTCGATGTCATCTCCAACAATCTCGCGAATATGAGCACCACCGGCTACAACGCCCGCCGCGCCGATTTCGCCGATCTGCACTACCGCCAGCTCGCCCGGCCCGGCGCGATCAACGCAAATGATGGCACCATCCTGCCGACCGGCGTGCAGATCGGCCTCGGCGTGCGGCCCTCCGCAGTCAGCATGAACGTCCAGCAGGGCTCGCTCGGCGCCACCGGGGGTGATCTCGACGTGGCGATAGAGGGAAACGGCTACTTCGAGGTCACTCTGCCCTCCGGCCTCTCCGCCTACACCCGAGACGGCGCCCTGAAGCGCTCGGCCGATGGCCTCATCGTCACCGCCGACGGCTACGGCGTGGTGCCCGACATCACAATCCCCGAGGATGCCCGCGCCATCTCCATCAACGCCGACGGCGAGATCTACGCCTATTTCAACGACCAGGTCGCGCCCCAGCTTCTCGGCCAGTTCACCCTCGCCGACTTCTCCAACGTGAAGGGGCTCGAAGCGATGGGCTCCAACCTCTTCCTCGAGACCGAGGCCTCCGGCCCGCCGCTGGTGGCCACCCCCGGCGAACAGGGGCTCGGGACCGTCCGGCAAGGCTATTTGGAGGATAGCTCCGTCGATGCGGTGAAGGAGATCACCGATCTGATCACCGCCCAGCGCGGCTACGAGCTGAACGCCAAGGTCATCACCGCCGCCGACCAGATGCTCGGCGCCACCACCCAGATCCGCTAATGATGCTTCGCCTCCTCGCCCTTCTGTCGCTTCTAGCCAGCCCGCTCCGGGCCGAGATGCTGGTGGCCGCCCGGATGATCCCGGCGGGCACCCTGCTGGAGCCCCGCGATGTGCTCCTGCGCGAGGGCACGGCGGCCGGCGCGGTGGTGGCCGTCGATGAGGCCGTCGGGCTCGAATCCCGCGTCGTCCTCTACCCCGGTCGCCCGATCCGCGCCGCCGAGCTGGGTCCGCCCGCACTGGTCGAGCGCAACCAGATCGTCACCCTCGTCTACCGCCGCTCCGGCCTGCTCATCGCCACCGAGGCGCGGGCGCTGGGGCGCGGCGGCCTGGGCGACATGCTGAGAGTCATGAACCTCGCATCCCGCAGCACCGTCACCGGACAGGTCGACGAGGCGGGGCGCGTCATCGTGGGCCCAAGCGCCCGAATGCTGCACGACCTGGAGGACTTCTGATGACCCGCACCGCCCTTATCCTGCTCACCGCGCTACTCGCGCTCACCGGCTGCTCGCGTCTGCAAAACGTGGGCAAGGCCCCCGACTTCGAGCCGACCGAAAAGAGCTATGAGTATCGCGCCATGGCCTCCGTGCCCCTGCCCGACGTGCTCGACGACAAGCGCGGCGCCGAGCAGGCCTCGCTCTGGAGCCGCAACCGCAAGTCCCTGCTGGGTGACAGGCGGGCCGTGCGGCGCGGCGATATCCTCACCGTGGTGATCGAGATCGACGACAGCGCCTCCATCTCTAACGCCACCGGCCGCTCCCGCAACGGCTCCGAGAGCATGGGCGTCCCCTCGCTCTTCGGCATCCCCCAGCGGATCGACGAGCGCTTGCCCGAAGGCGCCAGCACCGCCGATGCGGTTTCAACGAACTCCTCCTCCACCTTCTCAGGCAACGGGTCTGTGAGCCGGAACGAGCAGCTGGAACTGCGCATCGCGGCGACCATCGTGGAGGAAATGTCCAACGGCATCCTGCGCATTCAGGGCAGCCAGGAGGTGCGGGTGAACTTCGAGCTGCGCGAGCTTCTGGTCACCGGCTACGTCCGCCCAGAGGATATCACCCGCCAGAACGAGATCACCTATGACAAGATCGCAGGTGCCCGCATTTCCTACGGCGGTCGTGGCCAGATCACCGATGTGCAGCAGCCGCGCTACGGCCAGCAGGTGGCCGACATCGTCCTGCCCTTCTGATCCGCGCCCACACCGGAGACAGCCCCATGAAGTCTATCCTCCTCATCCTCATCCTCGCCGCCATCGGCATCGGCGCGGGCGCAGGCGCGGGCATGATGCTCCGCCCGCCGCCCGAGGAGGTGGTGATGAACCCCTGCGGCGAGGAGGGCGAGATGGTCGAGAGCCACCCGGTCGCCGCGCCGGAGCCAAAGGACACCACCGGCGAGGAGGCCGACCCGAACAAGGAATACGTGAAGCTGAACAACCAGTTCATCGTGCCTATCGTCGAGGAGGGGCGCGTGGCCTCGATGGTGGTGCTCAGCCTCAGCCTCGAAGTCGAGCTCGGCCAGCGCGAAACCGTCTATGCCCGAGAACCCAAGCTGCGCGACAGCTTCCTGCAGGTGCTCTTCGACCACGCCAACTCTGGCGGGTTCTCTGGCAACTTCACCACCGGCACCAAGATGCGCCACCTCTCCGAAGCGCTTGAGGAGATTGGCCGCAAGGTGCTCGGCGCCACGCTGACGGATGTGCTCATCATCGACATCGTCCGGCAAGACAACTGACCGCCGGAAGCTGGCGCAGGGCCCGCGCGGCTCAGCGCCGCTCGCCCACCTCGCGGGTTTCGCTCAGGGTCATCCCGGCAGAGAGCGCCTCAGGGTCCACCACCAGCTCCAGCACCGCGAGCCGCCCGCTGGCCTGCGCCCGAACGAAGGCCCCGGCAAAGTCTTCCGTCCGCTCCACCCGCTCGCCAAACCCGCCATAGGCCTGCACCAGCGCCACGAAATCCGGGTTGGCCAGGTCGGTGCCCGAGACGCGCCCGGGGAAGGTCTTTTCCTGATGCATCCGGATCGTGCCATAGCGCCCGTTGTTGACCACCAGAACGATCGGCGCGGCGCCATGTTGCATCGCGGTCGAGAGCTCGTTGCAGGTCATCTGAAAACAGCCATCTCCCGCCAGTGCCACCACCACCCGCTCGGGATGGCGCAGCTTGGCGGCAATGGCGGCGGGCAGGCCATAGCCCATCGAGCCGGAAGTCGGCGCAAGCTGGGTGCCGTAACGCTTGAACTGGTAGTAGCGATGCAACCAGGCGGCATAGTTGCCGGCGCCATTGGTCAGCACCGCATCGTCGGGCAGGTTCTCCGAAAGCCAGTGAATCACCTGCTCCAGCTTCAGTGCGCCGGGGGTCTCCTTCGGCCGGATCCACTTTTCATAGGCAGCGCGGTAATCGGCCGTCCACTGCCGCTTGTCGCCGCGCGGGCGCACGGAGCGGGCGAGCTTGGCCAGCACCACCGGCGCCTCCGCGACGAAGGGCAGCTGCACCGGGTAGACCTTGCCGATCTCGTCCGGATCGGGGTGAACGTGGATGATCCGCTTGTGCGGCGCGGCCACGTCGAGCAGCTTGTAGCCGCCCATCGTCACATCGCCCAGCCGGGTGCCCAGCGCCACGATCAAATCGGCCTGTCGCACGGCATCGGCAAGGCCCGGGCTCATGCCCACGCCGAGATCGCCGATGTAATTGGGGTGCCGGTTGTCCATGTAATCCTGCCGCCGGAACGGCACCGCGACGGGCAGATCCATCGCCTCGGCAAAGCGGGCGAGGTTGGCGGAGGCCTCGGCACTCCAGCCCGGCCCGCCCGCGATCAGTAGCGGCCGGTGCGACCGCTCGATCTGGTGGATCACCAGCTCGGCAAAATTCGAGCCTTCCGGCGAGGTGAAAAAGGAGTCATCCGGGCGGTCGGCCACGTTGACCTTGTCGTGCAGCATGTCCTCGGGGAGCGAAAGCACCACCGGCCCCGGACGGCCCGACATCGACAGGCGGAAGGCGCGGTCGATGTATTCCGGCAGGCGCGCGGCGTCATCCACCTCCGCCGTCCACTTGGCGACGGGGGCCAGAAAGGCCTTCATGTCGACTTCCTGAAAGGCGTCGCGGTCGCGCTGCTCGCGCGGCACCTGCCCGACGAACACCACCATTGGCGTGCTGTCGTGCTTGGCCACATGCAGCCCGGCAGAGGCATTGGCCGCTCCCGGCCCGCGGGTCACGAAGAGCACGCCGGGCTCGCCGGTCATCTTGCCCTCGGCCTCGGCCATCATCGCCGCGCCACCTTCCTGGCGGCAGACGATGTTCTTGATGCCGGAGTCCACGAGCCCGTCGAGCACCGGCAAAAAGCTCTCTCCCGGCACCGAGAACACGCGTTCGATGCCACGGATGGCGAGTTGGTCGACAAGCACCTGCCCGCCATGCCGAAGCTCAGCGGCCCGCGGCGCGGCGGAAGGTTTGGGCGTTTTTAGTGGCACGACGGTCTTCATCTGGCGGCCCCGGGGATTCGTCTCAGCCTGTGCCATTCGCGCGGCCCCGGCAAGCCTCCGGCCCGACTATTTTCTGCTGTGGGGTCAGTGAGTCAGCGCGCCGTCGGTTCCGGTCGCCGCCGGGGTGAATCCGCCACCGTGGTACTCAACCATCGCGGCGAGGTCGTCGACCGGGGTGCCCGTGCGCAGGAAGGCGCAGGCATTGGATGCGATCGAAAAGATCGACCCGTCCGAGAAGAAGCTGGTGTCGGTGACGAAGATCACCTTGGTCTCGGGCCTGCGGTAGGCGGCAAAATCGGCCACCGCCAGCGCGCTGCCCTCGGCCAGCACGAGGTTCAGCACGATCACCTTGGCCTCGCCGTGGCGCAGCACATCCACCGCATCGCCCTGGCCGCCAACGAGCGTCACCTGGCAGCCTTGCCGCTCCAGATGCCGAGCCCAGAATCCTCCGAGCTCCTCGTCGCTTTCCACGATCAAGACTTTCACACCACGCCTCGCTGACCGGAAGGTTCCGGACGCAACGCCCCCTCAGCCCACTATGGGCCAGAATACCTAAACGCACGTTAACACATTGGACATAATGGTTAACGCGATTCCCCGGCTCCGGAGGGACAAATCTAAAATCAGCCTCAAATCAGCGCCTTGTCGCCCATCACCGGTGAACGGCCTGTTAACCACTTAACGTTTTCGTAGGCCCCGTTGCGTCCTCCCGCGCGTCCGCTACCCTCTCGCCGCACTGCCAGCCCCGGAGATCGCCATGCGCACCGCCCTTCTCGCCGCCAGCCTGCTCGCCGCCGCCCCGCTTCAGGCGCAAGAGGCGCCCTGCGGCGGTGACTTCACCGCCTTCAAGGCCGCTATCGCCGCCGAGGCCCCCTCCCACGGCGTCAGCGCCGACACCGCCAGCCGCTTCCTGTCCGGTGTCCGGCAAGACCAATCCGTGCTCAAGGCCGACCGCGCCCAAGGCGTCTTCCAGATGCCCTTCGTCGACTTCTCCCGCCGCCTCATCAGCCAGAGCCGGATCGACCGGGGCCGGGCCAATGCGCGCGAGTACGATGCCATCTTCACCGAGATCGAACAGCGCTACGGCGTCTCCCGCGGCGTCCTCCTCGCCTTCTGGGCCTTCGAAACCGACTACGGCGCGGTGCAGGGCGATTTCAACACGGTGAACGCCCTCGTTACCCTCGCCCACGACTGCCGCCGCCCCGGCCTCTTCCGGCCGCAGGTCTTTGCCGCGATGAAGCTCTATGAGTCCGGCGATCTCGACCCCGCCCGCACCACCGGCGCATGGGCGGGCGAGATCGGCATGGTCCAGATGCTCCCCGAAGACATCATCGAGAATGGCGTCGATGGCGACGGCGACGGCCACGTGAGCCTCAAGACATCGGCCCCCGACGCGCTGATGTCCGGCGGCAAGATGCTGCAATCGCTCGGCTGGCGCGCCGGCGAGCCGTGGCTCCAAGAGGTCACGATCCCCGACACGCTCGACTGGTCGCAGACCGGGCTGGAAACCGAGAAGCCCGCTTCCGAATGGGCCGCCCTCGGCGTGCAGCCCCGCGAGGGCAGCTTTGCCGATCTGCCCGCTTCGCTCCTGCTCCCGCAGGGCCGCAAGGGCCCGGCCTTCCTCGCCTACCCCAACTACCGCGTCTACTTCGAGTGGAACCAGAGCTTCGTCTACGTCACCACCGCCGCCTATTTCGCCACCCGGCTGGAGGGCGCCCCTGTGTTCAACGCAGGCGCCCCCGATCCGGGTCTCGCGGATGGGCAAATGAAGGCCCTGCAACAGAAACTTCAGGCGCAGGGCCATGACGTGGGCGAGGTCGACGGCATCTTGGGCGCAAAAACCCGCGCCGCCGTGCGCGCCGAACAGGCCCGCCTCGGCCTGCCCGCCGATGGCTGGCCCACCGCGGAACTGCTGAACAGTTTATGAGAATGCAACTGCGTCGCAGTTACATCTAATTGAAATCGTTGACTTTTCTATCGAGCGCCTTTACCTGACCCGCACAGGAAAGGCCCGCCATGACCCCGTTTGCCATCGCCACCCTCGCGCTTGCGCTCTCGATCGACGCCTTCGTGGCGGCGCTTGGCCGTGGCGCGCAGGTCGCCCGGCCCGGCTTTGCCGCCGCGCTCTCCACCGGCGCCGTCTTCGGTGCGGTCGAGGCGCTGACCCCATTGCTCGGTTGGGCCGCTGGGCTAGCCGCCGCGCAGTTCGTCGAGGCCATCGACCACTGGATCGCCTTTCTCCTCCTCGCGCTCGTCGGCGGGCGCATGGTGCTGCACGCGCTCGCCAAGTCCCGGCCCGCGCCCACCGCGGGCGGCCTCGTTCTCACCGCCATCGGCTCTTCCATCGACGCCTTCGCCGTGGGCATCTCGCTCGCCGTGCTCGGCGCGCCCATTGTCACGGTCGCCATCACCATCGGCGCCGCCACCCTCGTCATGGCCACCCTCGGCACCCTCGCCGGGGCCTCCCTTGGCCGCCGCTTCGGCACCCTCGCCGAGGTCGCGGGCGGCCTTGCGCTCATCGCCCTCGGCACCGGTATCCTGCTCGATCACACGCTCCTGGCCTGACGGCCGCCTGATCGGCCCCCAAATGGCGCCCGACCCGCTTGCCGCGCCGCGCCCGCGCCTTTAGAACGCGCAGGTCAACAAGGAGTCCGCGCGATGACCGAACAGCTCAACAGCTTCATGACCGGCCCCGATGAAAAGGGCCGCTTCGGCGATTTCGGCGGGCGTTTCGTGTCGGAAACGCTGATGCCGCTGATCCTCGAACTCGAGGAACGCTACGAGCACGCCAAGACCGACCCGGAGTTCTGGGCCGAGATGGACTTCCTGTGGAAGCATTACGTCGGCCGCCCCAGCCCGCTCTACTTTGCCGAGCGGCTGACCGAGCGCCTCGGTGGCGCCAAGGTTTACTTCAAGCGCGACGAGCTGAACCACACCGGCGCCCATAAAATCAACAACGTGCTGGGCCAGATCATCCTCGCCCGCCGCATGGGCAAGAACCGCATCATCGCCGAGACCGGCGCAGGCCAGCACGGCGTGGCCACCGCCACCGTCTGCGCCAAGTTCGGCCTCAAATGCGTGGTCTACATGGGCGCCCATGACGTGGAGCGCCAAGCCCCCAACGTCTTCCGCATGCGCCTTCTGGGCGCCGAGGTGGTGCCGGTGACCTCCGGGCGTGGCACCCTGAAAGACGCGATGAACGACGCGCTGCGCGACTGGGTGACCAACGTGCGCGATACCTTCTATTGCATCGGCACCGTCGCCGGCCCGCACCCCTACCCCGCGATGGTCCGCGATTTTCAGGCCATCATCGGCAAGGAAACCCGCGAGCAGATGATGGAGGCCGAGGGCCGCCTGCCCGACAGCCTCGTGGCCGCCATTGGCGGCGGCTCCAACGCGATGGGCCTGTTCTTCCCCTTCCTCGATGACAAGGAAGTCGAGATCATTGGCGTCGAGGCCGGCGGCAAGGGCGTGAACGAGAAGATGGAGCATTGCGCCTCCCTCTCCGGCGGCCGCCCCGGCGTGCTCCACGGCAACCGCACCTATCTGCTGCAGGATGAAGACGGCCAGATCCTCGAAGGCTCCTCCATCTCGGCGGGCCTCGACTATCCCGGCATCGGGCCGGAGCACTCCTGGCTGCACGAGACGGGCCGCGCCAAATACGTGTCGATCACCGACGCCGAGGCGCTCGAGGCCTTCCAGCTCTGCTGCGAGACCGAAGGGATCATCCCCGCGCTCGAGCCCTGCCACGCGCTCGGCCACGTCATCAAATACGCGCCCACCCTGCCCGCCGATCACATCCTCTGCATGAACATGTGCGGCCGCGGCGATAAAGATATCTTCACCGTCGCCAAGGCCCTCGGCGTCGACATGAGCGCGATGGGCTGAGGCCTAAACCTCGGTTTAGGCCCCTCTGCCGGGGGTTTAGGCCGGTCACCCGGGGGTTTAAGGCCGCACGCCTAAACCCCCGGCCAATCGACCGCCCGCCCCCAACCACGCTTTCCTTTTGGCCAAGGTCCGGCACCCCGCCGGCCCACAACGCCCGAAAGGAAAAGCCGATGCGCCGCATCCTCATTCTCTCCACCACGGCCCTCACCATGGTCAGCGCCCCAGCCGTGGCCGACCTGTCCAAGCGCGATATCATGCGCATGCACCCCGGCGCCGACCGGATCGTGATCCAGCGCGGCAGTCAGACCACGCGGGTCGATGTCTACCGCGACGGCCAGCGCGAAGTCTTCGGCTACGACAACCGCTCCGACCGCCGGATCCACCACATGTCCGGGCTGGATGACGACGACGATGATTGGGATGACCACGACGACGATGACGACGATGACGATGACGATGACGACGATGATGATGATCGTTACGACGACCGGGATGATGATCGCGATGATGACGACGATCGCGACGACGACCGGGATGATGACGATGACCGGGACGATGATCGCGACGATGATCGTGATGACGACCGCGACGATGATGATAACGACGACGACGACGACGACGACGACGACGACGACGACGACGATTGATCACCCGCGCAATCTCATGCCGAAAGGCCCAAACCCGTCCGGCCCGGTTTTCCGGGTCGGGCGCTTCGCTTAAGCTCTGACCATGACTCGCATCCTCGCGCTCCTCTGCCTCGTCACCGCCCTCGCCCTGCCCGAGCCCGCGCCGGCCCAGTCGGTGCGCGACCGCGTGGTCTCTCAGCTTGAGGCGCAGGGCTTCGGCAACTTCCGGATCTCCCGCACCCTGCTGGGCCGGGTGCGGATCGTCGCCATCGGCCGCGGGATGCAGCGCGAGATCGTCTTCAACCCGGCCACCGGCGAGATCCTGCGCGATCTCTCCCGCCCGATCCGCAAGGGCGTGCAGGGCAGCAACGGCCACGCCTCGGGCGCGAGCAATGATCGCAACGGTGGCGGCGGCGGAGATGACGACGACGATGATGACGACGACGACGACGGGGACGATGACCACGATGGGGGCGACGACGATGACGATTGATCCGTCCGGCGCCCTGCCCGCGCCGCCCCGCGCGGCGGGCCTCCCGTGATGCAGGCCAACACCGCCCTCCTCCTCGTCATCCTCGTCGTGCAAACCCTCTGCGCGCTGTTCTTCGTCGGCGAGATCCTGTCCTCGGTCATCGGCTTCGCCCCCCTCAGCTGGCAGGTGCATGAGTTCATCGAGATCGGCGCCGCGCTGGGGCTCCTTCTCGGCATCCTGCTGGGCGGCATCGCCCTGCGCCGCACCATGTCGCGCAACGCCGCGCTGGGGCACCAGTTGCACGCCGCCTCCAGCGCCTTCATGGACCTGCTCGAAGAGCGCATCGCCGCCTGGGGCCTCACCCCGGCCGAGCGCGATGTGGCCATCTTCGCGGTGAAGGGCCTGACCATCCCCGAAATCGCCAGCCTGCGCCAAACCTCCGAGGGCACGGTGAAGGCCCAAACGGCAGCGATCTATCGTAAAGCCGGCGTCAACGGCCGTCCCCAGCTTCTCTCCCTCTTCATCGAAGAACTGATGGAGAGCGGCATGAACGAGCGCCTCGCCGCCAGCACCCTCGCCGCCACTCCACCCCCGGCCCGTCCCCAGCCCGCCGAAGCCGCCGAGGCCACCCCGCGATAGCCCTGCCAGCACCTCCGCGTGGCAATTCTGCAACTTCACGGCCCATGACAGCATATTTCATGCGGCAGAATCGCGCATCCCGCCTATACGGCCCCTCCCGCTCGTAGCGGTCGGAGTTCAGCGGCTCGGGGTTTGATCCCCCGTCCGGTGCGGTGAGGCCCTGCCTCTGCCGTATGCCGAACCCGGCGCAGCCCTGCGGGATGCGCGTGTAGCTCAGCGGAAGAGCGCCGGAATTTAATCCGGAGGCCGGAGGTTCAACTCCTTCCACGTGCGCCATGGATGTAGCTCATTCGGGTAGAGCACCAGACTTCTAATCTGGGTGTAGCGGGTTCGAATCCCGCCATCACCGGCCCTTAAAAGGCCACCAGTTTCAGGAACTGGCCACCGCTTTGAACGGTGCATCTGAAGATACGGAGTTCGGGGTCGCCCTGTCGGGTGGCTCCGCGCCAATCCCGCGCCCTCGGGCAAGGGGGCGGCAAGGCGCTTCCCGACCCTGGCCACGGGCCGGCGGCGGGTGATGGCACGGGCCGGTGCAGGCCGGGCGGCGGGAGCACTCCCAATGCCCCACCCGCACCACGCCACGCCCTCTCCCCGGCCCGCCCGCTCGCAGCCACGGCAGGGGCGGCCTCGGGCTCCACCCTTTCCGCGCCACCCGGCGCCTCACACCTGCCGTCCATCCCGGGCGCAACCCACCAAACCCAAAAGGAGATCGCGCGTGCGATAGCGAAGCGAAGAAGGAACGAGACAATGACCATGATAGATTTTCTGACCGGGACCATCCCCGTCACCGTCACCGAAACCGAGCGTGTGCTCGTGCTGCGGCACGGGCGGTTCGCCTCCATGCTGACCGCTGGGCACTACCGCCTGCGGCGCAAGGGCACCACGCTGCACCGGTATGACATCGAGGCAAACCCTGCCTTCGTCTCGTCCTACAGCGACGCCTTGAAGCGCGCACGCCCCGATCTGCACGACGCCCACCTCACCGAGATCCGGGCCGAGGAGGCCGAGGTGGTGCTGATCTCGCTCTATGGCTGGCCCTGGCGCCTGCTCCACCCCGGCCACCGGGTCACCGTCTGGAAAGACGCGGGCCTCTGGACGGTCGAGCGCCACGCCGTGACCGGCCCCCTGCTGCCCAAGGCACTGGGGGACCGGCTCGAGGCCGCCGGGATCACGCGGGTCTACACCCCCGTGACCGTGCCCGATGGCCACACCGGCCTGCTCTTCACCGAGGGCGCGCTGGTGGGTGATCTGGCTCCCGGTCTGCACCGTGTCTGGTCGATCGGCGCCAAGTCGACCGTCACCACGGTCGATCTCCGCTGGCGGGCCCATGAGGTCACCGGCCATGAGATCCTCACGCGGGATCGGGTGACTCTGCGGGTCAACCTCTCGGCCACCTACCGGGTGGTCGATGCGCGGGCCGCGGTGACGGTGGTCAAGGACTACGCCGAAGCGCTCCACCGGGCGCTGGCCCTCGCTTTCCGGAAGACCCTCGGGGCGCTGACTCTCGACGAGCTTCTGGCCGACAAGGTCGCGGTCGACGAGACGGCGGCGGGCGAGGTCCGGGCGGCCATGGCCGAGCTCGGGCTCGAGGTGGCGGAAATCGCCCTGAAGGACGTGATCCTTCCCGGCGAGATGCGCGAAATCCTCAACCGCGTCGTGGCGGCGGAGAAAGAGGCCGAGGCCAACGTCATCCGTCGGCGCGAAGAGACCAACGCGGTCCGGGCGCTGCACAACACGGCCAAGGTCATGGCGGACAACCCCGTCATGCTGCGGCTGAAAGAGCTGGAGGCGCTGGAAACCGTGGCCTCCAAGGTCGAGCGGCTCACCGTCCACAACGGGACGGCCGGGCTTCTGTCCGACCTCGTGAAGCTCCGCGACTGAACCAACAGGCCGTCCGGCACCCCCGCCGGGCGGCCTACACCTACAATTCGCCTAAAATTCTCGCCCCGCCCTGGTCATTTTCTTGCTGAAAATATTCCCGGGGGGTCTGGGGGGCTGGCCCCCCAGTCAGCACCGGCAAAGTGCGCAACGCCGCAAGGCTCACACCTCCTGCGCCGCCTCCCGCGCCACCGCCTCCAAGTCCATCCCCGGCTCGCCCACGGCCACCCATGCGGCACCCGGCGCCAGCCAGCGCACCATCTCCACACCGTCAAAGCTGCGCGGGGTAAACTCTTCGCTCCCCGGACCCTCCCGGCCCAGCACGCAAAGCGCCATCACCTGGCCCTCAGCATCGGTATAGAGCAGCTGCGCCACCGGCTTGCCGCCTGCCACCAGCAGGCGTGCGCCCTGGAAGGTAAAGCCAGAGGCGGCAAGATCCGGCACGCTGAACGGCACACCCGTCTCCTTGCCGAGCCATGTCTCGATGTGGTCCTTGTCACTCGCCGGCACCTCCACGAGGTGCGCCACCTGCCGGGCATAGACCCGGTGGTAATCGGCAATCTCGTCCATCCAGCCGCGCGTGGCATGGCCATCGGCCAGTTCCGTGCCTGGCACCAGCGCCCGCGTCATCAGCGCCCCGGCCCCCGCGCCCACCAAAAGCAGCGCCAGCGCCGCGGCGATGGATGAGGAAAAGAACGGTTGGCGGTTCTCATTGGCCGCGGCATAGGCCGGCGGCGGCATCTCTTCGCGCGGCGCATTGCCCCCGGCTGGAATGCCCCCAACCGAAGGCGCGCCGCCGCCCAGCGCTGCTTGCCCCGGCACGCCCGGCTCGGCCTCGGCCACATCCGGTGCAGGGGCCGCGCCCTCGCCGGCCGGCGTCGCAGCGGCCACCGTGGGCCGGGCCTCTTCCAGCCGGGTGCCCGGCGTGGTGGTGGCCGATATCGTCGCCAGCAGCTCGGGCGGCAACGGTGCGTCGAGCAGGCTGTCAAAGGCCACGCCCACCTCGGCATCCAGCGCGCCCGCCGCCTCGATCTCTGCAGCAAGGCTCGGGTCTTCGGCGGCTTCGGCCTCGAAGGCAGCGGCCTCGGCGGCGCTCATCGCCCCGTCGAGATAGGCAGAGATGCGGTCCATCCGATCGGCCATCATGCCGCCTCCCCTGCCAGAGCCGCCCGCAAGCGCACACGCGCCGCCGACATGCGTGACATCACCGTGCCCGGCGGAATATCGAGGATCGACGCCGCCTCGGCATAGCTGTGGCCCTCCACCGAGACGAGCAGCAGCACCGATGAGAGCCCCTCGGGCAGCGCCATGATCTGCGCCATCACCTGCCCCGCGCGAGTGGCCTCCTCACCGCCCGCATGGCTCACCAGTTCGGCGGCCTCCTCAGCTGGCACCGTGCCCTCGCCCGTTCGCACCTGCCGCTTGCGCATCTCCGATGTCCAGAGATTGCGCGCCATCGTGTAAAGCCACGGCAGCAGCGGCTGCTCGGGGTTCCACTTGGCGGCATTGGTTATGGCACGTTCGCAGGTCATCTGAACAAGGTCATCGCCCTCGGATGGGTGGCGGGTCAGGCTGAGCGCAAAGCGCCGCAGCCGCGGAAGGCTGGCCAGAAGCTCGGCCTGAAAATCTGTCGCGTCGGGCTGCAAGCTGCGGCCTCCTCGGAGCGGTGCGAACCCCCTGGTCCGCGTGGCCCGATAGAAACCAAAGGCCGGTCGCGATGCAACCGCCCGTGCGAAAATGCGCCCGGACGGTTGGCTTTTTGGGGCAGGCAGGGATGGCGCCTGCCCCTCGGGTGTGCAGCGGGATCAATAATCCACCGCAACCCCGCCAATCGCCTGCATCAGGCTGGCATAAGCCCATGTGTCCTGCCCGCCGCGCAGGGCGATCTCTTCAAGCTGCTCGGTCGCGCCCGCAAGGTCGCCCTCGGCGGCAAGGCCCTGGCCCATGTAGGAGCGGGCAAGGATGTAATCGGGGTCCACGTTCAGCGCGGCCTGGTAAAAGCCCATCGCAGCGCCGGTGTCGCCCATCTTGCGGTGGGTGAAGCCCTTGTAGTTCAGGATGCGCGGGTCGTTCTGGTCTTCGGCGGCGGCCAGCACCATCAGGGCGCGGTCGTATTTGCCATTGTAGGCCAGCTCGCGGGCGGCTTCGTAGCGGTCGTCGTCGGTCACGGCTTCGGACTTGGCGTCGAGGCACTTGGCGGTCTTCTCGTCAAACACCTGCCCTTTCTCGCACTTCGTGGTCGTCGAGGTGCTGGTCGGCGGTGTGGTGCTGTCGGAGCCTGCGGCAAAGGCCGGGGCGGCCATGGCGAGGAGAACGGCGGTCATCGGAAGAATGCGGGTCATCTGTCGGTCCTTTGGGTCAATGGTCTGGTTCGGTTTATCTCGGTGACGGCCCTCATCGGCTGTCATGAGAGTTACGCAGCAGCACCCCGGTTTATTCATTGCCGACTGAGATTATTTCGCGAAAATCTCGTAACCCATTGACCACGCGGCAAAACTATTTCGCCGCCACGGCCTGCAAAACCTTCAGCGGCACGATCTCCAGCGCCTTCTGATGGGTCGCCTCCAGCACCACCTCGGGCGGGCAGCCCTCGTCATGGGCCTGCATGAACCGGCTGGCACAGAGGCACCAGCGGTCGCCGGGCTTCAACCCGTCAAACCCGTATTGCGGCATCGGCGTGCTCAGGTCGTTGCCCACGTATTTGCTGTAGGCGAGGAACTCCGCCGTCATCACCGCGCACACCGTATGGCTCCCCGCATCGGCGAGGCAGGAGTTGCAATGCCCGTCGCGGAAGAACCCCGTCACCGGATCGTTGGAGCAGGGCTCCAGATCGCCGCCCAGCACGTTGAGCGAGGGGTATTTCTCCAGTGCGGTCATCAGCGGGCCTCCACGTTGGTTATGGCGATGCGGCGGAACCAGTCGATCATCCCGTCCTGCACCGCACCTTGCCCAAAGCCGTGGTCCGCCGCGCTCACCGCGACGACCACCTGCGCCGGGCGGTTGATGTAGATGTATTGCCCATAGATCCCCACGGCCAGAAATTCACCTTCTCCCGTCTTCGGCACCCACCAGTGATAGCCGTAGCGCAACGCGCCCGGCGCGGTGTTGGCCCTTGGCAGAGTGCTCTCGCGCACCCAGTCATAGGGCACGATCCGCCGCTCCCCGAGCCGCCCGTCCTGCAAATACATCTGCCCGAAGAGCGCATAGTCCCGCAGGCTCATGTTCAGCCCGCCCAGCACAAACCCCTGCCCCCGCGCATCGGTCAGCAGCGTCGGGCGGCTCTCCAGCCCCATCGGCGCCAGCAGCCGCTCGCCGAGCAACGTCGCCATGTCCTGCCCGGTCGCGCCGCGCAGCACCATGCCCAGCACATGGGTGTCCATCGACACGTAGCGCCAGACCTCTCCCGGCGGCCCGGCCCGGCGGTCGAGCCCCTCGGTGAACCCGTCGAGCGAGCCGCCCAGCGCAAGGATACGGCCCATCCGGTTGATGTCGGACCAGTAGTCGAAATAGTCCTCGTTGAAGGCCACGCCCGACTGCATCAGCAGCACATCGCCAACGCTCGCCCCGTCATAGGCGCTGCCTTCAAGCGCCGGAGCATATTGCGTCACCGGGTCGTCGAGGCTTTCGATCTCGCCCGCATCCAGCACGATCCCGAGCAGCGCTGAGACAAAGCTCTTCGACACCGACCACGAGATCCGCAGGTCATCGCGCCCGGTGCCCTCGCGGTACACCTCCTGCGTCACCTGCCCGTCGGAGAGCACCACCAGCCCGGTGATCCGCCGCTCCGCCATCCATGCCTCCGACCCTTCGGGCAGCGGCACCGGCGGGGCCTCCAGCACCGGCTGCACCGCATCGCCCGGCCCAACCGGCAGCGCGACCCAGTGAAAGAGCTCGCCCATGTGGGTGAAGTTCCAGACGATCCGCTCCGGATCGAAGAGCTTCTGCACCGCCCAGAGCCGCGCCACCTCCTCGCGCTTCACCCAAGCCGCCGCCCCCGCCAAGACGAGCAGCAGGAGCAATCCGAGACCTATGGCTTTCAACGCGGCACGCATGGTCCGATCCGACCACGAGAGCCGCACCGGCGCAAGCAGCCCCGGCTTGACTCATCGGCCCTCCCTCTGCCCGAATGGCTTTGGTGCTCCCGCGCCAGCCCGGAAGCGACCGAAACCAAGGGAGGAGCATGGCAAAACCGCACCGCGCTGACCCAAGGGCGCTTGCCCGCCCGCTTCAGGCCAAGCCCAAGGCAAAGGCATGATCACCTCGGTCGTCCTCAGCCTGACCATGCTCCTGCTGTCCGCCGGGGCGCTCTATGCCATCTACTCCTCCCAAAGCCTCGCCCGCCGCCCACCGCTCCGCGATGCCGCCATCGGCACCGCCCTCGGCATCACCGTCGCCCTGCTGATCGAAACACACGGGCTGACCGAGCTTGTCGCGCCCCTCGTGGCCAAATCCGGCCCACTGGTGCTGGCCGGCTATCTCGGCGGCCCCATCGGCACGGCGGCGGCAGCGGTGTTTGCCCTCGGCGCCCGGGTCTGGATGGGCGGGCCGGTGATGGCCGAGGGCCTGCTGCTCATCGCCGGCCTGCTGCTCACCGGCCTCGCCATCCGCGCCCTCGCGCCCCCGCGCGACTGGCCCCGCGTGCCGCTCCGCCACCTCGCCCTGCTGCTCATCGGGTTCGCCTTCGTGCAATCCATCGTGCCGATGCTTCCCCGCGTCAGCGCCGCGATCGGCGCGCTTGGCAGCCCTGTCGTCATCCTGCCAGGCATCCTGCTGGGCGGAGCCATCTCGATCGTCCTCACCTGGGCCTTGAACGAGATCGCCCGCCGCACCGCCCACGGCCTCACCGAGAAAGACGAGCTGCTCGCCCGCATGGGCATCATCCTGCCCCACGCCGGTGTGGGCACCTTCCGCTACTACGGCGAGAGCAACACCTACCACGTCGACGAGGGCTTCATGCGGCTCTACGGCCTGTCGCGCCCTCCCGGCCCGATCGATTACGCCACCTTCGACGCCCTCGTTCACCCCGACGACCGCGCCCGGATGGCCCGCGCGAAGGACGAGGCCGAGGCCGGCAGCACCGCCCGCGACCAGATCGACATTCGCGCCATCCGGTCCGATGGCACCCCGCTCGAGATCCGCCTCAACTGGGTGGTGTTCCGCGAGGCCCCTGACGGGCCGGTCGAGATGGTCGGCGTCCACCGCGACCTCACCGATATCCGGCGGGCGCAGCAGGCGCTCGACAAGGCCGAGCAGCGCTCCTCCACCATCGCCGCCAACCTGCCGGGCGTGGTGGTGCAACTGCTGATCGACAAAGATGGCAGCCGCCGCCTCACCTACATCGGCCCCAAGTGCCTCGAGGTCTGGGGCTACCCTGCGGAGGAGGTCATGGCCGACAATTCGCTCATCCGCAGCGGCCAGCCGCCCGAGGATGTCGAGCGTTTCGTGGCCGACATGCGCGCGGCCCTGGTCCGCGGTGCGCCCATCCGCAGCCGCATCCCGGTCACCGACCGCATCGGCACCACCCGCTGGATGGAGTTCTATGGCTCCGGCACGCCCCTGCCCGAGGGCGGCCATCAGGTCGATGGCATCTTCATCGATGTCTCCGCCGAGGTCGCCGCACGCGCCGAGGCCGACCACAATCTCGAACTGGCCCACAGCGCCCAGCGCAACGAGGCCATCGGCAAGCTCACCGGTGGCGTGGCGCATGATTTCAACAACATCCTCGCGGTGATCCTCGGCAACCTCGAGCTCCTGCGCGAAGACATAAGCTCGGCTGACAGGCTCTCGCTGATCGATGCCGCCATCGAGGCCAGCCAGCGCGGCGCGCAGCTCACCCGCGCCATGCTCGCCTTCGCCCGCAAGTCCCGGCTCGATCCCGAGGTGGTCGACCTCAACGACATCGCCCGCCAGTCCGACAACTGGATGCGCCGCGCCCTGCCCACCTCCGTCTCGGTCGAAACCTCGCTGCTGGGCGGCCTCTGGCCGGTGCTGGCCGACCCGGCCACGCTGGAGAGCGCCCTGCTCAACCTCATCGTCAATGCCCGCGATGCAATGCGGGGCAAGGGCAGCCTCACCATTGAAACCGCCAATGTGCGCATCGACCAAAGCTACATCGACGCCCGCAATGAAGAGATCGCGCCGGGCCGCTACGTCATGCTCGCCGTCTCCGACACCGGCACCGGCATCGCGCCCGAAGACCTGCCGCATATCTTCGAGCCGTTTTATTCCACCAAGCCCCCCGCTTCCGGCTCCGGGCTGGGGTTGTCGATGGTCATGGGCTTCGTCCGCCAGTCCGGCGGCACCGTGCAGGTCTATTCCGAGCCGGGCACCGGCACGACCTTCAAGCTTTACTTTCCCGCCGCCGATGGCGCCCCGATGCAGCCCGCCGCGCCCGCGCCCGTGGCCGATGAAACCCCGCCCACCGGCAAGCGCCTGCTGCTGGCCGAGGATGAGAGCGGCGTGAACGACGTGCTCCTCTCCATCCTCACCCGCGCCGGCTACGAGGTGACCGCCACCGCCACCGGCGATGCCGCCCTCGCCGCCTTTCTGGAGGAGCCGGAAGCCTTTGATGTGGTGCTGACCGATATCGTCATGCCCGGCGCGCTTCAGGGCACCGGGCTGGCCCGCGCCCTGCGCGCCCGCCGTCCCGATCTGCCCATCGTGTTCCTCTCGGGCTACGCCTCCGAGGCCACGGTGCATGGCAACGGGCTCCACGCCGACGACATCCGCCTTATGAAGCCCGTGCCCCGCGACGAGCTGCTCGCCGCGGTCGAGAGGGCAATGGCCCAAGGGGCCACGCCCGGCTAGTCAGCCCTTCTTGGCTTCCTCTTCCATGTCCATCCCGTTCATACGGGCCACGTGGTCGGTGACGAAGGGCACAAAGTCGCCGCCCTTCCCGATCGCCTCGACATGGTTGAAGTAATGCCGCACCGCGCTGGCCACCACGTTGACCACGCCCGCATCGGCGGCCATCGAGTTCACGTAGCGCAGATCCTTGTTGGCGTTTTGGATGGTGAACTTGTGCACCTCCGCCTCCCGGCCCACGCAGCCGCGAGTGAACGTGTCGAAAAACCCGTTGCCCAGCCGCGAGCCGCCGATCACCGTCTGAAACTGCTTCGGCGTGATCCCCACCTTCGCACCCAGCACCGCCGCCTCGGCATAAAGGCTGGCATAGCCCATCGAGACGAAGTTCATCAGCAGCTTCATCTTGTGGCCGTTGCCGGTCGGGCCCATGTGGTTGATCGTGCCCGCCCAGCATTCGATCACCGGCAGCACCTTGGCGAAGCTCTCGTCATCCGCGCCCACCATCGCGTCCAGCGTGCCTTCCTCGGCCTCCTTCGGCGTGCGGCCCAGCGGCGCATCCACGAGGCGGCCGCCCTTGGCCTCCAGTTCAGCGGCCAGCTTCATGGTGCTCACCGGATCGGCGGTGGAACATTCCACCACGATCAGGCCGGGTTTCGCCCCGGCCAAAATCCCGTCCGACCCATGAAACACCGCCTCCACCTGCGGCGAATTGCCGAGGCAGATGTGGATGATCTCGCATTGCTCTGCCATCTCCTTGGGCGAGGCCGCTTCCGTCGCCCCCATGCCCACGAGGCTCTCGATCGGCGTCCGGTTGCGGTTGCCCTTCACCACCAGCGGATAGCCGCCTTTCAGGATGTTCTTCGCCATCCCGTGGCCCATGAATCCCACGCCGATGAACCCGACGGTCGGTTTGTCTGCCATGTTGTCCTCCCGGAAAATCTCAAAGGCTGGCGGTAATGCCGCCATCCACGAAAAGCGTATGCCCGTTCACGAAGCTCGCCGCATCGCTGGCAAGGAACACGCAGGCCCCCACCAGCTCTTCCACCTTGCCCCAGCGCCCGGCAGGCGTGCGCTTTTCGAGCCAGGCGCTGAACTCGGGGTCAGAGACCAGCGCCGCGTTCAGCGGCGTGTCAAAGTAGCCGGGCGCAATCGCATTGCAGTTCAGCCCGTGCTTGGCCCAATCGGTCGCCATCCCCTTCGTGAGATTCGCAATCGCCCCCTTGCTGGCCGTGTAGGGCGCAATGCCGGGCCTTGCGAGCAGGGTCTGCACAGAGGCGATATTGATGATCTTGCCGCTGCCGCGCGCAATCATCCCCCGCGCCACCGCCTGCCCCACGTAAAAGGCACTGTTCACATTGGTCCGCATCAGCCGGTCAAAGGCCTCCGGCTCGAACTCCTCAAGCGGCCCCCGGTGCTGCATCCCGGCGTTGTTCACCAAGATATCGAGCGGCTTGCCATAGCCCTCCACCGCCTCACGCACCGCGCCCGCATCGGTCACGTCAAACGCCAGCGTCTCCACATCCGCGCCGGTCGCCCGCAGCGCCTCTGCCGCCTCGCCGAGCCGTTCGGTGTTGCGCGCATTCAGCACCACCGAGGCCCCGGCCTCCGCCAGCCCTTTGGCCAGCGCAGCGCCAATCCCCATAGACGAGCCGGTCACCAGCGCCCGCCGGCCGCTCAGATCGAAAATCTTCATAAGTCCTCCCACGCGCCAGCCCCCCTCATTGACAATCGGGGGCCGAGCCTTCATGCAAATGGTATACCATTTGGGGCGGCATGCAACCGCCCCGCCCAGGGAGGAGCCACGCCCATGAAGGCGCTATTTGCCCACGGGGCGCATGACCTGCGCCTTGAGGAGTCCCAGCCCGTTGCCCCCGGCCCGGGCGAGGTTGCGCTGCGGATGGTGCGCGGCGGCATCTGCGGCTCCGACCTGCATTACTACCACAACGGCGGCTTCGGCACCGTCAAGCTGCGCGAGCCAATGATCCTCGGACATGAGGTGGCAGGCGAGATCACAGCGCTTGGTGAGGGCGTCCAGAACCTCGCGGTCGGCGACCTCGTCGCCGTCTCCCCCTCCCGCCCCTGCGGGGCTTGCGCCGAGTGCCTGCGCGGCCTGCCCAACCAGTGCCTGAACATGCGCTTCTACGGCTCCGCCATGCCCTTCCCGCACATCCAAGGCGCCTTCCGCGAAGAGCTGACTGCCCTCGCCTCCCAATGCGTCCCCGCCGCCGGACTCACCGCCGCACAGGCCGCTATGGCCGAGCCGCTCGCGGTCTGCCTCCACGCCACCCGCCAGGCCGGAGACCTCCTCGGCAAACGCGTGCTCATCACCGGTTGCGGCCCCATCGGCCAGCTCTGCATCCTCGCCGCCCGCCGCGCAGGGGCCGCCGAGATCGTGGCCACCGACATCGCCACGCCCGCGCTCGAAGCCGCCAAAACCTCCGGCGCCGACCGCACCCTGAACACCGCCGAAAACCCCGAGGCCCTCGCCCCCTACACGGCGGGCAAAGGCACCTTCGATGCCGCCATCGAATGCTCCGGCGCGCCCCAAGCCCTCGCCGCCTGCATTGCCGCTCTCCGGCCCCGCGGCACGCTGGTGCAACTCGGCCTCTCCGGCGACATGCCCGTGCCGATGATGCAGGTCACCGCCAAGGAACTCTCCCTCAAGGGCTCCTTCCGCTTCCACGAAGAATTCGCCATCGCGGTCCAGCTCATGCAGAAGGGCCTGATAAACGTGGCCCCGCTCATCACCCACAGCTTCCCGCTCGCCAGCTTCGCCGAGGCCTTCACCATGGCCTCCGACAAATCCCGCGCCATGAAGGTCCAACTGGAGTTCTGATGCTCACCTTCGCCGCCGCCGTCTTCTTCCTCATCATCACCCCCGGCCCGGGCGTGCTGACAACGGCTGGCGTTGGCTCGGGCTTCGGCTTCCGCCCCGGCCTGCGCTATGTGGTCGGCCTCTTCATCGGCACCAACCTCGTGGCGCTCGGGGTCATCTCAGGCGTCGCCGCCGTGGTGCTCTCGGTCCCGGCCATCCGCATCGTGCTGGCCGTCGCCTCCGTGGCCTACCTCTGCTGGCTCGCCGCCAAGATCGCCTTCGCAGGCAGCAAGATCGCCTTCTCTCCCGCCGCCACCGCCCCCGGCATCCTCGGCGGCGTGATGCTTCAGGCGATCAACCCCAAGGCCTATGCCGTCAACACCACCCTCTTCGCGGGCTTCCCCTTCGCCCCCGACAACCTCGTGTTCGAGACCATCGCCAAACTGGTGATCGTCAACGCCATCTGGATTCCCATCCACCTCGGCTGGCTCTGGGCCGGGGCCACGCTCCACCGCCTCAACCTCTCCGAGGCCGCCCACCGCCGGATCAACATCGCCATGGCCGCCTCGCTGCTGGCCGTTGTCGCCCTCGCCCTCTACGCAAGTTTCCTCAAATGACCATCCCCGCTGCCATCACCCGCCTCGATTTCCTCGGCGACCGCATCGTCACCTCCGGCGCCGTGCGCGACCAGCACGGCCAGAATGAGACCTACTACCCCGACACCCCGCCCGATGCCGTGGCCTTCCCCGAAACGACCGAGGAAGTCAGCCAGATTCTCCGCATCTGCCACGAGGAGTCCTGCCCCGTCGTCCCCTACGGCGCCGCCTCCTCGCTCGAAGGCCAGCACCTCTGCACCTCCGGTGGCATCTCCCTCGACATGAACCGCATGGCGAGCGTTCTCGAAGTCCGCCCCGAAGATCTCAACTGCACCGTCCAGCCCGGAATCACCCGCCTGCGCCTCAACGAAGAGCTCCGCGCCACCGGCCTGATGTTCCCGGTCGACCCCGGCGCCGACGCCTCCATCGGCGGCATGGCCGCCACCCGCGCCTCCGGCACCACCGCCGTGCGCTACGGCACCATGCGCGAGAATATCCTCGCACTCGAGGCGGTGATGGCCGATGGCACTGTGATCCGCACGGGCACCCAGGCCCGCAAATCCTCCACCGGGTATGATCTCACCCACCTGCTCATCGGCTCCGAGGGCACGCTCGGCATCATCACCGAGCTGACCCTCCGCCTTCAGGGCATCCCCGAGGCCACCTCCGCCGCCACCTGCCGCTTCGCCTCAGTCGAAGACGCGGTGAACTGCGTCATCACCACCATCCAGTCCGGCCTGCCGATGGCCCGGATCGAGCTGCTCGACGAGATGATGGTCAAAGGCTTCAACGCCTACTCCGGCGCGGGCCTCCCCGAAGAGCCGCACCTTTTCCTCGAATTCCACGGCACCCCCGCCTCCGTGGCCGAACAGGCCGAGACCTTCGGCATGATCGCCGAAGATTTCGGCGCTTCCGGCTGGCAGGTCGCCGAAAAGGCCGAGGATCGCACCGCCCTCTGGGCCATGCGCCACAAGGCCCACTACGCCTCCGCCGCGCTCGGCAAGGGCAAGCACCTCTGGCCCACGGACGTGTGCGTGCCGATCTCCCGGCTCGCCGAGGCCGTGCTTCAGGCCCAGAAGGATGCGGTCGCCCTCGGCCTCACCTCCACCATCGTCGGCCATGTCGGCGACGGAAACTTCCACGCGGGCGTCAGCGTTGACCCGACAGACCCCGAGGAAATGCAGCGCGCCGAGGCCTTCACCGGTGCGCTCGCCAAAACCGCCCTCCGCCTCGGCGGCACCGTCTCGGGTGAGCATGGCATCGGCCTCGGCAAGCAGCGCTACATGGAGGCCGAGCACGGCCCCGCGCTCACCTACATGCGCGCGATCAAGCAGGCCTTCGATCCGCGCAACATCCTGAACCCCGGCAAGCTCCTGCCGCCAACCAACGAGGTGCCCCATGCTGCCGCAGAATAGTGACCAAGCCGTCCTGACAACCCGCGTCTGGAAGCCCGGCACCGGCCCCTGTGTCGTGCGGCTTGAGGCAAACCGGGTGATCGACATCACTTCCAAGGCCATCCCCACCATGCAGGCCCTGCTGGAGCAGCCCGACCCGGCTGCCACCGCCCGTTCCGCGCCCGGCAACTTCCTCTGCACCTTTGAAGAGCTGGCCGAAGCCTCCACCGAGGCCGCCGGCCCCGATGCCCTCCGCCTCCTCGCCCCCGCCGACCTTCAGGCGATCAAGGCCAGCGGCGTCACCTTCGCCGAGAGCATGGTCGAGCGTGTCATCGAGGAGCGCGCCGCAGGCGATGCCGACCGCGCCGAAGAGATCCGCGCTCGGGTGAAATCCCACATCGGAGATAGCCTCTCCGGCATCGAGCCGGGCAGCGACAAGGCCATGGCCGTCAAGGAGGTGCTGCAAAAGGAGGGCCTCTGGTCGCAATACCTCGAAGTCGGCATCGGCCCCGACGCCGAGGTCTTCACCAAGTGCCAGCCCATGGCCGCCGTGGGCCACGGCGCTTCCGTGGGCCTGCACCCCATGTCGAGCTGGAACAACCCCGAACCCGAGGTCGTGCTGGCCGTCAGTTCCAAAGGCAAAATCGTCGGCGCCACCCTCGGCAACGATGTAAACCTGCGCGACGTGGAGGGCCGCTCCGCCCTCCTCCTCGGCAAGGCGAAAGACAACAACGCCTCCGCCGCCCTCGGTCCCTTCCTCCGCCTCTTCGACGACAAGTTCACCCTCGATGACGTGCGCAAGACTCACCTCACCATGAGCGTGACCGGCACCGATGGCTTCACCCTCGAAGGCTCCTCCTCGATGGAGAAAATCTCCCGCGACCCGGCCTCGATCGTCAGCCAAACCATCGGCCGCCACCACCAATACCCCGACGGCTTCTTCCTCTACCTCGGCACCATGTTCGCCCCGGTCAAAGACCGCGACGCCCCGGGCCAGGGCTTCACCCACCACCCGGGCGATACCGTCTCCATCTCCACCCCGCTGCTCGGCACCCTCACCAACACCGTCCGCCTCTCCACCGAGGCGCCGGAGTGGACCTTCGGCACCTCCGCGCTCATGCGCAACCTTGCCCAGCGAGGCCTGCTATGACCCTCTATGACGATACCCAGTGCAACCTCGGCGAAGGCCCGCTCTGGCACCCCGAGCGGCAAGAGTTCTTCTGGTTCGACATCAACAAGCACCACATGCACGCCCAGCGCGCGGGCCAGACCTTCACATGGGAGTTCGAGCACTTCGTCTCCGCCGGAGGCTGGGTCGATCGTGACACGCTGCTGATCGCCTCAGACGCCGCGCTCTTCACTTTCAACCTCACCACAGGGGCGCGTGAAGAGATCACCTCGCTCGAGGCCGACAACCCCGCCACCCGCTCCAACGATGGCCGCGCCGACCCTCAGGGCGGCTTCTGGATCGGCACGATGGGCTGCAAGAAGGAAACCGGCGCAGGCGCCTACTACCGCTACTACCGCGGCGAGCTGCGCCAGCTCTGGGATAACTGGAGCATCCCCAACTGCACCTGCTTCACCCCAGATGGCACCACCGCCTACATCGCCGACACGCCGCAAAACCAGATCTGGCGGGTGGCGCTCGATGAGCACGGCTGGCCCAAGGGCGACCCCGAACCTTGGCTGACCCTCCCCAAGGAGAGCCACCGCCCCGATGGCGCCGTCTGCGACACCCAAGGTAACCTCTGGATCGCCCAATATGGCCACTCCAAAGTCACCGTCCACGCGCCCGATGGCACCGAGCTGCGCGCCCTCCCCGTCCCCGGCAAGAACACCACCTGCCCGGCCTTCGGCGGCGAGGCGCTCGACCAGCTCTATGTGACGACAGCCATTCAGGAAGACCCAAACCCAGCCCCCGAAGACGGCTGCACCTACCTGCTCGATCCGCAGGCGACCGGGCAGGCCGAACATCTGGTGATCCTATGAGCCGTTTCCTCTGCATCGGTGAATGCATGGTCGAATTGGCCCAAACCGGGCCTGACACCTACCGCCGCGGCTTCGCAGGCGACACCTTCAACACCGCATGGTACGCCCGCCGCTGCCTCCCCGAGAGCTGGGATGTCAGCTACGCCACCGCGGTCGGCACAGATGCCACCTCAGCCGAGATGACCGCCTTCATGCAGGCCGAGGGTGTCAGCCCCGTCACCCGCGAAATCCCGGATCGCACGGTGGGCCTCTACATGATCGCCACCAACGACGGCGAGCGCAGCTTCTCCTACTGGCGCAGCCACTCCGCCGCCCGCCTGCTGGGCGAAGATACCGACTGGCTCGCCAGCACCTTCGCCACCGCCGAGATGATCCACTTCTCCGGCATCACCCTCGCCATCCTCGCCCCCGACCAGCGCAGCCGCCTGTGCAATGCCCTGCGCTCCTCCCGCGCCACCGTCAGCTTCGACACCAACCTGCGCCCGCGCCTCTGGGAGAACGAGAACGCCATGAAGCGCGGCCTCACCCAAGGCGCCTCCGCCGCCTCAATCGTGCTGCCCAGCTTCGATGAGGAAACCGCCCTCTTCGGCGACCCCACGCCAGAGCACACCATCGCCCGCTACCGCGAGGCCGGGGCCTCCATCATCGCGGTGAAAAACGGCGCCGAGGCGCTCACGCTGGCCACGCCCGAGGGCATCACCGAGATCGCCTGCGAGCCGGTCGACAAGGTGGTGGACAGCACCGCCGCAGGCGACAGCTTCGCCGCCCGCTTCCTCGCCGGTCTCGCCCAGCAGGAGCCGCCCGCCGAGGCCGCCCGCGCCGCCATGGGTCTCGCCGCCAAAGTCATCCGCGCGCCCGGCGCGCTCGTGCCAGATATCTTCTCAGGAGACAGCAAATGAACATCCTCATCATCGGCGGCGCAGGTGTCGTCGGGCAAAAGCTCGCCACCTCCCTCGCCGCCAAGGGCACCCTGCGCGGCAAGCCGATCAGCCGCCTCATCCTCGCCGATGTGGTCGCCCCCGCCGCCGTCGAGGCGCCCTTCGCCGTCGAAACCACAAAGTGTGACATCACCGACCCGGCCTCGATGGAAGCGATCATCACCGCCGAGACCGATGTGATCTACTTGCTGGCCGCCATCGTCTCCGGTCAGGCCGAGGCCGAGTTCGAGCTGGGCTGGAACATCAACATGCACGGCACCATCAACGTGCTGGAGCGCGCCCGCACCCTCGGCACCTGCCCGGTAGTCGTGTTCTCGTCGTCGATGGCCGTCTACGGCGGCGACACGCCCGACCCGATCACCGATTTCTCCTCGCTGAACCCGCAAACCTCCTACGGTGCGCAAAAGGCCATCGGCGAGATGATGGTCACCGACTACTCCCGCAAGGGCTACATCGATGGCCGCGCCTTCCGCCTGCCCACCATCTCGGTGCGCCCCGGCAAGCCCAACGCGGCGGCCTCCGGCTTCATGTCGTCGATCTTCCGCGAGCCGCTCAACGGCCAGCCCGCCAACTGCCCCGTCGATGACAGCTTCCCGCACTACTACCTCAGCCCGCGCAAATGCGTGGAGAACCTCGTGATCGGCGCCGAGATCCCGGCGGAGGATTTCGGCCCCAACCGCGCCGTGCAACTGCCCGGCCGCATGTGGACAATCCGCCAATGCATCGACGCGATGACCGCCGTCGCGGGCCCCGAGCCCGCAAAGCTCATCACCTGGAACGACGATCCGGTGATCCAGAACATCGTGAAAGGCTGGCGCTTCGATCTGCGGCCTGAAAAGGCCCGGCGCCTCGGCATGTCGGCGGACGAGACCTTCGAAGACAACATCCGCTACTACATCGAAGACGATCGCCCCTGATACGGGCCACGCTTCGGCCCTCAAAGCCTCATCGCAGCCCATGCTGCGGTGAGGCTGCTCCAGCCCGCCAGACCCGGCCCAAGCCTCCATGCGCACGCTGCTCACCGTCCTCCTGCTGACCCTCGCCGCCGCCTCGACGCAGGCCGCACCCCGCACCCTCTGCACCCTCGTGATCGACGCGGCCACAGGCGCCGCGCTGCACGAGGCGGGCGATTGCGACACGCGCACCACCCCCGCCTCCACCTTCAAACTCGCCCTCGCCATCATCGGTTTCGAGGAGGGGTTTCTTACCGGCCCTCACGCTCCTGTCCTGCCCTTCCGCCCCGGTGACCCGGACTGGGGCGGCGCCAACTGGACGCGCGAAACAGGCCCAACCGATTGGCTCCGCTACTCCGTCGTCTGGTATTCGCAGCGCATCACCCACGCGCTCGGGGAGGCCACCCTCACCCGCCATGCCCGCGCCTTTGGCTATGGCAACGCCGACTTCTCCGGTGATCCCGGCTTCGGCAACGGGCTCGACCGCGCCTGGATCGCCTCATCGCTGCAAATCTCCCCGCGCGAGCAAACCGACTTCCTGCGCGGTCTGGTCACCGCCACCCTGCCCGTCTCGCCCGAGGCCATGGCGCAGACCCGCGCCATCACGCAGCGCTTCGAGGCGGGCGGCTGGGTGATCCACGGCAAGACCGGCGGCGCCTACCCGCGCCGTGCCGACCGGAGCTTCGATTATGCTGCGGGCTGGGGCTGGTTCGTCGGCTGGGCCGAGCAAGAGGGGCGCACCCTCGTCTTCGCCCGGCTCACACAGGCCCGCGAGCGCACATCGCGCTCCCCCGGCCTTCTGACGCGCGATAGCCTGCTGGCCGACTGGCCCAAGCTTGCGCCCTAGCGGCGCCTCGCCCGCCGGCCGGAACCGGGCGAGAGACCGCCCGATCCGTTAACACGTCGCCGTCATGCACATCTGCATATGCATAGGATGTGCATGGGATGTGCATCAGTTGTGCATCAACAAAATATAGCGTTAACGCCCATCCGGCCCCGCCGCACAGGCATTAACGCAAAGCCTCAGTTGACCGGCGTCAGCAGGTCGTTTCCGGCCAGAAAGGCGCTGATGTTGTCGCGCTGAAGCTTCGCCATCGCCGCCCGCGTCTCCACCGTGCCCGAGCCCTGGTGCGGCTGGATCACCACGTTGTCGAACTCGTAGAACCGCGCGTCGATCTTCGGCTCGTTCACGAACACATCCAGCCCCGCGCCATAGATCCCGCCGCTCTTCAGCGCGGCGATCAGAGCCTCTTCGTCCACCGTCGAGCCGCGCGAGATGTTCACCAGGATGCCGCGCGGGCCCAGCGCCTCAAGCACCTCTTTCGAAACGATATTTTCGGTCGCTTTGCCACCCACCGTGGCCACGATCAGGTAATCGACAGCGGCGGCCAGCGCCTCGGGGCTGTCATGATAGGTCCAGCCCGGCGTCTCCTTCTCGGAGCGGCTCCAGTAGTGCAGATCCATCTTGAACGGCACCAGCCGCTCGGCAATCTCGCGCCCGATCCGGCCAAGGCCAAGGATGCCCGCGCGGCCCCCGCTGACCTTGCGGTTCAGCCGATATTCACCCTTTTCGGCCCATGATCCGGAGCGCGCCCACTGGCTCGCATGTTCCATCTCCCGGCCGCACATCAGCAGCATCGCCACGGCAAGGTCAGCCACGTCATCGTTGAGCACGTCAGGGGTGTTGGTCACGCGAATATCGCGCTCCGAGGCGGCCGCCACGTTAATGGAGTCGTAACCAACCCCGAAGTTGGCGATGACCCCAAGGTTCGGCAGCAGGTCCATCGCCTCGGCGCCAAACGGCTTGTGCCCCTTGAAGCCCGCAGCGGTGATGCCCGCCCGCGTGGCTTCGTCGAGGCTGCCGATCTCGGTGGTTTCGGCCAGAAAAACCGGGTCGAACGTCTCTTTCAGCTTGGCCAGATCGGCCTCGCTGTAGTTCCCGATTGCGATCACCTTGCTCATGGCCTGTTCCTCCCCGGCGGCGCGTCAAATGGTATACCATTCCCTCCCACCGCACCGCCGGGGAGTCAAGCCGCTCAGCCTTCGCAGATCTCCTGCACCGACTTTTTCACCGCCTCCAGCGAGAAGACCTGATCCAGCCAGTCTTCCTTGAAGATCACGCTCTTGGCCTTGTCGATCGCCATCAGGGCGCCATCGCTGAACTTGCCCTCCGGGAAGATGCCAAAGGCAATCGCCAGCTCGATCTTCAGATGCCCCAGCACGAAGTCATGCGCCGCCGCCTCCGGCACCCCCATGCTCACCGCCCGGTCGGTCGCATCGCGCAACGCAAGGCTCATCGTGGCCGCCACCGTCTCGCTCAGCGCAGGCTCCAGCACGGCGATGTTTTCCAGCGTGCAGCGATGGCTCCGGGCCACCGGCGCATAGATGATCTTCGCGATCTCCTCGCAGAGCGCATAATGCTCCTCCGGCCCCTGAATCAGCGCGCAAACGATCCCCTGCGGCGCCGCGATCCCGCCGAAGTAATCCGCCTGCGCCTCCTTGGTCTCCTGCACCTCGAGGATATGCGGGTGGCAGGGATGGGTGCAAAAGTAGGTGATGTCATCGCGCTCCGGCATCTCCCCTGCATAGGGCGCCGCGGCGTCCAGCACGATCACCGCCGCGCCGGGCTTCAGCTTGTCCACGAAGCCATGGGTGATCTTGCCGATCAGCCGGTCCGGCACCGCCATCAGCACCACATCGGCGTCTGAAATCGCGTTGTCGCCGTCGGTCACGGCCTCCACGCCCACCTCGTCCAGCAGCCGTTTGCGGCCCACTTCTGACACTTCCACATGGTCAATCTCGAACCGCGTGGGCTTGAGGTTCTGCGCCAGCCGAACGCCCATCTTTCCCCCCGCACCGAGCAAAGCAACCTTGGTCATCTCATTCTCCTCCTGCGGCACCACCGCCGCGTTTGATCCATCCAAAATAATCGTCCGATCCCATCTGCCCGCCCTTCAGCGCCAGCTCGAGCCCGGCCAAATTCTCATCCTCCGAATGCGCCCTGAGCAGCGCCGCACCGGGGATCGTCGGGGCCAGTGCGGTAAAGGCATAAAGCCCCAGCTCGCGGCTCGCGTGGCCACTGGTATCCCCGCCCGAGATCACCGCCCGCTTCAGCCCCGTCTGCCGCAGCAGCCGCGCCAGCACCTTGCCCAGCGCCGCGCCGATCCGCGCATTCGCCTCTTCCATCCCGCCTGCCGGCACCGCCGCCCGCAGCCGCGCCACAGCAGGGTCATCCGGCCCCTTCGCGGTGTAGATCAGCGGGTCCCGCCCGGCTTCCAGAGCCTTGAGCGCCGTCTCATAGGCCCCCGTAGCCTCGCCCTTCACGGCGGCCACCGCATCCAGCTCGATCCCCTCGAACCCATGCGCCTCAGCCCATGCAATCTGCGCCGCCGTCACCGGCGAAACCGAGCCGGAGACAGCCAGCATCCGCTCCACCGGCCCGGCGCTCTCGCCCCGGTCCTCCGCAGGCAGCCATCCCTGCGCGCGCCAATGCTCCACCAGCGCGTATTCCACGCCTTGCGAACCGACGGCAAACACCGGCGACTGGTCCCACATCCGCTGCCCGACCCGGCCCATATGCGCATCCGTCATCGCATCGAATGACCAGACCTCCGCCTCCGGCGAACCGTCCAAGTCCTCCAGCGACACCAGCCCAAAGCTCTTGCCCGTCTGCTTCGCCAGATGCCGCGCCACATCGCTCTCATCCATCGGCGTCACCGGATGCCGTGCCATCACCGGGTGCCGGTCGAGCCGGAACACCCCGCCGGGGCCGGACGCAAACAAATGCCCGAAAGCCTGATAACGCCGCATCTTCGGCGCGGCGAGCAGACAGGGGATGAACGGCCCTTTCACCACCTCCGCCCCAAGGTCGATTGCCTTGCCGATCGAGCCGATCTCGGGCGATGAGTCCAAGGTCGAGCAAGTTTTGTAATGCACCACCCGCGCACCCGTTCCGGCCAGAAAGCGGAACACCCCCGGCAACTCCCGCTCCATCCAGCCGGGCGAATGCGAGCGCGCCGTGGTCGCTACCCCAACCGCCCGCACGCCGGGAAACCGCGCCAGCTGCGCCTCCGTTGGCACATCCAAGAACAGCACCGCAGGCACCCCCGCGAACTCCAGCACCTCCATGCTGGCCGCCGAGCCGGTGAAGTCATCCCCCACCCAGCCGATCAGGGTGCCGCCCGGCAGGCTCACCCGAAGGCCTCCAGCGCGCCCTTGAGCGCGGGTCGTGTCGCAGCATAGTCCTCCGCCGCCACACCCGCCTGCGCCGCCTCCCAAGCCTCCCGCAATGAGGCCACGCCTGCCGCCGGCCCATCCGGGTGCGCCATGATCCCGCCGCCCGCCGCGTGGATGCAATCTGCGTGGCCGACGCGGGCATAGGTCTCCGCCGCCTGCACCGCCGTCTGGCCCGAGGAGAACACCGGCATCGCCACGCAGGGCTTGTCCTCCCACATTGGCGTGCCGACCGAGAGCGCCGAGGCCACCACGCTGTCGTCCGCCTCCGAGAACTTGTTGCGCAGCCCGTTCACGTGCATGTGGTCCGCCCCGGCCAGCCGCCAGAGCTTGCTCCACGCAGTGTAGTCCCAGCCCAGCATGTCGGCCCGGCTCAGGTAGCCCCAGCCGCAGCGGTGCGCATGGATCGGCAGCTCCGAATGGCGCGAGAAGGCGAGGAAACCCGCAAAGCCCACCGAGTTCAGCGAAACCATCGCACAGGTCGCCCCAAGCTCCAGCAGCAGGTCATGCCGCCACCGCATCTCGTCCACCTCGCCCGTCAGGTTGAAGGCAAACATCACCTTCTTGCCGGTCTTCTCGGCATGGTCGTTCAGCACGCGCATCACCGCCCGCGCCCGCGCGTCGAACGGGCAGTTCGGCCCGTCGCTCTGCAACTCGTCATCCTTGATGAAGTCGATGCCCGCCGCGGCCAGATCACCGGCCAGCGAAGCCGTCTCCTCCGGCCCAAAGCCCACAGAGGGCTTTACGATGGTGCCGATCAACGGCCCTCTCTCCACGCCGCTCAAACGCCGCGTCCCCTCGATCCCAAACTTCGGCCCCGGATGGGCCGCGCCAAACTCCCGCGGCAGCCGGATATCGCGCAGCCGCAGCCCCGAGAATTGCCGCAACTCAAAGAGGTTGCCTGCCACCGTCGCCACGAGGTTGGGGATCGACGCCCCGATATTCCCCATCGGCCAACTCAACGTCACCTTCGCCCGCGTATACCGCTCCCCCGTGGCCCCACCGCCCAGCGACGGCTCGGCCACCTCGCCCACGACCTCCAGCGCCTCCACCCGCGCCGCCGAGCGCTCGCGCAGCTCCGGCGTCTCCCCCGGCACAGAAACAAAGGTGCCGGAACTCTGCTCCCCCGCCATCGCCTCCGCCGCCTTGGCCGGGTCCACCGGGGTTTCGATCAGGTAGTCCGCTTCGATGCGTTCACTCATTGGAAGTGATCCTGGTGATAGAGTTCATTGGCGCGCTCGAGGTGGTCTCGCATGGCCTTCGCCGCCGCGCCCTCATCCCCTGCTGCAATCGCATCGAGTATCGCGCGGTGCTCGGTGAGCGTCAGTTGCTCCAACCCGCGCTTGCGCACCGCCTCTGCGTGAAAGTCGCGCAACCAATCGAACACGCCGGCAGCGAGGGTCTCGAAAATGGGGTTAGCCGAAATGGCCGCGATGCGACGGTGGAACTTTCCGTCGATCTCAAGAAACTTCTCCGGCTCTTCCGCCGAAAGCTCCTGCGCCGCCAGCAGCGCCTCCAGCGAGGCGATGTCCACCTCTGTCCGGCGGCGTGCGGCGATCCGGGCCATCTCGGCCTCCAGCGCCGCGCGGGCCTCCTTCAGGTGGTCCATCGAGGAGGTATGCGCGAGCAGGTGCCGCACCCCGGTGCCCAGTTGCCCGATCAGCCCATCGAGCGACGGCTCCGCCACCCTCGGGCGCCCGCCATGCCGGATTTCGATCACGCCGCGATGCTGGAGCGCCTGCATCGCCTCGCGGATCGCCGGCCGCCCAATCTCATATCGCGCCATCAGCTCCCGCTCGGAAGGCAAGGCATCGCCCGGGCCAAGGCCGTCCTCGCGGATCAACCGCAGCAGACGATCCTGCACCTCATCGGCCAGCTTCCGGGGTTTTATTTGATCTGGTAAGCTCATCATACCAGTTGCTAGCGCAAGCGTCCGCACCGATCAAGAGCCTTGCTTGGCTCAGATGCCTTGCGCCGCCTTCAGCCAGCCCAGCGTCGGCTCCGTCGGCCCGCCGGGCTTGTATTCCGCCCCCAGCGGGGACTCCCAGCCAAGCGCCTTCAAGTGCCTGTAGATATGCGTGAAATTCACCTCGCCATGATCCGGCGCACCCCGGTCCGGCACCGCCGCGATCTGGATATGCCCGATCTTCGGCAAGAGCCGCTCCAACCGGTGGCTGAGGTCCCCTTCCATCAACTGCACATGGTAGCAGTCGAACATGATCTTCAGGTTCTCCGCCCCCACCTCGGCCAGAATCGCCTCCGCCTGCGCGGTGGTCGAAAGGAAGTATCCCGGCGCGTCATAGTGGTTGATCGGCTCGATCAGAATGGTCTTTCCCATTCCCGCCGCCTTGCCGCAAGCATAGCCCAGCGCCTCGACAAAGGTGTCATGGTCGCCTCCGAAGCCCGCCATCACATGCACCTTCCCGGTGCCGCTCGCCTCGGCATAGGCCAGCGCCTCGTCGATGGCATCCCGCGCCTCCGCCTCACGCCCCGGCACCGCCGAAAAGCCCATCTCGCGCTTCGCCGCATCGCCCCGCGAGGCATTGAGGCCCAGCATCTCCAGCCCGGTCTCGGCCAGCGCATCGGCCACCTCGCCCGCAGGCACCGCATAGGGCCAATGGCACTCCACCGCGTCGAACCCCGCCGCCTTGGCGGCCCGGATCGCTTGCGGAAGCGGCAACTCGCTCCAGAGGAACCCGAGGTTGGCCGAAAATCTCATGCGTCCCACTCCAGATCGAACTTGCTGACCAGCGCCTGAACCTGCCCGTCGTCGAGGCCCCGCGCGCCCATGCCCCGCGTCATCAGCGCCAGCTTGGCCGTGGCTTCCAACTCCTCGATGGCGTTGCAGGCCGCCTCCACGTCCTTGCCCGCCACCACCGGCCCGTGGTTGGCCAGCATCACCGCCGATCGTTTACCCGCCAGCCCGCGCACCGCCTCGCCCATCGCCGGATCGCCTGGCAGGAAAAAGGGCAGCAGCTTCACCCGGCCCAACTGCATCACCCCATAGGGGGTGAGCGGCGGCAAAAAGTCGTCCTCGTCGGCCTCCAGCATCGAGAGCGCAACCGAGTGGCACGAATGCAGGTGCACCACCGCCCCCGCCGTGCCGCGCGTGTCGTAAAACGCCGTGTGCAGCGCCATTTCCTTGGTTGGCTTGTCGCCGCCCACGTGCTGCCCCGCGCTGTCGAACCGCGCCAGCCGCCCCGGGTCGAGCCGGCCAAAGCTGGTGCCGGTGGGCGAGACCAGCAGGCCGCCATCCTCGGTGCGGGCCGAGATATTGCCGGTCGAGCCGTGGGTCAGCCCCCGGTCGAAAAGCGATTTTGCCAGCATGCAAAGCTGTTCGCGCAGGGCCGTCTCGCTCATGCCAGCATCCCCAGCGCATCGGAAAAGAAGCTCTCGGCCCCGAAGTTGCCCGACTTCAGCGCCAGCGCAATCTCCTCGCCACCGGAGACGCAGCCGCACCATGGCACGCCCGGCGCAATCTCGCGGCCCACGTCGAGCCGGGTCACGCCCAGCGCCTGCGTGACCGCGCCCGAGGTCTCGCCGCCCGCCACCACGATCCGCCGCGCGCCCTGGTCGCGCGCCTGCACCGCCAGCGCGGCCAGCGCCTCTTCGACCACTTCGCCAGCGCGGGCTGTCCCCAATTCGCTCTGCGCCCGGCGCACCGCCTGCGGCTCCGCCGTAGCATAGACGATCGGCGCCTTGCCCATGTCCTGCTTGGCCAGCCAGTTGGAGGCCGCGCCGTGGCCCTCGGCGGCCAGCACCAGCGGGTCGAGCTTGAAGGCCGGGCCAGCATAGGCCGCCACCTGCGCGCGCGTCATCGCCGAGCAACTGCCCGAGAGCACCACCGCGCCCGGCCCCACCTGTGGCACCGTGGCTTCACGGGCGCTGTCATCGAGCAGGCCCGCCTCGCGATAGAGCGCCGGCAAGGGCATCGCCAGCGCCGAACCGCCGGTCATCAGCGCCATGTCGCGGCCCGCGCGGGCTATGATCTCGAGGTCGGCGTCCGCCACCGCATCCACGACCACATGCGCCGGGGCCTTGGCCAGCGCCTCGGCCAGCGCCTCCGCGCCCCGCGCCACGGTGAGCCTGTCCACCAGCCCCACCTCGCGCGTAACCTGCGGGCCAAGCAGCCGCATCAGGTTGCTGTCGCGCATCGGGGTCAGCGGGTGGTCCTTCATCGGGCTCTCCGCCAAGGGCTGCTGCCCGACAAAGAGGTTGCCCATGAACACCGAGCGCCCGTTCTCGGGGAAGGCCGGGCAATAGACCGTGCGCTCCGCCCCCAGCGCCGCCATCAACGCCTCCGACACCGGGCCGATGTTGCCCTCTGCGGTCGAGTCGAAGGTGCTGCAATACTTCCAGAAAAACCGCTCCGCCCCGGTGCCCTTCAGCCAGTCGAGCGCGGTCAGCGCCTCCGACACGGCCTCGCTCACCGGCGCAGTGCGGATCTTCAGGGCGACCACCTCAAAGGGCGCATCGCTCTCGCCGTCCTCCGGCACCCCGATGCGCAGCGAAACCTTCGCCCCGCTCCGCGCCAGCAGGCCCGCCAGATCGGTGGCACCCGTGAAATCGTCGGCAATCGCCCCGAAAATGGCCATGCTATTCCTCGTGAATTCCGTCAGCCGTGAAGGCCCCGCCCTGGTAAACCACCTGCGGCGCATCGATGGCAGGCATCTCCTCCATCTGCTCCACCACGGCGCGGTAATCTTCCGCCCGGTCCTGCGGTTCCCAGCCGAGGAAGCCGACCTCGCGGTTGTCCCACCAGCCGGTCGCGTTGTTGGAGGCGCCGTAGACGATCGGGCAGCCGATCTTCGGCGCGCGGAACACGCACTCGATCAGCCGCACGAAATCATCGTAGCTCATCCAGCTCGCCAGCATCCGCCGGTTCTTCGGCTCAGGGAAGCAGGAGCCGATCCGCACGCTCGCGGTCTCGATGCCGAATTTGTTGTAATACATCGACGCCATCGCCTCGCCGAAGACCTTGCTCACACCATAGAGCCCGTCCGGCTGGGTCAGCGCATTGGCATCGAGCCGCGTCGTCTGCTTGTGAAAGCCCACCGCGTGGTTGGAACTGGCAAAGATCACCCGGTTGCAGCCGGTGTTACGACAGGCCTCGTATAGGTTGAACACCCCGTCGATATTGGCGTTGCGGATGACCGACCACGTATCTTCAATCGACCGGCCGCCCAGATGCACGATCCCGTCGCAGCCGCGCACGAGGTCTTCAACCGCCGCCTTGTCGCCCAAGTCGCAAACCACGACCTCCTCGTTCTCCCCGGCAGGCGGCATCTCGACCACGTCAGAGAGCCTCAGGGTCTTCGCCATATGTTTCAGGCGGTCGCGGCACATCGAGCCAAGGCCGCCAGCGGCGCCGGTGATCAGCAGTCGGTTCATCATAGTCTTCTCTCCCTGTCAGGACTTATGCGCATGGGTTTTCAGGAAGGCCAGAGCAGCCTCCCGCATTTCCGCGGTTTCGGCATGGCCGGCTTCCGGTTGGAAGAAATGGGTGAGCCCCTCCGGCGGCAGCTTGGCCAGCGCGGCTTCACGGGCGGCTTGCGGCGTCAGCGCGTCCTGCCCGCCGTGGGCCACAAAGAGCGGGCGCGGCGCGATCCGCGCGGCCACATCGCCTTGGTCGCCCATGCGGAGCAGGCCGGGCGCGGTGTACCACGGCCCGTGACGCGCATGGGCGCCGGTTTCGATCATGGGCGCGATATCGGCCAGCATGATCAGGCTCACCGCCCCCGCGACCCTTGGCTCCAGCGCGGCGAGCCATGTGCCAAGCCCCGCACCCATCGAGGCACCCCAGGTGAAGATCCGTGCAGCATCCACGCGCGGGTCAGCGGCCAGATGCTCAAAGGCCCCGCGCTGGTCGGCCAGCATCCGGGCAAAGAGCGAGCGCCCGTGCCACGCCTCGGCCAGCGACAGCGCCTCTTCGCTGCCCTCGGCCTGCCGCGTGCCAAACCCCGGCATGTCGATGCAATACACCGCAAAGCCCGCCGCCACCAAAGCCGGGCCGGGCGGCCCGCTTGTCCACCATGCGCCTTCGGTCAGCTCCCGCTTGCCAAGGCCGTATTCGCCTCCGTGGGCATGGCAATAGAGCACCGCCGGAAACGGCCCCGACCCTTCCGGGCACAAGAGCACCCCGCCCGCCAACGGCTCCGCCGGCGCCCAGCCCACCAGCTCCTCCAAGCGCATCAGGTGTAGCCGTAGGAGCCGTCAGGCCGCACGGGCAACTTGCGCTCCCAATGAATGTAACGGTCGGTCGCGAGAAACTCCTCGTCGATCTCCACACCCCAGCCGGGCCGGTCGGGGCGCAGCTCCAGATGGCCGTCCACCGGCATGTAGGGGTCTTTCACATAGCCCGCCGCCTCATCGGTTTTCACCATGTCGCGGGTCAGAAAGGCCGAGGTGCCCGGCAGCCGGTATTCGAGGATTTTGAAGTTGGGCTGCGCGGCGCAGAAATGCACGTTCACCGCCGTCGCCAGCGGCCCCATCGGGTTGTGCGGCGCAACGTTCACGTAATGCGCCTCGGCAATCGCCGCGATCTTGCGCATCTCCAGCAGCCCGCCCACGGCGCAGATATCGGGCTGGATGATGTCCGCCCCCTTCACCGCCAGCAGACGGTTGAACTCGAAGCGCGAATACAGGCTCTCCCCGGTCGCCAGCGGCACCTTCAGCTGCCGCTTCAGATCGCCCCAAGCCTCGATGTTCTCCATCCGCATCGGCTCTTCGTAAAAGAGCGGGCGGAAGGCAGCGAGCGCATTGCCCATTTCCACCGCCTGATAGGGCTCGAAGAGGCGGGCGTGGGCATCAAAGGCAAATTCCGCATCCGGGCAAAGCTCACGCAGCTCGGCCACCCATTCCTCGGTTTGGCCAACCACCCTGTGCCACGGCTCGGCATGAATATCGCAACGATAGGGCGAAAGCTTGAAGGCATTGAGACCCCACGCCTCCCGGTGCTCCGCCACATGGTCGGCCACCTCCGCCGCATCGGGCGCCGAGTAGACGCCCTGATACACCCGCACCCGGTCACGCACATGCCCGCCAAGCAGCTTGTAAACCGGAACGCCCAGCGCCTTCGCCGAAATGTCCCAAAGCGCATGGTCGATCCCGGCAATAGCCGCTAGGCCAAGCGCGCCGGGCGGAAAGCGGCTCTGCTGGAGCAGCTTCAAGATCAGCCGCTCGATCCGCGTCGGGTCTTCGCCTTCGATCTGGAGGTAGAGGTAATCAAGCAGCGGCGGCAGCGCGCGGTCCGGCCCGTGGTTGTAGCACTCGCCCCAGCCGGTGATCCCCTCGTCGGTATCGACCGCCACAATCACGCGCGGGCGGTTGCCGTCGCGCGACATGAAGCTTCTCAAGCCAGTGATCTTCATCCCGCAAACCTCGCTTGCTCCACGCCCGTCACGCCAAGGCCGGTGACGGCAAAGAGGTTGCCATCCAGCGCATCCGGCGCGTCGGAACCGATTGAGGTGACATAGAGGATGTCGAGGTTGCGCCCACCGAACATCGGCTTGGTCGGGCGCTCCACCGGCATGTCGATGATCCGGTCTACCTTGCCCTGCGGCGTGATCCGCACCAACTGCGCGCCGCTGATCCCGGCCATCCAGTAGCAGCCATCGGCATCCACCGTGCCGCCATCGGGTCGCCCCGCGACCTCGCGGGTGTCAAAGAAAACCTTCCGGTTCGAGGGCGTGCCGCTTTCGGTATCGTAGTCGCAAGCCCAGATGGTGCGCACCAGCGGGTTGCTATCGGAGTAGTAGAGCGTTGTGCCGTCGGGGCTGAAGGCAAGGCCGTTGGTGGTGTAGACCTTGTCGAAGAAGGGCGTTACCGACCCGTCCGTGCCGTAGCGGTAGAACTGCCCCAGCTGCTCCGGGTCGCCGCCGTCTTTCATCGTGCCGGCCCAGAACCGGCCCTGCATATCGGTGCCGCCATCGTTGAAGCGGTTGCCGGGCCGGTCGGCCTCGGGGTCCGTGAGGAAGGTCTTTGTTAAGGTTTCCGGGTCATAAAGATAAAAGCCGGACTTCGCCGCCACGATCAGCCCGCCAGCCTCCCGCCGGGCAACGCACCCGACCGGCTCGCCAAAGTCGAATGCCTCGTCGCTGCCATCCTCCCCGGTGCGGTGAATCTTTCCGCCAGAGATATCGGCCCACCAAAGCGCCTGGTCGCCCACGTCCCAAACAGGCCCCTCTCCCAGCTGCGCCCGAGCGGGCACGGCCACATCAACCGAAACTGTCATGGATCACTCTCCCTTGAACACCCGCCGCTCGGACGCCTCGATATGCTCGGCCATCGCCGCCCGCGCCGCTGTGGCATCGCCCGCGGCTATCGCATCAAAGATCCGACGGTGCTCGTTTCCCATTGAGACCTTGCCCTCCCGGTATCCGGTGGAGCCAAGACTGCGCACAAACTTACCGATAAAAAACATCTGCGTTCGCAGCATGCGCAAAGTATCAAGTATGAACCTGTTGTCAGACAACTCCGCGATCCGCACGTGAAACCGCGCATCCATGTCGATGGTCGAGGTGCCTTCGCGCACGCTCGCCTCCATGTCTTCCAGCATGGCCTCCAGCGCCGCAACCTCCTCGGGCGTCACCTTCTGTGCCGCCAGACCGGCGCTCTCGACCTCCAGCATCTTCCGAAAACCGATGTAGGCCGCGATATCATCGATGCTCTGCAAAGGCGCGTATCCGGCACCCGGCTGGTCACCGCCCCCGCTGATGAACGACCCGGCCCCCTGCCGCGACACGATCAGCCCATCTTCGCGCAACCGCGCAAGGGCCGCACGAATCACGGGGCGCGATACACCATGCTCTGCCGAAAGGTCCTTTTCCGCCGGCAGCTTGGCCCCCAGCGTGTAGTGCCCGCTGCGGATTTGCCCGAGCAGGCGCTCGTAGATCTGATTCTCCAGCCGCCGCGCGTGGGCCGCCTCCCCGCGCGAAGGCACATCTTTCGACACAGTATTCATTAACACGTTCTCCCGCCCGGAGATGTATCACGGGCCTCGAAATTACAACATGAGATAATTTGTTTGACAAGTTGTCATCGGAAATGCTGACCTTGTGCCGCTGAGACTCGGAAGAGCGAAAGCACAGGGAGGAAAATCCATGACACGAAATTGGCGATTCTCGTCAGTGGCCGCGCTTGCCGTCGGCGTATTCTTGCATCCGTTCACCGCCCAGGCAGGCGAAGCGCCCGCTCTGGCCGAAGCCGTTGCCGCAGGCAACCTGCCACCCTTGGAAGAGCGGCTGCCAGCCCAGCCCGAGGTGGTCACGGGGCTGGAGAACATCGGCACCTACGGCGGCAAACTGCGCCGGATGCTTGGCGGCTCGAACGATCACAACTCCATTCTGCGCATCATCAGCCCGCAGGGCCTGACCCGCTGGAAAGCCGACTTTTCCGGCGTGGTGCCCAACGTGGCCGAGAGCTGGGAAACTAACGAAGACGGCTCCGAGTTCACCTTCAAGCTCCGCGAGGGCATGAAGTGGTCGGACGGCGAGCCCTTCACCGCCGATGATGTGGTGTTCTTCGTCAACGACTTGTTGAACAACAAGGAATTCTACCCCAACCCGCCTGCCCGCTTCGTGGTGGCCGGAGAGCCGATGCAGGCCGAGAAGGTGGATGACCACACCGTCACGCTGAAGTTCGCAGCGCCCTACGGCACCTTCCTGACCGAGCTGGCCACGCCGCTCGCACAGGAGCCGGTGCTCTGGGCCAAGCACTACTGCCAGCAGTTCCACCCGGCCTACAACGACGACGTGCAGGCGATGGTGGATGAGACAGAGGCGGTCGAAGACTGGCCCGCGCTCTACCGCCTGAAGTGCGGCGAGGTCGAGGCCCCCAACCGCTGGTCCAACCCCGAGCGTCCCACGCTCGACCCTTGGGTGGTTACTGGCGAGGGCTATTCCGCCGGTTCCACGCAGGTGGTCATGGAGCGCAATCCCTACTTCTGGCAGGTCGACGAGGAGGGCAACCAGCTCCCCTATATCGACACGCTGGAGATGGGCGTCGCGCAAGACAACGAGGCCCTCGTGCTGGAGGCCATTGCTGGCAACATCGACTTCCAGCGCCGGAAAATCTCGAACCCGGCCAACAAGCCGGTCTTTGCCGAGAACGCCGAAAAGGGCGGTTTCGAGATCCTCGACATGATCAACTCGAACTCCAACTCGATGGCGATCCACTTCAACCACACGCACAAGAACCCGCAGATGCGCGATTTCATCCGCAACAAGGATGTGCGCGTGGCGCTGAGCCTCGGGATCGACCGCGAGGAGATCATCGACATCGTCTATCAGGGCCAGGGCGAGCCCTACCAGATCGGGCCGCGGCCGACCCATGTGCTCTACAACGAGCAACTGGGCAAGCAGCACACCGAGTATGATCCTGACAAGGCCAACGAACTGCTCGATGCTGCCGGCTATGCCGAGATGGACGACGAAGGCTACCGCCTGTTCCCCGATGGCACCCGGATCGTGTTCAACGCGCAGTACACCGGCGTTGAGCAGCCCGATTGGGGCGACAGCCTCGAGATCATCAAGGAGCAGTGGGAAGAGATCGGCATCGAGCTGAACTCGACCTCGGTCGAACGGTCGATCTACTACTCGCGCGGTGAAGCCAACGAGCATGACTTCATGGTCTGGGGCGCACCCGGCGGGCTGGACCCGACCCTCTCTCCGCGCGATGTGCTCGCCGTCCATCCGCAGGCCAGCTGGTTCGGCATCCCCTGGACGCGCTGGTATCTTTCCGGCGGCTCGGAAGGTGAAGAGCCGACCGAGAGCATGAAGAAACGCCTCGCGCTCTACGACAGCTTCAAGCAGGAGGCCGATCAGGAGAAGGCGCTGGATATCTTCCGGCAGATTCACCAGGAGGCCGCCGACGAGATGGAAATCATCGGCATCTCCCTCGCTCCCAACCTCGTGGGCGTGGTGAACAAGAACCTGATGAACGCGCCGCGCAGCCTTCCCTCGTCGTGGATGTATCCTGACCCGGGCCCGACCCTGCCGCAAACCTGGTACTGGCCGGAAAGCTGACCCTTCGGGCGGGCCTTCGGGCCCGCCCCCACCGCCCTTCGGCGCAACGACTACCCTGACAGGCAAACCCAATGATCTGGCGTTACATCCTGAAACGCATCCTCTGGATGGTGCCGTTTCTCTTCGGTGTCTCCATCGTCGCCTTCCTGCTCATCCAGGCGCCGCCGGGAGACTACCTGACGACCTATATCGCCAAGCTGGGCGAGAGCAACGAGGTGCTGGACCAGGCCTCAATTGAAAACCTCCGCGCCCGCTTCGGCCTCGACCAGCCACTCTACGTGCAGTATTTCAAGTGGGTGAGCCGCCTCCTGGTAGGCGACTTCGGGATGAGCTTCGAATGGCGGCAGCCGGTTTCCGATCTTGTCTGGGGCCGCATGGGCCTGACGCTTTGCCTCTCGATGGCGACCTTGCTCTTCACATGGGCCGTTGCCTTCCCCATCGGCGTCTATTCCGCCGTGCGCAAGTATTCCTTCGGCGACTACCTCGCCACCACCATCGGCTTCATCGGCCTCGCCACCCCCAACTTTCTGCTCGCGCTGATCCTCATGTACATCGGCGTCGTCCACTTTGGCGCAGATGTCGGCGGCCTCTTCTCCAATGAGTACAAGAACGCCCCGTGGAGCTGGGCCAAGGTCTGGGACCTGATGAAACACCTCTGGCTACCGGTCGTCGTGCTGGGCACTTCGGCCACGGCCTCGCTCATCCGCATCATGCGGGCCAACCTGCTGGATGAGCTGAACAAGCCCTACGTCGACACCGCCCGCGCCAAAGGACTCTCCGAGTTCTGGCTCATCATGAAATACCCGGTGCGCGTGGCTCTGAACCCCTTCGTGTCGACCATCGGCTGGGTGCTCCCCAACCTCGTGTCAGGCGCGGTCGTCACCGCCATCGTGCTGAGCCTGCCCACCGCCGGGCCGCTGATGCTTCAGGCGCTGCTGGCGCAGGATATGTATCTCGCCGGGGCCTTCGTGCTGATGCTCTCTTCCCTCACCGTGATCGGGATGCTGCTTTCAGACATCCTGCTCGTTCTGCTCGATCCGCGGGTGAAGTATGACTGAGACTCCCTCCAAAGCCCTGCCAGACCAGCCCGACGAGCCGCTCGCCGTGGCCGAGGCGCACTCGCCCGATGAGGTGGCAATCGCCTCGCAGTGGCAACTCACGTGGTGGGCCTTCAAAAAGCACCGGCTGGCGATGATCGGCCTCTGGGTGATCGGCTTCATGTACATCGTATCGCTCTTCGCTGGCTTCGTGGCCCCGAACGACCCGACTGACAGCAACCGTCGCGCCGTGTATCACCCGCCGCAGATGATCCATTTCATCGACAGCAGCGAAGATGGCTGGAGCTTCCGCCCCTACGTCTACGAGATGGACCGCGAGCGCGACCCCGACACGCTGGCCGTGACCTACGTCCCGAGCGGCGAAAAGATCTACCTGCGACTTTTCGGGCGCGGGCAAGAGTACAAGTTCTGGGGCCTCTGGGAGACCGACATTCATCTGTTGGCCACGGTCAAACCGCGTGACAACTTCTTCCTCTTCGGGGCCGACAGGCTGGGGCGCGACATGTTCTCCCGCGTTGTCTACGGCACCCGGATTTCCATGAGCATCGGCCTCGTCGGCGTGGCGATTGCGCTGGTGCTCGGCATCACGCTGGGCGGGATCTCGGGCTACTACGGCGGACGGATCGACACGGTGATCCAGCGGCTGATCGAGTTCGTGCTCAGCCTGCCGACCATCCCGATCTGGCTGGCGCTGGCCGCCGCGTTGCCGCCCTCATGGCCGATCTACCAGCAGTATTTCGTCATTACCCTGATTGTCAGTCTCGTGGGGTGGACGGAGCTGGGGCGCGTGGTGCGCGGGCGATTTCTGGCGATGAAGAACGACGATTTCGTCATCGCAGCCCGGCTCGACGGGGCTAGCGAAAAGCGGATCATCTACCGCCACATGCTGCCCTCGCTGACCAGCCACATAATCGCATCGCTGACGCTGGCGATCCCGCTGATGATCCTCGCAGAAACCGGCCTGAGCTTCCTCGGCCTCGGACTTCAGCCCCCCGCGATCAGCTGGGGCGTACTGCTGAAAGAGGCGCAGAACATCCGCTCGATCAGCCAGGCCCCTTGGCTCTTCATCCCCGGCGGCTTTGTTGTCGTCGCGGTTCTGGCTTTCAACTTCCTTGGAGACGGCATGCGCGATGCCGCAGACCCCTATGGCCACTGAAGCAAGCAGCCGCCCGATCCTGTCGGTCGAAAACCTCAACGTCGGGTTCAACACCCGCAAGGGTATGTTCGACGTGCTCCACGGTGTCAGCTTCGAGCTGAACCGCGGGCGGACAACGGCAATTGTGGGGGAGTCCGGCTCAGGCAAGAGCGTCACCGCGCGGGCGATCCTGAATATGGTCCCGAGGCCCGGGCAGATCAACGGCGGGCGGGTGCTGTTCCGCCCCTCCAAGGGCAGCGAGATCGAAACCACCGCGCTGGACCCGCGCGGCAAGGCGATCCGCGATATCAGGGGCGGCAAGATCGGGATGATCTTTCAGGAGCCGATGAGCAGCCTCAGCCCGGTTCATACCATCGGCAACCAGATCATCGAGGCCGTGCGGCTGCACCGTGACTGCACCAAGCAGGAGGCCCGCGAGATCGCCCGCCAGATGCTGGAGCAGGTGGAAATTCCGAAGCCGGAGAAGGCCTTGGATCAATACGCCTTCGAGTTCTCCGGCGGCATGCGCCAGCGCGCGATGATTGCCATGGCGCTCTCGTGCCACCCCGATGTGCTGATCGCCGATGAGCCAACCACCGCGCTGGATGTCACCACGCAGGCCGAAATCCTCGACCTTATGCGCAAGCTCCAAGTCGAGCTGAACATGGCGATCATGTTCATCACCCACGACATGGGGGTGGTCGCCGAACTGGCTGATGACGTGGTGGTGATGGAGAAGGGCCATGTGGTGGAGACCGGCGAGACCGGGCCGCTCTTTGCCGAGCAACACCACCCCTACACCAAGCGCCTGCTGGGCGCTGTGAAGCGGCTGGAGGAACCTGCTGCGGCCAAAGTGCGGCCTGCGGCGGATGCAAAGGAGATTTTGCGGGTCGATGACTTGCGGCTGCACTTCGAGAAGCGCGAGGGGTTCCTTCAGCGGGTGACGGATGTGACCAAGGCAGTGGACGGCGTGAGCTTTTCGCTCAAGGAGGGCGAGGCGCTGGGGATCGTGGGCGAAAGCGGCTCGGGCAAGACGACCGTGGGCCGCTGCATTGCACGGGTGTATGACCCGGAAGGCACGGTGGATTATCGCGGCTCCAACCTCGTGACGGCGGGCAAGGCGGAACTGCAAAGCTATCGCCAGCAGATCCGCATGATCTTTCAGGACCCGTTTGCCTCGCTGAACCCGCGGATGACCGTGAAGCAACTCATCGCCGAGCCGCTGGTGGTGAACGGCGTGGCCTCCGGCTCCGAGCTCGAGGACCGGGTGGCGACGCTGCTGCGCGAGGTAGGTCTCCAACCCGAGATGATGGAGCGCTACCCACACGCCTTCTCGGGCGGGCAACGGCAACGGATCGTGGTGGCCCGCGCCATCGCGCTGGAGCCCAAGCTGGTGATCGCGGACGAGCCGACCTCGGCGCTCGACGTCTCGATCCGGACGCAGGTGCTCGACCTGCTGCTGCGGCTCCAGGCAGAAATGGGCCTCAGCTTTATCTTCATCAGTCACGACATGGCTGTGATCCGCTATTTCTGTGACCGGGTTGCGGTGATGTATCGCGGCAAGATCGTTGAGATCGGCGAGACCGAGGAGATCATCCAGAACCCGCAGCACCCCTACACGCAGGCGCTGCTCTCGTCTGTGCCCATCGCCGACCCGGCCCTGCGCGGCACCCGCCAGCGGCACCGCTATTTGGGAGAGGGGGCGTGAGCTACGCCGAAGGCATCGCGGAGGTGATCGCGCTGGGGGACTTCCCCTCGCCCGAGGAGGCTGCGGCCTATTGGAACGAAGGAGTGCCCGAGGCGCCTTTCGAGGATCTCTGCTACACGGGCGGAGGTGGCCAGTCGCAGCGGGCGCGGCTCTACAGGGGCGGCGGGGCCGGGACCTTGCTATACATCCACGGCGGCGGATGGGCGGGAGGCTCTATCGAGCTGCACCAGCCTTCGGCAGCCGGGATGGCGCTGCAGAGCGGGTGGGATGTGCTGAGCATCAGCTACCGGCTCGCCCCGGCCCACCCCTTCCCCGCCGGGCTGGAGGATTGCCGGGCTGCGCTGGACTTCCTCGCCGCGAAGGGTGGAAAACTCGCCATCGGAGGCGCCTCGGCAGGGGCCAACCTCGCACTGGCAACCGCGCTCTCGACCGATGTGCCGCTCGCCGGAATGGTGCTGTTCTATGGGGTCTATGGCGACGATTTCGAGACAGAGAGTTACCGCCGCCACGAGGCCGGCCCCGGCCTGACCCGCACCCGGATGCAGGAGCTCTTCGCCATGTATGACCCGGGCCAATCCCGCGACCCTTTGATCGCCCCGCTTAAGGCCGACCTGCATGGCCTGCCGCCCGCCCTGCTAATCGCCGCTGAAGTGGACGTTCTGCGCAGCGAGAACGAAGCCATGGCGGACGCGCTGCAAAACGCCGGGGTGCCGACCACCTGGCACGTGGAGCCGGGCGTGACTCACGGATTCATCAATCGCGGGCGCCTCGTGCCTGCCGCCGAGGCCTGCATCACGCGGGCCGCACATTTTCTCAAGGAGACCCTCACATGAAGATCGAGCGCGTCGAGGCGATCACCTTCACCCACCGCACCTACACCCAGCGCGACAGCGACGGGCACAACCATCCCGGCCCGGAAGGCACCGGCACTTCGGCGTTGCTGCAGATCACCTGCGACGATGGCACCGTTGGTCAGGCCATTTGCCGCCCGACCGACCTGCGCCCGGATGTGCTGGAGCGCTTTGTGCGACCCAACCTGATCGGGCAAAGCCCGCTGCTGATCGAGCGGGCCTGGTATGCGATCTACAAGTGGCAGCGGCTCTCGGGCGGGCAGCTGACCGACCGTGCGCTCACCGCCGTCGACCTCGCGCTCTGGGACTTGATGGGCAAGGTCACGGGCCAGCCGGTCTGGAAGCTGATCGGCGGTTACCGACCCAAGATTCTCGCCTATGGCTCGACCATGTGCGGCGATGACATGGAGGGCGGGCTGGCCACACCCGAGGATTACGCCCGCTTTGCCGAATGGATGCTCGGGCGCGGCTATAAGGCCATCAAGCTGCACGGCTGGATGGTCCCGATGCCCGGCGCGCCGGACGTGAAGCTCGACTACCGCGCCTGCGCCGCCGTGCGCGAGGTCGTCGGCCCCGATATCCCGCTGATGCTCGACCCGCATCACTTCTACCCACGCAGCGATGTGCTCTGGCTCGCCAACAAACTGGCGGAGCTCGATTTTGTCTGGATGGAGGAGCCGATGGAGGAGGCCTCAATGAGCTCCTACAAGTGGCTCACCGCGAGCACGGGGCTCAACATTCTGGGGCCGGAGACGATGACCGGCAAGCATTGGACCCGCGCCGAATGGGTCAAGCATGACGCCTGCGACATGGTCCGCACAGGGGTGTGGGATGTCGGCGGGATCAGCCCGGCGATGAAATGCGCCCATATGGCAGAGAGCTTCCACATGGCCTGCGAGGTGCATGGCACCGGGGCGGGTAACCTCGCCGTGGCCTTGGCCTCGCACAACTGCACCTACTACGAGCGCGGGCTGCTGCACCCCTTCATAGATTACGACGCGCCGGCGGACTACCAGAACAGAATCGACGACGAGATGGATGCCGATGGCTATGTGCATGGCCGCGAGGAGCCGGGGCTGGGGCAGGACCTGAACATGGAATACATCGAGGCGCATCGGGTGAATAATGACTGACCTGCACATCGCGGACGTTCGCGTCACCCCCATCGCCTTCGCCGATCCGCCGCTGCTGAACAACGCGGGCTGCCACCAGCCGTTCGCGCTCCGCTCGATCATCGAGGTGGAAACCGAAGATGGCGTGGTGGGTCTTGGCGAGAGCTACGGCGCGGCGGCGGTTGTGGAGGGGATCAAGGCTGCGGGGGCCGCAATGGTCGGCCGCAAGGTGACTGACCTCAATGCGCTCTGGGCGGCGGCGCAGGGCGGCGGACGGACGGAGGGCTACACCGGGGCGGAGGCCGTGGTGCCACGGGTTGTCGCCGCCATTGAAGTGGCGATGTGGGACGCGCTCGGCAAGGCGACCGGGCAGCGGGTGGTGGACCTGCTGGGCGGGCAGGTGCGTGAACGCGTGCCGTTCTCGGCCTATCTGTTTTACAAGTTCGGCGCCCACGCCGATGGCACGACCGATGACTGGGGCGAGGCACTTACTCCGGAGGGGCTGGTGGAACAGGCCCGCAAGATGGTGATTCAGAACGGTTTCAAGGCGATCAAGCTGAAGGCGGGCGTGCTGGAGCCGGAAGAAGAGATTGCCGGGCTGGAGGCGCTTCGCGCGGCCTTCCCCGATGCGCCCTTGAGGATCGATCCGAACGGCGGCTGGACGGTGGAGACCACGCTAAAGCTGCTGCCCCGGCTGACCGGGCTGGTGGAATACCTCGAAGACCCGACCGCCGGGCTGAGCGAGAACGCGCAGGTGCAGGCGGCGACCGATATTCCACTGGCGACAAACATGTATGTCGTTGAAAACGCGCATCTTCCCTCGAACATGGCGCAGGATGCCTTTCGGGTGATCCTTAGCGATCACCACTATTGGGGCGGGCTGATGGCCTGCCGCCAGCTGGCCCATATCTGCGATTTATGGGGGCTGGGGCTGGGCATGCACTCCAACTCGCACCTTGGTATCTCACTGGCGGCGATGACCCATCTGGCCGCCGCCACACGGAACCTCACCTACGATTGCGACACGCATCAGCCGTGGCAGGTGGATGAGGTGATCGAGGGCGGCAAACTCGCCTTTGAAGGCGGCTCGCTGGCGGTGCCTGAGGGGCCGGGGCTGGGCGTGACGTTGGACCGAGAGGCGCTGGCGCGACTGAACCAGAACTACCTCGCCTGCGGCTACACCAAGCGTGACGATGCCACCGAGATGCGCAAGCACTGGCCGGACTGGACCTTTGGCCGGCCGAAGTTCTGACGGTCAATCGGGGAAGTAGGCGGGGTGATCGGCGCGGAGCTTTTCAAGGCGGCTGACGGTTTGGCTCAGGTGGTTGCGCACGGCGGCCACGGCCTGCTCGGCATCGCCGGCCGCCAGCGCGGCGATAATCTCACGGTGCTCGCGAATGATCCGGCTGACCTTCTCGTCATCCCACATATCGAGCCGCCGCAGGCGGTTGAGGTGACCGGAGCGGGAGCGGATCAGCCGGTGCAGCCCAGCGTAGCCGGCAGCGGCGAGCAGGGCCTGGTGGAAGGCGTCGTCGATATCCTGAAAGGCGGAGATGTCATCGCCATTGGCGATCACCATTTCCTGCATGGAAACCAAGGTCTTGAGCCGGGTCAGGGTGTTTTCGCCCACGCCCTCGGAAGCCAGCTTGCGAACCACCTCAATCTCGACCGAGCGGCGCAAAAAGTGGGCCTCTTCGATCTCGTCGGGGTCGATGCGGGTGACGAGGGTTTTGCTCTGGGGGAAGATATCCACCAGCCCCTCGGCCTCGAGCTTTTGCAAGGCGTCCCGCAGCGGGGTCTGGCTGATGCCATACTCGCGGGCGAGATCATTGCGGGTGAGCACGGTGTCGGGCGGGAGCTGGAGAGAGATGATCCGGCGGCGGAGCGAATCGAGCGTGCGGGCCGCGGCAGTTTGCGGGGCACCACGCCCGTCAGCCCCGATTCCGAGGCGGGCGATGACGTCTGTGAAGGTGCCCTGATCGTTCATGTTAGCGTTATCAACCCTGAAACTACGGCATTCTGCCAACCCGAGTGGGCCATTGCAAGACCAGAGGCACTAATATATCAGTTGGCGCGACACGAGCCAGAACACGGGAGGTTGCGCCATGTCGTTCACTGAAGAGATCCGCGAGCGGCTGATGGGCGTTTCTGTCGCCACGCTCGCAACTGCCCTCTACAAGCGCGGTCTGCGCAATCAGGTGTTGCAGGATGTGCGGCCGGTGGCCGTGAAGGGCCGCAATATGGTCGGGCCGGCCTTTACGCTTCGTTACATTCCCGCGCGAGAAGACCGGAACCAGCTGGTTGTCTTCCGCGATCCGAACCACCCGCAGCGGCAGGCCATTGAGCAATGCCCGGAAGGCCACGTGATGGTGATGGACAGCCGGAAGGACCCGCGCGCGGCGTCCTCGGGCGACATCCTGATCACCCGGCTCATGGTGCGCGGCGGCGCGGGGGTTGTCACCGATGGCGGCTTTCGCGATGCGGGCACCATCGCGGGCCTCGACATCCCGGCCTATCACAACCGCCCCTCCTCCCCGACCAACCTGACGTTGCACGAGGCGATCGAGATCAACGGCCCGATCGGCTGTGGCGATGTGGCGGTCTTCCCCGGTGACGTGATCGTGGGTGACTACGAGAGCGTCATCGTGATCCCGGCGGAGATTGCCGAAGAGGTGAGCGCCGAGGCGGTGGAGATGACCGCCTATGAAGATTTCGTGGTGGAGCAGGTGAAGGAGGGCGCGACGATCATCGGCCTCTACCCGGCCACCAAGGAAGAGAACCTGGCCAAGTTCGAGACTTGGCGCAAAGAGAACAACCGCTGAGGAAAACCCCATGCTCGACAACAAAGATCTTCAGGCCCGCATCAAGACCGGGCTGCTCTCTTTCCCGGTCACGCCGTTTGGCGAGGACGGGGGATTTGCCGCCGATCCGTTCCGCAAGCATCTGGAATGGTTGAGCGATTACGAGGTCGCGGGGCTCATTGTGGCGGGCGGCACGGGCGAGATGTTCTCGCTGACGCCGCAGGAAATCGTGGATGTGGTGAAGGTCGCCAAGGAGGCCCAGCCGGGCCAGCCGATCATTGCCGGCTGCGGCTACGGCACGCGGCTGGCCTGCGAGATTGCGCAGGGCATCGAGGCGGCGGGCGGCGACGGTATCCTGCTGCTGCCGCACTACCTGATCGGCGCACCGGCGGACGGGATCGAGGCGCATATCCGGGCGGTCTGCAAAGCCACCAAGATGGCCGTGATCGTTTACAACCGGGGCCAGGCGCGGGTGACGGAAGACATGATCGCGCGTCTGGCGGACGAATGCCCCAACCTGATCGGCTTCAAGGATGGCACCGGCGATATCGACACCGTGCGGCGCATCACCGTGCGTATGGGCGACCGGTTGAGCTACATAGGCGGGATGCCCACGCATGAGCTGTTCGCGCAGGCCTATAGCGGCGCGGGGATGCCCACCTACTCCTCGGCTGTGTTCAACTTTGTCCCCGAGACGGCGCTGGAGTTCCATGCTGCTTTCACCTCCGGTGACGATGCGAAATGCGAGCAGATGCTGCGCGATTTCTACTATCCGTTCGCCAAGATCCGTGACCGCAAGACCGGCTATGCGGTGAGCGCGATCAAGGCGGGCGTGAAGCTGCGCGGCTTTGAAACCGGGCCGGTTCGCAGCCCGCTGACCGACCTGACCGACGAGGAAATGGGCCTGATGGAGCAGCTCATCGCGGGGCGCAAATAAACCTGCGCTGAAGGTTAACGACCCACCGATGCGCTGAAATCGGGGGATACACAACTGATGCACATCCTATGCACATTCCATGCATACGCGATGCGCCAAAATTGTGGAGGGCCGCTTCGTTGCCACAAGGCACGGCGGCCCTTCTCTTTTGTAACCTTTTTGCCCGGCGCCTTGGCTGGAGGCTTGCCGCAATTGGGTCACTAATATATCAGTAAGCGAGTCGCAGCGTCAGGGGAGGACCGGGCGCGCGGCCCGAAACAGGTAAACGGGAGGATACCAATGACATTCAAAACCCTCGCCAAGACGGTCAGCACCCTTGCGGTGGCTTCCGTCATCGGCGCCATGGCGACGGCCTCGATGGCCGCCGAGCGGACTCTGAAAATTCAGACCAGCTCGAACGCCAGCCACGCTTCGCTGGCCTATCTCAACGAAGAGTGGGTGCCCAAGCTGGAAGAGATGACCGGCGGTTCGCTGGGTGTCGAGCTTCTGCCCGTGGACGCGGTGGTGCCGCGCCGCGAGACCGCCGAAGCCATCGGCGTTGGCATCCTCGACGGCGACCTCACCTCGATCAACTACTTCGCCGGTGTCGACCCGGCCTTTGCGCTGATGGGCGACCTGATCGCGGGCTACGACAGCGCCGACCAGATCCAGGCCTTCTGTGCGCAGGGCGGCGGCAAGGAGATGCTGCAAAAGCTCTTTGATGCCCACTTCCCGGGTGTGCATGTGGTTGGCTGCGGCGCCTATGCCCGCGAGGCCTTTGTCTCAAAGGTGCCGGTGCGCGGCGTGGAAGACCTGCAGGGCCTGAAGATCCGCTCGCCCGAGGGCCTTGCCGCTGACGTGTTCAAGCGCGCGGGTGCTGCGCCTGTGTCGATGTCCGGCTCGGAGACCTATGGCGCGCTGGAGAAGGGCGTGATCGACGCCGCCGACAACTCGGCCTATGCCAACAACGACGCCAACGGGATGCACAAGATCGCCAAATACCCGATCTTCCCCGGCATCCACTCCACTCCGATCCTGCAGTTCACCATCAGCCAGCAGGTTTATGACGAGCTGAGCGAGCAGGAGCGTGTGGCGCTCGAGACCTGGTATCTCGCCGCCTACAACGGGCTGCGTCAGCACTTCGACCGTCTCGACCGCCAGTTGGTGGCCCGCGACAAGGCTGCCGGTGAACTGGAGATCATCGACTGGCCGCAGGAAGAGCGCGACAAGCTCCGTGTCATCGCCCAGGAAGCCTGGAGCGCCTTTGCCTCTCAGACCGAGCTGGCTCAGGAAGTCTATGACGCGCATGTCGCCTTCATGAAAGAAGCCGGGCTGCTCTGAGCCCAGCTTGAGCCTGCGCCCCCTGACCGGCGGGCGCAGGCCACTCTTGCCCCAAGGGGCACAGCCGATCTTTGCCCTACGGGGCTACCAGAATTTCCGCGAGAGGGACGGCCCCTGAGAGGGCCAAGGGGAGCGCGCAGATGACCCAGCGATACGACGAGGCCGTGCAGGCCAGCCACGCCGAGATTGCCGATCAGGACCCGTTGCACCATGACGACGAGGCTGATCTGGCGATGGCGGATTACACGCCTGTCGAACACACCAGCCACGTTGTGGGCATTGCGGTTTCGACCTTTTACATGATCGCCGCGCTGGCCACCCTCTGGGAGGTCTTCTCGCGCTACGTGCTGAACCAGCCAACCTATTGGGCCTTCGAGACGGTGATGGTCACCGTTGCCGCCGCGTGGATGCTCTCTGCCGGTTACGTGACGATGAAGAAGCGGCACATTGCGATCACCGTCATCCACAACATTGCCAGCCCCGGCACCCGCTGGTGGCTCGACCTGCTGGCCATGGTGGTGGGCATCTTCGCGCTCTACATGCTGCTGACCGACGCCTCGGTGCGGGCCTATGACAGCGTGATGCGGGTGGAGACCTCTGGCTCGGCCTTCAACTCTCCCCTGCCCTTCATGATGAAGAGCCTGATGGTGCTGGGCGCGTTCATGTATCTGGCACAGCTCACGATGAACCTGCATCGCCACCTCAGCTCCGGCTGGGCGAAGCTGATCGTGAAGGCGGTGGCCGTCTACTTCGTGTTCTATTTCGTCTCCGCCTTCCTGAGCCATGTGCTGGACATTCAGATCTTCAAGGCGGTGTCCGACTGGATCTCGGGGCTGGGCGCGTCGATGGACCCGTCGAAGGCGCTGCAACTGCGCAGCATGGACCTTGGCACCATCTCGCTGATCATGGTGATCCTGCTGATCGTGCTGATGATGACCGGCATGCCGCTGGGCGTGGTGACGCTCTTCGTTTCGGTCATCATGGCGGTCGGCTTCTTTGGCCCGCGCGGCTTGTTCCTGGTGTCGTCCAACGCGGCGGGCCTGCTCGAGCACTACAGCCTCGTGGCCGTGCCCTTCTTTGTGCTGATGGCCTCGATCCTCGAACGGGCGGGCATCGCCGAAGACCTGTTTGACGCGATGAGCATCTTTGCCGGCAACCTGCGCGGCGGCGTGGCGGTGCAGACCACCGTGGTGGCGGTGATCCTGGCGGCCATGTCGGGCGTGATGGGCGGCGAGATCGTGATGCTGGGGCTTGTCGCCCTGCCGCAGATGTTCCGCCTTGGCTATGACCGCAAGCTCTCGATTGGCCTGATCTGTGCCGCCGGTGCGCTGGCGACGCTGATCCCACCCTCGATCATCACCATCGTTTACGGCGTGTCCGCCGAGGTGGGGATTGGCGATCTGTTCATGGCCGGTGCGATCCCGGGCATCATGCTGGCGACCTTCTACGCCGGTTACGTGCTGATCCGGGTGAACCTGAACCCCTCGATGGCCCCCACGGCGGCAGAGGTGGCGGAAATCACCGGCACCAAGCAGAAGCTGAGCCGTGAGCGGCTGACGGCGGTGATCCTCTGCGTGATCCTCATTGCGATGGTGATGGGCTCGATCTACGGCGGCATCGCCTCGGTCACCGAGTCCGCCGCGGTGGGCTGCATCGGCGCGCTCTTCATCGCCGCCGTGCGCAACCGGTTCAACTGGGATGTGATCTCGGCCTCGCTGCTGGGCACCATGACCACGGTGGGCACGATCATCTGGCTGATCCTCGGCGCTGTCTCCTTCGTGGGGATCTTCAACCTCGTCGGTGGTGGTGACTTCATCCGGTCGCTGTTCCTGAACCTCGGGCTTTCGGCCATGGGCACCGTGATCGTGATGATGCTGATCCTGATGGTGCTGGGCACCTTCATGGAGTGGATCGCCATCGTGCTCATTACCGTGCCGGTCTTTGCGCCAGTGGTGATGACACTGGCGCCCGAGCTTGGCCTCACCGAGGATCAGGCGAAGATCTGGTTCGGCATCCTCTTTGTGATGAACATCCAGATCTACTTCCTGTCGCCGCCCTTTGGCCCGGCCTGCTTCTGGCTCAAGTCGGTTGCGCCCAAGGATGTGACGCTGCAGGAAATCTTCCTATCCGTGCTGCCCTTCATCGCGCTGCAGATCACCGGCCTCGTTCTGGTGATGATGTTCCCGCAGATCGCGCTGTGGCTGCCCGAACTCTTGAACTGAGGAGGCTGACATGATCGGCAGAGACTCTCACGAAGACATCAACGGCTATGGCCTCTGGCCCTGGATCGGGGGGCTGGTGCTGGCCGGGGTGATCATTACGCTGATGTTCACCTTCGCCACCCCCATCTCCTGAGGTTCGCCATGAAGAAGCCTGAAGACCTGCGATCCGCCCGGTGGTTCGCCCCGGATGACCTGCGCTCGATGGGCCACCGCTCCCGAGCGCGCCAGATGGGGCTCGATGGCAATGACTGGGAAGGCAAACCTGTCATCGCGATCATCAACACATGGTCGGACCTGTCGCCCTGCCATCACCACCTGCGCGACCGCGCGGAGTTTGTGAAGAAGGGCGTGTATCAGGCCGGGGGGATGCCGGTGGAGATGCCGGTGCAGAGCTTCAGCGAGCAGTTCCTCAAGCCAACCTCGATGCTTTATCGCAACTTCGGTGCGATGGAGGTGGAAGAGGTGCTGCGCTCGCATCCGGTGGATGGCGTGGTGCTGATGGGGGGCTGCGACAAGTCCACCCCCGCGCTGGTGATGGGCGCGATCAGCATGGGCATTCCCTTCATCTTCATGCCTGCGGGCGCAATGCTGCGGGGCAATTACGCGGGCCAGAAGCTCGGCTCGGGCACGGATGTGTGGAAATACTGGGACGAGCGGCGCGCGGGCACCATCGGAAAAGAAGAATGGGACGGCGTGGAGGGTGGGATTGCCCGCAGCTACGGCACCTGCATGACGATGGGCACCGCTTCGACGATGATGAGCATCGCCGAAGGGTTCGGGTTGTGCCTGCCGGGTGCCTCCAGCATCCCGGCGCCGGATGCGGGCCACAAGCGGATGGCGGCAGCCTGCGGGCGGCGCGCGGTGGAGATGGTCTGGGAAGACCTGACGCCGGAAAAGATCATCACATGGGAGGCCACGCGCAATGCTGTGCGGGTGGCGATGGCGACCGGGTGCTCGACCAACGCCGTCATTCACCTGCTGGCAATGGCGCGGCGGGCGGGGATCGACCTGACGCTGGATGAGTTCGACCGGATTGGCCACGAGGTGCCGGTGCTCGCCAACCTGCGGCCCTCGGGCGACAAATACCTAATGGAAGATTTCTTCTATGCTGGCGGTCTGCCCGCGCTGATGGCGGAGCTGGGCGACAAGCTGGAGCTGGGCGCGATGACCGTGACCGGCAAGACCGTGGGAGAGAACATCGACGGCGCGAAGAACTTCAATGACGATGTGATCCGGCCGCTCTCCAACCCGGTTTACCATGAGGGGAGCCTCGCGGTGCTGAAGGGCAACCTCGCGCCCGATGGCGCGGTGATCAAGCCCGCCGCTTGCAACCCGGATTTCTGGCAGCACCGTGGCCCTGCGCTGGTGGCCGACAGCTACGCCGAGCTGAAAGAGATCATCAACGACGAAGACCACCCGATGACTGCCGACACTGTGCTCGTGCTGCGCAACGCCGGGCCGCAGGGCGGGCCGGGGATGCCGGAGTGGGGGATGCTGCCGATGCCCAAGGCGCTGCTGAAGCAGGGCATTCGCGACATGGTGCGGATGAGCGATGCGCGGATGAGCGGCACCAGCTATGGCGCCTGCGTGCTGCACATTGCCCCCGAGGCCTATGTGGGCGGCCCGCTGGCGTTGCTGAAGACCGGCGACATGGTGGTGCTGGATATCAAGGCACGCAAGCTGGAGATGGAGGTTTCCGACGAGGAGCTGGCCGAGCGCCGCAAGGCCTGGCAGGCCCCGCCCCCGCGTTACGAGCGTGGCTATGGCGCGATGTTCAGCCAGCATATCGAGCAGGCCGACAAGGGCTGCGATTTTGACTACCTGCGCACCGATTTCGGCGCGCCCGTTCCCGAACCGGAGATCAACTGATGGGCCTCGATCTGAGCGAGCGGCGCATTGCCGCGCGGCCTCCTATGGCCGGGCACAAGCCGCGCTTTCAGACCGACCGGATCGAGAGTGTCACCCTGCGGCACGTGGTGGTGCCGATGGACAAGCCGATCAGCGACGCCAAGGTGCTGACCGGGCGGCAGAGCCCGCTCGCGGCGCTCGATCTGCTGATGGTGGAGATGGTGAGCGAAGGCGGACACACGGGCCTCGGGTTTTCTTACACGTTGCGTGCCGGCGGGCCGGGGATGTTTGCGCTCGGCTGCGAATTGGCGCCGTTTCTCATCGGGCAGGACCCAAACGATATCAACCGGATATGGGAACGGCTCGCGTGGCAGAGCATCTCGCTCGGGCGCGGCGGCATGGCCTATCACGCGGTCTGCGCCTTTGACGTGGCGCTGTGGGACATGAAGGCGCGGCGGGCGGGCCTGCCGCTGGCCAAGCTCTTTGGCGCGCATCGGGATAGCGTGCGGATCTACAATTCGCAGGGGCAATACTTGCAGGCCTCGATTGATGAGATGAAGGCGGCGGCGGACCGTTCGATTGCCAATGGGATCGGCGGGATCAAGATGAAGGTCGGCCAGCCGGACGGGCAGGAAGACCTCAAGCGGATCGACGCGATGCGCGCCCATCTGCCCGAGCACATTGCCTTGATGATCGATGCCAACCAGCAGTGGGACCGGGCCTATGCGCTGCAATTCGGCCGGGTGGTCGACGGCATGGGCCTCGCCTTCATCGAGGAGCCGCTGGACGCATGGGATTTTGACGGCCACGCCGAGCTGGCCCGCAATCTGGCGACCCCGGTGGCGACCGGCGAGATGCTGACCTCGCCGCAGGAGCACTTTGACCTGATCGGCAAGGGCGGCTGCGATGTGAACCAGCTGGACGTATGCCGGATTGGCGGCTTCACCCCGATGCTGAAGGTAATGACCATGGCCGAGGCGGCGCGGATCGAGCTTGCGCCGCATATGGTGATGGAATTGCACATCCACGCGGCGGCGGCCTATGGCAGCGAGGGCTAGGTGGAGCATTTTGAATGGTGGCTGCCGCTTTTCAACGAGCAGTTGGAGATTTCGGGCGGCAAGATGCATGTGCCCGAGCGCCCCGGCCTTGGCTTTACGCTGAGCGACAAGGCGCGGGAGTGGACGCGGGCCGAAGAGAGCTTTGGAGGTGCGGCATGAGCCGGATAAGGGAAGCGCTGGCCGGGATTTCTGGCATTCTCGTCACGCCCTATGGCGATGACGGCGAGATCGCGCCGGAGAAGCTGGTGCCGATCATCGATCGCTCTGTTGGGGCTGGTGTGGATATTCTCGTGGTGAACGGGAATACGGGTGAGTTTTATAGCCTCGAAGAGGCCGAGGCGGCGCGGATGTGCTCTTCGGTGGTCGAGATGGTCGATGGCCGGGCGCCGGTGTTTGCCGGGATCGGGCGCAGCATCCGCGAGGCGGAGAGGGCGGCCAAACACGCGGCCAAGGCCGGGGCGGATGCGCTGATGATCCACCAGACGCCGGACCCCTTTGTGTCGCCGCGTGGGTATTCGGACTATGTAAAGCGCGTGGTGGATGCAGGCGACGGGCTGCCGGTGATGCTGTATCTGCGCAACGACGGGATGGGGCCGAAGGCGATTGCCGAGATCTGCTCCATCGAAGGCGTGGCCGGGGTGAAATGGGCGACGACCAATGCGCTGAACCTGTCGCGGGCGATCGAGGAGAGCCCGGAAGATGTGATCTGGGTCGCGGGGCTCGCCGAGGTCTGGGCGCCGCCGCTCTATGCGGTGGGGGCGCGGGGGTTCACCAGCGGGCTCATCAACGTGTGGCCGGAACGCTCGGTGGCGATCCGCGATGCGCTGGCGGCGGGGGACTACCCGGGCGCGGCGCGGCTCATCGAGGGGATGCGGGTGTTCGAGGACATCCGCGCCGAGGAGATGGGCGGGACCAACGTGACCGGGGTGAAGGCCGCACTCTCGGCGCAGGGGATGGACTGCGGGGCGTGCCGCCCGCCGGGGGCCAGCGGGCTGACCGAGCGGCAGACGGCGGATTTGATGGGCTTCATGAAAGAGGCGGGGTTGCTGTGAGCGACGTGATGGAAAAATCGCCGGTGATCCGGCTGGATGAAGCCGACAACGTGGTTGTGGCGCGGGTCGAGATTGCTGCTGGTACGGTCGTGGCGAGCGAGGGCGTGACCACGCTGCAGGAGGTGCCGCTGGGCCACAAGATCGCCACGCGGGAGATCCGCAAGGGCGAGCCGATCCTGAAATACGCGACGATCATCGGCTTTGCGGGCGAGGATATTGTGCCGGGGACGTGGCTGCACTCGCACAATGTGCTCGTGGATGACTTCCAGAAAGACTACCGCTTTTCAAAGGATTACGTGGAAACGCCGGTGCTGCCCGAGGAAGAGCGCGCACGGTTCATGGGAATCCGGCGGAAGGACGGGCGGATTGGCACGCGCAATTACATCGGGATTTTCATCACGGTGAACTGCTCGGCCACGGTGGCGCGGAAGATCAGCGCCTACTTCGACGAGGAGCGGCTGGAGAAGTGGCCGAACGTCGATGGCGTGGTGGCCTTTGTTCACCAGCAGGGCTGCGGCATGGAGATGACCGGCGAGCCGATGGACCTGCTGCGGCGCACGCTTGCCGGGTATATCCGGCATCCGAATACGGCGGGGGCGCTGGTGTGCTCGCTGGGCTGCGAGCGGAACAATCTGGGCGAGTTCTTCGAGAAGGAGTCGCTGGAGAGCGGCAAGATGCTGCGGGCGATCACCATGCAGCATGTCGGCGGCACGGCGGCGGCGGTGGAGGAAGGCAAGCGGGTGATCCGCGAGATGCTGGACGAGGCCAACGCGATCGAGCGGGAGCCGGTAAGCGCGGAGCACCTGATGGTGGGGCTTCAGTGCGGTGGATCGGATGGGTTCTCGGGCCTGTCGGCCAACCCGGCGCTGGGGAAGGCTGTGGACATCTTGGTAAAGCACGGCGGCACGGCGATCCTCTCTGAGACGCCGGAGCTTTATGGCGTGGAACATACGCTGACGGCGCGGGCGAAGACGCCTGAGGTGGGGCAAAAGTTCATCGAGCGGATCAACTGGTGGCTCAAGTACAACGAGGGCCGGGATGTGCAGATGAACGGGCGGGTCTCGCCTGGAAACAATGCGGGCGGATTGGCCAATGTGATCGAGAAGTCGCTGGGCGGCTCGAAGAAGGGCGGCTCGACCGGGATCAACGCGGTCTATGAATATGCCTACCCGGTGCTGGAGAAGGGCCTCGTGATCATGGACACGCCGGGCTACGACCCGGTGAGCGCCACAGGGCAGATTGCCGGTGGGGCGAACCTCGTATGCTTTACCACCGGCCGGGGGAGCTGCTTTGGCTCGATGCCCGCGCCGACGATCAAGCTGGCGACCAACACGCCGATGTATGGCCGGATGACCGGCGACATGGACGTGAACTGCGGCACGGTGATCGACGGCGACAAGTCGCTGGACGAGGTCGGGCAGGAGATCTTCGAGAAGATGCTGGCGGTGGCCAGTGGGGAGAAATCGAAGAGCGAAGCGCTGGGTGTGGGCGAAGAGGAGTTCGCGCCCTGGCCGATTGGGGTGACGGGATAGCGGGGGCGAAGAAAGCCCGAGGGGCTTGATGAGCGGGCGCCGCGTGCGCTCGTCCGCCCTTCGAGGCGTCCTCGCGGGTCAGAGGATGACCTGCGGTTCGGGCAGGCCCGCCACACCGGCGGGGGCCATGTAAGTGACACCCTGCTTACCATCCTTTTCCATGCCGCCGCAGGCGGTGGTCACGTAAAGCGTGGTCAGCCCCTCGCCGCCGAAGGCGGGGCAGGTGGATTTCTCGCCGCCGACCTCGATCATTTTATCGGCGCTACCATCGGGCAGGTAACGCACCACGCGGCCTGCGCCCCATTGGGCGTTCCAGAGCGCGCCTTCGCTGTCCACCACCGAGCCATCGGGGTAGAGGCCTTCGGCGGCCAGATCGACGAAAACCTCCGCTTCGCCGGACGGCCAGCCCTCGGCGTCGAGCGGCGTGCGCATGATCTTCTGCGTCACCGTATCGGACCAATAGGCCAACCGCCCGCCGGGGGCGAAGCAGATCGAGTTGCTGACGGTGATCTCGCCGTAGAGCTGCCTGAGCTCGCCCTTGTAGTAGCGGTAGATCGCGCCTGCGCCCTTTTCTTCCTTCTTGCCCATAGTACCGATCCAGAAGCCGCCCATTGGGTCTGCGCGGCCATCGTTGGAGCGGGTTACGGAGTTGTCGGCCTCCAGCGGGGCGATGTGTTCGCGCACGCCGGTGTCGAGATCGAAGGTGAAGAGCTGGGTTTCGGAGGCGATGAGCAACACGTCTTCGGAGAGCCAGCCAGCGGCGGAGACCAGCTCGGGAAAGGTCCACTCGTGGGGGCCTTCGTCGGTTTGCGTCAGCATGCGGGCTTCGAGGATGTCGAACCAGAAGAGTTGGCGGCGGAGCGGGTGCCAGAGCGGGCCCTCACCAAGGCGGCAGGCGCGGGAGTCGTAAACCTCGCTCATGGCATGACCTCATCGTAGGCCGCGACGATGGCGGCGGCCCTATCGGCCACCTGCGCCGGCGTGTCGCCGGGCTTGTAGAGCGCGGAGCCGATCCCGAAGCCCGAGATGCCCGCCGCAGCCCAGTTGGCGAAGTTGGAGGGCCCTGCCCCGCCCACGGCGAGCACCTCTGTGCCTGCGGGCAGCACGGCGCGGATGGCCTTGAGCCCCTCGGGGCCGAGCAACGAGCCGGGGAAGAGCTTGAGGCCGGTGGCGCCGTGGCGCAGCGCGGTGAAGGCCTCGGACGGGGTCATGATGCCGGGGTAGGAAAGCATGCCTGCGGCCACTGTCGCGTCGATCACCGCCGGGTTGGTGTCGGGCGAGACGATGAGGCGGGCACCGGTTGCGGCGACATGGGCCACGTCGCCTGCGGTGAGCACGGTGCCTGCGCCGATCACCGCCTCGGGGAAGGCCTGCACCATCGCGGCGATCGAGGCGAGCGGGTCGGGCGAGTTGAGCGGCACCTCGATCTTGGTGATCCCGGCGGCGATGAGGGTTTCACCGATGGTGACGGCCTCGGGCGGCGTCAGGCCGCGGAGGATGGCGACGATGTTGCGGGTCATGGGCGGCTCCGGTGCGGCGTCAGACGAGGGCCATGCGGGCGGCGGTGAGGCCTGCCAGCGCGAGGTTGTCGCCATCGTGGGTTTCGGGGGCGAGGCCTTGGGCGGCGAGGGCCTTGGCGTAGGGTTCGGTCAGGAGCGGGCCGCCGATGAGGGCGACGCGCTGGCCGAGCCAGTAGGGGCGCGCGGCAGCGAGTTCGAGGCCGATGAGCATGCCGGAAAGGCGGGCGCGGGCGGTGCCGGGCGCGAGGCCGGTGAGCAGCGAAGCGGCGCGGAGGGAGAAGAGTGAAGAGCCGAGGCGCTCGGGGCGGGACATGGCCTCGGAGGCGGCCTCGGCAAAGGCGCTGTCGTCCCAGCCCTCGCCGTGGAGCGAGTGGCGCAGCACCGACTGCGAGGAGAGCAACGAGAAGAGCTCGCCGGTCATGAAGGTGCGGAAGCTGACGATCTCGCCTGCCGAGACGTGGACCCATTTGGAGTGGGTGCCGGGCAGGCAGAGGATACCGTCGAAGTCGGGGTTGCCGGCGAGGAAGCCTGCGACTTGTGTTTCTTCGCCGCGCATCACGTCTGCCGGGTCCTGCTGGCTGACGCCGGGCAGGATGCGCACGCGCAGGCGCGGGTCATTGGTGGGGGCGCTCACCGGGGCGAGGCCGGAGGGCTTGCAGGGGGCAGAGGCATAGGGCGCCTCGACCCAGCCCTGCTTGGCGCCGGCCATGCCGCAGACGAGCACGTCGGTGGGGCCGTCACCGAGGTATTTTTCGGCGAGGGCGAGGAGGGCGGGCTCATAGCCCTCGGGCGCGAGCGTGCCCATGCCCGAGCTGCTGGAGTCGCGGCCGATCACCTCCCCCTCGGAACCGATGGCCCAGAGGCGGAGGTTGGAGGTGCCCCAATCGGCCGCGATCCAAGCAGCGGTCATGCGCCTGCGAGGTCCTCGGGGAGGATCGCGTCGGGCATGTTCTGGTAGCAGACCGGGCGCAGGAAGCGGCGGATCGAGAGGGTGCCGACGGAGGTGGCGCCGAAGTTGGTGGAGGCCGGGTAGGGGCCGCCGTGGACCATGGTGTCGGCCACTTCAACGCCGGTCGGGAAGCCGTTGACGAGGATGCGGCCCGCCTTGCGCTCGAGGATCGGCATCAGGGCGCGGGCGCGTTCGGTGTCGCCCTCATCCATGTGGATGGTGGCGGTGAGCTGGCCTTCGAAGCCTTTCGCAAGCGTCTCCATCTCTTCTTTACCATTCACCCGTACAACCAGCCCGAGGGGGCCGAAGACCTCCTCGCCCAACGCGTGGTCCTGCAGGTAGGCCGCGGCGTCGGTTTCATAGAGGTTGGGGCTGGCATTGCGGCCCTCGTCGGCGTTGGTCAACAGCGGCTGCACGGCATTGCGGCCGTCGAAGCGGGCCTTGCCGTCTTGATAGGCCTTGGCGATGCCGTCGGTGAGCATGGTCTGCGGGGCGGCCTTGGAGAGCGCCTCTTTGGCGGCGGAAACGAAGGCGTCGCCGTCTGCGCCCTTCTCGACCACGGCGATGCCGGGGTTGGTGCAGAACTGGCCTGCGCCCATGGTGAGCGACCCGGCCCAGCCTTCGCCCATCGCGGCGCCGCGCGCCTTGGCGGCCTCGGGGAGCACGAACATCGGGTTCACGGAGCCGAGCTCACCGAAGAAGGGGATCGGCTCGGGGCGGGCGGCGCAGAGGTTGAAGAGCGCGCGGCCCCCGCCCAGCGAGCCGGTGAAACCCACGGCCTTGATCAGCGGGTGCTCGACGAGGGTGGTGCCCACGTCACGCTTGCCGCCCTGGATCAGGGAGAACACGCCGGGGTGGATGCCGCACTTCTGGATCGCGGCGTCGATGGCCTGGGCGACGATCTCGCCGGTGCCGGGGTGAGCGGAGTGGCCCTTGACCACCACGGGGCAGCCCGCAGCCAGCGCAGCAGCGGTGTCGCCGCCTGCGGTGGAGAAGGCGAGCGGGAAGTTGGAGGCGCCGAAGACGGCGACCGGGCCGATCGGGCGCTGGACCATCTTCAGGTCGGGCCGGGGCAGCGGGGCACGGTCGGGCAGCGCCTCGTCATGGCGCACGTCGAGGTAGCCGCCATCGCGGATGTGCGAGGCGAAGAGGCGGAGCTGGCCGGTGGTGCGGCCGCGCTCGCCCTGAAGGCGGGCCTCGGGCAGACCGGTCTCGGAGGTGCCGATCTCGGTGATCTCGTCACCGCGCGCCTCGATCTCGTCGGCGATGGTGTCGAGAAACTTCGCCCGGGTCTCGCGTGAGCTGTACCCATAGGTCCAGAAGGCCTCTTCCGCCGCCTCGCAGGCCTTGTTCACCAGATCAGGCGTGCCGACCGGATAGTCGAAGGCCTCGCCGTGGGCGGGCTCGGATTTGAAAGTCGACGGGCCATCGAGCCATTCGCCGGCGATCAGGTGCTTGGACTTGGGGGTAAAGCTCATTTCTCTCCTCACTTGCCCCATTTCAGGGCGATCAGATCAAGTTCTTTTGCGAGTTGCAGCAAACGGGATTTCGTTCGCTGCGACATGGGTTTCAAGGGATGGCGCACGTGGTCGGAGCCGATCACGCCGCCCTCCATCATCACCGTCTTGGCGGCGCGGAGGCCGCATTGGCGGTTTTCGTGGTTGATTAGGGGCAGGCAGCGTTTCCAGCCTGCGAGCGCGGCGTCATGGTCGCCGTCGAGGTAGTTGACGACAATGGGGCCGATCAGCTCGGGCTGGAGCGCCGAGGTCATGGTGCCGGTGCAGCCTGCGTCGAGGTCGGCCAGAAGGGTGACGGCCTCTTCACCGTCGAAGGGGCCGACGATGTGCTCGCCGCCCTGTTCGATCAGGGCTGCCAGCTTGTCGGCGGCAAAGGGAGTTTCCATCTTGAAGTAGGAGACATGCTCGATCTCCTTAGCCATGCGCACCAGCGTGGGCACGGTCAGGGTGACGCCGGAGAGCGGCGCATCCTGCACCATGATCGGGATGTTGATGGCATCCGAAACGGCTTGAAAGTGCTCCATGATCCCGGCCTCGGCGGGCACGAGCCCAACGCCGTGATAGGGGGGCATCATCATCAGCATGGAGGCGCCGAGGGACTCTGCGTATTTGGCCCGCTCCACCACGATCTGGGTGGAGAAATGCGAGACGGTGACGATCACCGGGACGCGGCCCGCGACGTGTTCGAGCGACACGCGGGTGAGCGTGGCGCGCTCCTCGTCGGAGAGCACGAACTGCTCGGAGTAGTTGGCGAGGATGCAGATGGCATCCACCCCTTGGTCGATCATGCAATCGAGGACGCGGCGCATCCCCTCTTCATCCACCAGCCCTTCGGCGGTGAAGGGCGTGGGGGCGACGGGGAGGATTCCGGTGAGCGGGCTTTGCATGGGTGTTCCTTACGTCAGATACGGGTGACATGGAACCGGGAGACCTGCCGATAGGTCTCGCCGGGGTTGAGGGTGATTTGCGGATAGTCGGGGTGGTTGGGCGCGTCGGGCCACTTTTGCGGCTCGATCGCCACCCCGCCATGCGGGCCGTAGGGCACGCCGCCGTGGCCGGGGACTTCGGAGCTTAGGCCGGAGCCGTCATAGACTTGAAGGCCGGGTTCGGTGGTGTCGATCTCCAGTTGCAGATCGCCCGCGCGGAGCGTGCAAGCCGGGTGCATCTCGGTGCCGGGCAGGCGCAGGCAGAAGTTGTGATCGAGCTTGGGGTCGTCCTGCGGCGTGGTGATAGCGCGGGGCTGGCGAAAATCGAAGCGGGTGCCTGCGACGGGCTGCGGGCCGCCCTGCGGGATCTTGTGCTCATCGACCGCGAGGTAGTTGTCGGCGTCGATGTGCAGGGTGTGGCCACCCAGCGTGGGGGTGCCGTCGAGGTTCCAATAGCTGTGGTGGGCGATGTTGCAGAAGGTCGGGGCGTCGGTCATGCCGGTGATCTCCAGCGTCAGCGCGCCTTCGTCGTCGAGGCTATAGGTGGCGGTGAGGGCAAGGTTGCCGGGGTAACCTGCCTGACCGTCGGCCAGCGTAATCGTGAAGGTGGCAGAGGTTTCGCTGTGGTTAGCGAGGGACCAGTTGACGTAGCCGCAGCCATCGGAGCCGCCGTGAATGGCGGTGCGGCCGGCCTCGTTGGTTTCAAGCTGGACGATCTCGCCGTTAAGCGGTGCCCGACCGTTCGCGATACGGTTGGCGGCGCGGCCCACCACGGCGCCGTAATTGCGCATACGGCTGCGGTAGGGCTCGAACACCGGGGAGCCGAGGACGAGGCTGTTCGGGGTGCCGTCGAGGCGAAAGTCCTGAAGGGTCGCGCCCCATGTCATCACCCGGGCGGTGGCGGGGCCGCCCGTGAGGGTGACGATCTCGACGGTGTCGCCCTCGGGCGTGGTGGCGAAGATTTCGGCAGTCATTCGTGGAAGGGCTCCGTGAGGGTGCGGTGGCCGAGGGTGAAGGCATCGGCAACGTGGCGCATGGGGGCGAGGTCCATGTCGATCTCTCCGGCGGCGACGAGGCGGGCGAGGTTGGCGTAGAGGCGCGGGTATTCACCCTTGAGCGCGTCGGCGTCTTCGCCCTGCTCGGTGCCGTCGATCTGGAGGCGCGCGCCGCCGTCGAGCAGCTTGAGGGTTCCTTCGGTGGTTTCAGCCTCGATCTCCCATGTCTGGTCGCCGGTCTGGCGCCAGTCGAAGGTCATGTCGACAGAGGCCGTGGGATGGGCGAAGGCCAGCTGGGCGCCGATGGGGGCTTGGCAGTTTTCCGGCACGTCGAGGTTGGCGGAGGTCAGGTGGATCGGGTCTGGCAGGATCTCGGTGACGATGGAGAGGGCGTTGATGCCGGGATCGAACACGCCGAGGCCGCCGGGTTGCCAGATCCACTCCTGCCCCGGGTGCCAGCGGCGCACGTCTTCCTTCCACGTTACGGTGAATTTTGTGAGCTGTTTGCCGGCAAGCCAAGCCTTGGCCTGCGGGACCATCGCCGCCTCGCGGCTGTGCCATGAGGCGTAGAGGGTGACGCGGTTTTCGCGGGCCAGCGCCTCGAGCGTGTGGCACTCGGAGAGGGTCGCGCCCGGGGGTTTTTCGAGCATCACGTGACGGCCTGCCTTGAGGGCCGCCGCCGCGAGGGCGAAGCGCGGCACGGGCGGGACGCAGAGGGAGACGACGCGGATCTCTGGGTGGGCCTCAAGCATCTCGGAGAGCTGCGTATAGGCGGGCGTGCCCTCCACCGTGCCGTTGCGGGAGACGGTGGCGGCCAGTTCCCATTCGGGGGAGGCGGCAATGGACGGCACGTGCTGGTCCACCGCGATCTTGCCGATGCCAACGAGGGCGATTTCCATGGGTGTCTCCGGTTGGTTCGGGTGGTGGGCAGGTTGCCCACCCTGTTAGTGCGAGTCGCGGCCTACTTCGTTGCCCCGGCAGCCCTTGAGGAAGTCGAGGTCGGCGCCGGTGTCGGCGCCCATCACGTGCTGCTGGTGCAGCCAGGCATAGCCGGATGCGGGCTGCTCGTGGGTCGGCTTCCAGGCGGCGAGGCGCTCGGTGAGTTCGGCTTCGGGGATGTCGAGATGGAGGCGGCGGTTGGCGACGTCGACCTCGATGATATCGCCCGACTGCACCACCGCGAGCGGGCCACCAGCGGCGGCCTCGGGGGAGGTGTGCAGGATCACGGTGCCGTAGGCGGTGCCCGACATGCGGGCATCGGAGATGCGGACCATATCGGTGATGCCCTTCTTCAGCACCTTGGGCGGGAGGCCCATGTTGCCGACCTCGGCCATGCCGGGGTAGCCCTTGGGGCCGCAGTTCTTCATCACCATGATGCAGGTCTCGTCGATGTCGAGCGCATCGTCGTTGATGCGGGCCTTGTAGTCGTCGATATCCTCGAACACCACGGCGCGGCCCTTGTGCTGCAGCAGCGCGGGGGTGGCGGCGGAGGGTTTGAGCACCGCGCCGCCGGGGGCGAGGTTGCCCTTGAGCACAACGATGCCGCCGGATTGGGTGAGGGCCTTCTCGGCGGGGAGGATCACATCGTCATTGTGGTTTACGGCGTCCTTCACCTCGTCCCAGATCGCGCCGCCGGAGACGGTGAGGGCCTCTTTGTGGAGCACGTCCGCTTCACCGAGGCGCTTGAGTACGACCGGGAGGCCGCCGGCATAGAAGAACTCTTCCATCAGGTATTTGCCGGAGGGCATGAGGTTGACGATGGTGGGGATGTCGCGGCCGCAGCGGTCCCAGTCTTCCAGAGTCAGGTCGACGCCCACACGGCCCGCCATTGCGAGGAGGTGGATCACCGCGTTGGTGGAGCCGCCGATGGCGGCGTTGGTCCGGATGGCGTTTTCGAAGGCCTGCTTGGTCATCACGTCGGAGGGCTTCAGGTCGTCTTTCACCATCTGGACGATGCGACGGCCGGAGAGCTGGGCCATGACGCGGCGGCGGGAGTCGACGGCGGGAATGGCGGCGTTGCCGGAGAGCGCCATGCCGAGGGCCTCGGCCATGGACGCCATGGAAGACGCGGTGCCCATGGTGTTGCAGGTGCCGGTGGAGCGGGACATGGACTGCTCGGCTTCGAGGAACTCCTCCTGGGTCATCTTACCGGCCTTCACATCCTCCGAGAACTTCCAGAGGTGGGTACCGGAGCCGACGCGCTCGCCCTGAAAGTAGCCGTTGAGCATGGGGCCGCCGGTGACGACGATGGCGGGCAGGTCGACGGAGGCGGCGCCCATCATGAGGCTCGGCGTGGTCTTGTCGCAGCCGACCATGAGCACGCAGCCGTCAATCGGCTGGCCGCGAATGGTTTCCTCAACCGCCAGCGCGGCGAGGTTGCGGAACATCATGGCGGTGGGGCGGTAGGTGTTTTCGGAGGCGGAGAACACCGGCACCTCGACGGGGAAGCCGCCAGCCTCCCAGATGCCTGCCTTCACCTTCTCCACCAGTTCCTTGACGTGAGACCCGTTGCAGGGCGTCAGCTCGGACCATGTGTTGAGAATGCCGATGATCGGGCGGCCGTCGAACAGGTCATGCGGGTAGCCCTGATTTTTGAGCCAGCCGCGATGATAGATCGTGTCGCGGGAGTTGCCGCCGTACCATTCCTGACTACGGAGCTTGCGGGGCCATTCTGCGGGTTGGAACGCCATGAGTTACCCCTGTTTGGACTTGTTGTAGACATCGAAGAGCACGGCGGCGAGCAGCACGAGGCCCTTGATGACCTGCTGGTAGTCGATACCGATGCCCATGATCGACATGCCGTTGTTCAGCACGCCCATCAGGAAGGCGCCGACCACGGCGCCGACGATCTTGCCGACCCCGCCCGACATGGAAGCCCCGCCGATGAAGACGGCTGCGATCACGTCGAGTTCCAGCGCGAAGCCGGCCTTGGGCGTAGCGGTGTTGAGGCGGGCGGCGAAGACGAGGCCGGCGATGGCCGCGAGCACGCCCATGTTGGTGAAGGCAAGGAAGGTCAGCCGCTCGGTCTTGATGCCCGAAAGCTTGGCTGCCTTCTCGTTGCCGCCGAGGGCATAGACCCGGCGGCCGATGGTGGTTTGCTCGGTGATGAAGGCGTAGATGATCGTCAGCACGCCCATTGTGATCAGCACGTTGGGCAGGCCCCGGAAGGTGGCCAGCTTGTAGCAGATGAAGATCAGCGCGATGGAGACGATGGCGTTGCGGGCGATGAAGAAGCCGCGCGGTTCGCCTGCGATACCGTAGGTTTTGTTGCGGGCGCGCTGGCGCATGCCGAGCCAGACGATGATGGCGGCGGCGACCACGCCGGTCAGCAGGGCCAGCACGTTGACCTGACGGGCGCCGAAGATACCGGCGAGGCTGTCACCCAGACCCTCGGGGAAGAGATCGGGGATGAAGCCGTTGGCGATGACCTGAAATTCGCGGGGGAAGGGGCCAACGGATTGGCCTTCGAGCAACCAGAGCGAGGCACCGCGGAACACCAGCATCCCCGCCAGAGTGACGATGAAGCTGGGGATCTTCCAATAGGCGACCCAATAGCCCTGCGCCGCGCCGATGGCCCCGCCAACGACGAGGCACGCGGCGGCGGCGAGCCATGTGTTCCAGCCCCAGTTGACGATCATCACCGCCGCCAGAGCGCCGATGAAGCCCATGACCGACCCCACGGAAAGGTCGATGTTGCCGGAGACAATGACGATGAGCATGCCCAGCGCCATGATGATGATGTAGCTGTTCTGCAGCAGCAGGTTGGTGATGTTCACCGCGCGCAGCAGGGTGCCCTCGGTGACGATCTGGAAGAACACCATGATGGCGATGAGGGCCAGCAGCAGGCCGTATTCGCGCAGGTGGCTCTTCAGGTAGCTGCCGATGCCCTCTTGGGCGGTGTCGTTCTGTTCAGCGATTGCCATGGGTCTTCCTCAATCGGTCACGATGAGCGACATGATGCGCTCCTGGCTGGCCTCTTCGGCGGTGAGTTCACCGACGAGGGCCCCTTCGTTCATCACGTAGATGCGGTCACACATGCCGAGCAGTTCGGGCATTTCAGACGAAATCATCAGCACCCCCCTGCCCTGCTCGGAAAGCTCGTTGATGATGCCGTAGATCTCGAACTTGGCGCCCACGTCGATGCCACGGGTCGGCTCGTCGAGGATCAGCACCTCGGGCTCGGCGAAGAGCCACTTGGAGAGCGCCACCTTCTGCTGGTTGCCGCCCGAGAGGTTCATCACCTTCTGGAACACCGAAGGTGTGCGGATGTTCATCGCGGAACGGTAGCGCTCGGCCACCTTGGTCTCTTCGGCCTCGTTCAGCACGCCCGAGGTTGAGACGGCAGGCAAGTTGGTGAGGGTGATGTTGCGCTGGATGTCCTCTTCGAGGATCAGGCCGAGCGATTTGCGATCTTCGGTCACATAGGCCAGCCCGGCCTGAATGGCGCGGGGGACGGTAGAGGTATCGACCGGCTTGCCGCCGATTTCGACCTGCCCTGAGATGTTCTGGCCGTAGCTGCGCCCGAAGAGGCTCATCGCCAATTCGGTGCGGCCCGAGCCCATGAGGCCGGCAATGCCCACCACCTCGCCTGCGCGGACGGTGAAGTTTGCGTTCTTGATCACCTGCCGGTCGGAGTGCTCGGGGTGCCAGACGTTCCAGCCCTTCACCTCCATCAGCATGTCGCCGGAGCGGCGCTCGCGGGCGGGGTAGCGGTTGGCCATGTCGCGGCCGACCATGTCACGCACGATGCGGTCTTCGGTGATGCCGCCCTCGCGGGCATCCATGGTGGAGACGGTCGTGCCATCGCGGATGACGGTGACGCTATCGGCCACGCGGCGGACTTCGTTGAGCTTGTGGCTGATGATGATCTGGCTGACGCCCTGCGCCTTCAGCTCCAGCATCAGGTCGAGCAGCGCCTGGCTGTCGGATTCCGAGAGCGCGGCAGTCGGCTCGTCGAGGATGAGGAGTTTCACCTCCTTCGACAGGGCCTTGGCGATTTCGACCAGCTGCTGTTTGCCCACGCCGATCTTGTCGACCATCGTGGTGGGCGGCTCCTTGAGGCCGACCTTGCGCAGAAGCTCCTCGGTGCGGCGGTTGGTTTCGCGCCAGTCGATCACGCCGCCCTTGGCCCGTTCGTTGCCGAGAAACAGGTTTTCGGCGATGGAAAGCAGCGGCACCAGGGCAAGTTCCTGGTGGATGATGATGATGCCGCGCGCTTCGCTGTCGGAGATGTTGCTAAACTCGGCAAGCGCGCCTTCGTAGTGGATTTCACCCTCGTAGCTGCCCACGGGATAGACCCCGGAGAGCACCTTCATCAGGGTGGATTTGCCTGCGCCGTTCTCACCGACCAGCGCGTGGATTTCGCCTTCCTTCACGGTGAGATTCACCGTGTCGAGGGCTTTCACGCCGGGAAATTCCTTGGTGATCGCGCGCATTTCGAGCAGTGCGCTCATCGCTGCCTCCGCCTTTGATGGGGCCCGCGCGAACGCAGGCCCCGGGAGAACCCCCTTGGAGGGGATTACTTGATCTGGTCTTCGGAGTAGTAGCCGGAACCGATCAGGATCTCTTCCCAGTTGCTCGCGTCGACGGAGACGGGCTCGAGCAGATAGGACGGAACCACCTTCATGCCGTTGTCGTAGGTCTCGGTGTCGTTGATCTCGGGCTCGCCGCCGCCGAGGACCGCATCGACCATGCCCACGGTGACGCGGGCCAGTTCGCGGGTGTCCTTGAACACGGTGGAGTACTGCTCACCGGCGAGGATCGACTTGACCGAGGGTACCTCGGCGTCCTGACCGGACACGATCGGCATTTTCATGTCGCCGGAGCCGTAGCCGACGCCCTTGAGCGACGACAGGATGCCGATGGAGAGGCCATCGTAGGGCGACAGAACGCCGTGGACTTCCTTGTCGGTGTAGTGGGCGGAGAGGAGGTTATCCATCCGGGCCTGAGCCACGGCGCCGTCCCAACGCAGGGTGCCAACGGTATCCATGCCCATCTGGCCGGACTGGATGACAACGGTGCCGTCGTCGATCAGCGGCTGAAGCACCGACATGGCGCCGTTGTAGAAGAAGTAGGCGTTGTTGTCGTCGGGCGAGCCGCCGAAGAGTTCGACGTTGTAGGGGCCGTCACCGAAGCGCTCCTTGAGGCCGTCAACGAGGCTGGAGGCCTGCTGCACGCCGACTTTGAAGTTGTCGAAGGTGGCGTAATAGTCGACGTTCTCGCTGTCGCGGATCAGGCGGTCGTAGGCGATGACCTTGATGCCGGAGGCGGCAGCGTTTTCGAGCGCGTTGCTGAGGGTCGTGCCGTCGATGGCGGCGATGACCAGCACGTCGACGCCCTTGGTGATCATGTTCTCGATCTGGGCGAGCTGGTTGGGGATGTCATCCTCGGCATATTGCAGGTCGGTCTCATAGCCGGCCTCTTCGAACTGCTGAACCATGGATTCGCCGTCCGAGATCCAGCGGGCCGAGGATTTGGTGGGCATGGCGATGCCGACGGTGCCTTCGGCATAGGCGCCAGCGGTGAAGGCCACCACGGCCGCAGCCGAGGCGAGAAGGGTCTTGAGTTTCATTTGTATCCTCCAAATGCGTGCGCTCGGCAGGCCCTCCCGGCCCGGTGGCGCACTTCTCCCTGTTGCGGGGCCTTCCGGCGCCCGTGCGACTCCGATAGCCCGCCGTTTACATGACTGTAAAATGCGAATACTGCCGATCTGCATATCACTTCTGTTATGGAGGGCGTGTTATGGAGTTGGCGACCCGGCTGAAACCACGGCAGCTCAGGCTGATCCAGCGGATCGGGGAGACCCGACAGTTGCAGACCGCCGCGCATATGCTGGCGATGAGCCAGCCTGCGGCCTCGCGGGTGCTGGCCGAGATCGAGGCGGAGGTGGGCACGCCGCTGTTCACCCGCCACCCCAAGGGGATGGAGCCCACGCTGATTGGCGAGACCTTCCTGCGCCATGCGCGGGTGATCCTGAGCGAGTTGGAGAGCCTCGAGACGGAGGTCGCGGGGCTGCGCAGCGGCGAGGGCGGCGAGGTGCGCGTGGGCTCGGTGACCGGGCCGACGGTGGGCGTGCTGGTGCCGGCCATCCGGGCGGTGCGGACCAAGGCGCCCGGAATACAGGCCACGGTGGAGGTCGGCCCCTCGGGGCAGCTTGTTAGGGGGCTGGAGGAGGGGCGGTTCGACTTTGTCATCGCCCGCCTGCCGCCGGAGTATGACAGCCGCCAGTTCCGGATCGACCCGGCGCGGAACGAGGTGGTGTCACTCGTGGTGCGGGCCGGGCATCCGGCGCTGGGAGAGCGGCGCAAGCTGTCGGAGCTGGTGGGCTATGAGTGGGTCATTCAAGACCTCGGCACGCCGATCAGGGTGGCGATGGATGGGGCCTTTCATGCCGCCGGGCTGGCCGCGCCGGAGCAGATCACGAACTCCTCCTCGCTGCTGGTGGCACTGTCGATCCTTGAGGGGACCGATGCGATTGCGCCGCAGAGCCAGGAGGTGGCGGATCTGCTGACGCGCAACAAGATCGGCGACAGCCTCGCCACGCTGGAGCTGGCGGAGCCGCTGGCAGTTTCTCCCTGCTTCATCATCCGGGCGCGGGCGCGGCAGATGAGCCGGGCAGCGGAGCGGGTAATGCAGGAGGTGTTCCGGCGGCTGTGAGGAGCGCGGAGCCGTGCAGCGCCGTCCTGCGGGGTGGCGCATGCAACGTTTATTCATGACACTTTACGGTGCAGTGGTTGTCGAACCTCAGAAGTTGGCACCAACGTCAAGGAAGCGCCGCCCCGGAGGGGCGGGACGGCGCTGCACGGCGGCTTCGCCTTGATTCCGTGCCGGTTCGCCGTTCAATCCTTGGGCAGCCCCAGCGCGGCGCGGGCCTCGGGTGGCATGCCCTGAGACGCCTCCGCCATCGCGCCGAAGTAGCGCGCCCGCAGCGCATCGGCACTCAGCTCGCGCCACGCGCGCCCGGCGAAATGGGCCTCTTCGCGGATCAGGTCTTCCACCAGTGGGTCGATCACCGCGCCGCCGCCACCGGGATAGCGGAACCAGCCGACGCCGACCTTTCGGCCAAGCCGCCCCTCGGCAACCATGCGGTCGGCCACAAGGAACGGCTCGCTGCGGGCGGATTTGATGACATCGAGGCCGATCTGGTCCTGCATGGCGCAGGGGCCCTGGGCCATGCCGCCCGCCTCCAAAGCCTCGTCCAGCTCCCAAGGGTTGGAGCCTTCGAGTAGAAGCGCCTCTACCTCGGCATGGCTGCGCGCCATCAGCCGGGCCACGGCCTCATGAACTATAGTGCCGCTCATTCGCCGGTCAGAAAGCCGCGCTCCCGCACCAGCGCTTCGAGCGCGTCCAGCGTGGCCTCGATCGGCTGGCCGGAGGTATCGAGCTGCGCCTCGGCGCGCTCGTAGAGCGCCTCGCGGCTGCGCAGGATGCTCTTTAGCTGCTCCATCGCCTCGGGATTGCCGGCCATCGGCCGGGTGTCGCCCTGCGCCCGGACCCGGCCCATGTGCTCCTCGGGGGAGGCCTTGAGCCAGACAGTGTGAAACTGCGCCAGCAGGCTCTTGTAGGTATCGGGCTCGGCGACGATGCCGCCCGCGACGGCGAGGATGAGCGACTCGTGGGTGGCGGTGATGCGGCTCACGGCCTGCGCCTCGAGCTTGCGGTAGCCCTCCTGCCCGTAGAGCGCCATCACCTCATTGACAGGCATGCCCGACTGCTCCTCGATCTCGCGGTTCAGCTCGATGAAGGGCAGGCCGAGGCGGGCGCCAAGCGCCGCGCCGAGCGTGGATTTTCCGGCCCCGCGCAACCCGATGAGGCAGATCCGCTGACCGCGCATCCGGGCGGGTGGCTCGGGCGTGAGCAGCTCGAGCACGCGGGTGCGGACATCGGCGGGGGAGGAAGAGAACAGGTCGGCCACGCGCATGGCCTCCGAGGTCCACGGGTCATCCTCTCCGACCAGCCACTCGATCCGGTGGTCGAGCGCCACGGCGACACGCTTCAGCAGGCCGATGGAGATGTTGCCCTCGCCAGCCTCCAACTGGGCGAGGTAGCGCGGGGAGACCCCGGAGAGCTCCGACACCACGCGGCGGGGCAGCCCGCGCAGTTCACGGGCCTTGCGGACCCGCTCGCCGACGCGGGAGATCAGCCGCTCAACGGCTGCCTCCATCTCGTCGCCGCCCAAAGCGGCGGTGGTCTGGCCCCTGAAGTTGGTGATTTCGCTCATCTGTCGCCGCGTCCCGCGCACCGGGATCCATCGTGTGAATTATAGTGCACAAGATGGACGATCCGCCGGGCGGCTTCAACGAAATTCGGTGTCAGCCCGTGCGGCGGAGGGCGTCGTGGGCGAAGGCGAGCTTGTCGCGGACCGGGTCGGAAAGGACGAAGGGGTAGAGATCGGGCAGGTCGAGGGCGCGGTTCACGTGGTTGACCCGCATGGCGAAATTGGCGGCGCGCTCGATCAGGGCCTGCGCATCGGGCTCGGCATAGGCATCGCCGCCGGGCGCGAGGGCGACGGCATAGCCGCTGTCGACAAGGTCGGTCAGGTGCAGCAGGTGGGCGACCGTTTCGGCCCAGTCCTCATGAGGGTGGGCGGTGGCATAGCTGGTGATATGAGTGCCACCGGCGGGACGGGGGTTGGCGTAATGCCCCTTCAGCGCCTCGCCATAATCGGCCCGCTCGTCGCCAAAGAGGGCGCGGAAGGCATCGGGGAAGGCCGGATCATCGGTGCTGAGGCGCAGAAAAAGGTAGTGCGCCAACTCGTGGCGGAGGTGGCCGATCATGGTGCGGTAGTCTTCCGCCAGCCGCTCGCGGCGCTCTTCCTGCACGGCACGGCTGGCCTCGGCGACATCGAGAGTGATCACCCCATCGGCGTGCCCCATGGTGATGCTCTCCGGGCCGTGACGGGTGCGGTCGGCCACGAGTTCGAAGCGCGGCGCGGGGCCGGGATCGGCGGGGCCGAACCAGCCCCAGCGGTGCAGCCCGGCGAGCACCCAGCGCTTGGCGGCCTCGGTGCGGGCCAGCCGGCTCTCGGCGCCCTCGACCTCGGGGTCGGGGATGACGGCGGTCATGGCGCAGGAGCGGCAGAGCGGCCCCGGCTCGGCATGGGCGGACCAGTTGCAGCCGATGGCGGCGCGGCGCTCGCAATCGCTGCCCTGCACCATCGCCTGCGCACCGGGGTCGAAGTGCAGGGCGTGGCCGTTGGGGCATTGGTGGTTGTGAAACCAGACCTGCTCGGAGCAGGTGGGGCAGTGGAATATTTGCATGCGGGTCTCCTTGCGGCGGAGTAACCCGCGGGGGCGGGCGAGGTTCCCGGCAGGAGATGGCGTTTTTGGCGGGTCGGGACAAGCCCTGCCCTAGGGAATGCGCGCCTCGACCAGTGCGCGGATGTCTTCAGGCGGGGGCTGCTTGGTGAAGCTGGGCGCATCGACGAAGACGCAGGTGAACTCGCCCTCGAAGCAGAGCGTACCCGCCTGCCGCCCCTCGACGCGGAAGGTGATGGAGGTGGTGCCCAGCCGGGTGGGCCAGCAGGCGCAATCAAGGATGTGGCGGGGCGTGACCGGCGCGCGGAAATCCATGCTCATCGAGACGAAGGGCGTGCCGGTGCCCCGGTCCATCTCCATATGATACCAGCCCGCCACCTCGCCCAGCGCATCGGCCCACCAGCCGTTGATCGCCTCCAGCGCGAACCACGGCAGCCGGGCGGTGTAGGCGATGCGGGCCGGGTCGCAATCGCCCCAGCCGACTTGGATGTGGTGGGTGTAGGGGGTCAATCCCTGCCCGCTTCCATGAACTTCTGCGCCAGTAGCGCGGGGTTAGTGAAGCAGACCTCATGGCTGCCGGGCATCCAGACGTAGCGATAGAGGCCGAGCTTTTCGGAGAGGCGCGGGTGCCACGGGAGCGAGGCGGGGAGGGCCACATCTTCCTGACAGTGGATGTAGCTCTTGCCGACCTGCCATTCGGCCGGGTTGCTGCGCAGCGAGATTTTGTCCTGAAAGGTCTTGTGCGGGTGCGGGTTGAGCTTGTCGTAGGCCTCTTGCGCCTGCTCCAGCGAGGCATCGTTGATGAAGGCCTCGCGCCAGACCGGGAAGGGCAGCAGCACCGAGCCGTCATCCGCCTCGAGCTGGTTGAAGAGGTCGACGTAGTGGGGCGGCACGAGATCATCCAGCGCCTCACCGTCATTCGGCACGAAGGCCGACCAGTAGACGAGACGACGGACGGAGCCTTCAGGCAAGCGATCATAGGCACCGGTGATGACCATGCCGCCGTAGGAGTGGCCGACCAGCACGGCATCGGTAAGGTCGTGCTCGGCGAAGTAGTCGGTGACCGAGGCGATGGCGTCATCAAGCCCCGCGCGCTTGTTGCCGCCCGCCTCGTTGCCGGCGAGCGTGGGCAGGTGGACGGTGTGGCCGGCGACGCGGATCGGCGCGGCAACCTCCTCGAACAGCGCGCCCTCGTGCCATGCGCCGTGAACGATCACGTAAGTTGCCATGCGGGTCTCTCCTCCTCAGTAGGTCTCCACATGGTAGCGGCCTTCGGCGCGCATGGCATCCCGCGTCGTGACCCAGGGCAGGCCGATGCTCTCAGCGATGTTCGAGAGGGCCTCGTCCACGCCCGCCTCCATGCCGCGCAGCCCGCAGACGTAGATATGGGTCTTCGGGTCGGCCAAAAGCTCGGCGACCTCGTCTTCATGGGCGCGCATCCGGTCCTGCACGTATTGCTTTTCTTCTCCCTCGACGCGGGAGAAGGCGAAGTGCTTTTTCAGCAGGCTGTCGGGCACCTTCTTCAGCGGGCCGAAGTAGGGAAGGCTGTTGGGCGTGCGGGCGCCGAAGAAGAGCACCATGTCACCCGCCGCGCCCGCCGACATGCGCTGGCGGCGCATGGTGAAGGCGCGGAAGGGGGCGGAGCCGGTGCCGGTGCAGATCATCAGCAGCCGGGCGGCGGGGTCGTCTGGCAGCAGGAAGGTGGCGCCGAAGGGGCCGGTGACCTGCACTTCGGCGCCCTTTTCGAGATCGCAGACGTAGTTGGAGGCCACGCCCTTCTCCTCCCGCTTCACCGTTAGGGAGACGTTGGAATACCCGGGCCGCTCGCCATCGCGCGGGGAGCTGACGGAGTAGAGGCGCGGCAGGTGGGGCTTGCCCTGCGCATCCGTGCCCGGCGGTATGATCCCGATGGACTGGCCTTCGAGCACCGGAAAGGGCGCGCCCTGCATGTCGAGAATGATGTGGCGCACATCGCTGCCGGCGCCCTCGGCGGTGAGGCGGTAGTTGCCCTGCACCTTGGCGGTGACAGGCTTGCCGATGGTGTGAAGGTTGATCGAGGGTTTGGAGGCGGAAGCGGGGGCGACGGACTTGCCCCCTGCCCCGGCGTGGGCCTCGGCCAGCAGTGCGGCCATGGCCTCGTCCAGCGCCTCGGTGCTGCTCTCGCCGCCTGTCTCGATCTCCTGCTGCTCGGGCAGCTCTGTCCACTCGAACTGTTCTTCAAGCGAATAGGGTGTTTCGACCACGCGCCACTCGTCGATGGAGCCGGTCGGGCAGACGGGGATGCAATCCATGCAGTGGTTGCACTTATCGGCATCGACCACGACGTTCATGTCGTCGTGGGTGATCGCCTCGATCGGGCAGGTCATCTCGCAGGTGTAGCAGCGGATGCAGATCTCGGGATCGATGAGGTGCTGCTTGAGGGGCTTGTTCATGCCGCCCTGCCCTTCGGCTTCAGCACCATCTCGGGCACGGCCAGCAGGTCGAGCACCTCGCGGCAGGCGCCCTTGCAGCCGGTGCAGCCGAGGCATTTGCCGGTGGTCAGCGCGCGGGGGCGGGCGGGGGCGTGGCTTTGTGTCATCATGGCGTTTCCTCCCTCATCGGTCGTGGAGACGGGCGGCACCGGGGCGCCGCCCGAACTGGCATCAAGCCATGTGCAGCTTCACATACTCGAAGTCGCCGGGCTTGTTGTCGATCCCGACCTTGGGCGCGGCGATCCAGCTGGCGTATTTGCCGGGCTCGTAACAGGGCTTCATCAGCGACTGGATGAAATCGCCATCGGCCTTGGTGGGCAGCCACTCGTCCTTCTTGGCGTTGTACTCTTCCTCGGAAAGCGGAGTGCCCTGCGGGTCGAACTTGGCGGCCGAGAAGACGCCGATCTGGCGGTGGAAGCTCTCGTGCGGGAGGGTCAGCTCGAACTCGATCCCCATCTTCTCGATGGCCTTGTTCCAGCGGCCCACGCCGCCCGAGGCGTCGCGCACGTAATCGTCCCGCAGGCGCATATTGATGGCGGTCAGCGCGGGCACTTCCTCTTGCACCACTTTGCCGTCGACCAGATTCCAGACCTTGTAGGTGTCGCCGCGGAGCTGGTGATCGTCGTCGATCCGATGCTCCATGTAGCGGCCCTTGATGCCGGCGTTGAAGGCGTTGGCGGCGTTGGTGGAGACCTCTTGGCCGAAGAGATCAAGCGAGAGGGTGTAGTGGAGGTTCAGCTTTTTCTGGATCGTCGGCAGGTCGATCACGCCGAGGTCGCGGATCTTGTTGATGTCGTAGGGGTCGGTGATACACGCGGCCTTCATCGCCTCGCAGGTGGCCTGAACCACGCGGCCCACGCCGGTTTCACCCACGAACATGTGGTGGGCCTCTTCGGTCAGCATGAAGCGGCAGGTGCGGGAGAGCGGGTCGAAGCCGGACTGGGCGAGCGACTCCAGCTGCATCTTGCCGTCACGGTCCGTGAAGTAGGTGAACATGAAGAAGCTGAGCCAGTCGGGCGTTTCCTCGTTGAAGGCGCCGAGCATCCGGGGGGCCTCGTCGGATCCCGACGACCGGCGAAGAAGGTCATCGGCCTCCTCGCGGCCGTCTTTGCCGAAGTATTTGAACAGCAGGTAGACCATCGCCCAGAGGTGGCGGCCCTCCTCGACGTTGACTTGGAAGAGGTTGCGCAGGTCGTAGAGGGAGGGCGCGGTGAGGCCGAGGAAGCGCTGCTGCTCGACGGAGCCCGGCTCAGTGTCGCCCTGGATCACGATCAGGCGCTTGAGCATGTTGCGGTACTCGCCGGGCACCTCCTGCCACGCGGGCTGGCCTGCGTGCTCGCCGCAGGGAATGGTGCGGCCCTCGCCCTGCGGGGCCAGCAGCACGCCCCAGCGGTACTCGGGCATCTTCACGTAATCGAACTTGGCCCAGCCCTTCGGGTCCACCGACACGGCGGTGCGCAGGTAAACAAGGCTTTCCTGAAAGTTCTGCGGGATCAGGTCGTTCCACCAGTTGATGTAACCGGGGTGCCATTTTTCCAGCGCTTTGAGCACGCGCTTGTCTTCCGACAGGCCCACGTTGTTGGGGATCTGGGTGTCGTAGGAGACGTTGATCAGGTCGAGCATTTTTTCCTCCTTGGTGGTGGAAAAACCTTCGCGAGGATTTTTCCTGCCGAAGATTTTGTTTTGAAAGACCGTCTGGTCAGACGCGTTGCATGTTGTAGTCGCCGCGGATGCCGGTGCCGTAGCGCTGGAGCGCGCCTTCTGGGCCGACGGCGTTGGGGCGCTGGAAGATCCAGTTTTGCCAGGCGGTGAGGCGGCCGAAGATGCGGGTTTCCATGGTTTCCGGCCCGGCGAAGCGCAGGTTGGCCTCCATCCCGGTCATCGCATCGGGGGAGAAGCTGGCGCGCTCTTCCATGAAGATGCGGATCTCGTCTTCCCAGTCGATGTCATCGAGGATGTAGGTGACGAGACCCAGCTCATCGGCCTCCTCGGCCTCGATGGGTTCGCCGATGTGGTCGCGCAGCGCCTCCACCTGCTCGGGCGTGCCGAGGAAGCGAGTTTGCAGGCGGGTGAGGTTGTTGCCCATCGGGTATTGGCCGAAGTTGGTCTCGGCGAGGGTGATGGTGGCAAGCGGGCGATTGTCGCCCTCGAACTCGTCTTCCATCATGTAGGTGCGGTCGCAGGCCCAGAGGATCTCGGCTAGGACACCGGCAAAGCAGGAGCCATGCTCCACGAGGGCGACGAGGCTGCGGGAGGTCACGTCGATCCGCTTGAGGATGCGCTTCCAGAAACCGAGGGTCTCGGCGGCGAGCCAGTGGCCCGCGTTGTCGGTCAGAGCCTTTTCATGCGCCAGCAAGGCCTCGGGGTCGCCTTGGGTGCGGAAGGTCCAGGTGCCCTGCTCCATCTCGTTCAGGCGCAGGTGCAGGATGGCGTCATCCAGCTCGCGGGCGAGCTTGAGCATGTAGCTTTGGTCGCCTTGAGCCAGAAGCTCCTCTGCGGAGGCCGGGGCGGCGCCCTCGGGGCCTTTGAGGGTGATCGTGGCGGAGCGTGCCTCGCGGTCCAGCTCGACCTCGACGTGGGTGTAGGTCACAGCGTTGTCAGTAATGGTGCGCTCGATGGGGCCGAGGGTGATCCCCTTTTCGGCGCGGGAGGGCATGGCGGCGGCGAATTCGGCGGCGCGCTCGGTGACGGTGGCGTCGAACTTGCTGTTCGGCACCACTTCGTCGACCAGCCGCCAGTCCTTGGCCCGCTTTCCGCGCACGCCCTCTTCCATTGCGCAGAACACATCGGCCAGATCGCGGCGGACCTTGCGCTTGTCGGTCACGCGGGTCAGGCCGCCGGTGCCGGGGAGCACGGCGAGGAGCGGCACCTCGGGGAGCGCGACCGAGCTGCTGGAGTCGTCGGTCAGCATGATGTGGTTGCAGGCCAGCGCCAGCTCGTAGCCGCCCCCGGCGCAGGCGCCTTTCACGGCGGCGATCCACTTTTGGCCCGAGTCCGCCTCGGCGGCCTCGAAGGTGTTGCGTGTCTCGTTGGTGAACTTGCAGAAGTTGACCTTGTGGGCATGGCTCGCGCCGCCCAGCATGCGGATGTTGGCCCCGGCGCAGAACACCCGGTCCTTGCCGGACTGCATGATCACCACCTTCACCTCGGGGTGCTCGAAGCGCATGCGCTGCACCACGTCGGCCAGCTCGATGTCGACGCCGAGGTCGTAGCTGTTGAGCTTGAGCTGGTAACCATCGAACAGGCCGCCATCCTCGTCCACGTCCATCGTGACGCGGGCCACCTCGCCCTCATAGGTCACTTTCCAGTGCCGATACTTCGACGGGTCGGTGCGGAAGTCGATTGGCTGTTCACTCATGGCGCGTCTCCTCTTGAGTCCGCTGTCTTACAGGGTTGGCCGCGTTGCGGCAACGGTTTTTTGCATAATAATTCACATATGGCGTGGTTATGCCGGGTTATCATGCACTTTATTGCATTATACTGCATCTTTCGCCGCGATCTTCGCGCTGGATCGAATCGACTCCACCCGAAGGGTGAACCACCCGGCGGGGCGATGCGGGGGCGTGAAGGGGGCCGCCTCGTCCAGCAGGCGGGCGGCGATGTCGCACAGGCGGAGCGCGGCGGAGGGGCGGTTCATCCGGGCCTTCAGCCCGGCGTTGGCCAGCTGGATCAGGGCCTGGATGCCAACCCGGTCGGGGCCATCGGGGAGCACGAGCCAGACCGGCTCGAGCACCTCATGGGCCTCCCAGTAGAACCCGGCGTCGATCCAGTCGAGGCCGATGCGCAGGGCGTCGGAGCCCAGCGGATCGGTCTCGGCGCTTGCACGGATGGCGTCAAATGCGCCCTCCGGGTGGCGCGGGTTCTGGCCCGGCACATAGGCGTAGTCGGGCCGGGGATCCGCCGCGAGGGTCACGCGGGCACCACCTCTTCGCGCTCCAGCCGGATAAGGCGGGCGGAGAACTCGGCCACGGCATCCAACACCGCCTGCGGCTGGTCGAAATGGGGGCTGTGGCGGCAATTCTCGAGGATCACGGTATCGACAGGCGCGTAGCTGCGCTCCTCGACCTCGCGCACCTGCGCCAGCGTACCGTACTGATCATCGGCGCCCTGGATCACGAGCGAGGGGATGCGCAGGTAGTCGACCACCTCGCCCACGTGCCACTCCTTGAAACCGGGGGCGAGCCAGACATCGTTCCAGCCACGGAAGGTGGCTTCCGGGTCAGCGTGATACTTGGCCATGCGGGGCTTGAGATCAGCCTCGAAGGCCTCTCGGGCAGCGGCGATGGCGGCAAGACCATCGGGCTCGGTGAAGAAATGGGGCGCCATCAGCACCAGCCCGCGAATGCGGTGATCGGCATGACGGCCGGCGTATTCGGCGGCGATGGTCGCGCCATCTGAATGGCCCATGAGGATGTATTGCTCGGCGCCGATGGCATTGAGCACATCCGGCAGAGCCTCCATCGCCTCACGGGTCATGTAATCAAGCGGGCGGGGCAGATCGGCGGGGTCGGACTGGCCGTAGCCCGCGCGGGAATAGGCGAAGACACGCAGGCCGGTCGCCTGTGCCAGCTTCTCGGGGATGTCGCGCCAGAGGGCGAGGCAGCCGAGACCTTCATGCAAGAGGACGATAACGGGCGCGGATGTATCGCCGCCGCAGCTCTGCCATTCGAGGGATTTGCCTGCCGCCGTAACGCGGCCCATGCCGGGAAACTCCATCACGCCGCCTCCGGGTCGCGCAGCTTGAAGCGCTGGATCTTTCCGGTGGCGGTTTTGGGCAGCTCATCGACCACCTCAATCCATCGGGGGTATTTCCACATTCCGATCTTCTCCTTGACCATTTCCTTGAGGTCGCTAGCGATGTCGGCGCTGGCCCCCTCCTTCAGCACGATATAGGCGGCGGGCTTGTCGAGCCCCTTCTCGTCGGCGCGGGCGACCACGGCGGCTTCGAGCACGGCGGGGTGCTCCACCAGCGCCTGCTCGACCTCGAAGGGGGAGACCCAGATGCCGGAGACCTTGAACATGTCATCCGTCCGGCCGCAGTAGACGTAACGCCCCTGCCCGTCGCGCTCGTATTTGTCGCCCGTGCGGGTCCAGTGGCCCTGAAAGGTGGCCATGCTCTTGGCGCGGCGGTTCCAGTAGCCCTCAGCGGCGGAAGGTCCACGCACCAGCAGCTCACCCATCTCGCCATCGGCCACGTCTTCGTCATGCTCATCGACCAGCCGGACCTCGTAGCCCGGAACGGCTGTGCCGGAGGTGCCATAGACGCATTCGCCGGGGCGGTTGGAGAGGAAGATGTGCAGCATCTCTGTGGAGCCGACACCGTCGACGATCTCGGCGCCCCAAAGCTTTTCCCACCGCTCGCCGATCTCGCGCGGCAGGGCCTCGCCTGCGGAGGTGCAGAGGCGGACGGTATGGGCAGGCGCTCCGCCCGCCTTTTCCTGCGCAGCGACGAGGGCGGCGAAGAGGGTGGGCACGCCGCAAAAGAGCGTGGGCTTCTCCTCGGACATGATCGCAAAGCAGGCCTCGGGGGTGGGTCGGCCGGAGTAGATGACGGTGGTCGCGCCGACGGCCATGGGAAAGCTCATCGCATTGCCCAGCCCGTAGGCGAAGAACATCTTGGCGGCGGAGAACACGGTATCGTCTTCGCGGATGCCGAGCACGTCCTTGCCGAAGGTATCGGAGGTGGCCTTCAGGCTGGCGTGCACGTGGCGCACGCCCTTGGGCACGCCGGTGGAACCGGAGGAATAGAGCCAGAAGGCCAGCTCATCCTCATGGGCCTCCACGGCCTCCATCGGCTCGGCGCCTTGCGTGAACGCTGTGTAGCTCTCGGTGCCCTCGGGGGCCTCGCCGATCACCACGATGGCGCGGAGGAAGCGGTTGTTCTCTACCGCCGGTTTGACCGTGTCCCACATCGCACCGGAGACCACGAGGATGGATGCGCGGCTGTCTTCGAGGATCGCCTCGTAGACCGGCGCGGCGAGCAGGGTGTTGAGCGGCACCGGGATCGCCCCGGCCTTCAGCGCGCCCCAGAACACGACCGGAAACTCGATCTGGTCGCGGACGATCATCGCCACCCGCTCCTCCCGGCGCACCCCGTGGCGGGCGAGCGCCCCGGCGAATTTTGCGGTTTCCTTCGCCAGCTGCCCGTAGGTCAGGCTGCGTTTTGCCCCGTCGGCCTCGCGAAAGGCGGGCTTGTCGCCCCGGCCCTGTATCACGTGGCGATCGACGAAATAGAGGGCTGCGTTGCTGTTCATGGCTTCGTCCTCCCTGACGCGACTCCGTGGAATCGCGCCTCCTCCCTGTATGTGCGTTATAGTGCATACATCTGCGCGTCGATCAAGCTCGTCGCGTCGATTTTGCATTTTTGTGCATATTGTCGCCGAGGGGTGGGCGGGGGAAAGTGCGGGTATGGATGCCGCAGAGATCACGCCGGAAATTTTGCCGCTCGGGCAGGATGGCGTACTTGTGCGCTTTGCCCGCGCCGTCAGCCCGGAAGCCAGCGCGGCGGTCGCCCGCTTTGCGGCGGAGGCCGAGGGTCTGGCGGGCGAGGTCGCGCCTGCGTTGGCCTCGGTGTTGCTGCGGTTCGACCCGGCGCAGGTGGACCGGGCTGAACTAGTGGCCAGGATCGAGGAACTACTGGACGAACGGGAATGGCGCGGGCTGAAAGACCCTACGCCGGCCCGCCGCTGGCGGGTGCCGGTGGCACTGGACGGGCCCCAACTCGGCGAGGCGGCGGAGCTGGCCGGATTGAGCGAGGCAGAGGCCTGCGAGGAGTTTCTGACCACCGAGCTGCGGGTGCGGGCGATCGGCTTTGCGCCGGGCATGCCCTACCTCGGGTTCCTGCCGGAGCATTGGAACATCCCACGCCAGACAGACCTGACCCCAAAGGTGCCCGCCGGGGCACTGGTGGTGGCGGTTCGGCAGCTTGTCCTATTTCCGACCGAGAGCGTGACCGGCTGGCGGATGGTCGGACGCTGCGCCTTCCGGCCGTTCCGGCGGGGTGCGAAAGAGCCGTTTCCACTGGCGCCGGGGGATGCGCTGCGGTTCGAGCGGGTCGAGGCGACAGAACTGGAGCGGCTGGAGGCGGAACCTCTGGGCGGCGCGGTGTGCGAGGAGATCGCATGACCACGCTCCGGGTAATCGACGCAGGCCCCGCCGTGACGGTGCAGGACATGGGCCGCCCGGGCTGGACGGCCAAGGGGCTGGCACGGGGCGGCGCGGCGGACCGGTTGGCGCTGCTGGAGGCGGCGGCGCTCTTGGGGCAGGAGGCTCCGCTGGCAGCGCTGGAAATGGCGGGCGCGGGTGGGCGGTTTACGGTGGATGCGCCCACGCAGTTTTGCCTGACCGGCGCGCGGATGAAGGCCGAGGTCGATGGCCGCCCGGTGGGGCATGCCGAAACGGTGCTGCTGCCTCCCGGCGCGGTGCTGCGGGTGGGCGGCGCGGAGAAGGGCTCATATGGTTATCTCGCCTTCGCGGGTGGCGTTTTCGGCGAGGAATGGCTCGGCTCGCGGGCGGCGCACTTGCTGGCGGGCGTGGGACGGGCGCTGGCGGCGGGGGATGAAATTGCGCTGGGAAGTGACCCCGATCCCGAGGCGGCGGCGCGGGTGCTTGTGCCGGAAGACAGGCTCGGCGGCGGCACAGTGCGGATGATGCCGGGGCCACAGACGGGGCTGTTTGGCGAAGGAGTGCTGGAGCGGTTTCTAGACACCGCCTTCACCCGCGCCCCGCAGGCCAACCGGCAAGGGGTGCGGCTGGAGTTCGAGGGCGCGCCCTTCGAGAGCGAAACACAGGGGCTGGCCTCGGATTTCATCACCAGCGGCGACGTACAGATGACGGGCGACGGGCGGCCCTACGTGCTGCTGGCCGAGAGCCAGACGGTGGGCGGCTACCCGAGGATCGGCACGGTGATCACCGCAGACCTGCCCCGGCTGGCGCAGGCGCATGCGGGCGACGCGGTGCGCTTCGAGATGCTCGGCGTCGAAGAGGCCGATGCGCTCTGGGAGAGCGAAACGGCGCAGCTGGCACGGCTGCGCAAGGCGGTGCAGCCCCGGGTGCGCGACCCGCACGACATCCCCGACCTGCTGGGCTATCAACTGGTGGGCGGGGTGACCCGCGGCAATGAGCTGGAGGAGTGATGGGGCGCACGATCGACCTGAACGCCGACATGGGCGAGAGCTTTGGCCCCTGGGTGATGGGGCAGGATGCCGAGATCCTGAAGGTGGTGACCTCGGCCAACGTGGCCTGCGGCTTTCACGCCGGCGATGCGGATGTGATGGCCGCCACCATGGGCGAGGCGGTCAGGCGCGGCGTCGGGATCGGGGCGCACCCGGGCTTTGCCGACCTGCAGGGCTTCGGGCGACGGCGGATTACGCTTTCGCCTGCCGAGCTGGGCAACCTCGTAACTTACCAGCTCGGCGCGGCACAGGCCGTGGCGGCGCGGGCGGGTGGCAAGGTGCGCCACCTCAAGCTGCACGGCGCATTGGCCAACCTGTGCGCGGAGAATGAGGCGATGGCGCGGGCCTGCTACGAGGCGGCGCTGGCGGTGGACCCGGAGCTGGTGATCATGGTCATCGCCCAGACCGCGCAACAGCGCGCGGCGGAAGCGCTTGGAGCGCAGATGGCCTGCGAGATCTTTGCAGACCGGGCCTATGAAGATGACGCCACGCTTGTGGACCGCAAGAAGCCGGGCGCGATGATCCACGACCCGGAGGAGGCCGCCGCGCGGGTGCTCGGCATGGTCGAAGTGCAGGCGATCTTCGCCGCATCGGGCGCCACCCTGCCCGCGCAGATCGACACCATTTGCCTGCATGGCGACGGGCCGGAGGCGCTGGCCATCGCGCGGGCGGTGCGGGCGAAGTTGGAAGGCGCCGGATGGGCGCTTGCGCCGCTGTGATTTCACGTTAGCCTGCGCCGGAGGAGACCAGACATGAGCGCCATTTTCGTCCAGATCCGCTGCACCCCCGGCACCACCTACGAGGTGGCCAAGGCGCTGGTGCTGGAGGAGATTCACTCCGAGCTTTACTCGACCTCCGGCGAATGGGACCTGCTGATGAAGCTCTACCCGCCCGAGGGCGTGGATATCGGCCAGTTCATCAGCGAGAACGTCTCGAAGGTGAAGGGCGTGGAGCGCACGCTGACGACGCTTACGTTCAAGGCGTTCTAGGGCGAACACGCCGCGACGCTCGTGTCGGGACAAGTTCCGACTTACAGCCCCAAATACCGCTCCCGCGCCGCCTCATCCGCCTCAAGCTCCGCCGATGTGCCCTGCCAGACGGTCTCGCCGCGCTGGATAACCACGTGGCGGTCGGCGAGGCGCATCAGGTCGTGCAGGTTCTTGTCGACCACGAGGATCGACAGGCCGGTGTCGCGGATCTGCGCGAGCGCCTCCCAGATCTTGGCCCGAACCAACGGGGCCAGCCCCTCTGTCGCCTCATCGAGGATCAGCAGGCGCGGGTTGGTCATCAGGGCGCGGCCGATGGCGAGCATCTGCTGCTCGCCGCCTGACAGCAGATTGCCCATCGAAGACTTGCGCTCGGCCAGTTCGGGGAAGAGCGCATAGACGCGCTCTTCGGTCCACGGATCGGGCTGGCCAAGGTGGTTGGAGGCGGTGGCAACGAGATTCTCGCGCGCCGTCAGGTTGGGGAAGATCTGGCGGCCCTCCGGCACCAGCCCGAGGCCGAGGTTGGCGATGCAGTGCGAGGCCATGCCGGCGATTTCGCTGGTCTCCAGCCGCACCCGCCCGCCGGTGGGCTTCACGATGCCCATGATGGAGTGGATCGTCGTCGTCTTGCCCATGCCGTTGCGTCCGAGCAGGGTGACGACCTCGCCCGGTTTCACCTGCAGCGACACCCGAAAGAGCGCCTGACTTGGCCCGTAATGGGCCTGAAGGTTCTCGACCGTCAGCATCAGGCCTCCTCCCCCAGATAGGCCGCCTCGACCTCCTTGTTGGCGCGGATCGACGCCGGGTCGCCGGTGGCGATGATGTGGCCGTAGACCAGCACCGAAATCCTGTCGGCGAGGGCGAAGACGGCATCCATGTCATGCTCGATGAGAACGATGGTGTGCTGGCCTTTCAGCTCGGTGAGCAGAGCCACCATGCGGGCGGACTCCTCCGGCCCCAGCCCGGCCATAGGCTCGTCGAGCAGCATCAGCTCGGCGCGGCTGGCGAGCGCGATGGCGATCTCCATGTGCCGGTGCTCGCCATGGGAGAGCGCGCGGGTTTCCATCTCTGCCTTCTCGGCGAGGCCGACCCGCTCCAGTAGGGCCATCGCCCGGTCGCGGATCGCCGGGATGCCCGCGGCGGCGCGGATGAAACGGTAGGACGAGCCCTCGCGGGCCTGCACGGCCAGCGCGATATTCTCCAGCACCGTCATGTCGGGGATGAGCGAGGTGATCTGAAAGCTGCGGGTGATCCCGAGGCGGGCGCGCTTGTACGGGGCGAGGGCGGTGATGTCTCGCCCCTTGAAGTGGATCGTGCCGGCATCGGGCATCTGAGTGCCGCAGAGCTGGGTGATGAGCGTGGTCTTGCCCGCGCCATTGGGGCCGATGATGGCGTGGAGTTCGCCCTGCTCGACGCTGAGCGTGAGGTCATCGGTGGCGCGGATGCCTCCGAAGCTCTTCATCAGGCCCTTGGTTTCCAGAATGCTCATTTGCGCCCCCGGAAGAAGCCCATCAGACCGCCACGGGTGAAGAGCACCACGGCGATCAGCAGCAGCCCGAAGGGGAGGTGCCAGTAGATGGTGAAGTGCGAGAGCACCTCCTCCAGAATGATGAAGGCCGCCGCCCCCAGAACCGGGCCGCCAGTGGTGGAGGCGCCGCCGAGAATGACCATGAACATCAGCTCACCCGAGCGCGTCCAATCCATCATCTCGGGGGAGATGAAGGTGGTGAAATTGCCCAGAAGCGCGCCGGCATAGCCCGCCATCGCGCCGGAGATCACATAGGCGGTGAGGCGGTAGGCGTAGGGGTTGAGGCCCATCATCTGGACGCGCTCGGCGTTGCCCTTGGCCCCGCGCAGCACCATGCCAAAGCGGCTCCGCGTGATCATGCGCACGATCAGCATGGCCACGACGAGCGACACATAGGCGAGCGCGAAGAGCTGAATAGGGTCGTCGAGGTTGAGGCCGGGCAACTCCGAGCGGGTGTCGATCACCAGCCCGTCGTCGCCGCCGTATTCCTCGATCGAGACGATCGCGTAATAGACCATCTGAGCGAAGGCCATGGTGATCATGATGAAATACACGCCCTTGGTCCGCAGGCAGATTGCGCCGGTGATAAGGGCGAAGAGTGCGCAGACCACCATCGCGAGTGGGATCTGCACGAGGCCGGAGGTGGTCGCCAGCCCAAGGCTTTCGAGCCCGCCGTAGAGCCAGTGATAGGCCGGGATGCCGACCGCGTAGGCGCCGAGGCCGACGTAGGCGGCGTGGCCGAAGGAGACGAGGCCGCCGTAGCCGAGGATCAGGTTGAGGCTGACCGCCGCGATGGCGAGGATCGTGAGCCGGGTGGCGAGATCGAGCCAGAAGGCGTTGCCGGTGTAGAAGAACAGCGGCGGCAGCACGGCGAGCAGGGCCATGAGCGCGAGGGTGGCGATCGTGCGGGCGCTCATGGCTGGACCTCCGCCCGGGGCGGGCGCCCGGTATGGATATTTGCAGCAAGAAAATGCAAAGGGCGTTGCACGCGGGCAGGAACAATTTGAATCAAATTTCGCATTTTCTTGCGACAAATATCCCCGCCGGAGGCCTGAAATCTCTTCTGGTGCATCATCCGCCTCACCGCACCTTCGGCGGGAACAGGCCCTGCGGGCGGAGTGCCAGCACACAGGCCATGATGATGTAGATGAGCATGGCAGAGATCGCGGGGGCCGAGTTTTCGGCGGCGTCGGGGCTCATCACCAGCTTGAAGATGTCATCGAGGAAACTGCGGCCTAGCGTGTCGATCAGCCCGATCAGCAGAGCGGCGATGAAGGCGCCTTTCATCGAGCCGATGCCGCCGACGATGATGACGACGAAGGCGGTGATGATGACCTGGTTGCCCATGCCGATCGAGGCCTCGGTGATCGGCGCAATCAGCATGCCCGCCAGCCCCGCTAGGGCCGCACCGAGGGCGAAGACGAGGCCGAAGAGCAGCTCGATGTTGATGCCGAGCGCGCCGACCATCACCCGGTTGGAGGCCCCGGCGCGGATCAGCATGCCGAGCCGGGTGTGGACCACCATCCAGTAGAGGCCGCCCGCCGCAGCCAGCCCGGCTGCGATGATGACGAGGCGGTAGGTGGGGATGACGAGGGTTTCCGATAGCTCGATCTGGCCGCGAAACGCCTCGGGCAGCGGCACGGCGATGCCCTCCGGCCCCCAGATCAGGTGGGCGGCGGTATCGAGCACGAGGATCAGCCCGAAGGTGGCGAGCACATGGTCGAGGTGGTCGCGGGCGTAAAGGGGCCGGGCAACGAAGCGTTCGGCGCCCCAGCCGAGTAGCGCGGTGATCGGGAGGGCGATCAGCACGGCGAGGAAAAAGTTGCCCACCGCGTAGGTCAGCGAGGCGCAGATGAAGGCGCCGAGCATGTAGAGCGAGGCGTGGGCGAGGTTCACGAAGTCGAGGATGCCGAAGACAAGCGTCAGCCCGGAGGCGACGAGGAACAGCAGCAGCCCGAGTTGGAGCCCGTTCAGCGTTTGGATGAAAAGGAGGGAGGTGTCCACGGAGGGCCTTCGCGCGTAGGGGCGGGCAAGGTCTCCCCTGCCCGCCCGGAGTGTCAGATCAGTTCATCGAGCATTCGGCAGCGAAGCTGTCGACGTGGTCGGTGTAGACGGTGTCGACCACCTTCGTCGTCCAGTTGCCATCGGCGTCTTCGACCACCTCGCGGAGGTAGAAGTTTTGCACCGGCATGTTGTTGGTGCCGAACTTGAAGTTGCCACGCACGCTCTCGAAGTCAGCGGCCTTCACGGCGGCGCGCAGGGCGTCGCGGTCTTCCAGGTTGCCATCCACGGCTGCCACGGCGGAGGCAATCAGCATGATCGCGTCATAGCTCTGGGCGGCGTAGAAGCTCGGGTAGGTGCCGAACTTTTCCTTGAAGTCGCCCACGAACTTCTGGTTCGCGGCGTTGTCGAGCGAGGGGTCCCACTCCTGCGTGATCTTGGAGCCCAGCGCATCGGTGAAGCCCGCCTGCTGGAGCTTGGGCAGCGAGATGCCGTCGATGGTGAAGACCGAGTAGAGCGGCAGCGTGTCTTTCAGGCCGGCCTGCTGGTACTGCTTCACGAAAGCACCGGCCGCTGCGCCGGGGTAGAAGACGAAGAGGCCATCGGCGCCCGAGGCCTTGGCCTTGGCCAGTTCGGCGGAGAAGTCTAGCTGTGCGTCGGCGCCCCATTTTGTGAGGTCCTTGCCGACGATCTCGCCGGTGAAGGTGCGCTCCACGCCTGCCGTCATGTCTTTGCCGGCGGCGTAGTTGGGAGCCATCAGGTAGAGCGATTTCACGCCCGCCTTGTTCAGCACCTCACCCATCGCCATCGGGGTCTGGTCATTCTGCCAGGAGGTCGAGAAGTAGTTCTTGTCGCAGAGCTTGCCGGCCATCTGGCTGGGGCCCGCGTTGGCGGAGATCAGGATCTTGTCGGCATCGACCACCGATTTGCGCGAAGCGAGCAGCACGTGGGACCAGATGTAGCCAGCCACGAAATCGACGTTGTCCTGCTTCACCAGCTTGTCGGTGGCCTGCTTGCCGGCCTCAGGGGCGAATTGGTCGTCGCCGAAGATCACCTCGATGTCGAGCGGGCCGGCCTTGCCGCCGAGGTGCTCGACCGCGAGATTGACCGCGTTCTCCATGTCCTTGCCAATGACGGCGGCGGGGGTGGTCAGCGTGGTGACGAAGCCGATTTTCACGCTTTCGGCGTAGGCGGCTGTGGCGGTCAGGCTGGCCGCGAGGGCCGCCGTGAGTAGCTTGTTCATGTTGTTCCTCCCGTTGTGCGCCTCCTTTGAGCGGCGGTCGCAGTAAGATTTGTGCACTATACTGCCGTTTTAGGCAATATTATTCTCATTCCCTTGCAGCAGTGATTTGACAGCCTGCCGGTCGATTTTTCCAGTGCCCGTTTTCGGCAGGTCGGTCACGAAGTGGATGCGGCGCGGATACTTGTGGGGCATCAGCATGGCTTTGACGTGATCTTGGAGCATCTTGACGGCACCCTCGTCGGCGGGGCCGGTGCGGAGCGAGACCAGGGCGGAGAGGGTGGTGCGGCGGTCGGGCAGTTCATGGGCAAGCACAGCGCTCTCGTGCACTTCGGGGTGTTCGTTCAGCGCGCGCTCCACCTCCAGCGGCCAGACCCATTGGCCGGAGACCTTCACCAGATCATCGGCACGGCCCTGGAAGTAGTAGAAGCCCTCGCGCTCCTCGAAACGGTCGCCGGTGTTGATCCAGTCGCCCTGCATGGTCTCGGCGGTCTTGTCGGGGCGGTTCCAGTAGAGCGGCGCGGAGGAATGGCCGCGCACGAACATCACCCCGCCCTCGCGGAGCTCGATCTCGTAGCCCGGCACGCGCTTGCCCGCCGCGCCGTGGCGCATGTCGTTGGCCGTGTTCGAGAGGTAAACGTGCAGCATCTCTGTGCTGCCGAGTCCCTCGATGGGTGAAAGGCCGGTGAGGGACTTCCAGCGGGAGGCGACATCCTCGGAGAGGATCTCGGCGGCAGACATGCATTGGCGCAGGCTGGAGAGGTCGCGGCTCTCGACACCGGGCGTGTTGGTGAGCGCGGTGTAGAGCGTGGGCAGGCCGTAGAAGACGGTGGGCTTGTGGGCTTCGATCATATCGAGCACGGCAACGGGTTTGGGGGCATCGGGCATCAGGAGGGTGCAGGCGCCGGCCGCAAAGGGGAAGGTGAAGCTGTTGCCGAAGCCATAGGCGAAATAGGCCTTGGGGACGGAAAAACAGATGTCATCGGCCCGGATCTTCAGCACATGGGCGGCGAAGCTCTGCTGACTGTAGGCCATGTCGTGATGCAGGTGGACGATGCCTTTGGGGCGGCCGGTAGAGCCGGAGGAATACATCCAGAACGCCATGTCATCCGGGCCGGTCGGTGCGGCCTCAAGCGTGGTGGGCTGGCAGGAGATGTAGGCGGCGTGGTCGGTGACGAGGCGGGTATCTGCGGGGAAGCGCTCCGCATAGTGCGGCTCGGTCACGGCAAGGGGCGCGGCGCTGTCGGAGAGGTAATAGGCCAGCAGATCGGGCGGGGTTTGGGTGTTGAGCAGCACCGGCACGAAGCCCGCGCGGGTGGCGCCGAAGAAGGCGGCGGGGAAGCTGGGCGTGTCATCAAGGAATAGCGCGATGCGGTCGCCGGGGGCGAGGCCCTGAGCGGTGAAGGCGTTGCCCCATTGGGCCGCCTGCGCGATGAGTTCGGCGTAGGTGAGGTCGCCCGCAGGGCCGGTGAGGGCGCGGGCGCCGGGGTTGCGGGCGAGGTTCTGCCAGAGAATCTCGGCGCAGTTGGGGTGCGCGGATTTGTCGAAGCCGATCTCCTGCGCGCCGGGCGGGTTTTCAACCGGGTCGATCATTTGGCTGCCTCGTATTCGGCCATGAAGGCGGGCGAGAGGGCGCGGAGCTTCTCACGCGGCACGCGGCCGGAGCGGGTGATGTAAGACATGGCGAAGTCGAGTGGGGACTGCTCGATGTGAGTCGAGAAGGACTCGTACCACTGGGCGGATGTATTTGCGCCGGTGACGATCTTGCGGGCGATCGGGGGCCGGGTGGCCTGATAGCTGGCGAGGCCGTCAGTGACCGTGGTTGCTGCCTTTAGGGCGGCGATAAGGGCGATGGAATCCTCCATCGCGAGCCGGGTGCCGGAGCCGATGGAGAAATGCGCGGTATGAACGGCATCGCCGATGAGCGCGGTGTTGCCTCTGGTCCAGGTCTCGCACCAGAGCTTGGGGAATTGCCGCCAGATCGAGCGGTTGGTGAGCAGCGGGACGCCTTCGAGCACATCGGCGAAGAGCTCGGCGCAATAGGCGGCGCTTTCGGTCTCGTCCATTTCTGCCAGCCCGTGAGCGGCAAAGGCCTCTTCCTCCAGCTCGACGATGAAGGTGCTCATGTTTGGTGCGTAGCGGTAGTGATGTGCGTTCAGCGCGCCCTTGGGGTGGCGGATAAAGGTTTGGGTGAGCGTGTCGAAGGGGCGGGGTGTGCCGAACCATGCGAAGCGGTTGGACATATGGGTGAGGCTGGGCACGTTGGCCTCCGTCCGGGTGCGGGAGTTGAGGCCGTCGGCGCCGATGATGAGGTCGGCCTGCAGGCTGGAAGGGTCCACCTCTGCGCCGAAATGCAGATCCACCCCCACTTCTTCGGCGCGGGCGGCGAGGATCGTTAGCAACTCCAGCCGCCCGATGGCAGCAAAGCCGATGCCGTCGAGGGTGACGGGGCCGTCGGGGTGGTTGAGCACCATGTTCTGCCAGCGCTCCATGCGGGGCGTGATCAGGGCGTGGGTCTCCGGCTCGTCAGCCTCCAGAAAGTCCAGCGCCTGGGTCGAGAAGACCACGCCGAAGCCCCATGTGACCCCGCGCGGCGCGGCCTCATGCACTGTGACGCGGGCCGAGGGGAAGGCGCGGCGGGCGAGGATGGCGGAGAGCAGCCCGCCGGGGCCGCCGCCAATGATGTCGATGGTAGAAATCTCTGCCATTCCGCCCTCCCCTGCGGTTTGGTCTTGTGTCAGGGTAAGGCTAGGCGCTAATTCCATATTGCGCAATAGCTTTTACGGAGCGGAAATTTGGGCCTGTTCACCCTCGATGTCGACATCAGCTTCGGTCACTGCGACGCGGCCGGAATTGTCTATTATCCCAACTACTTCCGCTGGATGGACCGGTGCTTTCACAGCTTCCTCAAGGCGCGGCACGGCGGCCATGCGGCGCTCTGCCGGCGGCTCGGAGCGCGGGGGCTGGGCCTGATCTCGGCCGATGCGCGATTCCGCTCGCCGGGGCTGGATGGAGACGTGCTGCGGCTGGAGATGGTGCTCGGCGAATGGGGCCGGACGAGCCTGCGGGTGGACTATCGTGGCAGCGTGGGAGAGCGGCTGGTGATCGAGGGCGAGGAGGTGCGCGGCGTGTTCGTTGAGGCGGACGGGCGGATCAGGGCGGGCGATGTGGCGCCGCTTCGGGAGGTGATTGGTGGCTGAGGGGCTCTCTTCGCTCGACGCGGCGCTTGGGCTGCTGAAGCTCCTCTCGCAGCAAGGCGGCCCGGTGGGGCTGAGCGAGATCGCGCGGGAGGCGGGGATGCCTGCCAGCAAGGCGCATCGCTACCTCGCCAGCTTCATGGCCGCCGGGCTGGTGAGTCAGGCCGGACGGTCTGGCAAGTATGATCTCGGGCCGGGTGCGGTAGCGCTAGGGGTCGCTGGAATGGCGCGGATGGAACTGGTGAACCGCACGGCGGATGCGCTGCCCGAACTGGTGGAATCCACCGGGCTGACGGCACTGCTGAGCGTCTGGGGCAACGCGGGGGCGACCGTGGTGCGCTGGGAGCGCGCGCCACGCTTCGTGGTCACCACGCTGGGGCTGGGCACAGTGATGCCGCTTCTGAACTCGGCCAGCGGGCGGGCCTTTCTGACATGGGCACCGGAGGCGGTGATCGCCGGGCGGCTGGAGGAGGAAATGGCGCTGGAGCCGGGACGCGATGCGGCGGCTTTGGCGGGAGAGGTGCGGACAGCGGGCTATGCGCAGGTGAGCGGTGACCTGATCCCCGGCCTCGCGGCAATCTCGGCCCCGGTGCTGGACTGGCAGGGCGAGATCGGCGCAGCGGTGACGCTCTATGGCACGGACCCGGCGATTTGCGGGGCGGACCGTGCTGAAGTGGCGGCGCTGAAGGCGTTCTGCGCAGGGCTCTCGGCGGCGTAGCTCGTCGGTCCCATCGTGGCCTCATCGTATAGGCGCGACCAATCATAGCCGGGGCGCTTGAAGGAGAGCTCGGCGGGGGTTTTGCACCCCCGCACCCCCGCAGGATATTTGCAGGACCAATGAGGAGCGGGTCGGAAGGCAAAAGGGCGCGAGGTTGCCCCCGCGCCCTTCATCCGTGGTGGTAACTGTCGATCAGGCGCCGAAGCGGTCGGCGTCCATCACCTTGACCCAGGCGGCGACGAAGTCCTCGACGAAAGCGTGGGTCGCATCGGACTGGCCATAGATCTCGGCAATTGCCCGCAGCTGGCTGTTGGAGCCGAAGACGAGATCGACTCGGGATGCGTCATACTTCTTCTCGCCGGTTTTCCGGTCTTTGCCGACAAAGGCCTTTTCGTCGCCCGCGTCTTCCCACTTCGTGTCCATGCTGAGCAGATTCACGAAGAAGTCGTTGGTGAGCTGGCCTTCGCGGTCGGTGAAGACGCCCGCCTTGCTGCCGCCGTGGTTGGCGCCCAGAACCCGCAGGCCAGCGACGAGCACGGTCATCTCCGGTGCGGTCAGGGTGAGCAGTTGCGCGCGGTCCACCAGCAGCTCCTCGGCGGAGACCGAGAAATCGCCGCCCATGTAGTTGCGGAAGCCGTCTGCACGGGGCTCCAGCGGCTCGAAGGCCTCGGCGTCGGTTTGCTCGGCGGAGGCATCCATCCGGCCCGGGGTAAAGGGCACTTCGATGGCCGAACCGGCATCGGCGGCGGCCTTCTCGACGGCGGCGGAGCCACCGAGCACGATCAGGTCGGCGAGCGACACTTTCTTGGCGCCAGCGGCGTCGAACTCGGCCTTGATGCCTTCGAGCACGCCCAGCACGCGGGCCAGTTCGGCGGGTTCATTCGCCGCCCAGTCCTTTTGCGGTGCGAGGCGGATGCGTGCGCCGTTGGCCCCGCCGCGCAGGTCGGAGCCGCGGAAGGTGGAGGCCGAGGCCCAGGCGGTTTTCACCAGATCCGAGACCGGCAGCGCGGCGAGGAGCTTTTCCTTCAGCGCGGCGATATCGGCGGCGTCCACCAGCGGGTGATCGACCGTGGGGATCGGATCTTGCCAGATCAGCTCTTCGGCGGGCACTTCAGGCCCGAGGTAAAGCTCTTTCGGCCCCATGTCGCGGTGGGTCAGCTTGAACCAGGCGCGGGCGAAGGCATCGGCGAACTCTTCGGGGTTCTCGTGGAAACGCTTGGAGATCGGCCCGTAGATCGGGTCGAAGCGCAGGGCGAGGTCGGTGGTGAGCATGGTCGGCGCGTGGGTTTCGCCGGCGCGGTGCGCATCGGGCACGGCATGCTCGCCGTTCCAGTCCTTCGGCGTCCACTGGTTGGCACCTGCGGGCGACTTGGTCAGCTCCCACTCGAAGCCGAAGAGGTTGTCGAAATACCCGTTCGACCACTTGGTGGGCGTCGAGGTCCATGTCACCTCGAGGCCCGAGGTGATGGTGTCGGCGCCCATGCCGGTGCCATGGCTGGAGGTCCAGCCGAAGCCCTGCTCCGCCATGCCGGCCTGCTCCGGCTCGACACCCACGTTGGCGGCATCGGCGGCGCCGTGGGTTTTGCCGAAGGTGTGGCCGCCAGCGATGAGCGCAACGGTCTCTTCGTCGTTCATCGCCATCCGGCCGAATGTCTCACGGATGTCCTTGGCAGAGGCCAGCGGGTCGGGATTGCCGTCGGGGCCTTCGGGGTTCACGTAGATCAGGCCCATCTGCACGGCGGCGAGAGGGTTCTCCAGCTCGCGGTCGCCGGAGTAGCGGCTGTTGGGCGCGTCCGACTGGGCGAGCCACTCATCCTCGGCACCCCAGTAGATATCTTCTTCCGGCTCGAACACATCGGCCCGGCCCCCGGCAAAGCCGAAGGTCTTGAAGCCCATCGACTCGAGCGCGACGTTGCCGGTGAGCACCATAAGATCGGCCCAGGAAATCGCGTTGCCGTACTTGGCCTTGATCGGCCAGAGCAGGCGGCGGGCCTTGTCGAGGTTGGCGTTGTCGGGCCAGCTGTTCAGCGGGGCAAAGCGCTGCGAGCCAGAGCGTGCGCCGCCACGGCCATCGGCGGTGCGGTAGGTGCCGGCGGAGTGCCACGCCATGCGGATGAAGAACGGGCCGTAGTGCCCGAAGTCGGCGGGCCACCACTCCTGGCTGTCGGTCATCAGCGCGTGGAGGTCAGCCTTGAGCGCTTTCAGATCGAGGCCTTTGAAGGCCTCGGCGTAGTCGAACCCTTTCAGCGGCGAGGTGCCCGGAGCGTTCTGGTTGAGGATCTTCAGGTTGAGCTGGTTCGGCCACCAGTCCTTGTTGCTGCGCACCGCGTGGGTGTGCATCACCGGGCATTTGTTGATGTTTGAAAGTTCGGCTCCGTCCATCTGGCGCTCCTGTCGTTGGCTATGGCGAATGGGAGGGTCCGGCCCCGTAGCGGTGCCGGTGATTCCTCCCTGATGCTTAAACCGTAGCAGCGGGGCGCTATCAGGAAAAATTGGAAATGCGGATTGAAGCGATAAGCCGCCCTTATTCGGACTGCCAATCCGCTCGGGTCATCGACACAAAGGTCTCCCCCGCCCCGCCCGGCACGTTGCGGTCGAGGATGTCGCGGATGCTGTGGGTCTCATTGATTGCCCGCCATCCCGGCGCGGAGAATGTTGCCTCGTTGAACACGTGGCGCGACAGGAGCGGGTTGGTCAGCGCCTGGCTGAAGGCGTCGAGCGCGACGAAGACCAGCACGAGGTTGGGCAGCGGGCTGTTGGGCACCCGGTCTTCGCAGAAGAGGCCCACGAAGAAGTCCACCTGTTCGGGGCTGCGGTAGAGCCGGGCCAGCTCGGCGGCGACCTCCGGGTCGGAGGAGATATCCTCGAAGGTCCGGGGCGGCTCCTGCTTGAGGTACACGTTGTAATCCCAGAAGCTGGCCAGCTCGCAGGCGCGGTCTTGCAGGATCGAGGCCTCCTCGACCTTCACCAAGGGCGCCGAGGTGTTGCGCGGCCCGAGTTCGGCAGCGGGAGTGGCGCAGATGTCGGCAAAGGCGGCCAAAAGTCCGCCCTTCAGCAGCGGCGCGTTGTTGCGCAGGGTTCTGGCGATAGGCACATCCTCGCCGCCCCAGCGGATGCTATCGGGGATGAGTGCGTGCCAGCGATAGAGCAGGCTGAACTCGGTGGTGATCCAGTTGGGCTTGTTCCAGCTCGCCTCCCAAGCCACGGAGGGATCGGCCTTCAGGCTGAAAGGCAGCGGCGAGATGTGGTTGATGTAATCCTCCACCACCATCTTGATGAAGAGCACGATCATGGTGTTGCGCGCGGTCTCGAAGATGCGGGTATCGTCCCACGCCGGATTGGCCGCCTCGATCTCGCCCGCCAGCCGGTTGTGCTCGCGCAGGAAGAGGGTGTTCAGCATGGCCACCTGCGGCACCGAATTCACCCGGTCGCCGCCGACGGCAAAGAGCGTGGCCTGCTGCTCGGGTGGCAGATCCTCATGGCCGAGCGCCGGGTCGAGCGCGGCGAAGTCCGGGTCAATCGCGCCATTCTTGAACAGGAAGGGTGGATATTCCTCACCCTCGATCATTTGCGATTTCAGCCGCCCGCGCCGGCCCTTCTCATCGGAGCTTTCGCGCAGCGCCATGGTTTGGCCGAAGGTTCGGCCGTAGAGCGTGCAGAGGTCGATCTCGTGGTTCGAGGTGTTCCGGCGCAGGCGCAGCTCCGGGTCTTCGCCCTCGGGGATCAGCCCGTCGGTCTCGGTGCGCAGGAATCCATCGGTCAGATACTGCGCGAAGGCCGGGAAGAGGCAGGTGGACTTGGGGCAGAGCCGCTGCACCCCTACGCGGCGCTCGAACAGGGGCAGGAGATCTGCCACGTCGGGCAGGCCGCTGCGGTGTTGCGGTGGCAGGTGCCGCCCGCTCCAGCGACGGTCTGTCAGCCCCCGCCAAGACACGTAGTTGCCCACGGTGCTCAGCGGATGGGGCCGGTTGCGGGCGCGTTTGACAACCCGGTTGATCGCCCAGCGGTTGGCGATCTTGGCGAGGAATGGGATCGCCTCGACGATCGAAAAGAGGGTGCTTTGAATCCGGTAACGCAGGCTGGGCATGGCGAGCTCTGAAATGACGGCGGTGAATGCCCTCACTATGGCGCTTTGCGCGCCTGTCGTCGCCGCCACGGCCCGTTTGGCCCGTGTTTTTCACGCTTGATTTACGCAGGGGCAGGCAAATCGGGCGATTGGCCCGCGTTTTGAGGCCTTAGACCGCTGCCGGCAGCGCCACGTCGAACTCCGCAGCTGAGGCGGCGAGGCGGGTGATGACCTCATCGGGCAGGCGCACCCGGCCCTTCGCCCCGGCGAGCGCCTGCTGCGCCCGGTCGCCGGGCATCCGCACCGAGCGGGCCGGGTCGGCGGGGCGGTTGGCACGGCAGAGATCGCCAAGATGGCTGACCTCGCGCAGAAAAGCCTCGCGCCCGCCAAAGGCCTCGGGGTCGATCACCTGCAGGAACACGTTGCCACCCCAGCGGCTGACATCCTCGGCCCGGCCATGGCCGGAGAGGCCCTGCGTCAGCATCTCGACCATCAGCGCCATCGCAAAGCCCTTGTGGCCGTGATCCGCCCCGCCCACCGGCATCAGAGTGCCTTTAGGGCTGGCGTTGACCACGGTGGGGTCGGTCGTGGGGGTGCCCTCGGCAGAGAGCATCCACGGGTGGGAGAACTCGGCACCGGTGTTGATGTATTCGCGCACTTTGGAGACCGTGGTGATCGAGGCGCAGGTGTCGATCAGCACCGGGTGGCCCTCGGTCGGGTAGCCCACCGCCCAGGGGTTGGGCGTGAGCAGCGGCTCTGTGCCGCCGAAGGGCGCGACCCATTTGCCGGAAGGGTCGGAGGTGGCGATGTAGCAAACGAAGCCGCGCTCGGCGGCGATGCGCGTGAGGGTGGAGAGGCAGCCGATGTGGTGCGCTCGGCGCATGGAGAGCGCGGCCATGCCGAACTCGGCGGCGCGGTCCATGCAGACCTCGAGCGCTTGCCCCATCAGCCAGTGGCCGGGGAGGTAGTTGCCATCCCAGACCATCGTCACCTTGCGATCCTGCACCACCTCATGCGTGCCCTCGGTGGTCATGGTGCCGCCGGTCAGCTCGGGCAGGTAGTAGGGGATGAGCGAGACGCCGTGGGTGGTGATCCCCATCTCGTCGGTCTGCACCAGAAGCTCGCCCACCACGGCGGCCTTGTCATCGGGCAGCCCGGCGCGGGTGAGCAGGGCGATTGCGAAGGTGAGGAGATCGTCGCGCTGGTAGGCGGTCATCGGATCAGTCCGCGGCGAAAGAGAGTTGCACCTTCACCGCGCCGGAGCGGTCCCCGGCTGTGTTGAAGGCCTCCACCGCCTGTTCCAGCGGGAAGGTGCCGGTGATGATGGGGGCCACGTCGATCCGCCCGCTGCCGATGAGGGCCACCGCCTCGGCAAACTCCCCGGCAAAGCGCTGGGTGCCGTGGTAGGCGATTTCCTTGCCGACCAGCATGTTGAGCGGGATCGGCACATCGCCCGAGACCCCGACCTGCACCAGCCGCCCGCGCGGGCGCAGGCAGGTGATGGCTGTCTTGATCGCGGGGGCGGCGGCAGAACACTCGAAAGCCACGTCGAAGCTGCCCTTGTTCTCGGCGTAGGGCTCCAGCGCCTCGGCATCGGTTGCCACGTTTATGGTGCGCGTCGCGCTCATCTTCGCGGCGACGCCGAGGGTGAAATCCTGAAGGTCGGTGACAACCACCTCCGCCGCGCCTGCCTCGGCAGCGGCGGCGGCACAGAGCGCACCGATGGGGCCAGCGCCGGTGACCAGCACCCGCTTGCCCGCAAGGTCGCCCGCCTGATTGCGGGCGTGAAGGCATACCGCCAGCGGCTCGGCGCAGGCGGCGGCGGCGAGGCTCACGCCATCGGCCACCTTCACGCATTGCGCCGCGTCCACCACCATCCGGTCGCGGAAGAGGCCCTGCTCGTGCGGCATCCGCATGGCGGACCCGTTGAACCGCATCGAGAGGCAATGGATCGGCAGATCCTGCTGGCAGAAGCTGCAAGTCCCGCAGGGGCGGCTGGGGTTGATCGCCACGCGGTCGCCCTCGGCCACGCCACTCACGCCCGCGCCCACCGCCACAACGGTGCCGGAAGCCTCGTGGCCAAGGATGATCGGCTCGCGCACCCGGATCGGGCCAAATCCGCCGTCCTGATAGTAATGCAGGTCCGAGCCGCAGATGCCGCCAGCTGCCAGCGCCAGCAGCACCTCGCCGGGGCCGGGCTCGGCCACCTCGGCGGTTTCGATCCGGATGTCGTTCTGGCCGTAGAGGCGGCAAACGCGGGCGTCCATGGGCGGGCTCCTAGGGGGTGAGGACCGAGGGCAGCCAGGTGGCGAGCGGCGGAATGTAGGTGACCGCCAGCAGCACGAGGATGTTGGTCAGAAGGAAGGGGAAGATCGCCACCACCACCGGCGCCAGCGGCAGCCGGGCGATGTTGGCGCAGACGAAGAGGCACACGCCCACGGGCGGCGTGGTGAGGCCGATCATCAGGTTCAGCACCGCGACGGTGGCAAAGTGGATCGGGTCGATGCCGACAGCGTTGGAGAGCGCCAGCAGCGGCACGAAGAGGATGATCAGCGCCGCGATGGTCTCGAGGAACATGCCGACAAAAAGGAGCAGCAGGTTGATCAGCAGCAGCACGAGGAACTTGTTGTCGGTGACCGAAAGCACCGCATCGGCAATCGCCTGCGGGATGCGCTCGGAAACGAGGATCCAGCCGAAGACGTTAGCGAAGCCGACGAGCGCGAGAATGCCGGCGGCGGCCACGGCGCTATCGACGACGATGCCGGGCACGCGCTTGAGCGGCAACTCGCGATAGATGAAGGCGCCGACGAGGAAGGCATAGACCGAGGCGACCACGGCAGTTTCGGTCGGCGTGGCGAGGCCGGAGAGCAGGCCGTAGATGATCAGGAAGGTCATCGCCAGCGCCCAGATCGCGCCGCCGAAGCTGCGGGCGACCTCACCGAAGCCCTGCCACGGCTGGTGCGGAAAGTTCTTGCGGCGCGAGATGATGTAGCAGGTCACCATCATCGCCAGCCCCATCAGGATGCCGGGGATCGCGCCTGCAAGGAACATCTTGCCCACCGAGATGCCCGAGAGCGCGCCGACGATGATCATCGGCACCGAAGGCGGGATGATCGGCCCGACGGTGGAGGAGGCAGCGGTGACGGCGGCGGAGAAGTCGGCCGGGTAGCCCGCCTTCTTCATGCCGGGGATCATCACGCCGCCGATGGAAGCGGCATCGGCCACGGCGGTGCCGGTGATGCCGCCGAAAAGCATGGAGGCGGCGATGTTGGTCAGGCCCAGCCCGCCCCTGATCCAGCCCACCAGCGCATTGGCGAACCGGATGATCCGCTCGGTGATGCCGCCGCGATTCATCAGGTTGCCGGCGAGGATGAAGCCGGGGATCGAGAGCAGCACGAACACGTCCATGCCGGCATACATCTTCTGCGGCATGACCACGGGCGGGATGCCGGCGTAGGTCAGGTAGGCGAGCGACGACAGGCCGAGGGTGACGGCAACGGGAATGCCCAGCGCGAGGCCGAGCACGAAAACGGTGAGGAGGATGGTCACGTCCATGAGGTCACTCCTCCTCTTCGGCGGGTTTGACGGGGGTGCCGTCTTCGGTGCCAGAGAGCATGGTGATGCAGCGGAGCACGGCGAAGAGGGAGAGGCCTGCGAGCAGGATGAAGACAGTGAGATGCGCCCAGGTCATCCGCATGCCGAGCGCCGGGGCGGTCTGCATCTTGCCGATGGTGACGTATTTCCACGCATGGGGCAGCAGGTAGAGCGCGAGGCCGGCGGTGGCGGCGGCGGCCAGCAGGCGCAGGATCCACGGCAGCTTGCCGGGCAGCGACTCGCTGATCACGTCGACGTTCACCAGATCGCCGGTGCGCAGGCTGAGGCCCGCTCCGAAGGCCACGAGATAGAGCAGGGCAAAGCGGGTGAGCTCCTCGGTCCACACGGGCGATTGCCCGGTGGTGCGCCCCACGACCTGCACCAGCACGGTGACGATCAGCACCGCAAAGGCCACACCCGCGCCGACACGGGCGATCAGGGTGAGGAGGCGAACGAGGGTTTCGACAGGGCGCATGGCAGCGGTCTCCGGCAGGAAAGAAGGCGGCCGGCGCGGGGGAGAGCCACGCCGGCCGTGTGCCCGAAGGCGGGGTTACTCGGCGAAGAGCCCCTCGACGATCGGGCGGATTTCGTCGCTGACGTTGGACAGCACGGCATCCTTGGCCTTGGCGGCAAAGGCGGCACCGTCGACCTCGACGAAGGTCATGCCGTTCTCTTCGAGATAGGCGCGGTCATCGGCGACGCTCTGCTCGAAGAGGCCACGCTCATACTCTTGCGCCACCGCGGCAGCGGCCAGAACGGCCTCCTGATCGGCCTCGGAGAGCTTGGCCCAGGTGCTTTCGGCGATGGTCAGGTAGATCCACGAGCGCACGTGCTCGGTGAGGTTCACGTGGCTCTGCACCTCGTTGAAACTCGCCGAACGGATCAGCGCCAGCGGGTTTTCCTGCGCCTCGATGGTGCCGTTCTGCAGCGAGGTGAACACCTCGGAGAAGGCCATCGGGCCGGGGGCGGCGCCAAGGGCGGACCACACGTCGATGAAGAGCGGCACGTTCGGCACGCGCATCTTCAGGCCGGCCAGATCATCGGGCGTGGTGATCGGGCGATTCGAGGTGAGGTTGCGCGGGCCACGGGCAAAGTAGCCGATCGGGCGGATCTGCGCATTGGCGATGATCTGGGCCTCGATCTGGTTGCCGATGTCACCCGAGGCGACCTCATCCATGTGCTCGATGGATTTGTAGGCATAAGGAACAGCCAGCAGCGCGGCCATCGGCGCCCAGTTCTGCAGGCTCTCACCGGTGATCGTCATGTCGACGGTGCCGAGCTGCATGCCGTTGATCAGGTCGATCTCTTTGCCGAGGCTCTCGTTCGGGAAGACCTCCACGGCGATCCGGCCCTCGGTGCGGGCGGCGACTTCTTCGGCGAACTTCACCGAAGCGAGGTGCCAGGGGTTATCCTCGTTGGCGAGGTGGCCGAGCTTCAGGGTCATCTCCTGAGCAAGGGCGGGCACGGCGGCAAACGCGGCCACAGCGGCGGCGAGAACCGGCTTTTTCCAATTGAACGTCATTCGTCTTTTCCTCCTTGGATAGGTGCATTGACCGGCTCGGGAATCCCCCCCTCCGGCACGTCGAAAAACTCTGGCTTGGCCGCATGGATCTGCGGCAGGTCGATCAGAACCTCGCGCAGGTGCGTGCGGACGGCGGCATTGGCCGCGCTGGTGTCACCCTGCTCGATGGCATCCACGATGGCGCGGTGCTGGCCCACCAGCTTGACCACCGGAAAATGGCCGAGCGACAGAAAGCGCACCCGGTCCATCTGCGATTTCAGCCCCTCGATTAGCCGCCACGCGCCGCGCTTGTCTGCGACGTCGGCCAGCGTGCGGTGAAACTGCTCATCCAGACCGATGAAGTCGGTCGGGGTGGAGGCGGCGACGGCCTCCTGCGCCTGCAGCTGCGCGCGCAGTTCGGTGATCAGGGCCGGGTCAGGGCGCTGGGCGAGGATCTTCGCGATATCGGCCTCAATGGCTTCGCGCAGGAACCGCGCATTCAGCACGTCGGAATAGTTGATGCGGGTCACGATGGTGCCGCGCTGGGGCAGCACCGCCAGCAACCCCTCGCCTGCGAGCCGGATGAAGGCCTCGCGCACGGGCTGGCGGCTGACGCTCCAGCTCTTGGCAATCTCGGTCTCGGAGATGCGGTCGCCGGGGGCGAGGCGATTGCGGATGATGGCGTCACGCAGATGCGCATAGATCTGCGGCGTGATCGGCGATGCCGGATCCAGCGCAGCGGATGTAATGCGGTTTTCCGTCATGATTCGCTCTCCTCCCGGCATGGCTCTACCATACTTCCATACTTCCATACTAGTCAGGATCGCGCGGGTCTGGTAGCTTGCCGCCAACAGACGACTCGGGAGGCTCCTTTCATGAAACAGACCTGGCGGTGGTTCGGCCCCCGTGACCTCGTATCCATTGACGACACGCTTCAGGCAGGGGTGCAGGGCATTGTCTCGGCGCTGCACCATGTGCCCACCGGGGCCGTGTGGACGCCCGACGAGATCGCACAGCGCCAGCGCGAAATCGGCACCATGAAGGATGGCGCGCCCTCTGGACTCGGCTGGGATGTGGTCGAGAGCCTGCCGGTTTCGGAAGATATCAAGAAGCAGCAGGGCGACTGGCGCACGCACATCGCCAATTACATCACCAGCCTCGAGCACCTCGCCGAGGCGGGCATCGAGGTGATCTGCTACAACTTCATGCCGGTGCTCGACTGGACCCGCACCGACCTTGCTTGGCGGCTGCCCAACGGCGCCACCTGCATGCGCTTCGACCTCACCGACTTCGCCGCCTTCGACTTGCACATCCTCGCCCGCCCCGGCGCGGCGGAGGATTATGACGAAGCCCTGCGTGACGCAGCCGCCAAGCGGTTCGCCGAAATGTCTGAGGACCGCAAGGCGCAGCTCGCCAAGAACGTCGTCTTCGGCCTGCCCGGCGCGGCGGAGCACTTCTCGCTCGAAGACGTGCGCGACCACCTCGCCCAATATGCCGCGATGACCGAGGACACCCTGCGCAAGCACCTGCTCGACTTCCTCGCAGAGGTCGCGCCCACCGCCGAGCGGCTTGGACTGCGGATGTGCTGCCACCCCGACGACCCGCCCGTGCCGCTGCTGGGCCTGCCCCGGATCATGTCGACCGAAGATCACTACCGGAAGCTGGTGGAGGGCGTCGACAGCCCCGCCAACGGCATCACCCTCTGCTCCGGTTCGCTCGGTGCGCGGCCCGACAACGACCTGCCGGGCATGATGGAGCGGCTGGGCGACCGGGTGCATTTTCTGCACCTGCGCAACGTGAAGCGGGAGACGGCGGACATCCGTGGCGACTTCCACGAGGCCGAGCACCTCGGCGGCGACACAGACATGGTGGCGCTGGTCGAGGCCGCGCTGAAGGAAGAGGCCAAGCGCAAGGCCGCCGGACGCGCCGACTGGTCCATCCCCTTCCGCCCCGATCACGGGCAGGACATTCTCGATGACCTCGGACGCAGCGCCCAGCCGGGCTACCCCTCGATCGGGCGGCTGAAGGGGCTGGCCGAGCTGCGCGGCATCATCGCCGCGCTCGAGCCACGGACCGCCGCATGAGGCTGACATCGCTGGACGGGCTGCCGAGCAGCGTCGCGCGGCCCGGCTACACCCCCGCCGATCATGGCGTGGGGATCGTACACCTTGGCCTCGGGGCCTTTCACAAGGCGCATCAGGCCGCCGCCACCGATGCCGCGCTGGCAGCGGAGGGCGGCGACTGGCGCATCTGCGGTGTCAGCCTGCGCAGCCCAGACCCCGCCGCCCAGCTCGGCCCCCAGAACGGGCTCTTCACCCTGATCGAACGCAGCGCCGAGGGCAGCAAAGCACGGGTGATCGGCTCTCTTGCGCAGGCCTTCTGCCTCGGACCGGACCGCGCCGAGGTGCTGGCGGCCCTGACCTCGCCCGCGACCCGGATCGTCAGCCTGACGGTTACCGAAAAGGGCTATGGCCTCAGCCGCGCCACCGGAGGCGTAGACGAAACACACCCCGCCATCGCCCATGACCTCGCCGCACCCGAGGCGCCGATCGGCGTTGCTGGCCTGCTGGTCTGGGCGCTTAAGGCCCGTCGCACGGCGGGCATCCCGCCCTTCACGGTGCTGTGCTGCGACAACCTTCCAGAGAACGGCCTGCTCCTGCGCAGTCTGCTGGTGGACTTCGCCCGCCGCACCGCGCCGGAGATGGCCAATTTCATCGCTACGGAAGTGGCGTTCCCCTCCACCATGGTCGACCGTATCACGCCCGCCGCCACGACCGAAACGCTGGCCGACGCCGAGGCGCTGACCGGCCACCACGACGAGGCGGCGGTGGAGACCGAGGCCTTTACCCAATGGGTAATTGAAGACAACTTCCCCACTGGCCGCCCGGCCTGGGAGGCGGCGGGCGCGATGTTCGTGGAGGATGTGCGCCCCTTTGAGGAGATGAAGCTGCGAATGCTGAACGGGGCGCATTCGATGCTGGCCTACTCCGGCTTTCTGGCCGGGCATCGCCATGTGTCTGACGTGATGCAGGATGCCCCGCTGGCCGCGCTGGTGCGCCGACACCTCGCCGCAGCCGCCGCCACGATGCCTGCCCTGCCTGGCGTCGATTTTGCCGCCTATGCCGAAGCCCTCTGCGCCCGTTTCGCCAACCCGCACCTGAAGCACCAGACCTACCAGATCGCGATGGACGCCACCGAAAAGCTGCCGCAGCGCATCCTTGCGCCCTGCGTTGCAGCCCTCTCCGCTGGCCAGCCGCTGGCCCCCTTCGCCTTCGCCCTCGCGGCATGGATGCGCTACGCCCTCGGCCAGACCGAGGCGGGCGAAGCCTATGCGTTGCGAGACCCGCGCGAAGACGAATTGCGGGCAGCGGTGAGCGGCGTTGAAGGATCGGAGGACATCGTCGCAAGGCTGATGGCGCTGCCCGGCCTCTTCCCTGCCCCGCTGGCAGAGAGCACCGCGCTGCGGCAGGCCATCGCCAAGAAGCTGGAAACCATGCGGGCGCAGGGCATGGCCGCTGCGATCCGCACCGAAGCCTCCGCCTGAGCGTCAGGCGGCGTTCTTCGCCGCGACGTTTTGCTCAAAAATATGCGCCAGCGCCGGGTCGATCCCGATGGAGAGTTCCGCACCCGGCTCCGGCGCATCGCTGCCCTGATGGACCATCAGCAGCACCTCGCCGCCCGCCAGTTCGACATGCAGCAGCGTGTCGGCCCCGGTGTATTCCGATGTGACCAGCCGCCCGCCAAGGATCGCCTGATCGGCGGGCACCAGTTGCAGGTGCTCGGGGCGCAGGCCCACCATCGCCCCTTCCGGCACCGGGCGGCCCAACGCGCTGAGCCTCTCCGCCACGGCGCGCCCGTCGACAAGGTTCATCTTGGGGCTGCCGATGAACTGCGCCACGAAGGTATTGGCCGGGCTCTCGTAGAGCTCGCGCGGGGTGCCGACCTGCTCGACACGGCCATCGCGCAGCACCACGATCCTGTCGGCCAGCGTCATCGCTTCGATCTGGTCGTGGGTCACGTAAACCATCGTGTTGCCCAGCCGCCGGTGCAGCGCCGCGATCTCGGCGCGCATATGCACCCGCAGCTCGGCATCTAGGTTCGATAACGGCTCATCGAAGAGGAATACCTCGGGCGAGGCCACGATAGCGCGCCCGATGGCGACCCGCTGGCGCTGGCCGCCGGAGAGTTCGCGGGGGTAACGGTCCAGCAGGGCGTCGAGCTTGAGCACGGCGGCCGCCTCATCGACCTGCCGGGCAATGTCGGCGGCGGGCACTTTGCGCACCTTCAGGCCGAAGCCCATGTTCTGCCGCACGGTGAGGTGCGGGTAGAGCGCGTAGGACTGGAACACCATCGCCACGCCGCGCTTGGCGGCCTGCACGTCGTTCATCCGTTGCCCGCCGATCATGAGGTCGCCGCCCGACACATCCTCAAGCCCGGCGATCATCCGCAGCAGGGTGGACTTGCCGCAGCCCGAGGGGCCGACAAAGACGACGAACTCGCCCTCCTCCACGTCGAGGCTGACGCCGCGGATCACGTCGGTCTTGCCGAAGGACTTGGTGAGGTTTCTGAGGGTGAGACTGCTCATGGTTCAGGCCTTTCGGGTGGCGACGGGCATCAGCCCTTCACGCCGGACATTGCAAAGCTTTCGATGATCTGCCGCTGGGCAATCAGGTAGACGATCAGGATCGGCACCACCGCCAGCGAGGTCGCCGCGAGTTGCAGGTGCCAGAGCGGCGCGCCGTAGGGATCGGTGAAGTTGGAGAGCGCCAGCGGCAGGGTGAAATTGGAGAGGCTGGAGACAAAGACCAGCGGCTCGAGGAAGAGGTTCCACGAGAAGAGGAAGGTGATGATGGCCACCGCCGCCAGCGCGGGGCGCGACATCGGCAGGGCGATCTTCCACCAGATGCCCAGCCGCGAGAGGCCATCCATCTTGCCCGCCTCCTCCAGCTCTTTGGGGAGCGAGACGAAGTATTGCCGCATCAGGAATGTGGCCATCACCCCATGCGGGCCGAAGACCGGCAGCAGGATGAGCGGTACATGGGTGTCCATCACGCCCAGCCACTTCATCAGGAAGAAGTTGGGCAGGATCGTCACCTCTTCTGGCACCATCAGGGCCGAGACGAGAAAGAGCATCAGCAGCCCGGCCCCGGCAAAGCGCATCCGGGCCAGCGCGTAGCCCGCGAGCGACGACAGGATCAGGGTGATGCCAGTGACCGCGCAGGCGATGTAGATCGAGTTGAAATACTGCCGCGCGAAGGGCTGGTAGGTGAAGACCTCGATGTAATTGCCCCAGCGCCATGTGTCGGGGATCAGGCTGAGTTGCCCGAAGATCTCGGTGGCCGATTTGAACCCCGAGGAAATCATCCATAGGAACGGGAAGACGAAGGGCACCGCCACCACCGAGAGCGAGAGCGCCCAGAAAATCCGGGTGACGGTGCGGGTCTGGCTGCGGGTGAGGGCCATCAGGAGGAGCCTTTCTGCCGCAGCAGCAGCTGCACAACGGTGAGCGCCAGCACGATGACGAACATGATGATCGCCAGTGCCGCGGCATAGCCGATGTTGAAGAACTCGAAGGCCTGCTCGTAGATGTAATAGGCCAGCACCAGCGTGCCGTTCTCGGGGCCGCCGCCTGTCATCAGGTAGATGTGATCGAACACCTTGAACGAGCCAATGGTGGTGATGACCATGATGATCAGCGTGGTCGGCGCCAGCAGCGGCCATGTGACCATGCGGAAGATCTGCCAGCCGTTCGCGCCCTCGAGCCTTGCTGCCTCTTCATAGTCGCGCGGCACGGCCTGGAGGGCGGCGATGTAGAGGATCATGTTCAGCCCGACCATCTTGATGACGCGGGTGACGATCACGGCAAACATCGCCCAGTTGGGCTCGCGCAGCCAGTTGGGGCCATCGATGCCAATGCCTGCCAGCATCTGGTTGACCGCCCCGGCCTCGCCTTGGAGCAGGAACTTCCAGACGATGGCCCAGGCCACGGCAGAGGTGATGACGGGCGCAAAGAAGACGGTGCGGAAGAACACCACGCCCTTGCCCGGACGGCAGAGCGCGACGGCGAGGCCGAGGGCCAGCGCCATGTTCAGCGGCACGAGACCGGCGGCAAAGACCACCGAGTTGCGGATCACATGCCAGAAATCGGGGTTGTCGCGCAGGGCATCGGTGTAATTTGCGAGGCCGACATAGGTGCTCTTCTGGCTCAGCAGATTCCACTCGGTGAGCGAGTAGAACACCACGGCGATGAGCGGGCCGAGGAAGAAGATCAGAAAGCCGATGAGGGTGGGGCTGACAAAGAGCCAGCCCTCGATTGCCTCGCGCCTGCGAAGGGTGAGCCACGGCGCGCGGGGTTTGCGCGCCGTGGTCTCGGTGGTGTCGGTCACGGCCATCTAGCGGGCGCTCACAGATCGCCCTGGATGGCGTCGCAGACGGCATCGAGAGAGGCCTGCACATCGGCATCGGCACGCCAGAGCGCATCGAACTTGGGCTTCAGCGCCGCACCGATCTGGGGCGAGTTCTGGTGGCTGGGCAGCACGTTGCCTTCGTTGATCGCCGCCGAGACGCCCGCCATCTGCTCCGCCGGGATCAGGCTGTTGGCCTCGGTGAAGGTGGCACTCTCCAGCACCGATTTGCGGGCAGGCGGGAAGAACTGCGCCATGACGCCCACGTTCTCGGCGCTGGTCATATGGGCGATGAACTCCTTCGCCAGCTCGGGCTGGTCACTTTCCGAGAACACCACAAGACCTGCTTGGCCGATGATCGGGGAGGCGCCCGCCGGGCCGGTGGGCAGGGGCGCGATGCCCCAGTTGAAGCCCGCTTCGGCCATGCGCGAGGCGCGGCTGATCTGGTTGATCGTCATCGCCGAGCCGCCCGAGAAATAATCGCCCTGTTCGCCCGGTGGCACGATGGAGCCATCCTCGAAGATCATCTCGTGCAGCTGGGTGATCGCGGCGACGGCCTCGGGCTTGTTGAAGCCGCATTCGCCGTCTTGCCAGGCGTATCCGCCATAGGCGCGAATCGGCGGCATGATCGCGTGCATGATCCGGGTATCGTAGCCCTGACCGTCCTTGAACTCGAAGCCATAGGCATCGCCCGAGTCCTTCAGGGCCTTGGCCACTTCGCGGAACTTGTCCATGTCCCACTCGCCCTTTGCGGCGAGCGCCAGCGGGTCTTCGAGCCCGGCGGCATCGAACATGTCCTTGTTGTAGTAGATCATGAATGGCGAGGTGGAGAAGGGCACGCCGTAGATCGCGTCGCCGTCCTTCCACAGGCCCATCGCCGGCTCGGAGAAGTCGGCGAGGTCGTAGCCCTCGGCGCCTTCCAGCGCGGGGGTCAACTCTTGCACCGCACCGGCGGCGACGAAGGCTGGCATGCTGTCTTCGAACATCCAGCCAAGGTCGGGCGGGTTGCCGCCTGCGAGCTGGAAGGTGAGCTTTTGAATGTAGTCGCCCGCCGGGATCGTCTCGAAGTTGACGGTCACATCCGGGTGGCTCTCCTTGAAGCTCTCGGCAATGCCGTTGAGCATGGCGAGGTGGGCGTCATTGCCCGTCCAGACCGTGAAGCGCAGCTCCTGCGCCGCAAGCGGGGTGGCCAGTATCAGCGCGAGCGCCGTGGCCGGCAGGCTCTTTGTAAGTGTCATGTTTTCCTCCCTTGAGATGTTTATCTTCAGGTCTTCTCGGGCAGCGCGTGCATCGCGTCGCCGATCCTCCATCCGCCATCGACGGGTATGTCTGCCCCGGTGATGTAGCTGCCCCCCTCGGAGCAGAGCATGAGCACCGGGGCGGTGATGTCTTCGGGCGTGCCGGGGCGTCCGGCGGGAATCTTGGCGGTGACGGCAGCTACGAAGGCCGGGTCGTCGTATCGCTCGGCCATACGCTCGGTGCGGATCGCGCCGGGCGATACCGCGTTGAGCGTGACCCCCCGCGCCGCGACCTCGCGGGCGATGGCCCGGATGGTGGTGAGCTGGGCCGACTTCATGGCCGCATAGGCCAGGGTTTCGGCGCGGGGCCGGGCCTGCATGATCGAGCCGAGGCAGATGACACGGCCCCAGCCCCTCGCCGCCATGTCGGGCACGAGGCCCTGCAACAGCGTGATGAGCGACAGGAAGTTGGCCTGCACATGGGCCTGAATGTGATCGGCAGGCAGGCTCTCCCACGGGCCGCGCCGCTCGATGGCGGCATTGGCGATGAGGATATCGACCTGCTGGCCGTTCAACTGGGCGAGCAGATTGCCCGCTGCATCCGGCGCGGTGAAATCTCCGTCCACAACCCGCGCATCACAGCCTACCGCGCGGATCTCCTGAGCCGCCGCCTCAGCCTCCTCCGGCTGGCCGTGGTGATGCAGGATCACGTCCGCCCCCTGCCCCGCCAGCGCCAGCGCAATTGCCCGACCAATGCCGGAGCTTGCACCGGTGACCAGCGCGGTGCGGCCGGTGAGCGGGCGCTCTGTCACGCGCTCGGGCCTTCGCTGCCGGGTTCGCCCGCCACTTCGAGCGAGGCGAGATCGGCTGCCTCGTAATGCGCATCAATGCTCGCCCGCGCGGCTTCCACATCGCCCGAACGGATCGCCTCCAGCACCGCCTCGTGGCGGGCAATGGTCCGCTCCCAATCGGCCTTGCTGCGGTTGGACCGGCGCGAGAACAGCTCCGACACTTCGCGCTGGATCGAGCCGAGGCCCTCCATCTGCACCTTGATCATGCTGTTGCCGGTCGCGGCCGCCATGCCGAGGTGAAAGGCGATGTCGCACTCGGTGAACCCGCCGGGCTGAAGGATGGTCTCGCGCATCTGGCGGGTGGCCTCCTCCATCTGGGCAATACCCTCCGGTGCCCGCCGCTCGGCGGCGAGCTGGGCGATGCCGGTTTCGACCACGCGGCGCATCTCGTTGGCCTCGCGCAGCCGCTTGAGGCTGGAGCGGACGGCATAGCCATAGAACCGGTCGAGCGGCTCGCCGTTCAGCGCCTTGGCGCGGGCGACCTTGCCCTGCTGGGTGTGGATCAGCCCCACGCCCGCCAGTTGGCGCAGCGCCTCGCGGGCGATGGGTTTGGAGATGCCGAACTCCTTGGCGATCTCGCCCTCCGAGGGCAGCGCCTCGCCCGGCGCGATCCGGCCTTCCAGCAGTGCCCCGGCGATGGATTGCGAGACCGCATCCGCCAGCCGTCCGGTCGGCGGGGTGGCTTCAAACAGGGCGTCGGTCTTTCGCTTGTCGATCATCTCGGCCTCTCGCTGTTGGGGCTGACGTTAGGCGAGGCCTCTCAACTTAGCAACTAGGTTTTTTAGTTGTTATGTTTTTCAAATCTGCTACCCCTTGCCCGACACCGAATGTGACGGAGGAGCACAGCGCATGACGGGCGAGGGAGATCACAAGATCTCGGAAATAAAGGTTTTTCCGCTGGTTCAGCGGCTGCCGCAGCCCACGCGCACCTCTTGGGGTACCTACGACTCGGTCTCGATCCTGCTGGTCGAGGTGCGCACCGCATCGGGCCTGTCCGGCGTTGGCGAAGCGCTGGCGCGATTCGCCCCGCAGGGCTACGCCGAGCTGATCGAGAGCGCCCTCGCCCCCCGCCTGATCGGGCAGGACGCCACCGCCATCTCCGCCCGCTGGGCCGACATGCGCCGCGCCCTCTCGGGCCGCGCGGGCGGCATGCTGATCGAGGCGATTTCGGCGGTGGACATCGCGCTCTGGGATATTCTCGGCAAAGCCGCGAATATGCCCATCTGGCAGCTGCTGGGCGGTGTCGGGCGCAGCCATGTGCCGGTCTATGGCGCTTCGGTCCGTTGGGGTGATGACGCCCAAGCCGATGCGGATGTCGATGCCATGCTGTCCCGCGGCCTGACCGACATGAAGGTCAAGATCGGCGGGCCGGTGGACAAGGCCTGCGCCCGCATCGCGCGGGTCCGCGCCCGCGCTGGAGAGGCCATCACCCTCACCGCTGATTCCAACTGGGCCTACACGCTGGACGAGGCCGAGTTGGTCGCCCGCGCGCTCGAGGCCAACAATTACGCATGGTTCGAAGAGCCGCTGCGCCCCGAGGATGAGGCGGGCTATCGCAGCCTCCACCGCCGCAGCCGCGTGCCGCTTGCGGCGGGCGAGAGCAACTTCACCCTCGATCAGGCCATGCCGCTCATTCGCGACCGGGTGCTTTCGGTCCTCCAGCCGAATGTCACCCGGTCAGGGGGCATCACCGAGACCCGCCGCATGGCCGAACTCGCCGCGATGCATGATGTCGCCTACGCGCCCCATGTCGGGATGTCGGGCATCATCTGCGAGGTAGCGAGCCTGCACCTCGGCGCGGCCATGCCCAACACCCGCACGATGGAATGCGCCGCCAACCCCAATCTCTTCCGCGACGGGCTGGCCGACATCGCGCCCGGCCATGCACGCATCGAGAACGGCAGCGTTGCCGTGCCGACCGGGCCGGGGCTGGGCCTCACCCTCGACTGGGACGCGGTCAAGGAGCTTGCAGCATGAGTGGCACCATCATTACCGACGTCATCGCCCATCCGCTGACCCAGCAGATGCGGCGGCCCACCGTCACCTCTTGGGGCACCTATAACGAGGTGTCGATGGTGCTGGTCGAGGTCCGCACCGATGCGGGCGTGAGCGGCGTGGGCGAGACCCTCGCCCGCTTCGCCCCCAAGGCCTATGCCGAGGTGATAGAGACCCTGCTCAAGCCCCGGATCGTCGGCCAGCCCGTCGCCAACATCTCCGCCCATTGGCAGCAGATGCGCCGCGCCCTTTCGGGCCGCGCGGGCGGCATGCTGATCGAGGCGATCGCGGGTGTGGATATCGCGCTGTGGGACATCATGGGCAAGCTGGCGGGCCTGCCGCTGGCCACGCTGCTCGGGGGCGAGAACCGCAGCGAGATCGACGTCTATGCTGCAGCGGTGAACTGGGGCGACGACGAGCTAGCAGATGCCGAGCTGGAGCGGTTCATCGCCCGCGGCTTCCCCAGGATCAAGGTCAAGATGGCCCGCCCGGTGAAGGAGGCCTGCGCCCGGATCGAGAGGATGCGCAAGCGGGCGGGCGACGACATCGCGCTCTGCGTCGATGCCAATTGGGCCTACGGGCTCGACGAGGCGATCGAGGTAGGCCGCGCGCTCGCCGCAAACGGCTACTTCTGGTTCGAGGAGCCGCTGCGCCCCGAGGACGAGCAGGGCTACGAGCAGCTCCGCGCCCGCTGCGACGTGCCACTGGCCGCCGGGGAGAGCAATTACACCGTCGATCAGGCGATGCGCCTCGTGAGCAATCGCACCCTCTCAATCCTGCAACCCGATGTGGCCCGCGCCGGCGGCGTGACCGAGACCCGCCGCATGGCCCTGCTCGCCGCCGCGCATGACGTGGGCTACGCGCCGCACATCGGCATGTCGGGCATCGTCTGCGAGACGGCCAGCGTGCACCTCTCGGCGGCCATGCCGAACTTCCGGGTGATGGAATGCGAGGGCGACGAAAGCCCCTTCAAGGTGGATATCGCCGACCTGAAGCCCGGCTGCCTGCGCCAGCAAAACGGCACGCTCGACGTGCCGCGCGGCCCCGGCCTTGGCCTCGAGATCGACTGGGATGCGGTGGCGCACCTGCGCAGCAAGTGAAAGTGACGCCCCCTCCGGGGCAAGGAAGGACGCGATGCAATGACAGATCAGACCGAGGCGATACGGCAGGGGATGCTGCTGGCCGACCCGCAACTCAGCCGGTTCGACCCGATGCGCCGGATCATCTGCCACGACGATTTCAGCCGCGGGCACTGCGGCTGGTCGCAGCTGGTGGGCAATTACGAAGGCAGCCTCGATACCATGCTCCCCGGCTACGCTCAGCACACCAGCGCCATGCTCTCCACGCTGGCTCATTGGGATGCTGGCTCCCACGGCAGCTATGACAGCTCCTATGCCCTGAAAATCGCCACCCGCCCGCGCCCCGGCGCGCAGAATGTGGCGATCAAGCGGCTGACGATGCGCCACCGCGGCCCGATCCGCTTCGAGGCCTATGTCACCTACAAGCCCGAGGCCACCGAGCTGCGGCTGGGCGACAATGACGTGCGGTCCTGGGGCTTTCTGTTCGACCTTCAGGGCGGGGATCAGATGGCAAAACGCCGGGTCATGCCGCACCTGCGGTTCTTGAACGCCGATCAGGGCGAGACCCTGCGCAAGTGGCAGTACAAGCCGGGGCAAACCCAATTCACCGACATCGGCAGCGAGAAGAAGACCGCGAGCCACTATCACCTCTCGCCCGATGGTTGGCAGGACCTGCCGGGCGGCGACCAGCTGATGTGCTACAACGAGATCGCGACCAAGGTGAACTGGCACTACATGTGCTTCGACTTCGACCTGGATGCGATGCGCCCGCTGGCCTTCCGGGTGAACGACCGGGAGTTCGATGTCTCGGGCTTCGAGTCCATCGAGATCCCCGCCATGCCCAACCTCTGGAACATGCTCAACTTCGCCTTCTTTGTGGAGACCGACGCCGCCAAGCGGGCGTTCCTCTACATCGATTCCGTCTGCATTTCGGGAGATTTCTGATGCTGCCCGAGAACATCACCGCCATCCTCGCCCGCAACGAGCGCTGGGAGGGGGGCGCCGCGACAGAGCCGTTCGAGGCCGGGTGGGCCCGCGAGGCCGTGCTCTTCGTCCGCTCGCTGAAGGCCCCTGAGGGCGCGCAGCCCGCGCTGCGGGTCCAGATCTCGCCAGACGGGATGCACTGGCTGGACGAGGGCGCAACGGTCGAGGTGCCCGCCGAGGGTGAGGTGGCTGCGGTGCGGCTCACGCACTTCGGCAACTGGCTGCGGCTGGCGGGTGAGTTTGACGCCGGGAGCGCGGCAACCCTGCTTGTGACCCTCCACCTCAAGGTGTGAGCCTGCGCCCCGAGATCCGCCTGCTGGAGGGTACCCGCTGCGAGGTGGGGGAGGGCATCCTCTGGTGCCCGCGCCGCAATGTGCTGTTCTGGGTGGACATCAAGGGCCGCGCCCTGCTGCGCCTTGATCCGGAGGCAGAAGCCCTCACCCGCTGGCCGCTGCCCGATCAGCCCGGGTGCATCGCCCTGACTGCAACAGATACGCTCGTCGTGGCCATGCCCGACGGCCTGCACCTCTTCGACCCGGCCACCGGAACCCTCGCGCCCCACGCGCTTCTTCCGCCCGAGGCGGCTGCCAGTCACCGCGCCAATGACGGGGCCACCTCGCGCGGCGGGCGTTTTCATTTCGGCACCATGACCCTGAGCGACCGTTCGGTCGCCTCCGGCGCGCTCTATCACTGGAGCGGTGAGGCCGGGGCGGGCCAGCTTGCCCGCCACTTTGGCGGGCTGCACATCGTCAACGGGCTGGCCTTCAGCCCAGACGACCGCACCGCCTATGTGGCCGATAGCTACGAGAGCCTGCGGCGGATCTGGCGGTTCGATTACGAGCCGGAAACCGGCGCTTTCACCAACCGCAGCCTGTTCTACGACACCGCCGGGCGGGCGGGCAGGCCGGACGGCGCCTGCGTGGACGTGGATGGCTGCTACTGGATGGCGGGCGTGGGCGGCGGCGAGCTGCTGCGGATCACCCCGGCGGGGCGGGTGGACCTCTGTATCGACCTGCCGGTGACTTGGCCGACCAAACCGTGCTTCGGCGGGCCGGACCTGCGCACGCTCTACCTCACCAGCCTCGACCCCTCATCTTCAGGGGGCGGGCCGGATGGTGCGGTGCTGGCCATCGAGACAGGCCACCAAGGCCTGCCCGAACCGGTCTGCCTGCTGCACGGCTGAGGCGCGGCCTCAAGCGCTGGTCATCTCCCAGCCCCGGATCAGCACAGCCGCCCGCTCGGGCCGGGCGGATTGCAACGTCCCCACGATCAACCGCCGCCCGAGCCATTCCCACGGCCCTTCGGGCGCGCGCACCTCGATCCGCGAAAGCGCGTAGCGCGGGCCGGGCAGGCTCTCATCGATGATGACCCGGTTGCGGATGGTCAGCAGCGTGCCATCGGCCACCTCCATCTCGTAGAGCGCGTCCAGCTCCTTGGAGCCATCGGCCCGCACCAGCTGCCGGTCGGCCCCGCCAGCCAGCACCGTTCCATAAAACCCTTCCAACCCCGGCCCGCCACGAAACTCGCCGCCGGTGATCGGCACGATCCGGCGCTCGCCCGTGGGCCCCTGCCCGAGGCTGCGCATCTCCTCCACATCCACCAGCGCCTCCCACAACAGGCGGTGGCCAAGGCGGGGCGGCGCGATGGTATCAAACTGGCTCACGGGGCTGTCTCCTCTGCCTGCGGTGCCGCGCATTGTGCCAGCGCCTCGAAGAAGCGCCGCACCGCGCGGCCCGTGCGGTCTGGCCGCCAGTGATAGCCAATCGGCGGCAGATGCAAGCCCAGCCCGGCGTCGAGTTCCTTCAACAGCCCGATCGAGAGCCACGGCATCACCACGCTGCGCGGCACGAGCGAGAGCAGTTCGCCGGTCTTCAGCATCGACCAGCTCAGCACCGGGATCCGCGAGGTCACATGCACCAGTTTCAACTCGTCCCAACCGTGGCGCTCGCGCAGCATATCGAACTGGTCGCGGGCCAGCGAAACGGCGGTGTGCTGCACCCATGTTGCGCGGGAGAGCGCCTCTATGCTCACCTTCCCGGCCTGCTGCGCCAGCGGGTGCGAGGTGCCTGCGGCCACGATCAGCTCGTCCGGCACCAGCGCCTCGAACGCCCAGCCATCTGGCAGCACTTCACGCTCGCGGCAGCAAACCACATCGAACTCGTCACCCGAAAAGGCATTGTCGAGCGCCTGCCCGATTACCGTCTGGACCTGCGTGAAAATGTTGGGATGCGCGGCCCCAAACGTTGGCAGGGCAGCATCGAGCAGGGCACCGGTCGCGGCGGCGGAGGAGCCAACCCGCACCATCCCGCCCTCGCGCCGGTGATGCGAGGCAATCCGTTCCGCCCCCTCCTCCGTCGCCGCCACGATCCGGCTTGCAATCGGCAGCAGATCGAGCGCCGCCGGGGTCGGGTCCACCCCTTTGGAGTGGCGCAGGAAGAGCCGGGTATCGAGCAGCTTTTCCAACTCGGCAACAAGCTGGCTCATCGCGGGCTGGGTGATGCCCAGCGCCTGCGCCGCACGGCCCATGCCGCGCAGCTCGCAGAGGGTCATCAGCGCCCGCATATGGCGGATCTTGGCGCGGGTCGTAAGGCGGTTCAGCAGGACGGCGGCGGTCAGGGACATGGCATAAGTATCACTTATGAGTTGCCCTCAAAAGGAATTACAAACCTATGACTAAAGTCAATAGCGTGGCCAGCGAGGAGATATTTGGGAGGATTCTCTATGCACCGCGAAACTCACAGCCGCATTGCACGCCGGCCCCTGATGGCCGCGCTTGGCGCAACCGCTCTGGCGCTCGGCTTCGGGCTGGCCCCGGCCACCGCAGAGGCGCAAGACTGGCCCTCGGGCGCCGTGCAACTGCTGGTGCCCGCCAAGGCGGGCGGCGGCACCGACGCGGGCGCGCGGATCATCTCGGCGCAGCTTCAGGAGCAGATCGGCGAGGGTGTCGTCGTGGTCAACAGCCCCGGTGGCGGCGGCGCCGTGGCCGCCGAGCAGGTGCGCACCGCCGATCCTGACGGGCAGACCCTGCTCTACTACCACACCGGCTTCCTTTCGACCTATCACACCGGCGGCTACGACCATTCGCCGGTGGAAGAGTTCACCACCATCGCCACCTTCCCGGTCGGCGGCAGCTTTGCCCTCGCGGTGGATGCCGACAGCCCCTACCAGAGCGTCGACGAGCTGATCGCCGCCACCAAGGAAACCCCCGACAAGGTGACGCTGGGGGTGCAGTTTCGCTCCGGCTCGCACTTCATGGCCGGGCTGCTGACCAAGGCCAGTGACGCGCAGTTCCGTATGGTCGAAGCCGGGTCGGACGCCGACAAGCTGGTGCAGCTTCAGGGCGGCCAGATCGACGCTGCTTTCGTGAACACACCGGGCACCCTGCAATATGTCGAGAACGGCGATCTGCGCATCCTCGCCACCATCGCAGGCAACCCCGAGCGCGATCCGGGCGCACCGGATTTCCCCTCGCTGCATGAGCTGGGCTACGAAGAGGCCGTCTACGGGCTCGATTTCATCGTGCTCGGCCCGGCGGGAATGGATGCCGGGCTGGTCGAGCAGGTCAACGGGGCCTTCGCCGCCGTGCTCGGCAATGCCGATGTGACCGACAAGCTCGCCCAGATGCGGATGCCGATCAGCCCGATGGGCGTGGCCGAGAGCCAGGCGCGCATCGCCTCGTCCAGTGAGGCGGTGAAGGCCACCGCCGAGATGCTCGGCCTCACCAACTGAACCACCACCGCGCCGGGCAGCCCCCTGCCCGGCGCCCCACTTTCCTACCCTCTAGCAACAGGCCATTCGCGCATGTCCAGTAAAGCTCTGCCCCAAATCCCGAGCGACCCCTTTGAATGCCTCTGCCAAGGGTGCGAGCGCCCGTGGGAGGTGGATGTGGACCCCTTCGAGGTGGCCGAGCGCACCTGGTACGTCGGCAACGGCTGGGTCGGCGCCTACCTGCTCGATACCGGCGCGGGGCTAGTGCTGATCGACACCACGATGCAGCCGCAGGTCTACCTGCTGTTCGAGGCGATCCGGAAGCTGGGGCTGGACCCGGCAGACATCGAGCTGATCCTCATCAGCCACATGCACTACGACCACATCGGCGGTGTTCGCGCCTTGGTGGAGGCGACCGGCGCGCGGGTGATGATGAGCCGCGAGGACTGGGACTTCATGCAGGAGCGGCCCGACCAGATCTTTGCCAGCGGCTACCCCTGCGGCAGCTTCACGCCCGATGCCTTCTTCTCCGATGACACGCCCGTCGAGCTTGGCGACCGCAGGGTCCGCACCGTGCTGACTCCGGGCCACACGCCGGGCACCACCTCGTTCTTCTTCGAGGCGGGTGGACTGCTCTGCGGCATGCACGGCGGCGTTGGCCTGAACACGTTGGGCGATGCCTTTCTGGCCGAGAGCGGCCTGCCGGTGAGCGCCCGTAACGATTACCTCGCCTCCATGCTGAAGGTCCGCGCCATTCCGGTGCAGGTCACCCTCGGCTCGCATCCCGCGCAGGTGGGCATGCTGGAGAAGGTCGAGGCCATCCGGCCCGGCCATAATCCGTTTCACGACCCGGCGATCTGGCACGGGTTGATCGACGGCCGCATCGCGCAGGTCCGCACCCTGATGGGAGAGGCGGCATGAGTTACTCCTTCGACATGACGCCTGAGGCGCAACTGGCTCTGGCCGAAGAGCTGCGCGGCGGCACCCTTTTGCCCCCCACCATCACCCCCGAGATGGAGGCCGACCTCGCTGCCGTCACGGTCGAGGAAATCGCCGTGCCCACCCGCGTTGGCCCCTCGCGGGTGATGAAGGTCACCGCCGCCGAGGGCACCACCCCGCGCCCCTGTTTCATCAATTTCCACGGCGGCGGCTTCGTGCGGCCCTACCACCGGCGCGACACGATCTTCTGCGCCCAGCTGGCCCGCGCCACCGGGGCGCTGGTGCTGGATGTCGACTACCGCCTCGCCCCCGAACATCCCTTCCCCACCGGCTTGCATGAGTGCCACGATGTGGTGGCCTGGGCCTTCGAAAATGCCGACACGCTCGGGATCGACGCAAACCGCATCGCCATCGGCGGCCACTCGGCGGGCGGCAACTTCACCGCCTCGATCTGCCAGATGGTGGCCGAGAGCGGCGCTTTCCGCCCCTGCGGCCAAGTGCTGGATTACCCGTTTCTCGATGCCGCCACCCCGCCCGAAGACAAGGTGGACCCGCGCTCGATCATGCCTGCCGAGCGGATGCACGCCTTCAACGTGCTCTACTGCCAGCAGCCCGACAACATGGCCAACCCTCTGGTCTCACCCGTGCTGGCCGCGCCCGAGCACCTGCACGGCCAGCCGCCCGCGCTGATGCTGGTGGCCGGGCTCGACCCGCTGCGCCACGAGGCGCACCGCTACGCAGGGCAGCTCATCGCCGCAGGCGTCGATATCGCCGTGCATCAGTTCGACGATTGCGACCACGGCTGGGTGGTCAGCGGCAAGGCCCGCCACGAGGAGGCGCGGGCTCTCATCTTCGGCTGGCTGCAAAGGCTCTACGGATAAGCGTTTCAACAGGGAGGACACCATGAAACCACGCAAACTGATCGGCGCCGCACTGGCGCTGGCCCTCGGCGCAACCGGCGCACTGGCGGCCGAATGGCCCGACGGGCCGGTGCAGATCATCGTGCCGTCCAAACCCGGCGGCGGCACCGATGTGATGGCCCGCATCTTCGCCGACTACCTCGGCCGCGAAACCGGCGGCGATGTGGTCGTGGTCAACGTCGATGGCGGCGGCGGCTCGATCGCCTACAATCAGGTGATGACCGCCGCGCCCGACGGGCAAACTATTCTCTACAATCACACCGGCCTGCTGGCGGGCTACCACACCGGCCACTCCGATATCGGGCTGGATGACTTCACCACCATCGGCGTTGCCCAGAGCTACGCACCGCAGGTCTATGCCGTGGCCCCCGATGCGCCTTGGGACACGATGAAAGACTTCATGGAGGACGCCCGCGCCAACCCCGGTGAGCGCACCGTGGCCGTCTCGCTCGGGCGGACGACCCATTTCATCGCCGGGCTGATCATGATGAACGAGGATGTCGACCTGAAGCTGCTGGAGGCCTCCGCCGAGGTCGACAAGGTGGCCGCCATCCAGGGCGGGCATATCGAGATGGGCAATCTCGGCGCAGGCTCGGCCAAGCAGTATGAGCAGGCCGGTGACATGAAGGTGCTCTGCCTGCTCGACCCCGAGCCGCACCCGGCCTACCCGGAATACGAAACCTGCGTGCAGCAGGGCGTCAACGTGAGCTGGCTGGCGCCGCTGGTGCTCTGGGGGCCGAAGGGGATGGATGCGGAGCTGGTGCAAACCATCAACGCCGCCACCGCCGGTATGGCCGAGGACGCCACCGCGCGGGAGGCCCTCAAGAAGGCCGACAGCGTGTTCACCTACTATGATGTCGGCGGCGCTGCCGATCTGATGGCCTCGGAAGATGCCAAGATCAAGGCGCTGGCCGAAAAGCTTGGCCTCGCACGCTGACCGCATCACAAGACGCGTGTGAAGCCATATCGCGGGGGCCGCGGCCGACCGGCCCCCGCGACTTTTGGGAGGAACCATGATGAACACCGAAAAACCGCTCGGAGCCGGGCTGATCGCCTTCGGGGCCGCCGGGATCTGGGCGACCCTGCAGATCAGCGTGCGCACCTTCAACGACGATCCGGGGCCACAGCTCTTTCCGATCCTCGGGTTCTCGCTGCTGGTGCTCTGCGGGCTGGGCATGCTGCTGACCCGTGCGCGCCAATCCAAGGTGCTCACCGAGGCCGAGGCCGATGCGGTTCAGGAAGCGCGCAGCAGCACCCTGCGCGGCGTGGTCATGGCTGGGCTGCTGGTGGCCTACTCCCTCGCGCTCTGGATCTTCGGCTACTACATCGCCACGCCGCTCATGGTTTACGCCTTCTACCACACCATCGCCGGGCCGGAGCGCCGGGTCTGGTGGCGCGGGGCGCTCTATGCCGCCGCCGTCACCCTCGGCGTCCATCTCGTGTTCGCCGAAATGCTGAACACCCTCCTGCCCACCGGCCTCCTCTTCTGATCTGACAGGCACCTCGCCATGCAAGACATCCTCGCCAGCTTCGGCACCCTGCTCGCCCCGACGACCTTCATGGTCATCATCCTCTCCACCGCGCTCGGCATCGTACTGGGCGCGATCCCCGGCCTCTCCGGCGGGCTCGGCGTGGCACTGCTGCTGCCGATCACCTTCGGGATGCCGCCCGAGGTCGGGCTGGCGATGCTGGTCTCGATCTGGGTCGGCGGGGTCTCTGGCGCGATGATCGGCTCGATCCTGCTGGGCATCCCCGGCTCGCCCTCGGCCATCGCCACCACGTTTGACGGCTACCCGATGACCCGCAATGGCCAAGCCGTGAAGGCGCTCGGCGCGGCAATCACCGCCTCCTTCATCGGCACCTTCCTGTCGATCCTCATCGCCATGGCCGCCTCGCCGCTGATGGCCCGGCTGGCGCTGAAGATGGGGCCTTGGGAGTATTTCTCGCTCGGCTTCTGCGCCATCTCGCTGGTAGCCGCCCTCTCGCGCGGCTCGATCTTTCATGGCCTCGCCGCCGCCGCGCTGGGTCTCGTGCTCGCCTCCGTCGGCTTCGCCCCGATCGACGGCTACCCCCGCTTCACCTTCGGCAACATCTACCTGAACGGCGGGTTTGACCTGATTCCGCTGATGCTCGGCTTTTTCGCCCTCAAGCAGATCGTGCAGGATTACGCGCAGGGCCAGCAGCAGGTGCCCGAGGTCGACGCGCGCGATATCAAGGGCTTCGGCGTGAGCTGGCAGGAATACCGCGACAATACATGGAACATGATCCGCTCGTTCTTCATCGGCCTCTGGATCGGCTTCTTGCCCGGCATGGGCGCGGCGCTCTCCAACATGGTGGCCTATGCGCAGGCCAAATCGGCCAGCAAGCACCCGGAGAAGTTCGGCAAGGGCTGCGTCGATGGCGTCTTCGCCTCGGAGACCTCCAACAACGCCTCGGTCGGCGGCTCGCTCATTCCGATGGTGGCGCTCGGCATCCCCGGCGATGGGGTGACGGCGATCCTGCTGGGCGGGCTGATGATCCACGGCGTTCAGGCCGGGCCGCTGCTCTTCAACAACAACCCCGAGATCGTCTACGCGCTTTTCCTCACTGCCCTCATCGCCGCCGCACTGGTGCTGGTGATGCAGTTCTGGGGCATGCGCCTGTTCCCAGCGATCCTGAAGATCCCCTATCACTACCTCTACCCGGCCATCGTGGTGCTGGGCTTCATGGGCGTCTTCGTCGGCTCCTCCACTGCCTTCAACTACGTGCTGCTGCTGGGCTTCGCCGCCCTCGGGCTGGCGATGGACAAGCTGCGGCTGCCCATCGGCCCCTTCATCCTCGCCTTCATCCTCGCGCCCATGCTCGAGCTGAACCTGCGGCGCGGGATGACCTATACCGACGACGGCATCCTGCCCTTCTTCACGCGCCCGATCTCCGGCCTGCTTTTGCTGGCGGCGGTGCTCAGCATCGTCTCGCCTTTCCTGATGCCGTGGATCAAGGAGATGCGGCGCAAACGGGCCGAGGGCTGAGCGCTCAGGCGGCCCGTTTCTTCAACCGGGTCGCCGCCCGGCGCGGCGCAAGCGGGCGCGGGGTGAGCGGGGTTACGTTGTCGGGCAAGGCGCTTGGCCGGTAAGTAGCGACGACGAGTGCGCGGAGCACCAGAACGGTGGCAACCACGGCGGCCAGCGAAACAACGTCCGCCCCGCCCGCCAGCAACTCCTCCACCGTCACGCCGCCCTGAAGCAGCCGCCACATGCCAACAAGGCTCCCCGCCGCAGCCAGCGGAAAGAGCCCGGTGAGCAGGGCCAGAAACATCGAGCCCCAGAAATCGCTGCGCAGGCGGCTGGTGGGGCGGGTGCGAACGTTCATGCCATAGAGCGCCACGGCGCAGAAAAGCGCGATGAGGCCGGCGATCAGGGACGCGGTGTGAAGCATGGTGCTGTCTTTCGAAAATGGCGCACGGAGAAAGCCGTGACCGGGAAGAAGGGGATGCGGGGCATGCGCCTTGGATCGCGCAGTGGCGCGGGCCACGGCAGCGCGGGCAGCAGGCAATCGGTCCGGCAAAGGATAGCGCTCAAGATGCACCCACATGCGCCCGGTCCTGTCGCGGGCACGGCGACGGTCCGTCGAAGGTGGCAAGACGCGGGCGCCAAGGCGGCCCGTGGATGGTCTGCGGCGGTTGCGCAGAATATCTGCCTGAGCGGCGCAAGCTGCAAGCGGTCCGTGCAGAAATATTTCACCTCGCGCCAATTGTTTTGCCGCCCGTCGCCCCCACTTTCCGAGGGTGCCGGGCCGTGCTGCGCCCCGGCCTCCTGCCAGCCTCCCCGGGAGACTCTGCCTTGGTCCTTTACGCCCCATACGCTGCGGCCCGGCCCGCCCCATGACGCAGCTGGAAGCCGCAGCGCCCCTCCTTGCCCAGCGCCCCGGTCGGCGCCTTTCGGAAGTCTTGCGCGATCTGCGGGCGGGCGAGGGTGCGCGGGTGTCTGTCGGCGATATCGTCAGCGGCCTGCGCGACCGCAGCTTTGCCCCGCTGATGGTACTCTTCGCCGCGCCCAACGTGTTTCTGTTCATCCCCGGATCGTCGATCTTCACCGGCCTGCCGCTCATGGTGCTGGCGGTGCAGCTCATGCTCGGGCGGCCCGATGTGTGGCTGCCGCAGTTCGTCGCCCGCCGCTCCATCGAGCGGGCCGCCTTCGGGCGAATGGTCAATGCCTCTGTGCCCTATATCGAGCGGGTCGAACGGCTCGCCCGCCCTCGCTGGTGGCCCCGCTCCTACCTGCTGGCCGAACGGCTGATCGGGCTGACCACACTGATCATGTCGGTGTTCCTGTTTCTGCCGATCCCCTTCGCCAACGGCCTGCCCGCCCTCTCCATCATCATGCTGGCACTGGGCCTGAGCGAGCGTGACGGATACTGGCTGGCCGCCGGACTGGTGCTGAGTCTCGCCTCCACCGCACTGGTCGCAGGTATGGTCTCTGTCGGTGCTCTGGCGGTGCTCACCTTCCTGTTCTGACCGCAGCAACAAGCCGGTAAAGCGGCGCAAATTCGGCATAACGCCCTGTTTTAAATGCACGAAAATGTATCATCCGATATGAGTTGACATATCAATCCGCCTCCGTATCGTAGAGTGAGTTGAATCATCAACTCCGCGTCCAGGGAGGGATGCGGGACTTCAGGGAGGATATTCCATGACACGCGCCATCCGCGCGGCCCTCGTGGCCGTGACAGCTACCCTTTTGCCTGCCGCCAGCCCGGCAGACACCATCAAGGTCGGGGTCGTCGCCCCCTTTTCCGGCCCCTTCGCCATCTACGGCAAACAGTACCAAGAGGCGGTGGAAACCTACGTCGCCCAGCACGGCACCAGCGCCGGCGAGCACGAGATCGAGTTCATCTACAAGGATGTCGGCGGGCCAAACCCCGACCAGTCCCGCGCACTGGCGCAGGAGCTGCTGATCCGCGATCAGGTCGACTATCTCGCAGGCTTCACCTTCACCCCCAACGCGCTCGCCGTCGGCCCGCTGATCGAGCAGAGCCAGACGCCCACGGTGATCTTCAACGCCGCCACCTCCTCGATCAACAAGGAGAGCGAATTCTACCTGCGCACAAGCTACACGCTCTGGCAGGTCTCCGCCCCGCTGGCAGAATGGGCCTATGACCAGGGCATGCGCACCGTCGCCACCACGGTCACCGACTATGGCCCCGGCATCGACGCGGAAAACGCCTTCAAGGCCGCTTTCGAGGCCAAGGGCGGCGAGGTGGTGGACGCGATCCGCATGCCGCTTTCGACCACCGATTTCACCCCCTTCATCCAGCGCGTCCGCGATGCCGCGCCCGATGCGGTCTTCACCTTTCTGCCGGGCGGCCCGCCCACCTTTACCTACACCAAGACTTACAACGAGAACGGTCTTGCCGAGGCGGGCATCAAGTTTCTCGGCACCGCCGAGACCGAAGAGGTGAACCTGCAAGGGCTGGGCGATGCCGCCATCGGGCTGACCACCGCCTACCACTACTCCGGCGCCCACGACTCCGACGAGAACCGCGCCTTTCAGGCCAAGCTGACCGAGCTGTTCCCGGATGCCATCGCCAACTGGGCTTCGGTCGGCGCCTATGACGGCACCCACCTGATCTACCAGATGGTCGCCGCCGCCGGAACCGACGGCCCCGGTGCCGTGGAAGCCGCCAAGACGCTGGAATGGGAGAGCCCGCGCGGTCCGGTGAAGATGGACCCGGAGACGCGCACGCTGATCCAGAACGTCTACATCCGCGAAGTCGCCCGCGACGAGGCCACCGGCCAGTTGGTGAACCGTGAGACCGGCGTGATCGCCACCGTGGGCGACCTCGGCTGGGACAAGTGATCCTCCCGCCCCGGGCTGGTCTCCCGGCCCGGGGCAAATCCAGCGAAGTGAAAGCCAGATGACCCTATTCCTCAACATCCTCGTCGACGGCGTGGCCTACGGCATGATCCTCTTCATGATCTCCGTCGGCCTCTCGGTCACCATGGGCCTGATGCGGGTGGTGAACCTCGCCCACGGCGGCTTCGCCCTGCTGGGCGGCACCTTCGCACATTGGTTCGCGGCCGAACTGGGCCTGCCCTTCTGGCCTGCGCTGGTGCTGGCCGTCACGCTCACCGTGGCCCTCTCGCTGCCGCTGGAGCGGGTGATCTACCGCCGGATCTACGGCTTCACCGATCTGCAACAGGTGCTCGCCACCATAGGCCTGACCTTCCTGATGATCGCCTCCGTGAACCTCTGGCAGGGCTCAAGCCTGCTGCCCGTACCGCTGCCCGAGGGGCTTAAAGCGACCGTCGATCTGGGCTTCCGCACCCTCCCCGCCCACCGGCTGATGGTGATCGCCGCCGGGCTCGCCGTGGTGCTCGGCCTCTGGTGGCTCCTCGAGCGCACCCGCTTCGGCATTCGCCTGCGCGCAGCGGTCGACAATCGCGGCACCGCCTCCGCCCACGGCATCAACACCGACCGCATCTTCATGGCCGCCTTCGGCCTCGGCGCGGGCCTCGCGGCGCTTGGCGGCGTGCTCGGCGCAGAGATCCTGCCAATCGATGCCTACTACCCGCTGCGCTACATGGTGCTCTTCCTCATCGTCGTGGCAGTCGGCGGCATGGGCTCCATCGCAGGCAGCTTCCTCGCCGCCATCGGCCTCGGCCTCCTGGAAACCGCGGCCCGTTACCTCGCGCCCGACTTCGCCACCATACTCTTCTTCGCGCTGGTCATGGCGCTGCTGGCGCTACGCCCGAACGGGCTGATCGTGAGGGCCCAATGATGAACCGTATCGCCCCCTTCGCCCTGCTGGCGCTTGCCGTCGCGCTCTACTTTGCGCTGCCCTACAACCTCGCCTTCCTCACCCGCATCCTGATCATGGCGGTGCTGGTGCTCTCGCTCGATCTCGTGCTCGGCTTCGCGGGCATCGCCACTCTCGGGCAGGCCGCCTTCTACGGCGCCGGGGCCTATGCCGCCGGTCTCTTCGCCATCCACGCCTGGGCCGATCCAATCGCCGGGCTGGTGGTGGCGGGTGTCGCCGGGGCGGTTCTGGCCTTCATCTCCGGCCTGATCGTGCTGCGCGCCCACGGGCTGACGCTGATCATGCTCACCATCGCTGTTGCCGCGATCTGCCACGAGATCGCCAACAAGGCGCGTGACATCACCGGCGGCGCCGACGGGCTGCGCGGCATCCGGATGGAGCCGGTGCTGGGCCTCTTCGAGTTCGATTTCGTCGGGCAGACCGGCTTCTGGTATGCCCTCGCCGTCCTCGCCGTGGTCTTCACCTTCCTCACCCTTCTCACCCGCGCGCCCTTTGGCCTTTCGCTGCGCGGCATCCACGAAAGCCCCGAGCGCATGGCCGCCATCGGCACCTCCGTCTACTGGCGGCGCGTCGCGGCCTACACGCTCGGCGGGGCCATCGCGGGCGTGGCCGGCGCGCTCTCGGCGCAGGTGACCCAACTCGTGAGCCTCGAGTCCTTCTCCTTCACCCTCTCCGCCGAAGCGCTGATCATGCTCATCCTCGGTGGCACGGGCAGGCTCTACGGCGCGGTGCTGGGCACGCTGGTCTTCATGTTCGTCCACCACTGGGCCGCCGCGAACGACCCGTTCAACTGGCTCTTCGTCATCGGCGCGCTGGTGCTGGCGGTGGTCTTCTTCCTGCCACGCGGGCTGGTCGCGGTGCCGACCGCCCTGAAACGTCTGGGAGGCCAAAATGCAGGGTCTTGAAGTCCGTGGCCTTTCCAAGCGTTTCGGCGGCCTCACCGTGTCGGAGAACATCGACTTCGACCTGCGCCCCGGCGACCGCAAGGCGCTGATCGGCCCCAACGGGGCAGGCAAGAGCACCTTCTCCAACCTCGTCACCGGCATCCTGCCGCCCTCTTCGGGGACCATCCGCTTTGACGGGGTGGATATCGGCAAGCTGAACGAGGCCCAACGGGTCAAGCGCGGCATCGCCAAGACCTTCCAGATCACCACACTGTTCCGCGACCTGACGGTGCGCGAAAACCTGCGCCTGCCGATCCTCGAGCGGCAGGGCCGGGGCTTTGCCATGTTCCGCCGCGCCGATGGCAATGGCGAGACAGAGGCTGAGGTGGCCGCGCTGATCGACGCCTTCGCGCTGGAGCCTCTGGCCGACAAGCGCGTGGCCGATCTCGCCTATGGCCAGCAACGCCTCGTCGAACTGGCCCTGACCCTCGCCCTCAAGCCCCGCGTCCTAATCCTCGACGAACCCGCCGCCGGGGTGCCCTCCTCCGAAACCCACCTGATCGTGCAGGCCATCGAGGCCCTGCCGCCTGACCTCGCGGTGCTCATCATCGAGCACGATATGGACCTCGTCTTTCGCGTCGCTGCGCAAATCGTCGTGCTGGTGCAGGGCCGCATCCTGACCGAAGGCACGCCGCAGGAGATCGCCGCCAACGCGCAGGTCCGCGAGCTTTATCTCGGAGGCCACGGCCATGACTGATGCGCTCACCCTCACCGATGTTACCGCAGGCTACGGCCCGACCCATGTGCTGAACGGCATCTCTCTCAGCATCCCACAGGGCGAACGCCTCGCCGTGATCGGCCGCAATGGCGCGGGCAAAACCACTCTGCTCGCCACAATGATGGGCCTCACCAAGCTGCACGGCGGCACCATCGCGCTGAACGGCCAGCCCGTCACCACCCTCCCGCCTCACAAGCGCAACGCCGCTGGCCTCGGACTCGTCCCGCAAACCCGTGACATCTTCAAATCACTCTCGGTCGAGGAAAACCTCCTCGCCGCCCAGCGCGACACCGCCACGCTCGACGAGGCCTACACCCTCTTCCCCCGGCTCAAGGAGCGGCGGCGCAACGGCGGCGGGCAGCTCTCGGGCGGCGAACAGCAGATGCTCGCCATCGCCCGCACCCTGATGACCGGCCCGCAAACCCTGCTGCTCGACGAGCCGCTCGAGGGCCTCGCCCCGGTGATCTGCGAGCAACTGATGGAGGTCTTCGAGCGCCTCGCCGCCGAGGGGCGCACCGTGGTGCTGGTCGAGCAGCACGCCGAGGCCGCCCTCTCCTTCGCCAGCCGCGCCCTGATCATGACCGGCGGCGCCATCGTCCACGATGGCCCCGCCGCCGCGCTCAAGGGGTCCGACCTGCTGGAGCGCCACATCGGCGTTGCGCTGGCCACATGATAGCAAAGGACACGACAATGGACCTGATCGAAGGCCACGCCCCGCTGGCCCCCAGCGACGACATTCCGGTGCTCGATATCGACCCCTATGAGGAGGCGGTGCTGGCCGACCCCTTCCCCTACTACGCCCAACTGCGCGAGACCGGGCCGGTGGTGTTCATCCCCCGCTACCAGGTGCTCGCCGTGGGCCGCTACGAGGAGACCAAGGCCACCTTCTCCGACCACGAGAACTTCGTGTCGTCGCGCGGCATCGGTTTCAACGACTTCAAGCTCGAAAAGCCCTGGCGACCGCCGTCGATCATCCTCGAGGCCGACCCGCCCGATCACACCAAGACCCGCCGGGTGATGTCCAAGGCCCTCTCGCCCAAGGTGGTCCGTGGGCTGATGGACGATTTCCGCAGCACCGCGGAAGAGGTGGTCGACGGGCTGCTGGAGCGGTCCGAGATCGAGGGTGTGGTGGATTTGGCAGAGGCCTTCCCAACCCGCGTCTTCCCCCGCGCCGTGGGCATGCGCGATGTGCACGCCCGCCACCTCGTGGATTACGGCGCCATCGTCTTCAACGCGGTCGGCCCCGACAATGCCCTGCGCCGCGGCGCCATGGCCCGCGCCCCCGAGGTCGCTGCCTGGATCAACGCCGCCTGCGCCCGCGACCGGCTTACTGGCGAGGGCCTCGGCGCGCTGGTCTACAAGGCCGCCGACGCGGGCGAGATCACGCCCGACGAGGCCGCCATGCTGGTGCGCAGCTTCCTCTCCGCCGGGGTCGACACCACCGTCACCGGCATCGGCAACGCGCTCTGGTGCTTCTCGCAGAACCCGGACCAGTGGGAGGCGCTAAAGGCCGACCCCTCGCTCGCTCGCCCCGCCTTCGAGGAGGTGCTGCGCATCACTTCACCGGTCCACACCTTCCTGCGCACCGCCAATGTGGACACCGAGATCGCCGGCCACCCGGTGCCCGAGAGCGCCAAGGTGCTCTGCGTGCTCGGCGCCGCCAACATGGACCCGGACAAGTGGGGCGACCCGGAGGCCTTCCGGATCGACCGCCGCCCTGTCGGCCACATGGCCTTTGGCGCAGGCATCCACGGCTGCGTGGGCCAGAACATCGCCCGCGGCGAGCTGGAGGCGCTGCTCACCGTCATGGCCGACAAGGTCGCCCGGATCGAACCGGCGGGCGAGGCCGTCTGGCGGCCCAACAACGCCATCCGAGCGCTCGACCGCCTGCCACTCAAACTCATCCCGAAATAGAGGACGCCCCCGTGAAAGTAACCTACATCCAGCCCGACGGCAGCGAACAGACCGTAGAGGCCAAACCCGGCGACAGCGTGATGCAAGCCGCCATCGCCGCGAACGTCCCCGGCATCGTCGCCGAATGCGGCGGCTCGATGGCCTGCGCCACCTGCCATGTCTATGTCGATGACGCATGGACCAGCCGCACCGGTACCCGCTCGGAGAGCGAGGAAGACATGCTCGATTGCGCCATGTCCGAGATGAAGGACAGCTCCCGCCTCTCCTGCCAGCTCCGCCTCACCGATGAGATGGACGGGCTGACCGTGCATATCCCCGAGGAGCAGTTCTGAGCGCCGCCGCCCCCGTGACACGGCGGCCGAACCCGGCTATCGGTGAGCGCTTGAAAGGTGCCCCCGCATGACACGTGCCGACCAGATCAAAGCCGCGCCCGAGCGCCTCAACGCGCCCACCCGCGACCGCGAGGGCGCGGAAATCCTAGACATCGACTACTATGTGCCGTTCCTGCTGAACGCAGTGGCGAGCGCATGGGGGCGGCAGACCTCGGCGATCTACCGGCGCGATTTCGGCCTCGGCCTGACCGACTGGCGCGTGGTCGCCATGCTCAACATCGAGCCCGGCATCACCGCCAGCCGCATCTGCGACGTGATCCGCATGGACAAGGCCGCCGTCAGCCGCTCGCTCAAAACGCTGAACGAGATGGGCCACCTGCGCCACGAACAGCCCGGGCCGGACCCGCGCAAGCGGCTCTGGTGGCTCTCCGAGCGCGGCCTGCAGGTCCACGCCGATATCCTCGCCGTGGCCCTTGGCTGCGAGGCCGATCTGATCAAGGGCATCGCGCCCGAAGACCTCGAGGTTTTCCTGAAGGTCATGCGGCAGATGCTCACCAACATCGACCCCAAGTAGCCCGCCCGGCAAGCCCATGAGATCGATGCACTGGTCACGCCGGGCGCGCGGCAGACCGTGCCCTAGCCTGCGACCCGGCGATCAGCCTTCGGCCTCCGGCAACCGCTGCCGCGCAATCGCCGCATGAACCTTGGCCCCATGCAGCAGCGCCGCATCGTTGAAATCGTACTTCGGGCTGTGCAGCGGCGCCGAGGCCTCGCCGTTGCCGATGAAGGCAAAGCAGCCCGGCACGTGCGCCAGAAACTGCGCAAAATCTTCCGAGGCGGTCATCGGCGCGGGCATCTCGCGCACTTCGCGCGACACCGGCCCAGCCGCGCGCAGCGTTTCACCGGCCAGCTCGCCGTCATTCACCAGCGGGATGAACTCCCGCGTGTAGGCCACCTCTGCCGCCACCCCATGCGAGGCGGCAACGCCCGCCGTAATCGACCGCATCTCCGCCTCGATCTGCGCCGACACCTCCGGCCTGAAACTGCGCGCATCCCCAAGGATAAGCGCCTCCCCCGGCAGCGCATTGCGGGTGCCATCCGTGCGCAGCTCGGTGACGGAGACCACGGCAATTTCCGCCGGGTCGAGCCGCCGGGAGACGATGGCCTGCAACTCCAGAACCAGCGCGCAGGCGGGCACCATGACCTCGCGCCCAACATGCGGTCGCGCCGCATGGCCGCCCTCGCCCGTCAGCGTGATCTCGAAGATATCCTCCGCCGACATCAGCGCGCCGCCCCGCGTTTCGAGCGTGCCCACCGGCAGGCCCGGCATGTTGTGCAGCCCGAAGACCTCATCGAAGGGGAAGCGCGCCATCAGCCCGTCCTCCAGCATCGCCAACGCCCCCCGGCCCCACTCCTCGGCAGGCTGGAAGATGAACCGGATCGTGCCGTCAAACCCGCCCTCTTCGGCCAGTATCTTCGCTGCGCCCAGCAGCATGGCGGTATGCCCGTCATGCCCGCAGGCGTGCATCACCCCGGGGGTGGCAGAGGCCCAGTCGGCCCCCGTCGCCTCGGTGATCCGCAGGGCATCCATATCGGCCCGCAGCCCGATGGCGCGGTTGGAGCTGCCGCGCCTGAGCGTGCCCACAACCCCCGTGCCGCCGATCCCCTCTGCCACCTCCAGCCCGAGGCCACGCAGCACCTTGGCCACAAAGCCCGCCGTCCGCGCCTCCTCGAATCCGAACTCGGGGTCGCGGTGCAGCGCGCGCCGCCAGCCCGTCATCTCCCGTTCAAGGGCGTCCATATCCGTCATCGGCTCAGGCTCCATGCGACGTCGAGCAAAACATTCGCCCCGGCCACGAGGTCAGCCTCGGCGGTGAATTCCGCCGGATTGTGGCTGATCCCACCACGCGAGGGCACGAAGATCATCGCAGATGGCGCGACGCGGGCAATCATCTGCGCGTCATGCCCGGCCCCCGAGGTCATCCGCCGGTGCGCAAGCTGCCGCCCCTGCGCCGCCGCCTCGATCCGGGCTACGATCTCCGGGTCAAACAGCACAGGCTCGAACCGCGCCAGCCGCTCGGTCGCCACCTCGAAGCCCTCGCTGCGCAATTCATCGAGCAGCCCGCCCAGCGCGGCCTCCTGCGCCGTCAGCCGGGCCTCGTCGGGGTTGCGCAGATCGACTGTGAAGCGCGCGGCAGCGGGGATCACGTTGATCGCGCCCGGCACCAGCTCAATGGTGCCCACCGTCGCCACCGCGCCCTCCATCTCCCGCGCCATCCGGTCCAGAAAGCACATCACCCGCGCCGCCGCCACGCCGGCATCGCGCCGCAGCGCCATCGGCGTCGTTCCGGCATGGTTGGCGGTGCCGCCAATCGTCACCCGCTGCCACGAGATGCCTTGAAGGCTCTCCACCACGCCAAGGCCAAGCCCCTCCGCCTCCAGCACCGGCCCCTGCTCCACATGCAGCTCGACATAGGCATGGGGCGTGATGAACCCCGGTTCCCGGTCCCCTGCATAGCCGATCCGCGCCAGTTCCTCGCCCAGCGTGGTGCCATCTGTGCCCACCGTGGCCAGCGCCTCCTCCGCCGTCATCCCCCCGGCGGCAACGAGGCTGCCCATCATGTCGGGCGCGTAGCGCACGCCCTCCTCGTTGGTGTAGGCCACAACCGCCAAGGGCCGCGCGGGCCCTGCGCCGCCCGCCTGCAACGCCTCGATCACCGCCAACCCGGCCAGCACGCCGAGGCAGCCATCATAGACGCCCGCGTCGATCACCGTGTCGATGTGCGACCCCATCACCACCGGATCGCCCTGCGCGCCCTCCGGCACCCAGAGGCCGTGGATATTGCCGATCCGGTCGATCTCGATCCGCAGGCCCGCAGCGCTCATCCAATCGCAGAGCAGGTCGCGCCCCGCCTTGTCGGCATCGCTCCCCGCCAGCCGTGTCAGCCGCCCCGCGTCATCGCGGCCCGCCTCGCCCAACGCCTCCAGCCGGTAGACAAGCCGCGCCCCGTCAATCGCCAGCGTCATCCGCCCGCTCCTTGCAGCACCGCCTCCGGCGCCCGCCCCACCAACTCGGCATAGAGCGCAGGGTCGGTCGCCCCCTCGGTGTTGATCACCAGCAGCCGCGCGTCCGGACCAAGCCCGATGCCGGCCGCCAGCTCCGCGTCCCGCAGCACTGCAATCGCCCCGGCCAGCCCGACGCCGCCACTCTCCCCGGCCACCACCGGCGGGTCGCCCGCCACCAGAGCGGCGAGGCGGCGCATCACCTCAACGGCATCCTCCTCGCTCACGGTCATGAACCCGTCCGCCACCCGCTCAAGCACCCTGAAGGCCACCAGAGAGGGCTCGTAGCACTCGAGCATCGCCATCACCGTTGGCGCGCCTTCGGCCACCTTCACAACCGCCCCGGCCTCGGCGCTGGCATAAAGGCAGGCCGCCCGCGCGGGGTCGACCACCGTCACATGCGGGCGGGCCTCGCCCAGCAGCACCGCCAGATGCCCCGCCACCGCCGCCGCAAACCCGCCAACCCCGGCCTGAAGGAACACATGGGTCGGCGGCTCCGGCAATTCGGCCAGCGCCTCCTGCACGATCGCGGTGTAGCCCTGCATGACGAGGCCGGGGATATGCTCGTACCCCGGCCATGAGGTGTCAGACAGCACGGTCCACCCCTCTCGCTCCGAGACCCGCGCCGCCTCTGCAACGCTGTCGTCGTAATTGCCCGCAACCCGGATGATCTCCGCCCCGAAGCCCGCGATCGAGTCGATCCGCCCTTGGCTCACGCCCGCATGGACAAAGATCACAGCCCGCGCGCCCATGATCTGCGCCCCCTGCGCAACCGAGCGCCCGTGGTTGCCATCGGTCGCGCAGGCAAAGCTCATCGTCGCCGCAATCGCCCGCACTTCCTCCGAGAGCAGTTCCTCCAGCGCCACCCTGCGCGCCAGCCGCCGCTCGGCCTCGGCCTGCACCAGCCGCATCAGCGCATAGGCTCCGCCCAGCGCCTTGAAGCTGCCCAGACCAAGCCGCTGCCCTTCATCCTTCAGGTGAATCGCCCCCAGCCCAAGCTCACCCGCCAGCCCCGGCAAGGCCACAAGCGGCGTGGCCTCATTGTGCGCCCGCAGCGCCAGAACCTGCGCAACCGCCCGGGCCCCCTCGCGCCCGAGCGTTTCGGCATCGCGCGGGTCCAGCGGCGTGGCGTGGTTGGGCAGTCGGTTGTGCAAATACATCGGCATCTCCCTGGCTGCCTGAGTAATTACTCCACCACGGGCGAGATTTGCGCTGCATTTTGCCCGCCTTCGTGCAAGTTTGTTTCACATGACCCCGCTCGACAGTTACGACCTTGCGATCCTCCGCATCCTCCAGCGCAACAACGCCACGCCCCAGCGCGCCATTGGCGAGGCCGTCAACCTCTCCGCGCCCTCAGTGCAGCGGCGGATCAAGCGGATGGAGGCCGAGGGCGTGATCGCGGCCAATGTCGCGGTCGTCGCGCCCGACCGGGTCGGCCTGCCTCTCACGATCTTCGCGCAGGTCGAGCTGGTCAGCGAAACCCCTGACGATATCGACACGATGAAGCGCCGCTTCCGCGAGGCCCCCGAGGTACAGCAGTGCTTCTACGTGACCGGCGAGGCCGATTTCATGCTGGTGCTCGTGGTCGAGAGCATGGCCGCCTACGAGGAGTTCACCCGCCGGGCCTTCTTCGCGGGCGGCAACGTCCGCAAGTTCCGCACCTTCGTGTCGATGGACGCCGTGAAGAGCGGCAGCAGCCTGAATATCTGAGAGCGCGCCAATAGCGGCCCCGCGTCACGGCCACTGGGCAAAAGAGACTTCCTCGGTCCGCTGGCGATAGAGCGGCGTGTACTTCCGCCTGAACTGCGCCGGGGCCAGCTGCTCATGGCGCTTGAAGAACCGTGTGAAATAGGCGGCATCCCCAAACCCGAGCCGATAGCCCACCTCCGCCACCCGAAGGTTGGTGGTGACCAGCAGCGCCTTCGCCTCCTCCATCAGCCTGCGCTGGATATGCGCGTGCGGCGGCACCCCGATGGCCCCGCGCACCGCCGTGTTCAGGCTGTCGCGTGAAATGCCGATCCGGCTGGCGTATTCGGCGATGGTCCAATGGTTCTGCATGTGCAGCTCAACGAGGCTGAGGAAGCTGTCCGAAATCCGGTGCGGCGCCTGCTCGACCGATTGCCGCGGCGGGGCGGCCGCGCGCCAGATGTCGATCAGCATCAGCGAGATGCAATGGTGCAGCACCGTCTCGCTGCCCGGCGGCGCCTCGCGCAGCTCGGTGTCGATCTTCTCGAAAAGGGTCGTGACCGAGGCGATCATCTTGGGCGAGATGTCCGACAGGAAGATCCGGCGGCTTACCGCTTGGCGCACATGGGCCGAGAGCGCATCGGTCGGCATCGCCCGACCAAGCGCGCGTTCGGGCAGGCGGGCCAGAAAGCCCCGCGCCCCGGCGGCCAGCGAGATCCGGGTCCACCAGCCGGTCGGCGCCCAGATCAGGCAGGGGCCGGCCACCTCCCGCTCCACCTCGTCGGAAATGAAAGTGCCGCGCCCCGCCAGCAGCAACAGCATCACCGCCCGCCCGCCCGAGGTGCCAAACTCGGTCGTGGTCAGCTCACTCCTGATCCGCTGTGCCTCAACCGCCTGCCGCTCCATCGCATCCCTCCCGCGTCTCTCCGTCAAAAGTGCAATTTATTCCTCAAAATGTCTATTCCGGCTGCCGCATTGCAGGCGTAGGCTCTCTGTCACGCCCCGCATGGGAGGACATGCGGAGCCGGGTGCGGCCCGAACGAGCCGCTCCCGAGACATATCGGGAGGAAAACCATGACATCCTTTATTGCGGAGACCGCAGGCGCGGTCCGCCGCCTGATGACACGTGGCGCTACGGTGGCGCTGCTGGCTTCGGTGGCATCCACGGCGGCGCTGGCCCAAGAGGGCGACACCGTCAGAATCGGTTATGCCGTCTCCAAGTCCGGCCCCAACGCGGGCGGGTCCGACATGACGGTCACGCCCAACTACCAGCTCTGGGTCGAAGAGGTGAACGCCGCGGGCGGCCTCACCCTGCCCGACGGCAGCCAGAAGATGATCGAGGTCATCGAATACGATGACCGCTCCTCCGCCGAAGAGGTGGTGCGCGCCGTGGAGCGCCTCGCCACGCAAGACGAGGTGGATTTCATCCTCCCGCCCTGGGGCACCGGCTTCAACCTCGCCGTCGCGCCACTTATGGCCAAGTTCGGCTACCCGCACCTCGCGGGCGCGGCGGTAACCGACAAGGCCCCCGACTTCGTCGAGCGCTGGGACACCAGCTTCTGGTTCATGGGCGGCAGCGTCGATTATGTTGACGCGCTCACCGAGATCCTCGTCGCCCAGCGTGAGGCCGGCACGATCAATGACCAGATCGCCATGGTCTCCGTGGCCGACGGCTTCGGGATCGATCTGGTGAAGGCCGCGCGCCCCGCCTTCGAGGCCGCGGGCTTCGAGGTGAGCTACGACAAGACCTTCCCGCCCGAAACCTCCGACTTCGCCACCATCCTCGGCGAGGCCGGCAATGCGGGCGCCGATACCTTCGTGGCCTTCAGCTACCCGCCCCACACCTTTGCCCTGACCAAGCAGGCCAAGGTCGCGGGCTTCAATCCGCCGGTCTTCTACCTCGGCGTCGGCGCGGCCTTCCCGGTCTATCCGGGCATCGCGGGCGGCTCGGTGGAGGGCGTGATGAGCCTCGGCGGGATCGACCCCAACAACGAGCTCACGATGGCCTACCGCAGCAAGCACGAAGAGGTCGTCGGCCGCGCGCCCGATCTCTGGGGCTCGATCCTCGTCTATGCCTCGCTGCAGATGCTCGCCCAATCCATCGAGCGGGTGGGTCTCGACAAGGCCGCCGTGGCCAACGAGCTCTCCACCGGCAGTTTCTCGACGGTGCTTGGCGAGGAGACCCGGCTGGAGAACAACCAGCTCCGCGCGATCAACTGGATCGGCCAGTGGCAGGACGGCAACTTCGTCGCCGTCTCCGCCGATGGCGGCGAGGGCAAGGCGGCGGTTAAGCTGCCCAAGCCCGGCTGGGAATAACCCGAACCGGAGCGCGGCGGGCCTTGCCCCGCCGCCTCCCTCCACTCAAGACGCAGCGGACCCCTCATGCTTGAACACGTCGTCAACGGGCTGGTGCTCGGCGGCACCTACGCGCTGGTCGCTATGGGGCTGACCATCCAGTACGGCATCGCCCGGATCATGAACCTCAGCTTCGGCGATACGATCATCGCCGCCTGCTTCGCCACATGGCTCATGTTCACCGGCCTCGCGCTGAGCCCGATCCTCGCGCTGGTGGTGCTGGTGCCCGCAGGCTACGCGCTGAGCCTCGTGGTCTACCGCTTCATCATGAAACCGCTGGTCGACCGCGCCCCCGATGAAGGCGCGTTGGAGGTCGACAGCATCCTCGTCACCTTCGGCCTGCTCTTCGTGATCCAGGGCGTGTTGCTCACCCTCTTCGGCGGCGGCTACACCAGCTACAGCTATCTCAACAGCCCGGTGAACGTGCTCGGCACCACCGTGGCCGCCAACCGCCTGCTGGCCCTCGCGCTCAGCCTCGCCATCGGCGCCGCGCTGGTGGTGGTGCTCTTCCGCACCCGCTGGGGCATGACCCTCCGCGCCGTGGCCCTCGCCCCGCAAAGCGCCCCGCTCTACGGGATCGACACAAACCGCGCCGCGCGCACCGCCTTCGCCATCGGCGGGGCGCTGGCTTGCACCGGGGGCGTGGTGCTCTCGATGTTCCAGACCTTCACCGCAACCGGCGGCGTGGTCTTCACCATGAAGGCGCTGATCGTGGTCATCCTCGGCGGCAAAGGCAGCGTGCCGGGGGCGATCCTCGCGGGCCTGCTGCTGGGCCTCGTCGAAACCTTCGTCGCCGCCTACATCGACCCGGGTCTGACCCTCGCCGCCGTCTACACCGTCTTCCTCGCGCTGCTTCTGGTGCGGCCCAACGGCCTCTTCGGAAAGGCCTGAGCGATGAAGACACCCCTCGCCTTCGCCCTCGCCGCCGTGGTGCTCGCCGCCCTCGCCGCCGCGCCCCTCTTCATCCCCGACTACTGGACAGGCGTGCTGCTCGGGATGACAGGCTACGTGGCGCTGGCCACCGCATGGGCGCTGTTCTCCGGCCCCACCCGCTACGTCTCGCTCGCCACCGTCGCCTTCTTCGGCGTCGGCGCCTACACCGTCGCCGTGCTGAACGAGGTGCTGCCCTACCCGCTGGTGCTGCTCTGCGCCGGTGGCATCGGCGCGGCGATGGCCCTTGTGGTCGGCCTCTCCACCCTGCGGCTCGCGGGCGTCTACTTTGTGATCTTCACCTTCGGCCTCGCCGAGCTGGTCCGCCAGACGGTGAGCTGGTGGGAGGTCAACGTGACCTACACCATGGGCCGCTACGTGTTCCTGCCCTTCGAGGGGCGGCACATTTACTGGCAGCTCCTCGCCCTCGCCGCCGTCACCCTGCTGATCTCATGGGCCATCGGCCGCTCGCGGCTCGGGCTGGCGCTGAAGGCCATCGGAGATGACGAGACGGTCGCCGCCCACGCGGGCATCAACGTGACCCGGATCAAGCTGACGCTCTTCGTCATCTCCGCCACGCTCATCACCCTCGTCGGCGCCATCCAGGCCCCGCGGTGGACCTATATCGAGCCTTCCATCGTCTTCAATCCGACCGTCAGCTTCATGACCCTCATCATGGCCCTGCTGGGCGGCGCGATGCGCCTCTGGGGGCCGCTGGTGGGCGCGGTGCCGCTCTTCCTGCTGTTCGAATGGCTCTCTGTCAGCTTCCCCGATCACTTCTCGATCATCCTTGGGCTGCTCTTCATCCTCATCGTCTTCGTCATGCCGCAGGGCGTGCTGGCCAAGCTCGAAGACCTGCGCGGGAGGGGCAAGCCATGAGCGCCGAGCTGCACCTGAGCCACCTGCACAAGCGCTTCGGCGGGCTTGTCGCGGTGAAGGACGTGTCCTTCTCCCTCGCGCCCGGCGAAGTGGTCGGTCTGCTCGGCCCCAACGGCTCGGGCAAGACCACGGTGATGAACATGATCTCCGGCGCGCTGCCTTGCGACGGCGGCTCCGTGAAGGTCGGCACCACCGACATCACCCGGATGAAGCCTCACCGCGTCGCCAAACACGGCGTCGCCCGCACCTTCCAGCTCGTCCGCCCCCTGCCCACCCTCACCGTGGGCGAAAACGTCATGCTCTCGCTGGCCTTCGGCAAGAAGCGCCACTGGGGCCGCGAGGCCCGCGATCTGGCGGAAGAGAAGCTCGCCTTCGTCGGGCTGGCGGGCCGCGGCGGCGAGCAGGTGGGCAACCTCACCTACATCGACCAGAAACGCATGGAGATGGCCCGCGCGTTGGCCTCCGAGCCGGATATCCTGCTGCTCGACGAATGGCTTGCAGGCCTCAACCCCTCCGAGCTCTCCATCGGCATCGAGCTGGTGCGCCACCTTCAGGGGCAGGGCATCACCGTGCTGCTGGTCGAGCACATCATGGAGGCCGTCCGCGCCCTTTGCTCGCGCTGCATCGTGATGAGCGCAGGCGAGGTCATCGCCGAGGGGCCGTCCGCCGAAGTGCTGGCCCGCCCTGCCGTGATCAAGGCCTACCTGGGAGACGACCATGCTTGAACTCTCCGGCCTGACCGTGCGCTACGGCAAGCACCTCGCGGTGGAGGGCGTGAGCCTGACCGTCGAGAAGGGCGAGGTGGTGGTTGTGCTCGGCGCCAACGGCGCGGGCAAGTCCTCCACCCTCAAGGCGGTGGCGGGCATGGTCCCCGCCGCCTCGGGCGAGGTCCGGATGAACGGCGAGCGCCTCACCGGCCTGCCCGCCCACGCCCTCACCGGCAAGGGCCTCGCGCTGGTGCCCGAGGGGCGCGGCATCGTCGGCCAGATGACGGTGGAGGAGAATCTCCGCCTCGGCGCCACACCACCCCGCGCCCGTGCCTCCGAGGAGGAGACACTGGCGCAGGTCTTCGAGATCTTCCCCCGCCTCGCGGAGCGGCGCGGGCAGATCGCCCGCACCATGTCGGGCGGCGAGCAGCAGATGGTGGCCGTGGGCCGCGCGATGATGTCCAGGCCCGATTTCCTTTTGCTCGACGAGCCGAGCCTCGGCCTCGCCCCCATCGTGGTGGGCGACCTCTTCAAGGCGCTCGCTCGCGTGCGCGCCACCGGGGTGGGCCTGCTGATCGTGGAGCAGAACGTGAAGATCAGCCTGCGCCACGCCGACCGGGGCTACCTGCTCGAGGCAGGCCGGATCACCGGCGCGGGATCGGCCGAAGAATTGATGACAGACGATGCGGTGCAAAGCGCCTTTCTGGGCGGCAGCGCGTGACCCAAAGCCAAGGAGAACCCCATGAGCGTGCTTGAACTTCTGATCGCCGGCGAGAAGGTGAGCGCCGAGGGCGGGCGCACCTTTGCCCGCAACAACCCGCTGACTGGCGGCGTCGCCACCGAGGCCGCCGCCGCCACCGTGGCCGATGCGATGCGCGCCGCCGATGCCGCCGCCGCCGCCTTCCCCGAATGGTCCGCCACCGGCCCCGGCCAGCGCCGCGCCCTGCTGATGGCCGCCGCCGACAGCCTCGAGGCCCGCAAGGGCGATATCGCCGTGGCGATGGCCGAGGAGCTGGGCGCCACCGCCGCATGGGCCGGATTCAACGTGATGCTGGCCGCCGGCATGCTGCGCGAGGCCGCCGCGATGACCACCATGATCAAGGGCGAGATCATCCCCTCCAACCGCCCCGGCTCGATGGCCATGGCCATCCGCCAGCCTGCCGGCGTAGTGCTCTCGATGGCGCCGTGGAACGCGCCCGTCATCCTCGGCGTCCGCTCGCTGGCCATGCCGCTCGCCTGCGGCAACACCGTGGTGATGAAGTCCTCCGAGCTCAGCCCCCGCACCCATGCGCTGATTGTCGAAGCAATGCAGGAGGGCGGGCTGCCCGCAGGCGTGCTCAACGTCATCTCCAACGCGCCCGATGACGCCGCCGATATCGTCGAGGCGCTCATCGCCCACCCTGCCGTGCGCCGGGTCAACTTCACCGGCTCCACCCGCGTGGGCCGGATCATCGCCAAACTGGCCGCCGAGCACCTGAAGCCAGCGCTGTTGGAGCTGGGCGGCAAGGCCCCGATGATCGTGCTGGACGACGCCGATCTCGACAAGGCCGTCGCCGCCGCCGCCTTCGGTGCCTACATGAACCAAGGCCAGATCTGCATGTCGACCGAGCGGCTGGTGGTGCATGAGGCCATCGCCGATGCCTTCGTCGAGAAGCTCGCCGCCAAGGTCCGCACCCTCGCCGTGGGCGACCCGCGCGAGGGCAACACGCCGCTGGGATGCGTGGTCGACAAAAACGCCGTGGAGCGGATCATGGGCCTCGTGCGCGACGCGCAGGACAAGGGCGCCAAGCTCGTCGCCGGCGGTCAGGCCGATGGCGTGCTGATGCAGGCTACCCTGCTCGACCATGTCACCCCCGCCATGCGGATCTACACCGAGGAGAGCTTCGGCCCCACCGCCTCGGTGGTCCGCGTCGGCTCTATCGACGAGGCGGTGCGCGTAGCGAACGACACCGAATACGGCCTCTCCGCCTGTATCTTCGGCGAGGACACCGTGCGCGCGATGAACGTCGCCAAGCGGATCGAGAGCGGCATCTGCCACATCAACGGCCCCACCGTCCACGACGAGGCGCAAATGCCCTTCGGCGGGGTCAAGGACTCCGGCTATGGCCGCTTCGGCGGCACGGCAGCGATCGAGGAGTTCACCACCCTGCGCTGGATCACCGTGCAGGACGGCACTCCGCATTACCCGATCTGAGGGGCGCTCGGCATGTTCGACCTCCAAGGCAAGACCTGCCTCATCACCGGCGGCGCGGGCTCTCTCGGCCTCGCCGCCGCGCGGATGCTGCACGCGCAGGGCGCGCATCTGGCGCTGGTGGATCTGCACCTCTCCGATCTGGACGAAGCCTGCGAGCGGGCCTTTGGCGCCGAGGCCGCAGGGGTGCTGCGCCTCGCCTGCGATGTCACCGACGAGGCTCAGGTCCGCCGCGCCGTTGCCCGCACCGTCGACCGCTTCGGCCGGATCGACGTGCTCGTCTCCAACGCGGGCATCTTCGGCACCGTCGCCCCCATCGAGGCCTACCCGACCGAGGTGTTCGATAGCGTGATGGCCGTCCACGTGCGCGGCGCTTTCCTGCTGGCCAAACACGCCGTCCCGCACATGGGGCAGGGGGGCAGCATCGTGCTCACCTCCTCCGTCGCCGCCACCCGGGGCGATCCCGGCGTTTATGCCTACATCACCGCTAAACACGCCCTGACCGGCCTTATGCGCGTGCTGGCCAAGGATCTCGCCCCGCGCGGCATCAGGGTCAACGCCATCGCCCCCGGCCCGGTGGACAACGGCTTTCAGAAGGCGGTGGAAGACGGGCTGGGCGCCGAGATCGGCCGCGACGGCACGGAGTTCTTCAACGAGATGATCCCGATGGGCCGCCACGGCACGGCGGATGAGATCGCCGCCTCCATCCTCTACCTCGCCTCGTCCCAATCGGGCTTCACCACCGGCCATGCGCTCATGGCCGATGGCGGCATGTCGGTCTGATGCTAGCGGAAGAGCTTCTCGATGTAGTCGGCGCCAAGCCCGACCTTCTCGTAATGCTCCTTGCAAAGCGCGATGTACTGGTGAACGTCAAAGTAGCCGTCCGGCTCCCCGTCCTCGTCCAGCCATATGAGCGGGCCGGTGACCTTGAAGTGCACCTTCATCGGGTCTTCATGCTCATAGGCCACCAGCGTGTGCCCCTCGCCCGGCGTTTCGTACACAAAGTCGCCCGCCGTCGCGATCCAGTCATGCTCGAGGTAGCCCCACTTGCCGGAGATCGTGTAGGCGAACACTTCATGCGGGTGGTAATGCCGGTTCACCAGCCCCGGCCCCGTCGCTATCAGCACATCGCACCACTGGTTCTTGCTGGGCGAAATCCAGACCGGCTTCGAGAACACCGTCTCGGTGAAGGGCACGTAGTAGCGCATGTCGTCATCGGCGATGTTCGGCAGGTACACCTCCGGCGAGGCATCGGGCTGAAACACCTTGGTGATCGGCTTCAGATCGCGCCAGAACTCGCTGCCGCCTTTGTCGTCGTCTTTCATCTCGTCTCTCCTCCCTTGGGGTTCCTAGGTATCTTTCGTCGGGCCGATATCCTGCGCCAACTCTGCGGCGGCCTCCTTCAGCAGGCGCGCGGCGCGCTCCTGCACCTCCAGGCCAAAGCTCCCCAATGTGCCGAAGGCCGAGATCGTCAGCGCCGTGCGCCCGCCCGCGATGACCGGCACCGAGACGGCGGCAATATCAGGCTCGTTGTCGCCCCGGTTCAGCGCATGGCCCTCGGCGCGGATGCCCTCCAGCAGCGGCTCCACCTCGGCAAGCGCCGCCTGCGCCACGCTCTGCCCGATGGCCCAGTTCTTCCGGTCGCGCGGCGCCATTCCGGCCAGAAACAACCGGCCCTGCGCGGTGCTCAGCATCGGCAGGGTGGTGCCGGTGCGGATGTTCACCGAAATAGGCCTGTCGGCCTGACTCACTGCCACGCAGAGCGGCCCGCGCGGGGTGTAGCGGCAGGCCATCACCGACTCCTCCAACCCCTGCCGCAGCCGGTCCAGCGTGGCTTGCAGGCTGGCGGGCAGCGGGGCGAGGTCTTCGGCCATCCGCCCCAGCCGGGCGAGGCGCGGGCCGGGAGCGTACACCCCGCGCCGCACTGCCGTCAGCACGCTCGCGGCCTCCAGCGTCGCCAAAAACCGGTGCGCCGTCGCGTGAGAGAGCCGCAACTCCCGCGCCACCACCTCCGCCGTCAGCTCGGCCCGCGCCTCGTTGAACAGCTCCAGCGCGTCGAAGGCCTTCATGACAGACAGGTTGATCGGCGTGGCCATGCAGGCGGTCTCCCTCAGCGAGCATTGACTCACCTTGCCGCGCTGCCTCACTATCTGCAAACAGAATCTCAAATAGTGAAATGTGAGACAGGCAGCAGGGCGCACGCATGAAAGACACCCCCACCATCACCGCCGGCGGCGCGATCTTCGGCAAGCTGAAGGCGCTGGGCGTGGACTATGTCTTTGCCAACTCGGGCACCGACTTTCCGCCGATCATCGAAGGGCTGGTGGAGGCCCGCCGCGCCGGGCTCGACCTGCCCACGCCCGTCACCGTGCCCCACGAACACGCCGCCGTTTCCATGGCCCATGGCTACTGGCAGGTCACCGGCCGCCCGCAGGCCGTGCTGCTGCACACCAACGTCGGCCTCGCCAACGGCGCGACGGCGGCGATCAACGCATGGTGCGATCAGGTCCCGATGATCGTGATGTCGGGCCGCACCCCCGTCACCGAGCACAGCCGCTTCGGCGCCCGCACCGTGCCCATCGGCTGGGGTCAGGAGATGTTCGATCAGGAGGCTCTGATCCGCGAGACCACCAAGTGGCATTACGAGCTGCGCTTCCCCGACCAGATCGCCGAACTGATGGACCGCGCATGGGCCATCGCCAACTCCACCCCGCGCGGGCCGGTATACCTGAGCCTGCCGCGCGAGGTGCTCTGCGAGCCCTGCCCGCAGGCCGGGCTGGAGGCTCCCTCGCGCATCGCCCCGGTGCGCACCGCCCCCGACAGCGCGGCGCTGGCTGAGGCCGCCGAGGCGCTCGCCAAGGCCGAAAACCCCCTCATCATCGCCCAGCGCGGCGCAGGCAGCGAGGCGGGCTTCGCCGCGCTCTCCGCCCTCTGCGAGGCCCACGCCCTGCCGCTCTCGCACTACTGGTCAAACCAGCTCGCCCTGCCGCTCTCCCACCCCATGCAGGTGGGCGCCGATCCTGGCCCGTGGCTGGCCGAGGCCGATGTCGTGCTGGTGCTCGACGCGCTGGCGCCGTGGTTCCCCGACAAGGTCACGCTGCGCGAGGATGCCACCGTAATCATGGCCGGGCCCGACCCGCTCTTTACCCGCACCCCCGTGCGTGGCTTTCCCGCCGCCATCACCCTCTCCGGCCCGACCGACCGGGTGATCGAGGGTCTGGCGCAGGCGATGGGCGTACCGCAGCAGCCCGACGCGATCGAGGCCCGCCGCACCCGCATCACCGAAGCCGCCGCCAAGGCCCGAGGCCAGGCCGTAGCGCAAGCCGAAACCGGCGCAGGCAGCCCCATGAGCAAGGAATGGGTGAGCCTCTGCCTTGGCCGCGCCATCCGAGCACAGGCCGAACAAGGCCGCCGCGCCACCGTCTTTCATGAACTCGGCTGCCCGCTCATGCCGCTCGATCTGCAAGAGCCTGACAGCTACTTTCAGGAGCCGCATTCCGGCGGCCTCGGCTGGGGCCTGCCCGCCGCCATCGGCGCGCAGATGGCCCACCCCGACAGACTCACCTTCGCCACCATGGGCGACGGCAGCTACATGTTCGCTAACCCCACCGCCTGCCACCTCGTGGCCGAGGCGCATGAGGTGCCGGTGATCGTGCTGGTGCTGAACAATGAGGAGTGGGGCGCGGTCCGGCACTCGGTCGAGGGGCTCTACCCCAAGGGTGCCGCGCGGGCCTCCAACGAGGTGCCGCTCACCTCGCTCCGCCCAAGCCCCGACTTCACCCGCACCGCCGGGGCCAGCCGCGCCCATACCGAGACCGTCACCGACGGCGCCGACCTGCCCGCCGCGCTGGAGCGCGCCATCTCGGTCGCCACCACCGAGCGGCGGCAGGTGCTGCTCAACATCGCCATCGCACGAACCGCGCCGCACTAACCGGCGCCCCGCAAACAGAGACAATCAGGGAGGAACCAATGTCTTTTGTCAGAACGCTCGCCACCTCTGCCGTGGCCCTCGCCCTTGCCACCGGCGGGGCCTTCGCGCAGGAAATCCAGCTCAAGCTGCACCACTTCCTCAGCCCCAAGGCCCCCGCCCACACCCAGATGCTGGAGCCCTGGGCCAAGAAGATCGAGGAGGCCTCCGAGGGCCGCGTGAAGATCGAGATCTTCCCGGCCATGACCCTCGGCGGCAAGCCGCCTCAGCTTCCGCGTCAGGCTCGTGACGGCGTGGTCGACCTCGTCTGGATCGTGAACGCCTATGCCGCCGGGGCCTTCCCCCGCACCGAGGTCTTCGAGCTTCCAGGCGTGCATCGCGGCGACAACGCGGCGGTGAACAAGGCCATGCTGGCGATGTATGACGAGTTCCTCGCCGAGGATTTCCAGGGCGTCGTGCCCATGTTCCAGCACGTCCACCAGGGACAGGCCATCCACATGGCCTCCGAAGAGGTCCGTAGCCCCGCCGACCTCGCCGGCAAGAAAATCCGCATCCCCTCGCGCACCGGCTCATGGGTGCTTGAGGCCCTCGGCGCCTCGCCGGTACAGACGGCGGTGGGCGAAATCCCGGTCGCGCTCTCCAAAAAGGTGATCGACGGCGCGCTGATCCCGTGGGAGATCATCCCCGCCCTCAAGATCCACGAGGTCACCGACTACCAGATCGAGGGCCCGGGCGGTAAACGCTTCGGCACCACCTCTTTCTCGGTGCTGATGAACGAGGCCAAGTGGGACAGCCTTCCAGAAGACATTCAGGCCATCTTCCGCGAAGCCTCCGACGAGGCGTGGCATGCCGAGGTGGGCGAGGTCTGGGCCAATGCCGATGCCCACGGCATCGAGGTCGCCACCGGCGCGGGCAACACCCACATCCAGCTCACGGATGAGGAATGGGCGGCCTTCGAGGAGCCCATGTCCACCGTCGTGACCCGCTGGATCGAGGAGATGAACGGTCAGGGCATCGACGGGCAGGCGCTCTACGACAAGGCGGTCGAGCTGGTCGGCCAGAACATGCAGACCAACTGAGATGACGGGTGAAACCCCCGGCGCGGGCCGCTTCAGGCCCGCGCGACGCCTGATCGAGGGCTGGGCGCTCTTCGGCGGCCTTGTGCTCTTTGCCGTGGTCGCCGTCAACGCATGGTCGATCCTCGCGGGCTGGCTCGCCAACGCGCCCTTTCCCGGCGACTTCGAGCTGACCGAGATGGGCACCGCCGTCGCCGTCTTCGCCTTCCTGCCCTACTGCCAGCTGGTCGGCGCCAATGTCTCCGCCGATATCTTCACCATGCGCGCCTCGCCCTGGCAGGTGGCGCTGATGTCGCTGCTCGCCGCGCTGGTGGCCTTCGCCTTCAGCGTGCTGCTGATCTGGCGCATGTGGCTCGGGCTGGTCGATTACCGCACCTACACCGAGTTCACCGGCATCCTCGAAATTCCGATCTGGTGGGCTTTTGTGCCCGTTCTGGCCTCGCTCGCCCTGCTGCTGCTGGCCTCTTTCATCACCCTGACAGAGGCCATCGCGGCCCTGAAATCCAAGCGGAGCGCCTGACCCGTGGACAGCCTGACCATCGGCCTCACCGGCCTCGGCGTGCTCGTGGCGCTCATCGCCATCCGCATCCCCATCGCCTACGCGATGATCCTCGTCGGCGGCGTAGGCACGGCGGTGCTCAACGGCTGGCCCATCGTGCTGAGCCAACTCAAGGATCTCGCCTACGCGCAATTCTCCAACTACGACCTCTCGGTGGTGCCGCTCTTCGTGCTGATGGGGGCCATCGCCTCGCGCACCGGGCTCTCGGCCGACCTTTTCCGCGCCGCCAACGCATGGCTCGGCTGGATGCGCGGCGGGGTGGCCATGTCGGCCATCGCGGCCTGCGCGGGCTTCGGCTCGGTCTGCGGCTCCTCGCTGGCGACCGCCTCCACCATGGGCCGCGTCGCCCTGCCGGAACTGAAGAAGTATCGCTACTCCGACCGCCTCGCCACCGGCACCATCGCGGCGGGCGGCGTGTTGGGCATCCTGATCCCGCCCTCGGTGGTGCTGATCATCTACGCCATCATCGTCGAGGCCAACGTGGTGACCATGTTCATGGCCGCCCTGCTGCCCGGCCTCATCGCCGTGGCGCTCTTCCTGTTGACGATCCTCGCCTACACCACCCTCGCCCCCGGCTCCGGCCCCTCCGGCCAACGCGCCTCCCGCGCCGAGCTGGTCTCGGCCACGCTGGCGATCTCCCCGGTGCTGGTGGTCTTCGCCGCCGTCATCGGTGGCCTCTACTTCGGCCTCTTCAACCCCACGCCCGCCGCCGCCGTGGGCGTGGTCATGGTCGCCCTCATCGGCCTGCTGCGCGGCAAGCTGACCCTGGTGGAAACCCGCGAAGCCCTGCTGGAGACCGCCCGCACCACCGGCATGATCTTCCTGATCCTGCTCGGCGCTGAACTGCTGAAGATCTTCATGGCCCGGGGCGGCGTGCCGCAGGTCATGGCCGAGATGATGGCAAACTCCGGCCTCGCCCCGATGACCACCCTCATCCTGCTGCTGGCCGCCCTGATCCTGCTGGGCTGCCTGATGGACAGCCTGTCGATGATCCTCCTCGCCATCCCCTTCTTCTGGCCCGTGCTGGTGGAGATCAACGGCGGCGACTGGGCCACCGCGGCCGAAAGCCCCTTCGGGATGACGACTGAAGACCTCAAGATCTGGTTCGGCATCCTTGCGCTGATCGTTGTCGAACTCGGCCTGATCACGCCCCCCGTAGGCATGAACGTCTTTATCATCTCGGCGCAGGCGCCCGACGTGCCGATGCGAGATACCTTCCTCGGCGTGCTGCCCTTCTTTGTCGCCGAACTGCTGCGCGTGGCCCTGCTGCTGGCGGTGCCGGGGCTTGTGTTCATCCTGCCGGGGCTGGTCGGCTCATGACAGCGCCAGTCGCCTAGCCCGCCTTCCCCGGCTGCTTCGGCAGGTCCAGCACCACCCGCAGCCCACCGGATGGCGGCAGCTCCGCCCGCACCCGGCCACCGTGATGCTCGATCGCGCGGCGCGCGATTGCGAGGCCCAAGCCATATCCGCCCCTTTGCGGCGCACCCGACCCACGGGCGAAGGGGTAAAAGATCGTCTCAAGGTCTTCCGGGCGCACCCCCGGCCCCTCGTCCGTCACGCTGATGCTCAGCCTGCCCCCCACCTCCGCGCACTCCACCGTCACCGATGTGCCCTCGGCGGTGTGCTTCACCGCATTGCGAATGACGTTTTCCAACGAGCGATACACCAACTCGCCTTCGACCTCCGCCAAGAAGCTGCCCGGCAGGTCGGTGGTCACCGTCACCCGCCGCTCCGCCGCCTCGAAGGCCGCATCCGCGAGGATGGCGTTGAGCAGGTCGATCAGGTCGAGCACCTGGGTCTGCAACGGGGCATCGACCCGCTCCGAGAGCCGCGCCAGCGTGAGCACCTCGCCCACCAGCTCGTCCAGCCGCTCCACCTCACGGTCCATCCTGTCCAGCATCGTGCCCAGACGGGCGGGCGATTTGCGCAAGATCCCCGTGGCAGCCTGCAACCGCGAAAGCGGCGAGCGCAGCTCATGCGATACATCATGAAACAGCCGCCGCTGGGCCTCGTGATGCTCCTCCAGCCGCACCGCCGTGCGGTCGAAATCACCCGCCAAAGTCGAAATCTCGTCCTTCCGATGCGCGAGCGCCGCAGCGATCCGCACGTCGAACCGCCCATCCGCCAGCGCACGCAACCCGTCGCGCAGCTGGATCACCGGGTTCACGAGGTTTCGGGCCAAGAGCGCCGCCGCCAGCACGGTCGAGGCCAGCACGGCAAGGCCCAGCATGATCGGCGCAAACCTGTAGGAAACAAACGGGGCCGGCGGCTCGGTCGAAAGCCGGTAGCACCCGCCCGCCCTGTCCACCAACTGCTCATAAGGCCCCGCACCCTCGGCGCAGTCTCCCACCCCCAACTGCGTGAGGCGCAGGCCAAGCGGCCGCGCCCGTTCCGAGACTTCGGCAAACCGCATCGCCGCCTCCGGCCCCTCATCCGTGAGCACGGCTTCTGTCAGGTCGAGCGCCACCTGCCGCCGGTCCTCCTCGAGTTTCAGCAGCACCGGTGAGGCCTCGAAGGCATTCAGGATCAGGATCATCCCCACGATCGAGCCAATCACCGAGACGGCGATCACAACGAGAGATTTCAGGAACAGGCCGCGCATGTCAGTCCACCAGAAGCTGATAGCCCTGCCCCCGAACAGACAGGATGCTCGACTGGCCATCGGCGCGCCACCCCAGCTTCTGACGCACGCTCGAGATATGCACATCGATCCGCCGGTCGAACGGTGTGAGCGGCTGGCCGAAGGCACGCCGCGAGATGTCCTGCTTCGACACCAGCTCACCGGCCTGCCGTGCCAGCACCTCCAGCAGGCTGAACTCGGTGCCCGTCAGGCTGATCGCCTCGCCATCCCACTCCGCCGTCCGGCTGCCGGGATTGAGCGTCAGCCGCCCTGCCCGGATCGGATCGCTCGCCGCCACCTCCTGCAGGCGCCGCACCCGCCGAAGGATCGCCCGCATCCGGGCCGAGAGCTCGCCGGGCGAGCAGGGCTTCGGCACGTAGTCATCCGCACCAAGGTTGAGCCCGGCGATCCGGTCAGTGTCATCCCCGCGTGCGGTGAGCATCAGCACCGGCACCTCGCTCTGCGCGCGGATGCGCTGCAGCACTTCGATCCCGTTCATCCGCGGCATCATGATGTCGAGCACGATCAGATCCACCCTTGCCTCCACCGCCGCCCCAATCGCCTCCCGCCCGTCGGAGGTGGCCGCAACCTCGTAGCCCTCGTCCGAGAGATACTCCCGAAGAAGGGTCGTCAGCTCCTCGTCATCATCGACCAGCAGAACCTTGATCACCTGCGTCATCCTCTGCGCATTCGGCCCGTCCATAGCCTGTGAACACGGCCCCAAGGCCATGTTTTACCCAACTTTACACAAGCTTGACGGCGCTTGACATTCAACCGGCTAGAGATGGCTCCACCAAACGAGCCTTCCGCGAGCCCCACGTGCCCCTCTCCCGATTGCACCCCTTCCCCCTTTGGCTGGCCCTCTCGCTTCCCGCCGCCGCCATCCTCATCGGGCTGGCGCGTAGCGGCGGAAAGATCGGGGCCGGCTCGGAGGCGCTCCACATATCTGGCGAACTTTCGGCTTGGTTGCTGATCGCCGCCATGCTGGCCAGCCCACTCGCACTGGCGCTGCGCGGATGGCGCGGCCCGCGCTGGCTGCTGAAGCACCGGCGCTACCTCGGCGTGGCGGCCTTCGGCTACGGCGCACTGCACACGCTGGTCTACCTCCTCGACCGGCAGGCCTTGGCCTCGGTGCTGAGCGAGTCCACGCGGTTCGAGATCTGGACCGGCTGGCTCGCCTTCCTCATCTTCATCCCCCTCGCCGCCACCTCTACCGACGCCGCCATGCGCCGACTCGGACGGCACTGGAAGACCCTCCAGCGCTTCGTCTACCTCGCCGCCCTGCTCACCGCCCTCCATTGGGCCGCCCTCCATGACTGGGGAGGCATCGCACCTGCCGCGCTCTTCTTCAGCCCCCTGGCCGCGCTGGAAGCGTATCGGCTCCGCATCTGGCTACTCCGCCCGCGTCGCGACATCCCCACCGCAAAGGAAACCAAATGAGCTTCGATGACAGGGCCTTCCGCCAGAAGGTCATCGTGATGACCGGCGGCACAAGCGGCTTCGGCGCCAAAGCGCTGGAATTGCTCGCGCAGGAGCGCGACACCCGGATCATCCTCGGCGCCCGTGGCGAGGGCCGCGCCGTGCCCGCCGGGGTCGAGGTGCTCCCGCTCGATCTGGCCTCGCTGCAGAGCACCCGCGCCTTCGCCGCCGAGGTGCAGCGCCGTCTGGCCGGTGACGGCATCGACGTGCTCCTGCTCAATGCCGGGCTGCACGGCTCCAAGGCCGGTCAGGTCAGCGCCGAGGGCTACGGCCTCACCTTCGCCGTCAACCACCTCGCCCACTATCCCTTCCCGCCTGCTCCTGCCCCGCCTCGCCCTCTGCGGGCGGCTGGTGATCACCTCCAGCAACATGCACAACCCGCCCTTCAAACGCCTCGCGCCCAAGGAGCTGGACCTTTCCGAATGGGCGCATCCCACGCCCGGCGGCGGCGGCACCGGAACGCGCGGCTACTGTGCCTCCAAGCTCTGCAACCTGATGACGGCGCAAACCCTCGCCCGTCAGCCGGACGTGGAGCAGCGCCGGATCGACGTGATCGCCTTCAACCCCGGGCTGACCGGCGGGGCGGGCGGCGGCGATGCCTCGCCCCTGCGCCGCTTGGCGATCAAGGGCCTGACCCGCACCCTCTTTCCGGCGATCGGCCTTTTCGTGCCGGAATTCAACATGAACACCCCCGAGCACTCCGGCCGGATGCTGGCCGATGTGGCCACCGGCAGGCTCTCTCCGCCCGAGGGCGTCTATGTTTCGCTGGTGAACGGCTTGCCGACCTTCCCCGCACCGTCCACTCTGGCGCGGAACCTGAAGGCCCAGAACCGGTTGTGGAACGAGAGTGCAGAAATGGTCGGCCTGGATGATGCGCAGGGCATGGTCGTGCCGCGCAAGGAGAATTCACGATGACCGATGACGCACGCGGCACCGAGCCCGATAAGCTGACATTCCGCGACGAGCCCGGCTCGGCACGGTCCAAATGGGTCGCCGGGCTGCTCGCCCTCGCGCTGGTGGGCTGGATGGGCAGCGGTTTCATCCTGCCCTCGCCCGAGGAGGCCCCGCCCGAGACCGTCGCCGCTAGCGAGGCGGTCGCCGTGAGCGTCCGCAGCAGCCGGGCCGAACCGGTCACCAAGACCTTCAGCGCCGAGGGGCAGGCCCAACCCGACCGCCGCGCCCTGCTCCGCGCCCAGATGGCAGGCGAGGTGGTCAGCCTCTCCGCCGCCAAGGGCGAGGCGCTGGAACCGGGCGACGAGATCGCCCGCCTGAGCACCCGCGAGCTGGAGGCCCGCGTTCAGGAAGCCCGCCAATCGCTCTCCCGAGCGCAGGAAGATTTCGACAGCACCGAAACCCTCGTCGAGCGCGGGGCCGCCACCGCCGCCCGCCTGCGCGAGACCCGCGCCGCCCTCGCCGCCGCCGAAGCGCAGCTGACGCAAGCAGAGGAGGCGTTGGAGTCGGCAGTGATCCGGGCGCCCTTCGCCGGGCGGCTCGACCGGCTCGACCTCGAGATCGGCGCCTTCACCTCCGCCGGTGCCGAGGTTGGCACGATCCTCGATACCGACCCGCTGCGCATCGTTATTCAGGTGCCGCAGCAGGCCCTCGCCCAGATCCGCGAGGGGCTGACCGCCTCGGTCACCTTCATCACCGGCGAGGAGCGCGAAGGCGAGATCGAGTACATCAGCCGCGATGCCGAGACTGATACCCGCACCTTCCGCGCCGAGGTGACCGTGCCCAACCCCGATGGCGCCATCGCCTCCGGCCTCTCGGTTCAGGTCCGCATCCCCACCGGGCAGGTCACCGCGCACTTCATCTCGCCGGCGATCCTCTCGCTCAGCGAAGATGGCCGCCTTGGCGTCAAGACCGTGGGCGATGGCGACGTGGTCGCCTTCCACGAGGTCGTCGTCGAGCGCGCCCAGCGCGATGGCGTCTGGGTCAGCGGCCTGCCGGAGCGGGCGCGCATCATCACCATCGGGCAAGGATTCGTCTCGGAGGGCGAAACCGTGGCCCCCGTGGCCGATGAGGATGAGGTCGCCGCCGCCGAGGTCGAAGCCCCTGATACCAGCGCGGCGGAGACCGAGTGATGAACGCTCTGATCGACGCCGCCTTCAGCCGCACCCGCGTGGTCGTGCTGATGCTCATCGCCATTCTCACCGTCGGCGCCATCACCTATCAGGCCATCCCCAAGGAGAGCTTCCCAGAGGTCCAGATCCCCACCGTCTACGTCTCCACTTCGCTGGAGGGGATCTCCCCCGAAGACGCCGAGCGCCTGCTGGTCAAACCGCTCGAAACCGAGCTGGCCGCACTCACCGGCCTCAACAGCATGACCGGCACAGCCGCCGAGGGCCACGCCAGCGTCCAGCTTGAGTTCGACGCCGGGTTCGACCCCGACACCGCGCTCGACAAGGTCCGCGAGGCGGTGGACCGCGCCGCAGGCGAGCTGCCCACCGACGCCACCGAACCCACGGTGACGGAGGTCAACACCGCGCTCTTCCCGATCCTCACGGCCATCCTCTCCGGCCCGGTGCCCGAGCGCACGCTCAACGCGCTGGCCAACGACCTGAAAGACAGGCTCGAAGGCGTGCCCGGCGTGCTCGAGGTGGATGTGGCCGGCGAACGCGTCGAGATGCTCGAAGTGCTGATCGACCCGACAGTGTTCGAAACCTACAACCTCTCCTTCACCGAGCTGACCAACCAGATCAGCCGCAACAACCTGCTCATCGCCGCCGGAGCCATCGAAAACGGCGCGGGCCGGATGGTGCTCAAGGTGCCAGGGCTGGTGGAGGATATCGGCGACATCATGGAAATGCCGGTCAAGGTCTCCGGCGATACCGTGGTGACATTCGCCGATGTCGCCACCGTGCGAAACACCTTTGAAGACCCCGCCAGCTTTGCCCGGATCAACGGCCAGCCCGCCCTCGCGCTTGAGGTCAAAAAGCGCAGCGGCGCCAACATCATCGAAACCGTCGACACCGTGAAGCAGGCCGTCGCGGCAGCGCAATCGCAATGGCCCGACAGCGTCCAGATCAACTACATGCAAGACGAGAGCAAGCAGGTCAAAACCATGCTCTCCGACCTCGAATCCAACGTCATCGCAGCCGTGCTGCTGGTGATGATCGTCATCGTCTGGGCACTCGGCCTGCGCTCCTCCATCCTCGTCGGCCTCGCCATCCCCGGCGCATTTCTGGCCGGTGTCACCGCGCTCTTCTTCATGGGCTACACCATGAACATGGTCGTGCTCTTCAGCCTGATCCTCGTCGTCGGCATGCTGGTCGATGGCGCCATCGTCACCGTCGAACTGGCCGACAGGCTTCTGAGCGAGGGCAAGACCCCGAAAGAGGCCTATGCCGCCGCCGCCAAACGCATGGCCTGGCCGATCATCGCCTCCACAGCGACCACCCTCAGCGTGTTCTTCCCTCTCCTGTTCTGGTCCTCCACCGTGGGCCAGTTCATGAAGTTCCTGCCGATCACCGTGATCTTCACCCTCTCGGCATCGCTCTTCATGGCGCTCGTCTTCATCCCCGTCCTCGGCGGGCTGATCGGCAAGCGCCAGCCCCAGAGCGCCGCGCAACAGGCCCAGATCGCCGCGGCCGAGCATGGCGACCCGCGCCAGATGACCGGCGCCGCCGGGCTCTACGTGAAGGCGCTCGAATGGGCCATCCTCCGCCCCGGCCGCACCGTGATCTTCGCCGTTCTGGCGCTCTTCGCTTCCTTCCTATGCTACGCCCAACTCGGCAACGGCATCACCTTCTTCCCCGAGTCCGAGCCCGATTTCGTGCAGGTCGAGGTCCGCGCCCGCGACAACTTCTCGATCTACGAGCAGGATACCCTCGTCCGGCAGGTCGAAACCCGCCTGCTGAAATACGGCGAGCTGCGCAGCGTCTACGCCCGCACCGGCTCCAACCGGCAGGCCGACGAAGAGGTGATCGGCACCGTCCAGCTCGAACTGACCGATTGGGACACCCGCCGCCCCGCCGCCGAGATCGTCGAGCAGATCCGCGGCGAGATGCGCGCCGTCCCCGGCATCGACGTGCAGGTGCAGGTGCAGGCCGGCGGCCCCTCTCAGGGCAAACCCGTGAACCTCGAGCTTGTCTCGCGTGACAGCGAATTGCGGATCGCCGCCGTGCAAGAAGTCCGCGCTGCAATGGAGCGGATCGGCGGCTTCACCGATGTGACAGACACCACCCCCCTGCCCGGCGTCGAATGGGAGATCCGGCTCGACCGCTCCGAGGCGGCCCGCTTCGGCGCCGATGTGGCGCTGCTCGGGCAGGCGGTGCGGCTCCTGACCCAAGGCATCACCGTGGCCGACTACCGGCCCGACACCTCCGAGGAGGCTGTCGACATCAAAGTGCGCTTCCCCGCCGGTGACCGCTCCCTCGCCGAGCTCGAAAGCCTGCGCGTGCCCACCAACGCCGGGCTGATCCCGATCACCAATTTCGTCAGCTTCGCCCCCGCCCCGCGCAGCGGCACCATCAAGCGGATCGATCAGGAGCGGGTCACCACCCTCTCCGCCGATGTCTCCCCCGGCCTTCTGGTGAATGATCAGATCAACGCCCTGCGCGGCGCCATCGAGGCGATGGACCTGCCCGAAAGCGTCACATGGTCCTTCGCTGGCGAGGCGGAGGACCAGCAGGACGCGATGATCTTCCTCATCAGCGCCTTCATCGCCGCCCTTGGCATGATGGTTCTGGTGCTGCTGATCCAGTTCAACAGCTTCTATCAGGCCTTCACCATCATGGTCGCCATCGTCTTCTCGATTGCGGGCGTATTGCTCGGCCTCACCGTCACCGGCAGGCCCTTCGGCGTGGTCATGGGCGGCATCGGGGTCATCGCGCTTGCCGGGATCGTGGTAAACAACAACATCGTGCTGATCGACACCTACAACGACCTCAAGCGCGCCAGCATGTCGCCGCTGGAGGCCGTGCTGCGCACCGGCGCCCAGCGCCTGCGACCCGTGATCCTGACCTCCGGCACCACCGCCCTAGGCCTCGCACCAATGGTGATCGGCGTCAGCGTCGACTTCTTCAGCCGCGAAATCGTCTACGGCGCGCCCTCCACCCAGATGTGGGTCGAACTCAGCTCCAGCATCGCGGGCGGGCTGGTGTTCGCCACCGCCCTGACCCTCATCGTCACCCCCGCCATGCTCATGCTCGGTGAAAAGCGCTCCCGCCGAAGCCAGCGCCCGGAAGAGGCGCGCGCCGATCCTGCGCCCACCAGCCCGGCACCATCGACCTGACGTGGTGCCGCCTTCATCGGCGGGTCATCCCTCCCGCGGCTGGGCCAACCTGTAAATGTTCACCGTCTTCTCCCGCACCATGTCGGCGACGGCAGCATCGAACGACTTGAAGTGCGCCGTCTCAACATGCACCACGAACGCCGCTTCATCCGAATAAATCTCGTAAAGAAACACCCGGCTGCGATCCTCCGTCAGGCAAACATCGAACCGATGGCACCCCGGCTCATCCTCCAACGACCGGCGGGCGTTCTCCTGCATCAACGGCAGAAATGCGTCCATCTGGCCCGCGTGAGGCTCAAAAACTACGGTGACGACATACATGGGCTTTCCTTTCAGGCTGCGCCCCGAGCGCATTGATTGAGGCGGCACGCCCTCCGGCTGCGGCGGGCCTGCATCATGGCAGCATCCCCAGCGCATCCTCGAAAAACGTCTCTCCGCCGAAGTTGCCAGACTTGAGCGCAAGCGCCGCCGGGGCCGTACCGAGCGTCTCTGTCCAAGGCACGCCCGGGGCAATCTGCGGGCCGATCCTCAGCGCCTTGACGCCAAGCGCCGTCACCACTGCGCCAGATGTTTCTCCGCCCGCCACGACAATCCGGGTGAACCCTTCAGCCAGCAGCGCGCGGGCGACCGTGGCAAGCGTGCGCTCCATGACCTCTCCGGCCCGCACCCTGCCAAGCGCCGCCTGCGTGCGGGCCACTTCGGCAGGGTCCGATGAGCCGTAAATCAGCACTGGCGCATTGGCTGGCTGACCCAACGCCCAGGCCACCAACGCCTCCGCCTCGCCGTCGCCCTCTGCGGCGTGGGAGATATCAACCTTGCGGCTTGGCCAAACTGAGCAGGCACGCGCAACCTGCGCACGGGTCGCTTCCGAGCAGCTGCCCGAAAGCACCAAGGCGCGGCCGGTCACGCTGGGCATTTCCAGCGGCACCGCCTCACCCAGCGCGCCGGTCGCGCGGTGATAAGCCGGCAGGCCAAGGGAAATACCGGACCCGCCGGTGATGAACCGATGGCTTCCGTTGGCCGCGCCAATAGCCCGCAGATCCGCATTCGTCACCGCATCCACCACGCCATAACGCCGCCCCTCCGCGCGGAGAGCCTCCACTCGCGCCCCGATCGTCTCAAGCCCCGACCGCACATCATCGAGAGAGATCAGCCCCGCCCGATGCCTGCTCTGCCGCTCCATCAAGCGGATCAGGTTCGAGTCCCGCATCGGCGTCAGCGGATGGTCCTTCATCGAGCTTTCCGCCAAAGGCACATCGCCCACGAAGAGCTCGCCGTTCGATACGGTGCGCCCATTGTCCGGAAAGGCCGGGCAAATCACGGCAAAGCCCTCGCCCAAGTGCTCCAGCAACGCGTCCGCCACCGGGCCGATATTGCCCTCATCGGTCGAGTCGAAAGTGGAGCAATACTTGAACAGGATCTGCCCGGCACCTTGGGGCAAGAGCCAATCGGTCGCAGCAATGGCCTCCCCCACAGCCTCCGCTTTCGGCGCGGTGCGCGACTTCAGCGCCACCACCACCGCCTCGGCTCCATGGGTCTCGGTCGCCGCGTCCGGCACGCCGATCACCTGCACAACCGACATGCCCTCGCGCGCAAGGGTGCTTGCAAGGTCAGTCGCGCCGGTGAAGTCATCGGCAATGGCGCCAATCGTGATCCCCATAGGTCAGCCCAGCAGGTCCAGCAGCTCTTTTGTCACCGCAACGGTGCCCATGTCGCCGCCAAACTCCATCGGCCGCAGGCGGTTCGCCTCGAACCCGTCCTGCACCGCTGTCTCGACCAGTTCCGCCGCCTCTGCCCAGGCCTCGTTGCCGCTGCGCTCAGCCAGGTAGTCGAGCATCAGCGCGCCCGAGAGAACGGCGGCCAGCGGGTTGGCCTTGTCCTGCCCCATAATGTCCGGTGCCGAGCCATGCGCGGGCTGGAACAGGCCCACCTCGTCGCCGATCTCCGCGCAGGCGGCCATGCCCATGCCGCCAACCAACCCGCCGCCAAGGTCGGAGAGGATATCGCCGAACATGTTTTCCATCACCATCACGTCGAACTCCCAGGGCTTGCGGATCAGGTCCAGCGCCTGCGCGTCGACGTAATTGTGCGTGGCTTCCACCTCCGGATACTGCGGCGACACCTCGTCGAAGATCTTCCGGAAGAAGGCCATTGAGTTGAACACATTGGCCTTGTCGACGCAGGTCAGTTTGCCGGGACGGCCACGCGCCTTGCGCTTCTCGGCCAACCGGAACCCGAAGTGAAACAGCTTCTCCGTGGTAGGGCGGGTGATGCGGAGCGTATCGCGCACCTCGTCATCACTGGCAAAGTTGGGGCGCCCGTGAGTGGCAGCCGAGAAAAACAGCCCTTCGGTGGATTCGCGCAAAATCACCATGTCGATCCCGGCGGCGCGCGGGTCTGCCAGCCGCTGCGGGGCATTCGGGTAGGCCTTCACCGGGCGCACGCCGGCATAGAGGCCATATCGGTCCCGCAAGCGCAGGTGCGGGGCAATCTCGGTGCCGTCCTCATGCCGCACCGAGGGGAGGCCGATGGCGCCAAGGAAGATCGCATCAAGCTCGCCCGCACGGGCCTCGCCGCCGGGCTCGATATCGCGCCCGGTTTCCTTGAAGTAGCCAGCCCCGGCGGTGATCTCCTCGTAGCGCAGCGCGGGCAGCCCGGCCTTGGCCACGGCGGCATCCACAACCTCGACCGCCGCGTTTGCTACGTCCACACCTATCCCGTCGCCCCGGATAAGGGCGATGCTCAGCTTGTCTGACATGATGTTTCCTTCCGGGCTAAAGCTGGCCCAGCTTGTATTTTTCCAGAATGGCCAGCAGTTCTTCGGCGGACCTCGTGCGGTGCTGTTTGAACAGGCGCCGCACGGAATCGCCGTCGCCTGCCCGCAGGTAATTGAGAATTTCGCGATGCTCCTGCGTGGAGCGATGGGGTGGCCCGCGCATCCGCATCGTCACCACGCGCGCCCGGTGCGCCTGATCGTAAAGGGCGCGGACGAAGTCCTTCAGGCGGCGGTTACCCTGAAGATCGAGCAAAATCTGGTGAAACCGGTCATCGGCCTCGGCCCAAGTATCGAGGTCTTCGCTCTCCAGTGCGGCCTCCATCTCGGCGGTGGCCTGCTCCAGCGGGGCAAGCTCCGCCTCGCTAGGGTTCGTTTCGGCGTAGCGGGCGGCGGCATCGGGCTCCAGCGAGGTCAGGATCTGGTAGATCTCGCGCATATCCTCGGCCCGGATCGGCAAAACCCGCACGCCCCGGCGCGGGATCAGCTCGACCAGCCCCTCCGCCTCCAGCCGGATCAGCGCCTCGCGCACCGGGGTCCGACTCATGCCGAGCCTGATCGCGATTTCCGGCTCGGGCGCCTGAAAGCCGGGCGGCATCCGGTTGGCCCGGATCTCGTCCTTCAGCCGCTCATAGGCAGCCTCGACGCGCGATGATTTGACAGCCTCTGCCATCCGGTCCGTTCCCTCTCGTTTCGGCAACAATTGCACCTCAGGGGGAGGTCGTCAAATAAATTAATGCATACATTGACGAATGCGATGCAAAATGCCTTAGTGTGCGGACTTGCCGGTGCTCCGGCCCAGATATTGCCCACCCGTGGGCGTGAGGAGGAAAGATGAAACGGATGATTCTGACGGCGGCGGCCCTGTCGCTCGCTGCCACGGTGGCCAGTTCGGAAACGGTTCTCAAGATCCAGTCGTCGGCGCAAAGCGGTGCCTATGAATACAGCTATCTCGAGGATGAATGGGGCAAGCGCCTGGCCGCCATGACAGGCGGTGAAGTGACCGTCGAGTTCTTCCCGATCAACGCAATCGTCGACCGCAACGAAACCCCCGAGGCCGTGATGGCCGGGGTGCTCAGCGGCGACCTGAACTCGGTGGCCTACTTCACCGGCCGCAATCCGGCCTTCGCCATCATGGGCGACCTGATCGCCGGCTACGATTCGCCGGAGCAGGTGCAAACCTTCTGCCGCCACGGTGGCGGGCGCGATGCGCTTCAGGAGTTGTGGGAGTCGGTGCTGCCCGGCGCGATGCACGTCGTCGGCTGCGGTGCAGTCTCCAAGGAAGCGCTGGTCTCCAAGGTCGAAATCCGCGGCGTGGCCGATCTCGAAGGCGTCAAGATCCGCTCGCCCTCCGGGCTCGCCGCCACGGTCTTCCAGAAGGCAGGCGCCGCGCCGGTCTCGATGTCGATCAGCGATGTCTTCACCTCGCTGGAGAAGGGCGTCATCGATGCCGCCGATGCCTCGGCCTACATCAACAACTCGACCAGCGGCTTCCATCAGGTTGCCAAGTTCCCGCTCTATCCGGGCATCCACTCGATGGCGATGCGCCAGTTCGTCATCAACCAGGGCGTCTGGGACGGCATGACCGAGGATCAGCAGCTTGCCGTGGAAACATGGTTCTACGCCGCCTATGACGACCTGCGCCGCCAGCTCGACCTGCAAGACAAGCAGCAGGTGCAGGCCGATGAGGCCGCCGGTGACATCACCGTGGTCGACTGGAGCCAAGAGGAGCGCGACAAGTTCCGCGTGCTGGCCGCCGAGGCCTGGGAAGAGACCGCCGAGAAGTCGCCCGAGGCACGCAAGGCGCTCGACGCCCACTACGCCTTCATGAAGCAGATCGGCCTGCTGAAGTAACACAACAAGACGAGAGGGAGGGGCTTGCCGTGGTGCTGGCCCCTCCCGTCACACGGGGAGGGGCAGATGCAGGCATATGTAACGATCATGGGGAAGATCTCTGTCTTCCTCGGCAAGGTCTGCGGGGTGTTCTACCTCGCGGCAGTGGGCCTCTCGCTCTACGAGGTCTTCATGCGCTACGTGCTCGGCGCGCCCACCTCATGGACCTCCGAAACGATCATGGTTCTGGTGGCCACCGCCTGGATGCTCTGCGTCGGCGCCGTCACCCAGCAACGCCGCCACATCACCGTCACCACCATGGAAATTCTCGTCGGCGAGAAGCTCTGGAACCGCATGAAAAGGGTCGCCATCGTCCTGTCGATGATCGGCGTGGCCGGGCTGCTGATCATGCTCTGGGGGCCGATGGTGAAGGTGCTGAAAGCACCGCAGACAACCGGCAGCGCCTTTGATCCCTATGCTCCCACCTACGTGAAGACCATGCTCGTCGCCTCGGTGGTGCTCTACTTCCTCCAGTTGCTCGCCAACCTCCTCACGCCCGCCGCCAAGCGGCCCGCCCCCGCCGGAATGGGAGTGGAATAATGGGCATCGAACTCATCACGCTCTACATCGTCGCGGCGCTCTTCATCCTGATGGCCATCGGCGTGCCGCTGGGTGCCTCGACCCTGCTGATCTCCGTCGCCACCGCCTACCTCGCCTACGGCAGCAACGGCTTCATCCTCGTCACCTCCGCCGTCACCAAGGTGATGGACAAGCAGACCCTCGTGGCCGTGCCCTTCTTCGTCTTTATGGCGAACATAATGGAGCGATCAGGGGTGGCGAAGGAGCTGTTCAACTCGATGGCCGTGCTTGGCGGGCGGATGCGCGGCGGCGTCGCGGTGCAAACCTGCCTCGTGGCCGTGGTGCTGGCCGCCATGTCCGGCATCGTCGGCGGCGAGATCGTGCTGCTCGGCCTCATCGCCCTGCCGCAGATGTTCCGCCTCGGGTATGACCGCAAGCTCTCCATTGGCGTGCTCTGCGCCTCCGGCTCGCTGGCCACGCTCATCCCGCCCAGCGTTGTGCTCATCGTCTACGGCGCCGAAGCGGGCGTCTCGGTGCGCGACCTCTTCACTGCAGGCGTCGGCCCCGGCGTGCTGCTGGCCTCGCTCTACATCGCCTACGTGCTGTTCCGCGTAAAGATGAACCCCGCCGTCGGCCCCGCCTATGACGCGCCCGAGGCGCAGCTGCCCTTCCTCGAGCGGATCTCCTACCTCAAAGGGCTGATCCTCCCATTCCTGCTTATCTTCGGAGTGCTCGGCTCGATCTACGGCGGCATCGCCACCGTCACCGAATCCGCCGCCATCGGTGCGGTCGGCTCGCTCATCGTGGCCGCGGCCCGGCGCGAACTGACCACCAAGGGCGTGCGCGAGGCGCTCTGGGCCACCACGCTCACCACCGGCTCGATCCTCTGGCTGATCATCGGGGCTGTGAGCCTCGTGGGCATCTACAACCTGATGGGCGGCACCCGCTTCCTCAGCGGAATCCTCACCGGGCTCGATATGGCCCCGATCATGGTCATCATCGTGATGATGCTGATCATCTTCTTTCTCGGCACCTTCCTCGAGTGGATCGCCATCGTCTTCATCACCGTGCCGGTCTTCGCGCCCGTGGTGGTGCAACTAGGGTATGACCCGGTCTGGTTTGGTATCCTCTTCGCCATGAACATCCAGATCTACATGCTCTCGCCCCCCTTCGGGCCGGCCTGCTTCTACCTCAAGAGCGTGGCCCCGAAGGACGTGACCCTGCAGGAGATCTTCCTCGCCGTCCTGCCCTTCATCGGCCTCCAGATCATCGGCCTCGCCCTTGTCATGGCCTTCCCGCAAATCGCGCTCTGGCTGCCGGGCCTGTAGAAAGGAGCCATCATGGATACCAATGACGAAGACCACGAGGCTTACGAGTTTGGCTGGTGGCCCGAGATCGTCGGGGCCATCGGCGTCGTCCTGCTGGTCTGGGCGCTGATCGCCTTCGCGCGCGGGGCGATCTAAGGCCAAGGCCCGGTCCCGCGGCGCCCCTCACGTGGCGCCGCTTGTCACAAAACAGTCAACGGACCGATAGCTGCAATTTACATTGCACCCGCAATTCCGGCTGCATGAACGATGCAAGCCACCCCTCCTCCCTCGATGCGCTGCTGTCCCGCAATGCCACCCGGCTGACCGCGACCGACAGCCGCCTGTTGGAAGTCCTGCTTCAGGACCCGATGCGCGCCGCGCTGGAGAACGGCAAGGAACTCTCCGATCGCGCGGGCGTGAACCCCGCCGCCGCCGTGCGCCTCGCCCAGCGCCTTGGGTTCGAGGGCTATCCCGCCTTTCGCGCCTTCCTGCGCACCAACCTCACCGAGGGCGGGCGCGACTTTGGCACCGCCTCCGCCCGCATGGCCGCGCGGCTGGTGCGCGCCGAAGAGGGCGGCCTGCTCTCCTCGGTCATCGACGGCGAGATCGCCGCGCTCGAGGGCCTGCGCACCTCGGTGGCCGACAGTGACATCCGCAGTTTCTCCGCCCACCTCGGCGCGGCCCGGCGCATCTGCCTCTTCGGGCAGGGCCACGCCGCCAGCCTCTCCAAGCTCACCGCCCTGCGCCTGCGCCGCTCCGGCTATGACGCCTGCGACCTCGATGGCGAGCGCGGCGGCATGGCGATGGCGCTGCGCGGGCTGGCACCGGGCGATGTGGTCTGGCTCTTCTCCTTCCGCGCACCGCACAGCACCGTGCTCTCGCTCTGCGAAGTGGCCCGCGCGCGCGGCGCCACCATTCTGGCCCTGACCGACCAGAACAGCCTGCCCCTGCGCCCCGCCCCCGATCACCTCATCCGCGTCTCGCGCGGTCGGGCCGGGGAGACCCAGTCCCTCACCGTGCCGATGGCCGTAGCCAACGCCGTCATCCTCGATCTAGCCGGGATCGACGAGGGCCGCTCCCTCGCCGCGCTGGAAGATTACCGCAAGTTCCGCGCCACCCTGCCGCCCGAGTGGCAGTAGGCGCCCCCGCCACAACAACAAGAAACGCCAACTCACGACCCAACCCTGAACACGAGGAAGACCCCATGTACGATACTCTCAAGATCGCCGCAGCGACCAGCCTTCTGGCGCTCGCGGCCTCCGCAGCCTCCGCCGAAACCACGGTGGAATTCTGGCACAGCTTCTCCGGTGACAGCGGCGAGGTGCTCGATGGCATCGTGGCCGAGTTCGAGGCCGCCAACCCCGGCATCGACATCGACGCCCAGCACATCGGCAACTACAACGACATCGTCACCAAGCTGCAGGCCGCGATCCCCGCGCGCCGCGCTCCCGATGCGGTGATCATGGAAGTCACCCGCTATGGCCTCTTCGCCGACCGCGGCGTGCTGACCGACCTCACCGCCTATCTCGAGGCCGACCCGCTGAAGGACGAGCTCTTCGATTTCGCCCGCGAGGTCGGCGTCTATCAGGGCAAAAACTTCATCGTGCCCTTCAACTCCTCCACCCCGGTGCTCTACGTGAACACCAATATCTTCGCCGATGCCGGCATGGAAGAGATCCCGCCGCTGACCACCTTCGACGAGATCCTCGCCGCCGCGCAAACCGTGCAGGCCGAGCTGGGCGACACTGGCATCTCCGGCATCGCCGCGCCCGGCCAGTTTGCCCGCTGGGGCCTGATCATGGCCAATGACAGCGACCTGATCGACAGCGTCTCCGGTGAAATCCTGATCGACGCGCCTAACACCGTCGAGGCCTACCAATGGATGGCCTCTCTGGTGCACGAGCACGGCGTCGCCTCGGTCGATGGTGTCACCAAGGAGAACAACGGGCGGGACGCCTTTCTGGCCGGCAAGGTCGGCATGATGATGAACTCGACCGGCAACTACCGCCGCTCCAAGACCGCGCTGGGCGATGACCTGCTGGTGCTGCCCATGCCCTGCAACAAGGCCTGCGCCGCGCCCATCGGCGGGGCCGGCATCGGCATCCTCTCGACCTCCGAGCAGGAGGTGAAGGACGCCGCCTACAAGTTCATCAGCTTCGCCGCAGGCGCCGAGTCCAACGCCAAGTGGTTCGCCGGCACCGGCTACATGCCGATCAACAAGAACACCAAGGACCAGCCGGTGGCCGCTGAGGCGCTGGAAGGCGAGCCGGGCATCTCGGTCGCCATCGAGCAGCTCTCCGTGGCCCGTGGCCGCCCGCGCCCCCCGGTCGTGACCTGGATGCGCGCAAGCGAATACGACAAGTGGCAGGCCATGGCCCTCGGCCAGCGTGACGTGACCGAAACGCTCACCGACTTCGCCACCCAGACCCGCGCCGAAGAAGCCCGCACCAACTGAGCCGCCGCGCTCAACCCCGATGCCGGGCCCGCTCCGTGGCCCGGCATCTACTTCCACAAGGCAAGCGCCATGACCTCCCGCCTCACCCCCTATCTGCTGATCGCGCCGCTGCTCGCCTTCATCGCGGTGTTCACCTACATCCCGATCCTCACCAGCGCGAACCTCTCGTTCCGTGAATGGGACTTTCTGACCGACGCCAAGCCTTGGGTCGGCACAGAGAATTACCGGCTCGTGCTCTCCTCCAGCGAATTCTGGAACTCGGTGAAGGTCACGGCGATCTTCGCGCTGATCTCGGTGCCCCTGCGGCTCGTGCTCGCCATCGCCATCGCCAGCTATCTGGTGCGCGAGGCACTCCCCCAGCGTCTGCTGCGCGGCGCGCTCTTCCTACCCTCCGTTACCTCCACCGTCGCCATCGCGGTGGTGTTCTCATGGCTCTTCGCCACCGACTACGGCGTGATCAATGCCGCCCTCGCCTGGTTCGGCCTGCCCAAGGTCTACTGGCTGCAAGACCCGCAACTGGCGCTCTGGGTCATCATCCTCGTGAACACATGGAAGCAGCTCGGCTACGATATCGTCATCTACATCGCCGGGCTTCAGGCCATCTCGCCCGATCTCTACGACGCTGCCGATGTGGACGGCGGCAAACGATTTCACGTGTTCCGGCGCGTGACCGTGCCGCTGGTCATGCCCACCACCTACTTCCTGCTGGTGATCTCCGTCATCGAGGCCTTTCAGGTCTTCACCGTGGTCGATGTCATGACCCGCGGCGGCCCGGCGGGGGCGACAGACATGGTGGTCAACCTGCTCTACCGCATCGGCTTCACCCTCTTCGACATCGGGCAAGGCTCGGCCATCGCGGTGCTGCTCTTTGTCCTGCTGATCGCGCTCGCCGTGTTCAAGGCCCGTGTGCTGGGCCGGAAGGTGCACTATGAAGCCTGAAGCCCTCTGGTCCCTCGCGGCACTCGCCGCCGGGCTGATCTTCCTGTCGCCGGTTCTCTACACCATCTGGATGTCGTTCCTCACGGTCGACAGCTACTACGCCGGCACCCCGGTCCTGACGCTCGACAACTATCGCGCCGCCTTCGGGGAGTTCGACTTTCTGCGCTACCTGCTGAACTCCCTGCTGGTTTCCGGCGTGGTCACGCTCGGCGGGCTGGCGCTGGCGGTCATGGCCGCCTTCGCCTTCGCCCGCTTCACCTTTCCTGGCGGCGACTTTCTCTTTGCCGCCGTGGTGGCCACGCTGATGATCCCCAGCCACATCACGCTGATCCCCAACTACCTGACGCTCGCCAAGGTCGGCCTGCTCGACAGCTATGCCGGCCTGATCCTGCCCGCCATCTCCAACGGCTTCGCCGCCTTCTTCTTGCGGCAGTACATCCGCGGCATCCCCCGCGCGCTGGACGAGGCGGCCTACATGGATGGCGCGCGCCCGCTTCAGGTCCTCTGGCGCGTGATCGTGCCGCTGGCCCGGCCCGCGATCCTGTCGATGGGCCTCTACATCTTCATCACCGAGTGGAACAACTACATCTGGCCTCTGGTGGCGATCAGCGACAGCGACCTCTACACGCTGCAAATTGGGCTGGCCAAGCTCTACCGCGAGAACCCGGGCGAGGATGTCATCAACTGGCCCCTCGTCATGGCAGCCTCCACCATCACCATCCTTCCAATCCTAATCGGCTTTCTTGCGGTGGAGCGGCACCTCGTGCGCGGCATCACCATGGGTGCCGTGAAATGACGGACATGACCATGACACGCATTGCCTCCCACCGCGGCGGAACCCTCGAATTCGGCGACAGCACGCCACAGGGCTTTGCCGCCACCGCCCGGCTGCCTCTGGAGGAGGTCGAGTTCGACCTGCACCCAACGGCCGACGGCGCGATCATCGTTCACCATGACGCCACGCTGGACCGCACGACCGATACGCAGGGCGCGATCACCGATCTGCCCGCGGCTACGGTCCGCCGCGCGGTAATCGACTATGGCGCAGGCGGCCATCCGCTGACCCTCGCCGAGCTTTGCGCGATCTACCGGGAGAGCACGGTGGATTTTCGCTGCGAGTTCAAGCCAAACGCCGAGGGCCGCCCCTACCCCGGTTTCATCCCCGGCGCGCTCGAGGTGCTGGAGGCCGAGGGTATGCTGGAGCGCACCACCTTCTCCTCCTTCCTCATCGCCACGCAAGACGAGCTGGCCCGCCTCACCACCCGCCCGCGCCTCTGGCTCGTCAGCCCGCCGGTGCTGCGCCAACTGGGCGACGCCGGGGTGATCGAGATGGCGCTGGCCCACGGCATCCCCGAAATCTCCGTGCTCATCGACTGCGCCGATGCCCCTTTGCAGGCGGCGGCAGAGGAGGCCGGGCTGGCCTTCGGCTGTTTCGGTGCCCACTCCGCCGCCCAGATCGACAAGGCTCTCGCAATGGGAGTTAAGGTCTTCACCACCGACCGGCCCAGCCTCGCCATCGCGCGGCGCGCGGCCTTCACCAAGGGGCAGGCGGCATGACCGGCATCGCCCTCACCGACATTCGCAAGAGTTACTCAAATGGCCCGCAGGTGCTGCACGGCGTCAGCATGTCCATTCAGCCCGGCGAGTTCGTCGTCATCGTCGGCCCCTCCGGCTGCGGCAAGTCCACCCTGCTGCGCATGATCGCCGGGCTGGAGGCCTGCACCGAGGGCGAAATCGCCATCGGTGGCCGTCGCGTGAACGAGGTCGCCCCGCGCGACCGCGACATCGCTATGATCTTCCAGAACTACGCGCTCTACCCGCATATGACCGTCCGCGAGAACATCTCCTTCGGGCTGGAACTGCGCGGCGTCAAACGCGCCGAGCGCCACGCCCGCGCCGAGGAGGTGGCCCGCATGCTGCACCTCGATCCCTACCTCGACCGCAAGCCCGGCGCGCTCTCGGGCGGCCAGCGCCAGCGGGTGGCAATGGGCCGGGCGATGGCCCGCGATGCCGGCGTGTTCCTGATGGACGAGCCGCTCTCCAACCTCGACAACGCCCTCCGCGTCGAGATGCGCGCCGAGATCAAGGCGCTGCACCGCAAGGTCGGCGCCACCCTCGTCTACGTCACCCACGACCAGACCGAGGCGCTGTCCATGGCCGACCGGATCGCGGTGATGAAGGACGGCCACCTGCAGCAGTACGACACGCCCGCCGCCATCTACGACCGCCCCGCCAACCGCTTCGTCGCCGGCTTCCTCGGCCAGCCCCCGATGAACTTCGTGCTCGCCCGCGACATGCCGGGATGGGCTGGCGGCAAGGATATCACCCTCGGCCTCCGGCCCGACACGATCTCGGTTGCCCCCTCCGGCGAGGGCCTGCAGGGCCGGGTGGTGCTGTCGGAGATGACAGGCTCCGACCTGATCCTGCATTGCGAAACGGATGCCGGCCGGCTGGTCATCACCGCCCCGCGCCACAGGTTGGACGGGGTCGGAGAGACAGTCTCCCTGCGCCCCGATCTGACTCGCGCCCATGCCTTCGACACCGCCACCGGCACCCGGCTGGACAACCCCTTTCAAGCCCGCAACACCGAGCCTGCGCTGGTCTGACCGCCCGCTCAGGCCAGCGGCCACGCAAGCAACCCCGCATGCGGGGGAGGCAGGCTCGCGACCTCCCCAACGCCCAAACTCGGTCGCTAGACCTCGACGCCCATGTCGGCGACGCAGGCTGCGATACCCCCCTTTCCACAATGGAAAACGCTAGGGCAGCGGCCAGCCGCTGCCCTCATTGCATTCAAATACCCACCGTTTCCGCCAAACCTATACGTATCACATTTTGAATAACGTAGGATATTTTTAATATTGACCTATGAACGAGCCGCGCCGATCTTGCGGCAGTCACAAAAGACACCACGTCAGGGAGGACATCATGAATTCCATCACCCGCCGCGCGGCCCTCGCCGCGGCGCTTTTCGCCACCTCTTCGCTCACCTTCGGGCTGCCCGCCGCCGCGCAAGACAAGCCGGTGCTCCGGCTTTCGTCGGTGGTCTCCGACAACGACATCCGCGCCGAGGCCTTCGCCGAGATCTCCGCCGCCGTGTCGGACATGTTCGATCTCCAGGTCTTCAACGGCGCCACACTGGTGCAGCAAGGCTCCGAGCTGACCTCGATCCAGCGCGGCAACCTGGAGTTGGGCCTGATCGCGCCGCAAACCATCGCCGAGCAGGTGCCCGAATGGTCCATCGTGACCTCGGCCTACCTGTTCAACGACGCCGACCACCTGAAGGCCACCTTCGCCAGCGACGTGGGCGCGCAGCTCACCGCACTGACCGACGAGATCGGCATCCACATCCTCGCCCCGGTCTACTTCGGCACCCGCCAGGTCAACCTGAAGCCCGACATGGAGGTGAACACCCCCGAAGACCTGAGCGGCGTGACCCTCCGGATGCCCGGCGGCGATGCATGGCAGTTTCTCGGCGAGGCCATCGGCGCCAACCCGACCCCGCTCGCCTATGCCGAGGTCTATACCGCACTGCAAACCGGCGCCATCGACGGTCAGGACAACCCCCTGCCCAACGACTACAACATGAAGTTCTACGAGGTGACGAGCCAGATCGTCATGACCAGCCACCTCATCGGCTTCGATGTGCTGGCCATCGGCACCGAGGTCTGGGAGGGCATGACTCCCGAGCAGCAGGCCGCGCTTCAAGCCGCCGTCGATACTGCCATCGACAAGAGCACCGCGCGCCACCTCGAGCGCGAGGCCGAGCTGGTCGAGTTCTTCAAGGGCGAAGGGCTGAAGGTTTATGAGCCCGACCGGGCCGCCTTCCGCAGCTTTGCGCGGGACAAGTATCTCGCTTCCGAGTTCGCCGCGAGCTGGCCCGAAGGCATGCTCGACGCGATCAACGCTCTGGGCGAATAAACCCGCCCCCCCCTGCACCACCGGCGGGCCGACCACTCCGGCCCGCCGAACGAGTTGCCGCATATGCCCCCTGCCCTCTCCCGCCTTGCCCCCCACGCCCGTGCCGCCGCCGAGGCGGTGCCCGCCGTGCTGCTGGTGGCGATGTTCCTCTGCTTCATCTTCCAGGTCTTCATGCGCTACGTGATGGATAGCCCGGTCGGCTGGACCGTGGAGGTCTGCGTCATCTCCTGGGTCTGGATCCTGCTCTGGGGCCAATCCGTCTCGGTCTCCGAAGAAGACGAGATCCGCTTCGACATCCTATATGTCAGCGTCTCCGCCCGCACCCGCCGGATCTTCCGCGCGCTGTTCTCGATCTTTCTCGTGGCGGTCTATGCCGTCTCCCTGCCCGCCCTCTGGGATTACGTCACCTTCATGAAAATCCAGAAAACCAGCTACCTCGACCTGCGGTTCAACTGGGTCTACTCCATCGCGCTGGTCTTCTCGGTGGTCACGATCCTGCGTTACCTTCTGATCCTCATCGACGCCCTGCGCGGCGGCGCGCGCGAGGTCAGCCGCGTGGACATGGGCCAATGAGCTGGGAGTTCGGCGCCGCCGTCACCTGCATCGTCGTCACCGCGCTGCTGGGCCTGCCCATCGGCCACGCCATGCTGGCCTCTTCGGTGGTCTACCTGCTGCTCGCCGGGCAGGACATGTCCATCGCCTTCGAGCAGATGCTGAACGGCCTCTACGGCTCCTACGTGCTGCTGGCGATCCCGCTCTTCATCTTCGCCGCCGACCTGATGAACGTCGGCTCCCTCTCCGACCGGCTGCTCGATTTCTGCCGCGCGCTGGTGGGGCGGTTCCGGGGCGGGCTGGGGCATGTGAACGTCACCGCCTCGCTGATCTTTTCCGGCATGTCCGGCTCGGCCATCGCCGATGCCGTGGGCATGGGCCGTATCATCATCAACCTGATGACGAAGGACGGGAAGTATCCGCCCGCCTATGCAGGCGCCATCACCGCCGCCTCCTCCATCATCGGCCCAATCATCCCGCCCTCGATCCCGATGGTGCTCTTCGCCCTCGTCTCCGATACCTCCATCGGCTTCCTGTTTCTCGGTGGCGTCGTCCCCGGCCTCATCCTCGGTCTGCTGCTGATGGTGGTGAATGCATGGCAGGCGCGGGTCCATGACTACCCGGTCGACGAGCCGGTGCCCGCACGCGAGCTGCCCCGCATCACCCTGCGGGCGGTGCCCGCCCTGCTGATGCCGGTGATCCTGCTGGTGGGCATCTACGGCGGGGTGACCACCCCCACCGAGGCCGCAGCACTGGCTGCGCTCTACGCCTTCCTCGTCTCCACCTTCTTCTACCGCTCCGTGAGCCTGCGCACCGCCTACCGCGCCGTGCGCCAAAGCGCCAAGTCCACCGCCAGCGTCGGCTTCCTGATCGCCGGCGCGCTGGCCTTCAACTACGTCGTCACCGTCGAGCAGGTGCCCAACGTGCTGCGCGACGCGTTGGCCGGCACCGATCTGGGGCGGCTGGGCTTTCTGCTCACCGTCAATGTGATCCTGCTCGGCCTCGGCTGCCTGCTGGAGGCCAACGCGATCCTGCTGGTGATCGTGCCGATCTTCCTGCCCACCGCCGTCGCGCTCGGGGTGGACCCGGTGCATTTCGGGGTGATCGTGGTGGTCAACACCATGATCGGCCTCGCCACGCCCCCCTACGGACTGCTGCTCTTCGTCGTCACCTCGATCACCCGCTCCCCGATCCGCCAGACCATCCGCTACCTGCTGCCCTTCCTCGCGGTGCTGGTGGCGGGCCTCGCAATCATCACCTTCGTCCCCGACGTGGTGCTGTGGCTCCCACGGCTCTACGGCTACGGCGGCTAACCCCGGAGACCCAAATGTCCGCGCGCCCCACAATCCTCATCATCAACGGCCCCAACCTCGACATGCTCGGCACCCGCCAGCCCGAGATCTACGGCCATGAAACCCTCGCCGACGTGGAGGCCCTCTGCCGCGCCCGCGCCGCCGAAGCCGGCGTCGAGATCGACTTCCGCCAGAGCGACAGCGAGGCCGAGATCATCGGCTGGATCAAGCACGCGCGCGGCAAGGCCGCCGGCCTGCTGATCAACCCCGCGGGCTTCACCTCCACCTCCATCGCCATCCTCGACAGCCTGCTCATCTTCGACGGCCCGATCATCGAAGTGCATATCTCGCCGCTGTTCCGCCGCGACGAGTTCCGCCATCTCAGCTACGTGTCAAAGGCCGCAAGCGCCAAGATCGAGGGTTTCGGCATTTCGGGCTATGGCCACGCCATCACCCGCCTCGCCGAACTGGCCCTCGCAAAAGCCGCCTGACTGCTACTCGGGGATCTTGCCGGACTGCAGCATCCGCTCCAGTCCCGCCCCGATATGCCGGGTCAACAGGTCCACCGCGGCCTCCGTCTTGCGCTCCAGCACCAAGTCCCGCAGCCGCTCGTGATCGTCGGCAGCGGGCTTGCCGCGAAAATCCAGCACCAGCATGTGGTAGCGCATGTAGCGGTCGAAAACGGCCGCGTGCATCCGCATCAACGGCTCGGTCGCGCAGGCGGCAATGGTGGCATGGTGAAAGCCCCAGTCATGCTCGACCCATTGTGCCACGGTGCGCAGGTCATTGCTCAGCAGATCCTGCTCCACCACCGACAGCTTGTAATGCGCCGACACCACCTGCCCTTGCCAGTCCAGATCGCCATTGGCGAGCGACAACCGCAGCGCATGCACCTCCAGCAGCGTCCGCAACTCAGCCAGCCCCTTGAGGTCCGCAAGGCTCACCGGCGCCACCCGAAACCCGCGCTGCCCCTCGGCGGTCACCAAGTCCTCGGCGGCCAGGCGGGTGAGGATCTCGCGCAGCGTGGTGACAGACACCGAATAGGCCTCGCGCAACTGCTCGAGCTTAAGCCGCTCCAGCGGGCGCAACTTACCTGAGACAATGTCAGCCCGGATCCGCCGGTAGGCCCCATCGCCAACCGTCTCGCCCTCCACATGATCCTGACTGAACCGCAGTGCTTGCATGGCAATACTCATACGAGGCTTCCCGCGCAGAGCAAAGACCCTCCGACCAGCGGCGACGGGACACGCGAGAGCGCAGTGTAGCCAGCACGACGCACACCGTACCGAGCAAAAGTCACGAACTGTCAGGAAATGCTTGGTAGCGGAGGAGGGACTTGAACCCCCGACACGCGGATTATGATTCCGCTGCTCTAACCAACTGAGCTACTCCGCCAAAAGCGAGGGCCGATGTAGTGGCCGGGGGACGAGCCGTCAAGGAGAAAAAGCGGCCCCGATTGATGCCGGATCGTGAACAATTGCCGCCGCGCCACCCCATTGCCAGCCCGCCCATCGCGCAACCTGTCGCCATCGCCATTTGCCACCCGCCGCCGGGCCGCTATCGTCTGCACAGAGCCAACGGAGAGCCCGCGTGCACGCCACCCCGAGCCTGACAAAAGACATCCTGCTCATCGGCGGCGGCCATGCTCATGCGCTGGTGCTGCGCCGCCTCGGCATGGCGCCCATCCCGCAAGCCCGGCTGACGCTGGTGAACCCCGGCACCACCGCGCCCTACTCCGGCATGCTGCCCGGCCATATCGCTGGCCACTACCCGCTCGATGCGCTCCAGATCGACCTTCACCGCCTCGCCCGCTTTGCAGGTGCCCGGCTGATCGACGGCCACGCCACGGCAATCGACCGCGCGGCGCGCGAGGTGCTGGTCCAAACCGCCTCCGGCCCCCGCCGCCTCGGCTATGATATCGCCTCGCTCGACATCGGCGTCACCTCCGACATGCCGCAAATCCCCGGCTTCGCCGAGCACGCCTGCCCCGCCAAGCCGCTCGATGCCTTCGCCGCCCGCTGGCAAGCCTTCGCGGAGGCCCCCGGCCGCGCCCGCGTGGTGGTGATCGGTGCCGGGGTCGCCGGGGTCGAGCTGGCCATGGCCGCCCACCACCGCCTCAGCGCCGCAGGCCACAGCCCCAGCGTCACGTTGGTCGATGCCGGCACCGCCCTCTCCGCCCTCGGCGGCGGCTCCCGCGCCCGGCTCTTCGAGACCCTCCGCAAGGCAAGCATCCCCTGCCTCGAGTACGCCCGCGTCACCCACGTCACCGCCGAGGCGGTCCACCTCGAAAACGACCGCACCCTGCCCGCTGATTTCATCATCGGCGCGGGCGGCGCCCGGCCCCACGACTGGCTCACCGAGACAGGCCTCGACCTGCACAACGGCTTCATCCGTGTCGGCCCCGGCCTGCGCAGCACCACCGATCCCGCGATCTTCGCCGTCGGCGACTGCGCCCATTTCGAGCCTGACCCGCGCCCCAAGGCCGGCGTCTATGCCGTCCGCGCCGCGCCCGTTCTGGCCGAGAACTTCCGCCGCGCCACCGAGGGCGGCGCCGCCCTCAAACCCTTCCGCCCGCAGCGCGACTACCTAAAGCTCATCTCCCTCGGCTCCCAATCCGCGCTGGGTGAAAAGCTCGGCCTCACCGCCTCCGGCCCCTGGGTCTGGCGCGTGAAAGACCGGATCGATCGCGCCTTCATGGCAAAGTTCACCGCCTACCCCTCGATGGCCCCCGAAGACCCGGCCGCCGAACCCATGCTCTGCGCCGGCTGCGGCGCCAAGATCGCCCCCACCGCGCTGAAGGCCGCACTGGCCGAGCTGCCCACCCCCGAGCGCGATGACTTGATGAGCCTGCCCGGCGACGATGCCGCCATCCTCGCGATGGAGGGCGACTGGCAGGTCATTACCACCGATCACCTGCGCGGCTTCACCGAAGACCTCGCCCTGATGTCCCGCATCGCCGCCGTCCACGCGCTGGGGGATATCTGGGCGATGGGCGCCCGGCCGCAGGCGGCGCTCGCCTCCGTCACCCTGCGCCGCATGGCGCCCGAAATGCAGGCCCGCTCCATGCGCGAGGTGCTCTCCGCCGCCAGCGCCATCCTGCGCGATGAAGGCGCCGAGCTGGTCGGTGGGCACAGCTCGATGGGCGCCGAGGTGCAACTCGGCTTCACCGTCACCGGGCTTCGCACCGCCTTCCCCGTGGGGCTGGAAAACGCACAGGTCGGCGACGCGCTCATCCTCACCAAGCCCATCGGCACCGGCACCATCCTCGCCGCCGACATGCGCGGGCAGGCCGAGGCCACCTGGGTCGCCGGAGCCCTCGCCTCCATGGCCCGGCCCCAAGGCGGCCCCGCCCGCCTGCTCGCCACTGCCCACGCCATGACCGATGTCACCGGCTTCGGCCTCGCCGGGCACCTCATGGCCATCTGCGAGGCCAGCCACGTCGCCGCCACGCTCAAGCTCGCCGCACTGCCGCTCCTGCCCGGCGCCGCCGAACTGGCCGCCAAGGGCATCCGCTCCACCCTCTGGGCCGAGAACCGCGCCGCCATCGCCAGCCGCATCGCCCTGCCCGCGCCCGCCCCGCCCGAGACCGACCTGCTGTTCGATCCGCAAACCGCCGGCGGCCTCCTCGCCGCCGTCCCCCCCGGCCGCGCCGCCAGGCTCCTGACAGACCTTCAGGCCATGGGCTTCCCCGCCGCCCGCATCGGCCAGATCACCGCGGGTGACCCCTTCCTGACGGTGCAGTAAAGCCCCGCCCCGCCCTTCATCTTGGCCAAAATATCTCCGGGGGTGTGGGGGCAGCGCCCCCACTCCAACAGCACCCATCAGGCACACCGGCACCACCTCCCCGCCCACTT